>DATDLJ010000112.1:0-48997 GCA_036519395.1 Solirubrobacterales bacterium | reverse complement strand
TACGTTGAGCGCAATTTCCGTCCTTCAGCGGGAGGCTCGAACCCTAGAGCATGGCTGAAGGGTCGGACGGAACAAAGGCTCAACTCACATGGAATCCACTTACTTGGCAGTGATCAAGGTCGTCGGCGCAGGCGGCGGCGGCACCAACGCGGTCTCTCGCATGATCGACGCCGGCATTCGCGGCGTCGAGTTCGTCGCGGTCAATACGGACGCCCAGGCTCTGCAGGCCTGTGACGCCGACATCAAGCTTTCAATCGGCCAGGAGTTGACCCGCGGCCTCGGCGCCGGGGGCAACCCCGAGGTCGGCGCTGGCGCGGCGGCCGAGAGTCGCGACGAGATCAAGGAGGCGCTAAAGGGCGCCGACATGGTCTTCGTCACCGCCGGCGAGGGCGGCGGCACCGGCACCGGCTCGGCCCCGGTGATCGCCGAGATCGCCAAGGAGGAGATCGGTGCTCTCACCGTTGGCGCGGTAACCAAACCGTTCGAGTTCGAGGGCAAACGACGGATGCAGCAGGCGCTCGAGGGCATCGAGAAACTGCGCAACAAAGTCGACACCTTGATCATCGTCCCGAACGAGAAGCTGCTGCAGGCGGTCGAGCGACGCACCAGTGTGCTCGAGGCCTTCCGCCAGGCGGACGACATCCTTCGCCAGGGCGTGCAGGGCATCACCGACCTGATCACGATCCCCGGCCTGATCAACCTCGACTTTGCCGATGTGCGCACGATCATGCGCGACGCCGGCTCGGCCCTGATGGGCGTCGGCTCCGCCTCCGGCGAGGCCCGCGCCCTCGACGCCGCCAAGGCGGCGATCACTTCGCCACTGATCGAGGAGTCGATCAAAGGCGCGACCGGGATGCTGCTGAACATCACCGGCCCCGAGGACCTCGGTCTCTTCGAGGTCAACGAGGCGGCGCAGCTGGTCCAGGCTGAGGCCGACGACAACGCCAACATCATTTTCGGCTCGGTCGTCGACCAGTCGATGAAGGATGAGGTGCGGGTGACGGTGATCGCCACCGGCTTCGAGGGCTTCGAGCTCCTCGCCCGCTCGCCGCAGCGCGTCCGCCGCCGTTACGAGAGTCGCCCCCGCGTCTCCGCCGAGGACACCGAGATCCGCAAACTGCGGGTGTCGGAGGACGACATCGACGTTCCGGGGTTCCTCAAGGAGTAGTTGGTGAGGGGCGATCCGGTGCCCCTCCCCCAAAGACCGTCGCGCAGCTGGGCGGACTTGTGGGCGCAATCGTGACTTCTTGAGCCTTTGTGGGAGGGGCACCGGATCGCCCGCACGAATAGCCTGATGATCCGTGGCTGATCCTCGTCGCACTCCTCTTTTTCAGCAGCATGTGGACCTTGGGGCGAAGGTCGTTCCCTTTGCCGGCTGGGAGATGCCGGTTACCTACGAGGGGATCCGCGAGGAGCACTCGGCGGTGCGGCGACACGTCGGCATGTTCGACGTCTCCCACATGGGCGAGGTTGAGGTTGAGGGGCCGGGAGCGCTGCGCTTTCTGCAGCGGGTGCTCTCCAACGACGTTTCCCAGATCGCGATCGGCGGCGCCCAGTATTCGTGCCTGTGTGAGGAGGACGGGGGCGTCCGCGACGACCTCATCGCCTATCGGCTTGGCGGTGATCGCTACCTGATCGTCACCAACGCCGCCAATCACGAGGGCGACCTCGCCTGGCTCGGCCGGCAGAGCCGCGAGTTCGAGGTGATCGTCCGCGACGTTGCCGACCGCTACGCGATGCTCGCCGTGCAGGGACCGCACGCCAGGCAGGTGCTGGGCTCGGCCCTGGGGATCGATCTGCCGCCGCGCTTCCACGTCTCCCACGCCCAGATCGGACGCCGCCCGGCGCTGGTCTGCGGCACCGGCTACACCGGTGAGGACGGTGTCGAGCTGCTGCTCGATCCCGAGGTCGCGGCGCCGATCTGGGCCGAGCTGCTCGACGCCGGCGTCGTCCCCTGTGGCCTCGGCGCCCGCGACACCCTGCGGCTGGAGGCCTGCTACCCGCTGCACGGCAACGAGCTGACGCTGGAGCGCAACCCGATCGAAGCTGGGATCGGCTGGTGTTGCAAGGAGGAGACGGGGTTCATCGGCTCCGAGGCGATCGCCCGCGCTCGCGCCGAGGGGACCGCCGAGACGCTGATCGCCTTCAAGATCGAGGGCCAGGGGATCCCGCGTGAAGGTAACCCCGTCCTCCGCGGGGGCGAGCAGATCGGCACCGTCACCAGCGGCACCTTCTCGCCCTCGTTCGAGGTCGGCGCCGGGATGGCCTATGTGAAATCGGAGCTTGCAGAGCCCGGGACCGAGGTCGAGATCGACGTCCGCGGCAAGCAGCGCCCCGCCCGGGTAGCTTCCAGGCCCCTGTATCCGTAAAGGAGTTAATTCGTGACCGACGCCACCTACCCCGACGACCTTCGCTACCACGACGAACACGATTGGGCCCGGATCGAGGGCGATCTGGCGACCCTCGGAATCACCTGGTACGCGCAGGACTCGCTCGGCGAGGTTGTCTTTTTCGATCCCCCCGAAGTCGGCGCGTCGATCCAGAAAGATTCCTCCTACGCCGAGGTTGAGTCGGTGAAGGCGGTCTCCGACGTGATCGCGCCGCTGTCGGGCGAGATCGTCGAGGTCAATGACGCGCTGCAGGACACGCCGGAGCAGATCAACCAGGACCCGTACGGCGAGGGCTGGCTGGTCAAGGTGAAGATGACCGCGCCCGAGGAGGCCGAGACGCTGCTCGGCCCCGCGGAATACCGCAAGTTGCTGGACAACTAGCCACGAACCCCGGCGTCACCGTCCCCTAGCCTTAGCCGGGTGACTCGCTACACCTCCGCAACCCCGGATGACCGCCGGGAAATGCTCGACACGATCGGCGTTTCCGCGGTCGCTGAGTTCTTCGAGCAGATCCCCGCGCCGCTGCGCCTCGGCCGGCCGCTGGACCTCTCGCCAGGGATGCCGGAGGCGGCGGTCTACGAGCGGCTGGCGGCGCTGGCCGGGCGCAACGCCAGCGCCGAAGAGCAGGTCTGCTTCGTCGGCGCCGGGATGTACGACCACTACGTGCCGGCGATCGTCGACGCGATTACCTCGCGCAGCGAGTTCCTGACCCCGTATACGCCCTACCAGCCGGAGATTTCCCAGGGCGGGCTGCAAGTGATGTTCGAGTTCCAGACGGCGATGTCGGAGCTAACTGGGCTGCCGGTCTCCAACGCCGGGCTCTACGAGGGCCCGTCGTCGGTTGCCTCGGCCGGGTACCTGGCGATGGGCGCGACCAAACGCAAGCGCTTCGTCGTCTCCCGCGGTCTGCACCCACACAGCCGCGAGACGCTCGCGACCTACGCGGTCGGTTACGGCGCCGAGGTAATCGAGGTCGGGCTCGCGGGCGGACTAACCGACGCCGCGGCGCTGGCCGCTGCGGTTGACGGCGAGACCGCCGCCGTCTTCCTCCAGAGCCCGAACTTCCTCGGCGCGGTCGAGGACGTCGAGGCGCTCGGTGCGGCGGCAAAGGAGCACGGAGCGCTGTTGGTCGTCGCTTGCGACCCGATGACGCTTGGGGTGTTGAAGCCGCCGGGCGAGTGCGGCGCCGACATCGCTCTCGGCGAGGGGCAGCCGCTGGGCAACCGTCTCGATTTCGGCGGCCCGTCCTTTGGCTTTTTCTGCGCGACCGAGGCCCAGATCCGCCGCATGCCGGGACGGATCGCCGGCGAAACCGAGGACGTCGACGGCCGCCGCGGTTTCGTCCTCGCGTTGCAGACTCGCGAGCAGCACATCCGCCGCGAGAAAGCGACCAACAACATCTGCACCGCGCAGGCGCTGAACGCGCTTGGGGCGATGGTCCACCTCGCCTGGCTCGGGCGCCAGGGCTTCCGCGAGCTCGGCGAGCTGCTGGTGCGGCGGACCGCCTACGCGCGCGAGCGCCTCGCCGCCGTCGACGGGGTCGAGCTGCTGCACGGGGCCCCGGTGGCCCGCGAGTTCGCGGTGCGGCTCAGCGCTCCGGTGGAGGAGGTCCTCGACCGCGTCGCCGCGCGCGGGATCGCCGCCGGCTACCCACTCGGCCGCGAGTACCCCGAGTTCGAGGACGGCCTCCTGGTCGCGATCACCGAGCGCCGCACCAAAGCCCAGATCGACGCCCTGGCCGAAGCGCTAGAGGGCGCCATCGCATCGCGTGGTTCCTTGCGGACGGATGGCGACCGAAAGGAACCACAAGTTGGGGGTGCTGCCTGATGGCGCTGACTCAGACCCCGATGCAGGCCGAAAAGGCGCAGACGATCTACGAGAAATCGAAGCCGGGCCGACGGGCGGCGGCGTTGCCGGCGGCGGAAGTGCCGGAGCAGCCGCTGGCCGAGCTGATTCCGGAGAACCTGCTGCGCTCTCAACCGCCCCGTTTGCCGGAGATCGCCGAGCCGGAGATCGTCCGCCACTACAACCGGCTCTCGCGCCGCAACTTCGACCTCGATTCCGGCTTTTACCCGCTTGGCTCCTGCACGATGAAGCACAACCCGCGCCTCAACGAGCGGGTCGCGGCGCTGCCCGGCCACGCCCGCCTGCACCCGGCCCAGGACCCACGCCGCGCCCAGGGAGCGCTGGAGCTGATGTGGCTTTTGCAGGAGTCGCTGGGCGAGATCTGCGGCCTCCCGCACGTCAGCCTCCAGCCCTCGGCCGGCTCCCACGGCGAGCTCGCCGGGCTGCTGCTGACCCGCGCCTACCACGCCGACCGCGGCGAACAGCGGACCAAGGTGCTGGCACCCGACACCTCGCACGGCACCAACCCGGCTTCGGTGACGATGGCCGGCTACGAGGTGGTCAAAGTCGCGACCAACGAGCGCGGCGGGGTCGAGATGGACGACTTGCGGGCGAAGCTCGAGGCCAACCCCGACGACGTCGCCTGCCTGATGCTGACCAACCCAAACACGCTCGGGGTCTTCGACGAGAACATCGCCGAGATCGCCTCGCTGATCCATGCCGCCGGCGGCACCCTCTACTACGACGGCGCCAACCTCAACGCGGTGATGGGGAAATCGCGGCCCGGCGACATGGGCTTCGACATCGTCCACGTCAACCTCCACAAGTCCTTCAGCCAGCCGCACGGCGGCGGCGGCCCCGGAGCCGGCCCGATCGCCGTCTCCGACCGGATCGAGCCCTTCCTGCCGCGGCCGCAGGTGATCCGCCGCGAGGACTCCAACGGCCACGGACCGAGCTTCGACCTCGACTTCGAGCGGCCCAAGTCAATCGGCCGCCTACGCGGCTTCCAGGGCAACTTCGGCGTCTTCGTTCGCTCCTACGCCTACATCCTCAGCCTCGGCGCCGACGGGCTGGCGGAGGCCTCGGAGACCGCCGTCCTCAACGCCAACTACCTGAAGGCGCGCCTGGCGGAGGGCCGCGCCGGCGAGCGGCTGCCGATCGCCTTCGACCGCCACTGCATGCACGAGTTCGTCCTTTCCGGCAAGCCGATGAAGCGCGAGCTCGGCCTCGCCACCCTGGATCTCGCCAAGCGCCTGCTCGACTTCGGCTTTCACCCGCCGACGGTCTACTTCCCGCTCCTCGTCGAGGAGGCGCTGATGGTCGAGCCGACCGAGACCGAGACCAAGGAGAGCCTCGACGCCTTCGCCGCGGCGGTCGAGCAGATCCTCGCCGAGGCAGAGTCCGACCCCGAGCTCGCCAAGAACGCCCCCTACACGACCCCGGTCCGCCGCCTCGACGAGGTCAAGGCAACTCGGCAGCCGGTCGTGCGCCAGCAGCTCGACTAGAGCTCGGGCAGTTTCTGTTTCAGCTCCAGCACCGGGGCGAAGAGGTCGCCGTGCTCCTCGATCCGCTCGAGGACGTTGCCCGCTTCGAAGACGAGTTCGCTGCCATCGCCTGACTCCGCTGCCGCTTCGACCTCCTCCCAGGTGACCGGGGTCGAGACGGTTGGGTGCTCGCGGACGCGCAGGCTGTAGACGGCGATCGTCGTTTTGCGTTCGTTGTTCTGGTACCAGTCGATCAGGACCTTGCCGCTGCGGTCGGTCTTTTTGCCCATTTTCGCCAGCACCTCGTCGGGCGCCCCTTTGGCGACGACCTGGGCCAGCGCCTGGGCGAAGGGGCGGGTCTCTTCGTAAGTGACTTTGGTGTTGAGCGGCACGTACAGCTGCATCCCCTTCGAGCCCGAGGTCTTGGCGAAACACTCGAGCCCGACGTGGGTGAGCAGAGCGCGTAGCTGCAGCGCCACCCGGCAGCAGTCGACGACGTCAGCCGGCGGCCCGGGGTCGAGGTCGAAGGCGAGCACCGTCGGCTGCTCGTGTTTGCGCCCGAGCGAGAGCGAGGGGTGCAGCTCGATCGCCGCCAGCTGCGCCATCCAGATCAGGGTCGGGCGGCCGTCGCAGACGCAGAAGTCGATGTAGCCAGCATTGGGCCCAGCCTGCATCCGCGCGGTCTTTACCCATTTCGGCCGGTGTTTGGGGCAGCGCTTCTCGAAGAAGGCGGAATCAAGATCGTCGACCCCTTCCGGGAAGCGCCGGAGCGTCACCGCCCGGCCTTTCAAATGGGGGACCATCACCGCGGCCACCCGGGCGTAGTAATCGACCATCTCGCCCTTGGTGAACTGCACCGCCGGGTACAAGACCTTGTCTAGGTTGGTGAGGCGAAGTTCCTTGCCGTCGACCTTGACCTGCCGGTCCTCGCCCACAGCGCGACCTATTTCGAGGCTTTGGCTTTGGAGCGGGAAGAGCCTTTTGCCTTCGCTTTGCCCTTCGCGGCGACTTTGCCTTTGCTTTTCGCCGGTTTCTTCGTTGCCTCTTTGCCTTTGTCTTTGACCGCGGCGATGCTCTCCTCCAACGCCGCCATCAGGTCGGGGGCTTTGGTCGCCTTCGGCGCCTCAGCTTCGGGGGCAACGATCTCCTTGCCTTCCGCCTTGCGTTCGATCAGCGCCAGCAACTGCTCCCGGTACTCGTCGCGGTAGGCGGTCGGGTCGAACTTGGTGGCGAGGGAGTCGATCAGCTGCTCGGCCATCTCCCGCTCCTTTTTGGCGACTTTCGGCTTCTTGTCGGGGATAGCGTCGTCGAGTTCGGAGGGCGGCACGACCTCGTCGGCGAAGCGCATCGTGGTCAGGGTCAAGACCCCATCGGAGGCGCGCAACGCCGCCAGGTGCTCCTTGTTGCGGAAGACGAAGCGGGTGATCGCCGCCTTGCCGGAGGCTTCCATCGCCGCGGCCAGCAGCGAGTAGGCCTTCTCGGCGCCCTCGGCGGGGCCGAGGTAATAAGGGCTGTCGAAGTACATCGGATCGATTTCCTCGATCTCGACGAAGTCCTGAACGTCGATCGCCCGCGTCTTCTCCGGCGCCAACGCCGCCATCTCTTCTTTGGCGAGCGGCACGTACTGACCGGGCGAGAGCTCATACGCCTTGACGATCTTCTCGTAGGGGACCTCCTCGTCGGTCCCTTCGGCGACGCGGCGGTGTTTGATCCGGGCGCTGTCGGACTCGCGAATCTCGCGCAGGGCGATGTTGCGGCGAGCGACGGCGCTGTAGAGCTTGACGGGCACATTCAGTAGCCCGAAGCTGATCGTTCCGCTCCATATTGCTCTAGCCATCTGCCGAAATCTCCTACCCGGATTGTTCCAGGCAAACTCGCATTGATCGATAGAGGCCGCCGCAGCGGGAGCCATCTTGCGCCGGCGCGGTCTAGGGGCGGCAGCACCAGCCTTCGAGGCGCGGGAAACTGGCCGACCGCTGCCCGGGTGAGAAGGCGGTTGAGATGTTGGCCACCGCCCGTCCCGGACCGCGGCCGATCGGGAGGAAGAGCCACTGGTCGGCGGGGGGCCAGGCGACGAGCAGGCGGCGACCGTCCGGGGACCAGGCGACCTGACCAAGGCTGCCGGGGGCAGTGAGGAGACGGCGGGGTTTACCCCCGTTCGGCCCGTAGACGACCACAGCGCTGCGGGTCCCGGAATCCCGCCACCAGGTGAGGACGGCGGCGACGACCGGCCGCTCTGGCGCCAGGGCGGTGTCGACCATGGTCGCTCCCGCCGGGACCGGCAGCTGGCGCGGCGACCCGAGTGCCGGGTGGGGCCACAGCTTCCGGGTTCTTACCGCGCGCAGGCGCAGCGCCCCCGGTGCGCCTTCGAGAATCTCCTTGCCGTCGGCACCCCACTCCATCCAGGTGACCCTGCGCAACGCCGGCGCCGAGGCGAGCTGCTCGCCGGTCTCGCTGTTGAGGATCCGCAGTCGCCGGTCGCCGGAGACGTAGGCCAGTGCGTCGTCGTCCGTCGGCGACCATGAGGGAGCGACGTAGGAAGGGCTCGCGGCGGCGGACCCGGCAAGTAGTCGTTTCCCGGTTCCGTCGCCGGCGATCACCCAGAGGCCGAAGCCGGCGCGGAAGGCGATGCGTTCGCCGGAGGGCGACCATCGCGGCCCTCCGATCTCTCGCCGGGCGGTGATCGACCAACGGGGGGTCCCGTCAGGCTCGACGGCGCTCAGCGTTCGCCCCTTGACGGCGGCGACGAAGAGGCCATGCGGGGACCAGGTCGCTTCTTCGTAATCGCCGAGCAGCCGGCGCGAGCCGTCGGGCTGGACGACCCAGGGACCGTTTGGGCTCTGGACCAGGAGCTTGCCGCCGCCGGGGATCGCCCCAAGGGCCGGCTCCGGACGCGGGGTGGAGACGGTGAAGACGTCGTCGACCCAGTCGCGCACGGTCGCGCCCGCCGGCGAGAGCAACGCGGCCGCCAGCAGGGTGGCGATTCCGAGCGCGAGGACGAGCCGCGGCAGCGGCCGGCGGCTTTGGCGATGGTCTCCTTCGCGGACCGGGCGCTCGGCGAACGCGGCCTCGACGATCCTGCGGCCGCGCTCTTCCGCCTCGGCCGGGCTCGGGATCGGCGCTTCGCGCAGCGCCTCTTTGAGCGGGTCGCGCCTCATCGCCGCTCCTCCTGGATTAGCTCCACCTCGGCGGCCTGGCGGAGCCGGTCGAGCCCGCGCCGCAAGCGCGAGTTGACGGTCCCGCGAGGCAGGTCGAGCATCGCCGCGATCTCCCCGGGCGTGTACTCGAGTAGATGGCGGAGGACGACGACCGCGCGCTGCTCCGCCGGTAATTCCCGCAGCGCCTCCATCAGCTCGCCGCCGATTTCCGGCGGCGGCAGCGGCTCGAACACCGACTCCGCCCCCGCGACCCCGCGTCGCAACCGCTCTCGCCGAGCCCAGTCGAGGGCGCGGTTGACGACGATCCGGTGCAGCCAGGGGGCGAAGGGCCGGCGGCGGTCGAAGCGATCGAGCGCATCGACCGCGGCGAGGAACCCGTCCTGGGCGATGTCCTCGGCGGCCGTGGCGTCGTGAACGACCAGGTAGGCCGCGCGGTAGGCGCGCCGCCAGTGCAGCGAGTAGAGCCGCGACATCGCCGCGCTGGAGCCGTCCTGCGCATCGCGCACGAGCCGCTGCTCATCCGCACCGCTCTCAGTCGCCAAGCGTCACCCCCTTCAGGCATCTCAATCTTCTCTCACCCACCGGCCCATCCTCACCAGCGCCTTGGAGAGCCGCGAGCGCATTGCCGGGCTCAGCCGCCCTCGGGGCAGCTCGACGACGAAGGAGCTGCTGCCGGGAAAAGCGTGGTTTTGCCAGTTCGGCCCCGTGCCGGCGGGCCAGCGCAACAACCGAAACGGCATCCTCGCCAGGTCGGCGAAGTGGCGCGCTCCGGGGACGCTCCCACCCCAGGCGCGGACGAAGGGCCGCTCGCCCCGGTACTGGTGGAACCAGACCGTCGCCTCTGGCTCAACCGCGCCGACGATCCGGGCCGCCAGCCGCGTCTCCGGCTCCGAGAGCGGCTTCGGTCCCGAGTATTCGGCGTCGCCGCGATCCCCGATCGGCCGCCACTCGGAGGGGAAGTTGCGGTTGAGATCAACCCCGCGGCCGTTCAGCCGCGACCCGATTGCGGCTCCGTCCGGGTCGAGGTTGGGGACGAGGAAGATGTCGGCGCTGGGGTCGGGGCAACCCCCGGTCAGCGGCGCGACCCGGCTGGCCCCGCACTCGTCGCCGTGGATGCAGCCGAAGACGAGCAGCTCGCCGCTCCACTGCGGGTCCCCAACCTGTCGCAGCTCAATTGGCCGCCCATCGGCGGAGCGCCCGACGACCTTGGTCCGCCCCAGCAGGTTCCCCGGCCGCCGCGGGGTGCGGGCAAAAGCAAGGAAGGGCTCCTCTTTAGTCGGAAGCAAGGAGACGAGCGCCGTCAGGACTCTCCGTCCCATCGCCGCGGTGGCGGTGGCGATGTCGCTGACGGCAAAGGTTTGGGTGTCGATCGCGAGCAGCGGCGGTCCCGGCGGGCGGCCTTGCACGGGGGAGCGGCGGAACACCACCAGCTTGCTTCCCCGGTCCGCGAGGCGCAACCCGGTCAGGAACAGCATCCGCCCGTCCCCCAGCTGCGGCAGGTCGACGCGGTGGGCGACGCCGGCGACGGTGTCGAGGGCGAGTAGGAACGGGGTCTTGCCGTCGCCGTCAAAGAGGGTGTAGGCCCAGCGACCTTCGGCGTCGACCACCTGGGTCACCGGCAGGCCCTGCATCGTCTCTTTCGACGACCCGCCGATCGGCACGCCGCCCGGGACTAGATGGCCGCTGCGCAAGTCCAGCTCTCGCAGCTCGAAGCCGGACAGCGGCTCGTTCGAGCTCCGCTGCGGCAGGTGATGGGTGAGGAAGGCGGTCGCGCCGCTGGGGGAGACCGCGTCGAGGCTGTAGAACCCCTTGACCGCGACTCGACGCACGGCGTGGCGCGGTCGCACTTCTCCCGGTCGCAGTGGATGGCTCAGGTGGACCGCCGTGTTCAGCACCGCGAAGCGCGAAACCCGCGGTGGGTAGACGCGGGTGAAGCGCTGGAGGACGAGGGTGCGGCCGTCGGCCGAGAGGCCGACACCGTCGCGCGGGTCGTAGCTGGGGGAGGCGATGTAGTGCCGGCCCTTCACTCTCCACCAGCGGTCGATGTGGCCTCCCTTTCGCTCGATCCTCATCACGATCGTCGGCATCTGCACCTCCACCGATGGGTTGAGCGTGACGTAGCGGTAGGGGGAGCCGGGCAGGGCGATGCCGCCCGGGGCGCTGGTGATCCCGATCCCCTTGCCGGCAGCGGTGCCGGAAAAGGCAAGGACAAGCAGCGCCGGGATCAACCCCTGCGCCAATCTCCATCTGACCTTTGAGTTCGCGCTCATGCTCTAGATACGCGCGAACCCGGCTCAGAGGTCCCCCTAGACTCGGCCGATGTCCCGACGCCAGCTGCTGACCCTGGTCGCGACGATCCTCGGCTCGACCGTCGTCTTCCTCGACAGCACGGTGGTCAACGTCGCCCTGCCGGCGATCAGCGAAGGGCTCGACGCCGGTCTCTCTGGCCAGCAATGGGTGGTCGAGGCCTACATGCTGACCCTGGTTTCGCTGCTCCTGGTCGGGGGTTCGCTCGGCGACCAATTCGGCCGCCGGCGGATGTTCGTGATCGGGCTGGTTGCCTTCGGCGTTACCTCGGCGCTCTGCGCGATCGCCCCCACCGTCGAGGTCCTGATCGCGGCGCGCGCCCTGCAGGGGATCGCCGGGGCGCTGCTGGTGCCCGGCTCGCTGGCGATTGTCGCCGCTACCTTCGAGGGCGAGGCGCGCGGCAAGGCGGTTGGGACCTGGACTGCCTGGACCGGGATCGCGACCGTGCTCGGCCCGGCCGGCGGCGGTGCCCTGATCGAGTTCACCTCCTGGCGGGCGATCTTCTGGGTCAACCTGCCGCTGATCGCGGCGACTGTGGCGCTGACCTTGCACTCGGTCGAGGAGAGCCGCGACCCCGACGCCTTCCGCGGCATCGACTGGGGCGGGATCGCGCTCTCGGCGATCGGTCTCGGCGGCCCCGTCTACGCCCTGATCGAACAGCCGGCCCGGGGTTGGAGCGACCCCCTCGTCTGGATCCCGCTCCTCGTCGGCATCGTCTGCTTCGCTCTCTTCGTCCTCCACGAGGCGCGGGCGCGCCACCCGATGATGGACCTCGGCCTCTTTCGCATCCGCAATTTCGCGATCGCCAACCTGACCACGCTCTCGGCCTATGCCGGTCTGATCGGCGGCCTCTTCTTCGTCGGCCTCTTCCTCCAGCAGGTGGCCGGCTACTCGCCGCTGGAGGCGGGCTTGGCGACGACCCCGATCTCGGTCCTGCTCTTCGTCCTCTCGCCGCGCTGGGGCAAGATGGCTTCGGGCACCGGGCCGCGCCTGCCGATGACGCTCGGGCCGATCGTCGGCGGCGTCGGCCTGCTGATGATGCTGCGGATCGGCTCCAGCGCTGACTACGTCACCGAGGTCCTGCCCGCGGTCCTCGTCTTCGGTCTCGGCCTCTCGGCGACCGTGGCGCCGCTGACCGCGACCGTGCTCGACTCGGTCGAGGAACGCCACGTTGGCATCGCCTCGGGGATCAACAACGGCGTCTCGCGGGTGGCGGGACTGCTGGCGATCGCCATCCTCGGCGCGGTGATCTCGGCCCGCTTCGCGGCGATAGCCGGCGACGGAGTCACGGGCGGTCCGCTGACGGCGGACGCAGCCGCCGCCTCGACCTCGGCCTTCCACCTGGGCATCTTCATCGCCGGCCTGCTGATGATCGCCGGCGGCATCGCCGCAGGCCTGGGAATCGAAAATCCGAAACACAAAAGATCAGCTGTCCCAAGCCGCGGCTCCGCAGCAGCTGGTGAGTGCGGCCATGAGGCGGAACCCGCTCTGAGCCAGGACCGGTGACCCCTCGAGCGGGCGGATACTCAAAACGGCGGCCTAATTAGGCCGCCGTTTGTTCGAGCGAGGGGTCACCGGTCCTGGCTCCCGCAATAGGCTCCGCCCGTGGCAAAGCCGATCATCTTCAGCGGCATCCAGCCGACCGGCCGCAAGCACCTCGGCAACTACATCGGCGCGATCCGCCAGTACATCGAGGGACAGGACCGCGGCGACCCAGCGATCTTCTGCATCGTCGACCTACACGCGATCTCGGTCGCCTACGACCCGGTCGAACTGCGCGAGCGGATCTATGACACCGCCGCGATCCTCCTTGCCGCCGGCCTCGACCCCGAGCGCTGCGTCCTCTTCCGCCAGTCCGACGTGCTCGCGCACACCGAGCTGACCTGGCTGCTCTCGTCGGTCACCGCCCACGGCGATCTCAACCGCATGACCCAGTTCAAGGAAAAGGTGGGGAAGGACCGGGAACTCGCCTCCGCCGCGCTCTTCTACTACCCGGTGCTGATGGCCGCCGACGTGCTCGCCTACCGGGCGACCGAGGTGCCGGTCGGTGATGATCAGCGCCAGCACGTCGAGCTGATGCGGGAGATCGCCCGCCGCTTCAACGAGCGCTTCGGCGAGACCCTGGTCGTGCCGGAGATGCGGATCCCCGAGGTCGGCGCCCGGATCATGGACCTGCAGGAGCCGGAGCGGAAGATGTCAACCACCGGCGGCACCCCGCAGGGGACGGTCCTGGTCCTCGACGAGCCGGCTGCGATCCGCAAGAAGTTCGGTTCCGCCGTCACCGACTCCGGGCGGGAGATCGTCCGCTCGCCCGACAAGCCGGGGGTCACCAACCTGATCGACATCCTCGCCGTCGCTCGCGGTAGTGACCAGGCCCAGGTGGAGAGCGAGTTCGAGGGTTCCGGTTACGGAGACTTCAAGAAGGCGGTGGCCGAGGCGGTGGTCGAGTACCTGGCGCCTCTCCAGGAGCGCTACCGGGACCTGCGCCCTGACGAGACGGAGCTCGATCGGATCCTCGGCATCGGAGCCGAGAAGGCGCGGGCGATCGCCGCCCCGGTCCTCGCCGACGTGCGCGAGCGCATGGGCTTCGGCTCCGCTTAGCCCCAAATAGCCAGAAAATCGGCCGCGGGCGTCCCTCTGCGCCTCTAGTCTGGTTCCGTGGCCGTCGCCGATCTCGACCTCGATCTCGACCTCGACGTCTTTGCCGGGCCCTTCGATCTGCTGATGGCGGTCGTCCTCCGCGAGGAGGTCAGCCTGCTCGACCTACAGCTAGGGGAGGTAGTCGTCGCCTACGTCGAGCACCTCGAGCGCGAGGGCGAGCTGGAGCTGGAGGTGGCGACCGAGTTCCTCGTCCTGATCGCCGCCCTGCTGGAGCTGAAGTCGCGGCTGATGCTCCCCAGCCCCGAGGAAGAGCTGGATGACCTCAGTCCCGAGGAGGCGGTCGAGGAGCTGCTGGCGCGGATGCTCGAGTACCGGCGCTACAGCGACGTCTCCAAGGTCCTCGCCGATCGTTTCGAGAGCCAACGGGGCTATCTGTACCGCTCGGCGCCGCTGCCGACCGAGCTGCGCCGTATTGCGATCGATGCCGCCACCGCCGTCTACGACCCCGAACAGCTCGGCGCCGCCCTCGGGGACCTGCTGACCGAGCCGCCTGAGGTCGACCTCAGCCACATCCGCCCAACCGTTTCGCTGGAGCGCCGCCTCCGCGCCCTCCGCGATGTCCTCCGCAGCCGCTCCAGCTTCGACTTCGATGAGGAGTTCGGCGGCGAGGATCGACTTACCCAGGCGGTCACCGTCTTCGGCCTGCTGGAGCTCTATCGCAAGGGCGAGATCACCTGGGAGCAGGACAGCACCTTCGGGCCGATCCGGGTTAAGAAAACGACCCCCGACGCGATTCACAAGGGCGCATGAGCGATCTTTCCCGCACCGTCGAGGCGCTGCTCTTCCTCTCGCCGACGCCGGTCTCCGCCAAGGACCTGGCGGAGGCGACGCAGGCGAGCGAGGGTCAGATCGAAGAGGCGATCGGGCTGCTGCGCGAGGACTTGGCCGAGGGCAAGCGCGGGGTGGTCCTGCGTGAGGTCTCCGGCGGCTTCGCCCTGGCCAGCGATCCGGCCAGCGAGGAAGCCGCCAGGCGGCTGCTCTCGAAGCCGCGGACGCCGCCCCTGACCCAGGCCCAGGCCGAGACCCTCGCGATCGTCGCCTACCTGCAGCCGGTGACCCGACCCGAGGTCGCCCGAATCCGTGGCGTCACCTCCGAGTCGGCGGTGCAGAGCCTGGCCGAGCGGGGTCTGATCGAAGAGTCCGGCCGTTCGCAGTTCGGCGCCGCGATCTTTAAGACCTCGGAGCTGTTTGAGCGCCTCTTCGGCCTCAGCGGGCTCGACCAACTGCCTGACCCCACGCGCTTCGATCCCAGCCCCGAGGACGAGCGCGAGCTGCGCGAGCGCCTGCTCAAGGCCGGGGAACAACGCGCCGAGCCGTGAGGCTGGCGAAGTTCCTCGCCCACGGGGGCGTCGCCTCGAGGCGCAAAGCCGAGGAGATCATCGCCAAGGGCCTGGTGACCGTCGGCGGCGAGGTCGTCACCGATCCCGCCCGCGACGTCGACGAGGGCGACGACGTTCGGGTCAACGGCAGCCCGGTCGCCAGCGAGGCGCGCGAGGTCTGGGCGGTCAACAAGCCGGCGGGGGTGGTCTCGACCGCGCGCGAGCCCGGCAGTCGCCCGGCCGTGGTCGAGCTGGTCGAGACCGATGCCCGCCTATACCCAGTGGGCCGGCTCGACGCCGACTCCAACGGCCTTCTTCTGCTGACCAACGACGGCGAGCTCGCCAACCACCTCACCCACCCGCGCTACGAAGTGCCGAAGACCTACCGGGCGCGGCTCCGCGCGCCGATCCGCGATCGCGACCTCGGGCGCCTGCGCAAAGGCATCGAGCTTGAGGACGGCCCAACTGCACCCGCCGAGGTGCGCCGCCTCGGTGAACGCGAGATCGAGATTGTCCTCCGCGAAGGACGCAATCGCCAGGTGCGGCGCATGCTGGAGGCGGTGGGGAACGAGGTGGTGGCTCTGACGCGCACCCGATTCGGTCCGCTGGCCCTGGGCCGCCTCGCGGAGGGACGGGCGCGACGGCTTTCGCAGGACGAGGTCGCTCGGCTTCGAGAGGCGGGTTAAACAGGTGGCCGCCCTGTCCTCCTACTCGGCAAGAAGGAGGGCAAGGCGGCCACCTGGTGGGGCGGCTAGTCGGAGCGAGCAGCGAGGGTACGGGGGTTTTGGGCTAAGGCGCGGGCGATTGCGTCGGCGACGGCGTCGGATTCTGATTCGGCTTGGCGGTGGGTGACCCGGAGAGTGGAGTAGCCCGCGCGGAGGAGTTCCCGGTCCCGCCAGCGGTCGCGCTCGAAGGCGGCGGCGGCGCCGTGGAAGGCGCGGCTGTCCGCCTCGACCACGAGCTTGTGGTCGGGCCAGAGGAAGTCAACCTCGATTCGGCCGTTGGCGATCTCGACCGGCGCGTTGAGAAGTGGGGCGGGGAGGCCGCGTTGGACGAGTAGCGGCAGGACCTTCGCCTCAAGCGGGCTCTTAAGGCGACCGCGCTTTGCGACAGGAGCGGCATCGCGCCACTGGTCGAGCAATACCCGCAGGCCCTTCACCCCGCGCCGGCCCGGGTCGATCGACGCCTCGATCGCGGCGATGTCGAGCAGTCGCTTATGCGCCGCCCGCTCGAAGCAACTGCGCAGCGTCCGGTCGCTGACCACGCCCGCGAGGTCCACCAAGGTCCGCGCCGGGCTCGTGCAGGGGATGCCATCCACCGTCCCGGCCTCGTCGCGCCGCGGCGGACGTACGCGGTGAAAACGGATCCCGTCGATCGCTCGCCCGCGATCGCCGGGCGCAATCACGTCGATTGCCGCTGGTCCCTTGTCGATTAGCCCCAGCAGCGCTGCGGCGCTGCGATGAGAGATGAAAGTGCCATCACCGCAGGCAAGCGTCGCCGCCGTGAGTCGGCTGTAGTCACTCGTGCGCGGGTATCCCACGGAATAGACGCTGCGGAACACCCGGTGCAGTCGCCCGGAAGCAAGGGCATGGTCGATGGCGTCATCGCCCATGCCGACTGTGCGCATCTGCCATCTCGAGATGACTCCATGCTGCGTAGCGGCGAGCCTTGCCACGCGGTGGCCATCAGCGGTGGGACTTTTCCGCGACATAGGCGGATAAGTCACACCGCTGGGGGTTTCGCCCCCGCTCACTTTGGAAAGATGCGGTTGGTGAGCCAAAACGGCGAAATGCAGAACGGACGCTACGAGCCGCCGGCACAGCGCCTCTTCGCGGTGCGCGGTGCCGTGCAGGCTGAGGCGAACGAGGGAGAGTCGATTCTCGCTGCCACCGAGGAGCTGATGCGGGGGCTGATTGAGCGCAACGGCCTCGAGCCCGAGGCGATGGTCAGTTGCCTCTTCACCACGACCGACGATCTCGACGCGGAGTTCCCCGCGGTCGCTGCCCGCGACTTGGGGCTGACAATGGTGCCGCTGATGTGCTGTCGCGAGATCCCGGTCCCCGGCTCGATGCCGCGGGTGATCCGAGTGATGCTGCACTTTTATGCGCCGGCGGACCATGAGCCGGTTCACGTCTACGTCGGCGCGGCGCAGAAGCTGCGGGCCGATCTCGAGGCCGCGCAGTAGAGCGCTTCGCCCGCGTCCGTCACAATCGATCGCCGATGACGATCACTTTCGCCGAGAAGCTGGCCCGCATGCCGGGCTATCAAGCCGGGGTTCCGACCGGGCAGGCACCTGAGGCAATCGCCTCGGGGAATATCGCCCAGCTCGCCTCCAACGAGTCACCCTTCCCGCCGCACCCGCAGGTGGTCGAGGCGATCGCGGCGGCGGCGGCGGCGATGCACCGCTATCCCGACCCCGACGCGACCTTGCTGCGCCAGCGCCTGGCCGAGCGCTACGAGAACGAGCCCGGGCGGATCGCCGTCGGCAACGGCTCCTGCGAGATCCTCCTTGCTGCCGCCGAGGCCCTCTGCGAGCCGGGCGCCGAGATCGTCTACGCCTGGCCGGCCTTCTCGATGTACCCGTACCTGCCGGCGCTGACCGGTGCCCGCGAGGTCCGCGTGCCCCTCGCCGAGGGCGAAATCCACGACCTCGAGGCGATGGCAGCGGAGGTGACCGCGGCGACCCAGCTGCTGATCGTCTGCAACCCGAATAACCCGACCGCTACCCACATCCCGGCAGCTGAGATTGCCGCCTTCTGCGAGCGGATCCCGGAGCACGTGACCGTGATCCTTGACGAGGCCTACGTCGAGTTTCAGACCCACGACGATCCCGACGCCAGCCTCGACCTGCTCGACGACTTCCCCAACCTGGTCGTCCTCCGCACCTTCAGCAAGTGCTACGGCCTCGCCGGTCTCCGGGTCGGTTACGCGATCGGCTCGCCGAAGTTCCGCGCTGCGGTCGACGCCGTCCGCCAGCCCTTCAGCGTCAACGCCCTGGCGCAGGCGGCGGGGGCGGAGGCGATCCTCCACCAGGACGACGTCTTGCGCCGAGTCGAGAGCACGGTTGCTGCCCGCCTCATGGTTGAGGAGGGACTGCGTGGGCTCGGCCTCGAAACCACGGACACCCACGCCAACTTCTCCTGGGTCCACCTCGGCGACATCGACGAGGCCGCCGTGATCGCCGGCCTCGCCGAGCGCGAGATCGCCGTCCGCCCCGGCAAAGCCCTCGGCGGGCCCGGCCACATTCGCGTCAGCTACGGCACCGAAGCCGAGAACGAGCGCTTCCTGCGTGTCCTATCTGAATTACTTGACTAAAGCTGTGCCCGTGATACAACCCATGCCAGTGAGGTTGGACAAGCCGACACCCTCGACTGGCACCGAAGCGCTTACCGCTGCGGTCACGTGCGGCTACCTCACCTATTGGCGATTTAGCTAGGCGTCCGGCCCGGCGACAGCGCGTCGCCCGAAGACTTCACATCTTCCGGCCGGGCGCCCTTCAACGTTCGGTCGTGCGCACCGACCTACCCTGGTTGCGAGCGACCAGAAAGTACGATTTCAGGGGTTTGGAGAAAGGCAAAGGCAAAATGTTCATTGGGATGGAGGGGGCAAAACGAGACGGCGTCCGCGATCAGCGGATCGGAAAAGTGGTGGAGCTGGCGCCGCCGGGACAGCTGCTGGAGGAGCTGCCGCTTGGCGACGAGCGGGCCAAAGTGGTGGTCCGGGGACGCGACGAAGTTCAGGAGGTTTTGCAGGGAAAAGACCCACGGCTGATGGTCGTCGTCGGCCCCTGCAGCGTCCATGATCCGAAAGCCGCGATGGAGTACGCGACGAAGCTGAGCGCGACGGCCCGAGCGCTGCGCGAGGAGCTGCTGGTGGTGATGCGCGTCTACTTCGAGAAGCCGCGGACGACGACCGGCTGGAAGGGATTGATCAACGATCCGCACTTGGACGAAAGCGGCGACGTCAACGCCGGGCTGCGGATCGCCCGCAAACTGCTGCTCGAGGTACTGGACACGGGACTGCCGATCGGCTGCGAGTTCCTCGACCCGATCACCCCGCAGTACATCGCCGACGCGGTCGCCTGGGGGGCGATCGGGGCGCGCACCTCGGAGAGTCAGACGCACCGTCAACTCGCTTCCGGGCTCTCGATGCCAATCGGCTTCAAGAACCGGACCGACGGCAACATCCAGATCGCGGTCGACGCGGTGCGGGCGGCGGCGGCTTCGCACGCCTTCGCCGGGATCGACGACGCCGGCATGCCGGCGATCCTCCACACCACCGGCAACCCCGACTGCCACGTCATCCTCCGCGGCGGTCACGGCGAGCCGAACTACTACCCACCCGAGGTTGAGGATGCGCTGGTGACGCTTGGAGTCGCGGGCCTGCCGGAGCGGCTGGTGATTGACGCCTCTCACGACAACAGCGGCAAGGACCCGGAAAAGCAGTTCTTCGCCGCCGGCGACATCGCCGACCAGATCGCCGACGGCAACAAGGCGATCGTCGGGGTGATGCTGGAGTCGTTCCTGGTCGAGGGCCGGCAGAACCTGGTCCCGGGTGAGGAGTTGACCTACGGGCAGTCGATCACCGACGCGTGCATCGATTGGGAGGACACCGTCTCCGCTTTGGAGCGGTTCGCCTCGGCCGTGGAGGCGCGGCGCGGCTCGTGAAGGTGCCCGTCTCCTGATGAGGATTGCCGTCCTCGGGGTGGGCCTGATCGGAGGCTCGATTGGGCTTGCTGCGCGGCGGCGCCTCGACGCCGAGGTGGTGGGCTGCGGGCGTAGCCCGGAGCGGTTGCAGCGGGCGGTCGAGCTGGGGGCGATCGATCGTGGCGTTGACTCGGTCGCCGAGGCCTGCGCCGAAGCCGACCTGGTCTTCTGCGCTGGACCGGTGGCGGTGCTGCCCGCGCAGGGCCGCGAAGCGCTGGCGGCAGCCGGCTCCGAGGCCGTCATCACCGACGTCGGCTCGACCAAGGGCGAGCTGGTCGCCGCGCTGGGCTCCGACGAGCGCTTCATCGGCGGCCACCCGCTGGCGGGAGCGGAGACGGCGGGGGTCGAGAACGCGCGCGATGACCTCTTCGAGGGCGCGCGCTGGTACCTGACCCCCACAGAGAGCTCCAGCGGCCTCCTCTACGACCGCCTGCAACGGGCGGTATCGGCCCTGGGCGCGCGACCTCAGGCGATCGATCCCGAGGGCCACGACCGCCTGATGGCGACCGTCAGCCACTTGCCCCACGTGCTCGCCAACGCGCTTGCCTCCGAGGGGGCGGAGTCGCTGACCCAAAACTCCGAACGGCTGCCCGACGTCGGCCCGAGCTTTCGCGACGCGACCCGCGTCGCCGGCTCCAACCCGGCGATCTGGGCCGACATCTTCGCCAGCAACCGCGAGGCCGTGGCGGCCTCGGTCGACTCCGTCGCCGAGCGGCTGCGCCAGGCAGCCGAGCTGATTCGCGCCGGTGACCGCGAGGCGCTCGCCACCTGGCATGGCGCCGCTGGCGAGGACCGCCGGCGCCTTCTGGAAGCGGAGTCGGACGCGGGGCCGCTGCGCGAGCTGCGGATCGTCGTCGCCAACAAGCCGGGGACGATTGCCGAGCTGGCGCTGGCACTAGGCGAGGCCGGGGTCAACATCGAGGACATGGCCCTCTACCCGGCGCCGGACATGACCTCGGGCGCGATCTCGCTCTGGGTCGCCGGCGACGAGCAGGCGGCAAAGGCGGCGGGGCTGGTGCGGGAGCTGGGCCACACCGTCACCACTATGAGCGAATGACCAACGCCCGTTTCGATCCTTCCGGATCCCTGCGAGGGTGGCTTCGGCCGCCCTCGGACAAGTCGATCTCCCATCGCGCGGCGCTGATCGCGGCGATGGGGGAGGGGGAGACGACTATCGAGGGATACCTCGATGCTGCCGATACGCGTTCGACGCTGGCTGCGGTGGAGGCGCTCGGAGCGCGAGTCGACGGCGATCCCGCGGGCGGTTTGCGGATCGAAGGAGTCGGGCTGCGCGGAGCAGGGTCGGCGACGATCGACGTCGGCAACGCCGGGACCTTGCTGCGGCTGCTCCCGGGCTGGCTCGCCGGACAGGAGGAAGGGCGGTGGACGCTCGATGGCGACGAGTCGATCCGCCGTCGCCCGGTCGACCGGATCGCGGTCCCGTTGAGACGGATGGGGGCGAATCTGAGCTGCCGCGAGGGCGGCCTGCCGCCGCTGGAGATCGAGGGGACGACGCTCCACGGCGCTACCTACGAGATGCCGATCGCCAGTGCCCAGGTCAAGTCCTGCCTGCTCTTCGCCGGGCTGCTTGCCGGCGGCGAGACGCGGATCGTCGAGCCGCTGCCGAGTCGCAACCACAGCGAGCGGATGCTCGCCGCCGCCGGTGCCTCGATCGAGCGTGTCGGCGACGCGGTGGTGGTGCGGCCCGTCGAGCGCCTCGAACCGGGACCGATCTCGGTCCCGGCGGACATCTCCTCGGCCGCCTTCTTCATCGTCGCCGCCTCCCTGGTCGAAGGCAGTGAGGTGATCCTCGACGAGGTCAACGTCAATCCCACCCGCACCGGCCTGCTGACGATCCTCGAACGCATGGGCGCCGAAATCGAGCGCGACGGCGAGACCGACGAGGGCGGCGAGCCGATCGCCACCCTCCGCATCCGCTCGGCGCCGCTCCTGGCCACCGAGGTAGCCGGCGCCGAGATCCCGCTGGCGATTGACGAGCTCCCCCTCGTCGCCCTCGCCGCCTGCTTCGCCGAGGGCACGACGGTCATCCGCGACGCCGAGGAGCTGCGGCGCAAGGAGTCGGACCGGATCGAGACCGTGACCACGGCGCTGCGAGCGCTCGGCGGCAAGGTCGAGCCGACGGAGGACGGGATGGTGATCGAGGGCACGGGCGGCCTGCGCGGTGGCGCGATCGAGTCGCATGGCGATCACCGGATCGCGATGCTCGGCGCCGTCGCCGGCCTCGCCTCGAGTGATGGGGTCGAGGTGGTCGGCATGGACGCCGCCGCGGTCAGCTATCCCGGCTTCGAGGCGGACCTCGCCTCGCTGCTCGGCGGCTGACCATCGTCAATACATACCCTGCACCCATGGTGATCGCGATCGACGGGCCCGCCGGGGCCGGCAAGTCCACGGTCGCCCGTGCCGTCGCCGCCGAGCTCGAGTGGACCTACCTCGACTCCGGCGCGATGTACCGCTGCGTGGCGCTCTCGGCGCTGGAGGACGGGATCGACCTCGACGACGGTGAGGCGCTCGGCGCCCTTGCCGAGGGATTGGAGATCAACTTCGACGGGCCGCGGGTTCTGCTTGGGCACCGCGACGTCAGCGAGGAGATCCGCGCCCCCGAGGCGAGCGCCGCCGCGTCTCGCGTCTCCGTCCACCCCCGGGTGCGGGCGGCGTTGGTCGCCCGCCAGCAGCAGCTCATCGCCGCCGGCCGCTACGTCGCCGAGGGCCGCGACATCGGCACCGTGGTCAGCCCCGACGCACCGCTGAAGGTCTTCCTCACCGCCTCCGATGAGGAGCGGGCGCGGCGCCGCGCGGCGCAGGCCGGGGAAGACTTCGAGGCGGTGCTGGAGGCGCAGCGACAACGTGACTCCCGCGACACCGAGCGCGAGCACGGCGCCCTGCGTCCCGCCGACGACGCGGTCGAGCTCGACACGACGGGACTCGACTTCAACGCGGTCGTTGGGCGGATCGTCGCCCTCGCCCGCGAGCGGGGCCTGGCATGAACCTCCCCACCGTCGCCGTCGTCGGCTTCCCCAACGTCGGCAAGAGCACCCTCGTCAACCGCTTGGTCGGCGGCAGCGAGGCCGTGACCTCACCCGAGCCCGGCGTCACCCGCGACCGCAAGCGCCTCGCCACGGAGTGGAACGGCGTCCCTTTCGAGCTCATCGACACCGGCGGGATCGACCTCGGCGACGAGGCCGAGTTGGCCCGCGACGTGCAGGCGCAGGCGCGGCTGGCGATTGCCGAAGCCGACGCAATCCTCCTCGTCGTCGACGGCCGGGCCGGCTTGCGGGCCGGCGACGCCGAGCTGGCGAAGACGCTGCGGGCCGCCGCGGTCCCCGTGCTTGCCGTCGTCAACAAAGCCGATCGCGCCAACGACTACGGCATCGCCGCCGAGTTCCACGGGCTCGGTCTCGGCGAGCCGTTGCCGGTCTCGGCGACCCACGGGCTCGGTACCGGCGACCTGCTCGACGCGATCGTCGCCGCCCTCGGCGAGCGCGAGCCGCGGGCCGAGGAGGACGGCACCGTCCGGATCGCCGTCATCGGCCGGCCCAATGTCGGCAAGTCGTCGCTTGTCAACGCCTTCCTCGGCTCCGAGCGGGTGATCGTCTCCGACATCGCTGGCACCACCCGTGACGCGATCGACACCCGGCTTGAGGTCGACGGCCGCCCGGTGATCCTCGTCGACACCGCCGGGCTGCGCCGCCGCGCCAAGGTCGCCGGCACCGTCGATTACTACGCGCAGCTGCGCTCGGAACGCGCGGTCGAGCGCGCCGACGTGGCGATCGTCGTCTGCGATGCCTCCGAGGGGGTCACCGCCGAGGACTTAAGGGTGGCGGAGATGGCGATGAAAGCCGGCTGCGCCACCTTGTTGGCGATGAACAAGTGGGACATCACCGAGACCGACATCGACGACGCGCGGGCGCGGGTCGAACGCAAGCTGCGGTTGCGCCCCGCGGTGATCACCGTTTCCGCCCAGCGCGGTCGCAACGTCGCCACGCTCCTGCCGCGGGCGCTGCAACTGGCCGACAAAGCGGCGGAGCGGATCCCGACCCCGGCGCTGAACCGCTTTGTTTCCGACGTCGTCGCGAAGACGCCGCCGCCCTCGCGCCGCGGCAAGCGCTTGCGCCTCTACTACTCGGCGCAGGTGGGAGATAAGCCGCCACGGGTGGCGATCCAGGTCAACGACCGCAAACTGATCGTCCGCGATTGGGCCTATCACCTGGAGAACCGGATGCGGGAGCGGTATGAGCTGGAGGGCGTCCCCCTGGTGATCGATTTCGTGCCTGCATCGGGACGCAGGCGGTACGGCGAGTGACCTTCCGCCACCGCACAAATTTCCTCTAGTCTTTCCCGTCATGACTTCCAAGCCGTTGGCAGAGGGCGAGTACCTGTTCACCTCGGAGTCGGTCACCGAGGGCCACCCCGACAAGGTCGCCGACGCGATCTCCGACGGCGTCCTCGACGCGATCATGGCGGAGGATCCGGGCGGCCGCGTCGCCTGCGAGACCTTGGTCAACACCGGCATGGCGGTGGTCTCGGGGGAGATCTCCACCCCCGTTCACCTCAACATCCCGGAGATCGTCCGCGAGACCGTGCGCGGCATCGGCTATCAGGGCGGCAGCTACGGCTACGACTGCGACCACATCTCGGTGATCGTCTCAATCGACGAGCAGTCGCCGGACATCGCCCAAGGCGTCGACCAGGCCTACGAGACCAAGCTCGACACCGCCGACACCGACGAGCTCGACGTCGCCGGCGCCGGCGACCAAGGAATGATGTTTGGCTACGCCAGCGACGAGACCGAGGCGCTGATGCCGATGCCGATCCACCTCGCCCACCGCCTCGCCGAACGGCTGGCGGCGGTGCGCAAGGACGGGGCGCTGGGCTACCTCGGCCCCGACGGCAAGACCCAGGTTTCGGTTCGCTACGCCGGCGGCCGCCCAGTCGCGGTCGAGAAGCTTCTGATCTCCACCCAGCACGACGACGGGATCGACTCGCAGAGCCAGATCAAGCCGGAGCTGTGGGAGGGCGTTGTCCTCCCGGTGCTCGAGGCCGAGGTCCCGGGTCGCTTTGACCCGGCCGAGCTGCAGAGTGAGTTCCTCGTCAACCCAACCGGCAAGTTTGTGATCGGCGGTCCGGTTGGCGACGCCGGCCTCACCGGCCGCAAGATCATCGTCGACACCTACGGCGGCATGGCCCGCCACGGCGGCGGCGCCTTCTCCGGCAAGGACCCGTCCAAGGTCGACCGTTCGGCCGCCTACGCGGCCCGCTACGTGGCGAAGAACGTCGTCGCCGCGGGGCTGGCGCAGCGCTGCGAGGTCCAGGTCGCTTACGCGATCGGGGTCGCCCACCCGGTCTCGCTGATGGTCGAGACCTTCGGCACCGGCAAGCTCCCCGACAGCCGGATCTCCCAGCTGGTCGAGGCGGAGTTCGACATGCGTCCCGGCGCCTTCCGCGAGTACCTCGATCTGCACCGCCCGATCTTCCAGAAGACCGCCGCCTACGGCCACTTCGGCCGTGGCGACGATGACTTCACCTGGGAGCAGACCGACCGCGCCGACGCCCTCCGCGAGGCGGCCGGCGCCGAAGCTGCCGCCGCTTAGTCGCCTCTAGCTGCCAGCCGGTGGCTGGGGCTCGCCCAGGCCGTGCGTCCCAGCCGAGCCGGAACGGGTTGCCTGGTCCACGGCGTGGACGACCTCGCCGGGGTTCGCCACCCCAGCGAAGATGAAGTTGTAGTCGTCGGTCGCGGCGGTGTCGAAGTCGACGTCGCCGATCTGCATCAGCCGCTGGTAGACGCTCTGGTTGTAGTTGACGTTCTGGACCCGCTCCAGGCGCGTCTCCTGGATCTCGCGGGAGATGATCCCGCGCTTGATGTTGAGGCGGCGGTCGGTGATCGTGTAGGTCGTCGCCACCCGTTTGACGAAGCCGGCCAGGAGGGTGATCGCGAGGACGACGAGGATCACCAGGAAGGCGGTGCCGTTGCCGTTGATCAGCTTCGCGATTACTCCAAGGATGATCGCGACCAAGACCCCTTTGAGGTAGAAGCCGAGGATCGCCCGCCAGGACGGGTGCCCCTCGAAGATCACCCGCTCGCCGGGGTTGAGGTTGAGGCTCACGCGGCGCAGCATATGACCTCGGTCGGCATCAGGCCAGGGCATCCCCCGTCACCCATAACCTCGGTTGGATGGCGATTCTCCGGGTCGAGCCCCTGACCACCGCGCGTTCCCTGCGCGGCCCCTTCGACTACCGACGACCGGAGGCGATGGAGGAGGTCGGCGTCGGCAGCGTCGTCCGCGTCCCCTTTGGTCCGCGGCGTTTGCTGGGGGTCGTGGTCGAGGTCGCCGAGACCTCGGAGCTGGCGCCGGAGCGCCTGGCGGAGCCGTTGGAGGCGCTGGAGGCGGGGGCGACGCCGGATCTGGTCCGCCTCGGCCTCTGGGTTGCCCGCGAGTACTGCTCGACGCCCTCGCGCGGCCTGCAGCTGGTGCTGCCGCCCGGCACGGGAACCGGCAGCGGAGGACGGACGGTGCGGACGAAGACCGAGCTGCGGGCGGCGATCTTGCCGGCGGGAGAAGCTGCCCTGGAGGGCGGCGAACGCCTCGGCTCCAAGCAGCGGGCCGTGCTCGAGGCGCTGCGAGCGGGGGAGATGTCGGCGGGCGAGTTGGCGACCGCGGTCGGCTCCGAGCGGGCGACCTTGCGGCGGCTCGAGCAGCGCGGCCTGGTCGCCACCCGTAGCGCCAACGTGCGCCGCGCCCCGGCCGGGTCGAGCCTGACCGCGGCCGCGGCGATTCCCGAGCTGTTGCCGGAACAGCAGGAGGCGGTGCGTTCGATCGTCTCCGCCCTCGACGGTGAAGCCGACGCGCCGCCGAAGCTCCTCCTCCACGGTGTCACTGGCTCGGGCAAGACCGAGGTCTACCTGGCGGCGGTCGAGGCGGCGCTCGCCCGCGGTCGCGGCGCGATCGTCCTCGTCCCCGAGATCGGCCTCACCCCGCAGGCGGTCGCCCGCTTCCGCGCCCGCCTCGGTGATCGCTTCGCCGTTCTCCACTCGGCCCTCTCGGCGGGTGAGCGCTACGACGAGTGGCGACGCCTGCGCAGCGGCGAAGCCAGCGTCTGCGTCGGCCCCCGATCGGCCGTCTTCGCCCCCGTCCGCGACCTCGGCCTGATCGTCATCGACGAGGAGCACGACCCCTCCTACAAGCAGGAGGGGGACCCCACCTACGACGCCCGCGCGGTCGCCCGTAAACGGGCCGAGGACAGCGGCGCCGTCCTCGTCGCCGGCACCGCGACCCCGCGCCCGGAGAGCTGGCTGGAGCTGCCCCGCGTGGAGCTGCCGCGGCGGGTCGACGGCCGCCGGATGCCCCCGGTCCACCTGGTCGACATGCGCGGCGCCGACCCCCGCTCAGGGCCGATCCACACCGAGACCTGGGAAGCGCTGGAGGAAGTTCGCGCTGCGGGGGCGAAGGCGATCGTGATGATCAACCGCCGCGGCTTTGCGCCTTGGCTCACCTGTCGCTCCTGCGGACACCACTGGGACTGCCCCAACTGCGACGTCTCGCTGATCGTCCACCGCCACAGCGGCCGCCTCGTCTGCCATCACTGCGCCCATTCCGAACGGCAGCCGCGCGCCTGTCCCGAGTGCGCGTCGACGACGCTCTCTCGCGCCGGCGCCGGCACCGAGCGGATCGAGGCGCTGCTGACCGAGCGGCTGGCGCCGATGCCGGTCTTCCGCCTCGACTCCGACACCGCCGCCGAGCGCGGCGCCCACGCTCGCATCCTCGCCCGTTTCGACGAAACGCCAAGCGCCGTCCTCGTCGGCACCCAGATGGTCGCCAAGGGGCACGATTTCCCCGAGGTGACCCTAAGCGTGATCCTCGATGCCGACGCCACCCTCCGCTTCCCCGACTTCCGGGCCGAGGAGCGGACCTTTGCGATGGTCGCCCAGCTCGCCGGCCGCTCCGGACGCGGCGAGGCCGGGGGAGAGGTGATCGTCCAAACCCTGGCTCCAAACGCCTCCAGCATCGAGCACGCCGCCCGCCACGACTCCGCCGGCTTCCTCGAAGTCGAGCTGGGGAGGCGCGAGGTGCTCGGCTACCCGCCGTTCTCCTACCTGACCCGGATCAACCTCGCCTGCGAGCGGGAGGACAAGCTCGATGTCGCCGCGGCGGCGGTGGCGAAAGAGCTGCGCCAGGCGCTACCTAAAGGCTCGGATCTGCTCGGCCCGGCGCCGATGTTCCGGGTCCGCAACCGCTACCGGCGGCGGATCTTGATCAAGACCGGCGACCGGGCCGGGACCGTTGCTGCGGTGCGGGAGGTGGTCGAAGCGAAGGTTGGGGACCGGTCGCTCAAGGATGTGGCGATTGGAGTTGACGTCGATCCGCAGTAGTGGTGGCCTCTACGACAGTCGCTTGAGTACGGCCTCTGCCAGGCGGTCGGTGGCGGTCGGGTTGGTGCTTAGGTAGAGGTTGGGCTCGATCAGCTCTAGCTCGATCAGCGCCGGGTTGTCTTCGAGGTCGTTGACGAGGTCTATGCGGGCGTATAGGGGTGGTTCGGTGAGGGTTGCTAGGGCCTGCTTTGCCAGTGCCTCTTGCTTTGCACCGGATTCCGCGGCGGCGAACGTTCCGCCCCAGATTGATTGGACTCGGAAGTCGCCGTTGGCGGGGCGCTTGCGGACGGCGTGGCTTAAGTTGCCCTCGATGTAGATCAGCGACAGCTCGCCCTCGGCTTCCAGCGAGGGGAAGAAGGGCTGGACCATCGCCTTGCCCCGGGTGAGGACGTCCTCCAACGCCCCCTGTACCTCGTCGCCCGCTCGCACCCGGTGCAGGTTCTTGGCGCCGAGATCGACCGTCGGCTTCACCACCGCCTCTTCCCAGCTTCGCTCGGCCAGCGCCGTCGCCAGATCGAGATCCGAGCCGGGCTCCACCCATAGCGTCGGCACGGTCCGAACCCCGCGCTCGGTGAGCTGGCGCAGGTAGGACTTGTCGCTGTTCCAGGCGATCAGCCCGGCCGGGTTGTGCAGCGCCGTCGTCGCCTCTACCTCCCGCGTCCAAGCGAGGAAGCGCTCGTACTTGTCGTGGTAGTCCCAGGTCGATCGAACCAGACAGAGGTTGGTGCTGCTCCACTCGACGCCCTTTTCGTCCCAAACGACCGATTCCGCTTCGCAGCCGCGCGCCCGCAGTGCCTCGCAGAGCAGCTCGTCGTCGCCCTTCAGCTCGGGATAGTCGGCGCAGGTGGCGATCGCGATTCGCGGTTGTGCCATGGCTTCCACGCAGGAAGTATCAGAACGCTGACGCCTTTTAGACTCAGGGCCCCGATGAGTGACGATGTGAAGACGGAGGAGCGCGAGGCCGAGGCCGAGGAGCGCGAGCTCGAAGTCGAGCTGCTGGAGCGGCGCGAAGCGGCGCTCGCCCACGTGGTCAAGTTCGGGGACCCGGTGCTGAAGAGCAAGGCGTCGCCGATCTCCAAGTTCGGACCCGAGCTGCGGACTGAGGTCGAGCGGATGATCGCGATCATGCAGGACGGGCTCGGGATTGGTTTGGCGGCGACCCAGCTCGGGAGCCTGCGCCGCTTGCTCGTCTTCCAGGCGGGGCCGGAGAGCGAGCCGACCGCCCTGATTAACCCCGAGATTGAGTGGCTCTCGGAGGAGATCGCCGTCGCCGAGGAGGGATGCCTCAGCCTGCCGCGGGTCTCGATGGACGTTGAGCGTCCCCTTTACGCCCGTTTCAGCGGTCGCGACGTCGAGGGGGAGCGGATCGTGATCGAGGCGGCCGGTCTCGAGGCGCGGGTCTTGCAGCACGAGCTCGATCACCTCGACGGTGTCCTGATTCTCGACCGCACCCCCCGCGACCAGCGCAAGGCGGCGCTGCGGGCATTGCGCGAGGGCGGCAGCTACAGCCCCTCCTCGGAGGAAGAGATCGCCGAAGAGGGCGAGCTGCGCGAGCCGCGCGCCGACGCGTGAAGACCGCCTACCTCGGCACCTCGGATTTCGCCGCCACCGTTCTGCGGCGGCTTGCCGGTTCGTCCCACCGGCCGACCCTCGTCGTCACCCCGCCCGATCGCCGCCAGGGTCGCGGCCGCAAGGTGCAGCCGCCCCCCGCGGCGCTCGCCGCGCAGGAGCTTGACCTCGCCCTGTTGCAGGCCGAGAACGTCAATGACGAGGAGGCGCTGGGGCGGATCCGCGCCGCAGCGCCGGAGGCGGTCATCGTCTGCGCTTTCGGGCAGCTGATCCGCGAGCCGCTCCTCTCCGAGTTTCCGCTGCTCAACGTTCATCCCTCGCTGCTACCGCGTTGGCGCGGCGCCGCCCCGATCGAGCGGGCGATCATGGCCGGCGACCCGGTCACCGGCGTCTGCGTGATGCAGCTGACCGCGGGGCTCGATTCGGGCCCGGTGGCGCTCTGCGAGGAGGTAGCGATCGAGCCCGACGAGGATTTCGGCTCGCTCGCGGCCCGGCTCGCCGACCGCGGCGGCGACTTGCTCGTGCGCGCCCTCGACCTTCAGGCCCAGGGAGCGCTCGAGTTCACCGAGCAGGATGAGGGCCGGGTCACCTACGCGGAAAAGATCGAGGCCGGTGAGCGGCGCCTCGACCCCGACCGCCCAGCGGCCGAGCTGGCGGCCAAGGTCCGCGCCCTGACCCCGCACATCGGCTCCTACCTGGAGCTGCCGGAGGGCGATCGGTTGGGAGTGCGCCGGGCGCACGCCGTCGAGCCCATTGAGGCGGTAGCGGCGGGCAGGCTGGCGGCCCATGAAGGCGCCCTCCTACTTGGTTGCGGCGAGGGCGCGCTGCGGCTCGAGGTCGTGCAGCCGCCGGGCGGTAAGCCGATGCCGGCTGACGCTTACCTGCGCGGGCATCCGTTGCCGGGCACATGAGTGATCCGAGCCGAGCCTCGGCTCCCAGTCGGGTCGCGCCCGCCCGTGCCCTCGCTTTCGCCACCCTTCGCGCCACCTTCGAGGACGGCGCCTTCACCGAGCGCGCCTTTCGCGCCGAGGCCGACCGCCTCGAGCTCAGCGGCCGCGACCGCGCCCAAGCCCAGCGCCTCGCCTATGGCGCGGTCCAGCGGCGCGGGACCAGCGATGTCGCGATCGAGCGCCTCGCCGGCCGCTCGACCCGGCTGCTCGATCCGCCGGTCCTGGCGGCGCTGCGACTCGGCTTCTACGAGCTGCTCTTTGCCGACGGGACCCCCGACCACGCCGCCGTCGACCAGGCGGTCGAGCTGGTCAAGGCGGCTGGCGCCGCCCATGCCTCCGGGCTCGTCAACGCGGTCCTGCGGCGCGCCGTTCGCGAGCGCGAGCAGCTCATCGCTGCCCTCCTGGAGGACCAATCGACCCCTGCCGCGGCTGCGGTTGCCGCCTCAGCGCCGCCGTGGCTGGCGGAGCTGTGGTGGCGGGAGCTTGGTCCGGAAGCCACCCGTTCCACCCTCGCCGCCGCCAACGAGCGGGTTGAGGTTGCGATGCGCGTTAACCGCCTGCGGCAGGACCGGGATCAGACGCTGGCGCGTCTGGCCGAGGCTGGGGTGGAAGCGCATGCGCCGGTAACGGAGTGGCCGCTCGCCGCCGTGGAGACGATCGTGATCGCTGGTCGCACCGGCGAGACGGTGCCCGCCGCGATCAACGCCGGCGAGCTCACCCCGCAGAGTCGCGGTTCGGCGGCCGTGGTCGAGGTTCTTGACCCTCAGGAAGGCGAGCATGTCCTGGACCTCTGCGCCGGGCCGGGGATCAAGACCGGGCAGATCGCCGAGCGGATGGGCGATCGCGGCGAGGTGATCTCGGTTGAGCTCGACCCCGCCCGCGCCGGTGAAGTCGCCGACCAGGCGCGGCGGCTCGGCCTGCGCAGCGTTAGCGTGATCGAGGCCGACGCGCGCAAGCCTGGGATGGCGCCGGGGTTTGACCGCGTGCTCCTCGACGCTCCCTGCTCGGACCTCGGCACCCTCGCCTCACGCCCGGATGCGCGCTGGCGCAAATCACCGCGGACGATCGAGCGCGTGGCCGAGATCCAGGCCGAGCTCCTGCGCAACGCCGTTGGCCTGCTGCGACCGGGCGGCACCCTCGTCTATTCCACCTGCACGATCTCGCGCCGCGAGAACGAGGATCAGGTGGCGGCGCTGCTGCAAGCGTCCGCGGCCGGCGAGGTGCCGGCGCTTGAGCTCGATGACCTCGGCGCGCTCGCTCCCGGTCTCGCCGCCCCGGCCGAGGCGCGTTGCCTGCAGCTGCGTCCGGATCGCGACCGCACGACCGGCTTTTTCATCGCCCGGCTTACGAGGAGCGCCAAACCGGCATGATTAAGGGGATGAGCCACCCCAACCAGTCGACTCAGGGGGACTCGAACCCCCTGGGACGCGCTTCCTGCCCGAATTGCGGCGAGCCCTGGCTGCGCCCAACCCAGCTGCCGGGCCGCCTTCGCTGCGTCAATTGCCTCACCCGCTTCGAACTCGTCTCCCAGTGCCCCAACTGCGGCACCCACCAGACGATCGCGCGGATGACCAATACCGCCGACATGGAATGCCAGGCATGCGGGGCATCCATGTTGCGAATCGCGTAGTCCGCGTCCGCACGCGCTCAGTAGGCTCAGCGCCGTGAGCGAGCGATTTCGAGATCTGCTGGCGGAGCGGCGGGTGGCACCGTCGATTCTTTCCGCCGACATGGCGCGCCTCGGGTCGCAGATCGAGGAGGTGATGGCCGCCGGAGCGCGGGTCATCCACTTCGACGTGATGGACGGCCAGTTCGTCCCGCCGATCACGATCGGGCCCCTGGTCCTCAGCGCGATCGCCGATCAGGTGCACGATGCCGGCGGTGCCGTCGACGTCCACCTGATGATCGAGGCGCCGGAGCGCCAGATCGAGGACTTCGCCAAGGCTGGGGCCGACTCGATCACCTTCCACGAGGAGGCGACGCCGCACGCCCACCGCACCCTGGCCGCGGTCCGCGAGCTCGGCTGCCTGGCTGGAGTGGCGATTAATCCCGGCACCCCGGTCGAGGCGGTGGGGGAGCTGCGCGGAATGGCCGACATCGTCCTCTGCATGACTGTCAATCCTGGCTGGGGCGGCCAGTCGTTCATCGCGACCTCGCCCAGCAAGGTCGAGCGGTTGGTGCCGCTGGTCGGAGACGCCCGGATCGAGGTCGACGGCGGCGTCGACGTGACCACCGCCGGCTCGTTGGCCAGCGCCGGAGCTCAACTCTTTGTCGCCGGCTCAGCTGTTTTCGGAGCCGACGATCCCGCTGCCGCTTACGCCGAGATCGCTGCTGCGGCCAACGCCGCTTGAGCGTCCCCTAGCGATCAGCGCTCCGGTCACCTCCTGCCACCAGGCGCGCTCGGAGGCGTCGACGTCGTCTCGCGCGGCGCGCCCCTCGCACCAGCCGGCCAACGCCCGCCGGCCGCCGATCGCGATCAGGCCGGCGCTCAGCACCGCGTAGCGCCCGTCGGCAAGGGCGACGAGGTAGGCACCCCGCTCGCTGCGGTCGCGCATCACCCTGACGATCGGGATGCCGTCGATCTCCTCGCCCAGCTCACCGTCGCCGCGCGCCGGACGAACGGTGAAGACCTGCGAGGCGCCGCGCCGCGGCAGCGCCGGCGGTGCCGGCCTGCCGATTGGCCCTTTGGCCCAGTGGCTGGTCAGGCCCTCGACCTCGTCGCGCAGCTCGCTGCGGACGAGGATGTGCAGCTCGTCGCCCTCCTGTAGCTCGGTCGATCCCCGCGGCGGCATCGCGTTGCCGTCGCGGACGATCACGTTGACCAGCGCCTCCCGCGGCAGCTCGAGGTCGCGGACCCGGTGGCCGGCGATCGCCGCTCCCTCTGGCACTCGATAGGCGATCACGTCGCCGCCCATGCGCCGGATCCGTCCCGACTCCAGCAGCCGCCGCGGCAGCGCCGGCTCGTCGGTGGTCAGGCCCAGGCGCGTTGCTAGCGGCTCGAAGCTCGCCCCCTGGACCAGGGTCGAGGTGACGACGACGAAGAAGACGATCGCGAACTCTTCCTCGCCGCCGGCGATCCCGGCGACGACCGGGAAGGTGGCGAGCCAGATCGGGGTCGCGCCGCGCAGCCCGGCCCAGCCAAGCATCACTTTCTCGCGCACGTTCATCGGCGCCAGCGCGGTGGCGGCAAAGGTCGCCAGTGGGCGCGCGACCAGGATCAGCACCGCCGAGAGTGCCAGCCCCTTCGCCGCTACGTCGTCTAGCTGACTGGGGAAGACGAGCAGGCCGAGGAGGATGAAGAGCGCGAGCTGGGCGACCCAGCCGAGCCCCTCGTGGAAGGCGACGACGGTGCGGCGGGCGGGGATGTTGGCGCCACCCAGGGCGAGCGCGGTGAGGTAGGTGGCGAGGAAGCCGGAGCCGTGGGCGGCCTCGGCAAGGCCGAAGGAGAGGGCGGCGATCGCGATCGTCGCCACCGGGTAGATCCCGTCGGTCGGCAGCCGCACGGCGTTGAATGCCGCCACCGCGAGGCGCCCGACCAGGTAGCCGACACCGATCCCGACCGCCAGTTTGATCGCCAGCAGCCCGACCATGTCCGCTAACCCGAAGCCTGGCTCCTGGATCCATTCGATGAACCCGATCACCAGCAGCAGCGCGACCGGGTCGTTCATCCCGGACTCGCCCTCGAGCGAGCGCGCCAGCCGCTTCTCGAGGGTCGAGCGGCGCAGTACGGCGAAGATCGCGGCCGAGTCGGTGGCGGCGATGGCGGCGCCGACGATCATCCCTTCCAGGGTGCTGAGGTCGAAGATCAGCTTCGCCGCGAGGCCGGCGATTACTGCGGTGACGACGGTGCCGATCGTGGCCAGCGAGGCTGCCGTGCCGAGCACCGGCCGGATCTCCGACCAGCCGGCGGTTAGGCCGCCCTCGAAGAGGATCAGGATCAGCGCGATCGTGCCCAGCGTCCGCGCCAGCTCCATGTTGGAGAACTCGATCCCGCCAATCCCCTGGGAGCCGGCCAGCATCCCGAGGGCAAGGAAGAGCAGCAGTCCGGGGACCCGCACCCGGTCGGCGAGCAGGGCGCCAAAGATGCCGGCGGCCAGCAGGCCACCCGCGATCAGGATCAGCTCGGCGTCGTGGGCTCCCATCGGGGGAACCTAGAGGAAGAGGAGGTTGGTTGAACAGCGTTAAACGCTGAGCGCAGAGGGAACGCTGAGTCCGCGCTAAGTGTTCTCGTCGATCGAGGCGAGCCGCAGCTCCAGTTCCTCGGTCGAGCCCTCGCGCGGGATGTCCTCCTCGCGCCCGTGCGGGCGGTGGTAAACGAGGTAGAGGAGGGCGAAGAGCACTCCGGCGGTCAGCGCGAAGCCGATCTCGACCCGGCGGAACTCGTTGCTGACGAGCGGCAAGAAGTTCCAGAGGATGAAGAAGCTGGCGCAGCTGATCCAGCGCACCGCCGCCCGCCGCACCTGCCCTTGGGCGAGGCAAGCCTGGTTGACGGTGACCGAGGCGAGGTAGAGGCCCATACCCAAAGTCACCAGCAGCAGACCCGGCCGGTCGTACTCGAACTTCTTCGAGAAGGCGAGCTGCATCAGCTGCGGCCCGGCGATCAGGACGACGAGCGCGGTGAAGGCGGTGAAGGCGGCCACCCCAAGCAGGACGCCGCGGACCGAGCGGTGGAATTCGCGCTCGCTGTCCGGCGCCTTGGAGGTGTGGAGGCTGGTGAGGTGGGGAAGGATGCTGGTCGAGACCGCCTGGAAGAGCTGTAGCGGCGCCCGGGCGAGCATCAGCACGTTGAAGATGAAGCCGGCGGCGGCGGCGCCTTGCAGACCGCGGGTGATCAGCGGCCCGGCGTTGAGGAAGGCCTGTTCGCTGAACATGATCACCAGCACCGCTGCGGCAAAGCCGCCGCCCTCCTTCATCGTCAGCTCCTCGGCCGCCTCCTCCGCTCCGCGTCCGGAATCGGCGGTCGTCGCCTCGGCGCGGGCAGCCTGCTCTTTCTTCGCTCGCCGGCGGAAAGCGAAGGGGACGACCAGCAGCGAAAGGCTCGGCGCGGCGACGATCCCGACCGCGACCCAGGACTGGCCGCTGAGCAGGCCGATCGCGACGAGAACGGCGAACAGGGTGCGGAAGACCGACTCGGAGAGGATCAGGGCCGTGAACAGGCCGAAGGTCCGCTGACCGGCGAGGAAGCCGCGGGCGAAGTAGCTGGCGGCGTAGAAGAGGACGGCGCCGAAGAAGACCCAGTAGAGGGTTTCGTTGCCTTCCAGCAGGTCATCCTGGATCGGCCCCCGCAGGACCAGGGCGACGACGGCGAAGAACAGCGCCAGCCCGATCTGGATCGTGGTCGCGACGCGCAGCTCTTGCCGCAGCGATTCGCCTTTCGCCAGCCGCTCGGAGACGTGGCGGCTGAGCAGCTGTTCGACCGGCCGGTAGAGGGTCGAGATGGTGATGAAGACCGCCGACCAGAGCACGGTGATCTGCCCGTAGTCGGGCTTAGAGAGGGTGTGGGAGGCGATCAGGAAGTAGGCGTAAGTGATGAGGCCGGTGAGGCCGACGCCGATCGCGAGGAAGCTCGCGGTTTTCCCGTATTCGGCGGCGTTGGCTTCTTTGCCGCCCTGCTGCTCACTCACTCGCGTTTGCCGCCGCGCTCGTAGTGGGAGGGCTCGACTCCGACGGCCAGCTCGACCCGCCGCACCCGCTCGAAGACGCGCTGGGTCATCACCCGCTGGCCGGCAAGCAGGTCGCCGATTACGCCGAGGGCGAAGAGCTGCACCGCGGCGATGAAGAGGACCGCGCCGAGGATCAGCGACTGGATGTGGCCGCTGGAGTCGCCGTTGAAGATCGCGTCGATCAGGAACGGCAGCCAGGCGGCGAAGGCGAGCAGGAGGACGACGAGGCCGGCGGTGGCGAAGGCCCGCAGCGGCTCGTAGCGGGCGTAGATGCGGAGAATCGCCGGCCCGTTGCGGCGCACGTAGGCGCCGGTCGAGTCAAAGAGGCGCGACTCGCGCGTCTTCGGGTTGGTTCCGATCTCGACCTCGTCGACCGCGATCAGCATCTTCCCAGCCTGGATCAGGCTCTCCAGGGTGTAGGTGAAGTTGTCGACGACCAATAGCTGCAGGGCTGCCTCGCGGTTGTAGGCGCGGAAGCCGGAGGTGGCGTCGGTGACCTCGGTGCCCGACAGTCGGCGCACGACCCAGCTGCCAAGTCGCTGCAACCCCTTTTTCGAGCCGGAGAAGTGGTCGATCTGGGAGACCTGGCGGTCACCGACGACCATGTCGGCCTCGCCGGCGACGATCGGCGCCACCAGCTTCGCCACGTCGGCGCCCTTGTACTGGTTGTCGGCATCGGTGTTGACGACGACGTCGGCCCCGAGTTTCAGGCAGGCGTCCATCCCGGCCTGGAAGCCGGCGGCGAGGCCCTTGTTGTTGGTCAGGCGGACGATGTGGTCGACGCCGCACTCGCGCGCCACCTCGACCGTGCGGTCGCTGCTGCCGTCGTCGATTACCAGCAGCTCGACCACGTTGATGCCGGGGACCTCGCGGGGGAGATCGGCGATCGTCGCGGGGAGGGTCTCCTCCTCGTTCAGGCAAGGGATCTGGATGATCAGCTTCATTGCCATCAGCGTATTCGCGCTCTCCATTCCGGCGCCTGCCGCTGGGCGCGCGGGTCCTGTCTCCGATCGGGGGCTCTGCCTGCCGGCAGAGCCCTCCCGATCGTCGCCACCCGCGCGAGGGGCGGTAGACTGATTGACGAGTCAATCAACCATGAATTCCCAGCTTACTGCCATGGATCAGGCTCAGTTGCGGCGCGCTCTCGAGTTGGCTGAGGGCGGGCGGGGTCGTGTGAGTCCAAACCCTTTGGTTGGAGCTGTGATCGTTCGCGACGAGCAGGTCATCGGCGAGGGGTTTCACGCCGAGCTGGGTGGGCTGCACGCCGAGCGGGCGGCGCTGGCCGATTGTCGGGAGCGCGGCGAGGATCCGGCTGGGGCGACGATGTACGTGACGCTCGAGCCCTGCGCCCACCAGGGCCGTCAGCCACCCTGCGTCGAGGCGATCCTCGAGGCCGGCATCGCCCGGGTCGTGATCGCTTCCGAGGACCCAAGCGAGAAGGCGGCTGGTCGGGGTCCCGGCATCCTCCGCGACGGCGGCGTCGAGGTGGCTTTCGCGTCCGGCGCCGAGGCAACCGCGGCGCGGCGCCTCAACCAACCCTTCCGCAAACACGCCAGGACCGGCCTTCCCTTGGTCATCCTCAAGATGGCGATGTCGCTTGACGGCCAGACCTCGACCGCACCCGGGGATTCGCCCTGGATCTCCGGTCCCGAGAGCCGCGAGCTGGTTCATAAGTGGCGCGCCGAATCCGACGCGATCGCCGTCGGCATCGGCACCGCCCTAGCGGATGATCCGCTGCTCACTGCCCGCATCGACGGCGCTCGCCAGCCCGCGCGTGTCATCTTCGACTCCCAGGCTCGCCTGCCACTCGACAGCCAACTCTTGAAGACCCTCGATCAGGCCCCGGTGCTCGTCGTCACCGCCCACGACGCCCCAGGCGAGCGCCGCGGCGCCCTCGGGCACGCCGGCGCCGAGACCATCGCCGCCGCCGACGTCGAGTCAGCGCTGCGGACCTTGGGTCGCCGCGGCATCACCAGCCTCTTCTTGGAGGGCGGGAGGACTCTCGCCTCTGCTTTCGCTTCGTCTGACCTGCTCGACGAATCGCGTACCTTCATCGCCCCAGTGCTTCTTGGTCGTCAACCAAATCCGGACCCCCGCGCGGGTGGCGACGATCGGGAGGATTCTGCCGGTAGGCAGAGCCCCCGATCGGAGACAGGACCCGCGCGCCTGCCCGCCCTGTGGTCGTCAACCGAAGACGTAGGCGACGATGTTCTGATCGCGGCCCGCTACAAGGAGTGGTGAGGTGTTCACCGGACTGATCGAAGACGTCGGCAGGATTGAAACGGTCGAGCGCAGCGACGATGGTGCGCGCCTGAGCATCGCCACCGACCTCGCCACCCAGCTATCCCTCGGCGACTCGATCGCCGTCAACGGCTGCTGCCTCACCGCCACCGCTGTAGAGGACGGGGCGTTTGAGACCGAGGCGATGAACCAGACGCTTGAGGTCACCGCGCTCGATGCCGTTGAGCCGGGTTCCAAGGTCAACCTCGAGCTGGCGATGCGCGCCGACGATCGCCTCGGCGGTCACATCGTCCAGGGCCACGTTGACGGGGTCGGGACGGTGGTCTCCGTTGAGGACGACGGGTTCGCCCGCCGCGTTCGAGTCGAGCTCCCCGACGAGCTCCTCCGCTACGTCGTCGACAAGGGCTCGATCACCCTCAGCGGGGTCAGCCTCACCGTTGCCGAGCTGGGGGAGAGTTGGGCTGAGGTCTCGCTGATTCCCGAGACCTTGGAGCGGACCAACTTGGGGGAATTGCAGGCAGGGAGCCGATTGAACGTGGAGTGCGACGTGGTTGCCAAGTACGTGGAGCGATTGATGTCACCATTCGCGCGAAAGGAGCAGGCGTGAGCCAGATGACGGAGACCCAGAGACAAGAGGCAGCGAGCACGGGCAGGAGCCCGTTCGCGACGATCGAGGAGGCGATCGAGGAGATCCGCGCCGGTCGCATGGTCGTCGTCTGCGACGGCGAGGATCGCGAGAACGAGGGCGACCTGGTGATGGCCGCCCAGTTCGCGACGCCGGAGGCGGTCAACTTCATGGCCAAGGAGGCGCGGGGGCTGATCTGTCTCGCCCTGACCGCGCAGCGTTGCGAACGGCTTGGCCTCAACCTGATGGCGGCGAAGAACGAGGCGCCCCTGGAAACCGCCTTCACGGTCTCGATCGAGGCCGCGGGCGGGGTCAGCACCGGCATCTCCGCCCACGATCGCGCCCACACGATCCAGATCGCGATCGACCCCGAGTCGGGTCCGCGCGACATCGTCGTCCCTGGTCACATGTTCCCGTTGCGGGCCAAAGACGGCGGCGTCCTGGAGCGCACCGGCCACACCGAGGCGAGCGTCGACCTCGCCCGCCTCGCGGGCCTCACGCCCGCGGGCGTGATCTGCGAGGTGATGAACGACGACGGGACGATGGCCCGGGTCCCGGACCTGATCCCCTACTGCGAGAAGCACGGGCTGAAGATGATCACCGTTGCCGAGCTGATCGCCTACCGGCGCCGGACCGAGAAGCTGGTCGAGCGCGTCGTCGGCACCGCTCTTCCCACCGCCTTCGGCGATTTTCAGGCGGTCGGCTACCGCTCCTTGGTTGACGACAAACACCACGTCGCGATGGTCAAGGGCGAGATTGATGGCAAGGAGGACGTGCTGGTCCGCGTCCACAGCGAGTGCCTCACCGGCGACGTCTTCCACAGCATGCGCTGCGATTGCGGCGAACAGCTGGAAGCGGCGCTGGCGATGATCGAGCGCGAGGGCCGCGGCGTCCTGCTCTACCTCTCCCAGGAGGGCCGCGGGATCGGACTCCTCAACAAGCTCAGGGCCTACAAACTGCAGGAGGAAGGCGCCGACACCGTCGAAGCTAACCTCAAATTGGGGCTGCCGGCTGACCTGCGCGACTACGGGATCGGCGCCCAGATCCTCGGCGACCTCGGCCTGAGCAGTATCCGCATCCTCACCAACAACCCGAAAAAGATCGTCGGGCTGGAGGGCTACGGGCTCTCGGTCACCGAGCAGGTGCCGATCGAGTCGCCCCCCAACGCCCACAACGAGGCCTACCTGCGCGCCAAGCGCGACAAGATGGGTCACTCGCTGCACCACCAGGGGCTGGCCCTCGACGAGGAGATGATCCACGACGAGGAGGAGCGCGACGCCAAGGACGGCAGGGGCAGTGCAGGGGGCGCAAATGGCTGAGGCCGGAGCGTTCCTCGAGCAGTTCGAGGAGAAGGAGCAGGCGAAACTGGAGAACCTGCGGTTCGGGGTGATCGTCGGGCGCTTCTACGAGGACCTGGCGCTGCGCTTGATGGAGGGTGCGGATGCGGGCTTCAAAATGGCCGGAGTCCCGATTGGCAACGTCGAGCACTTCTCGGTCCCCGGCGCCTATGAGCTCCCCTTCGCCGCCAAGGCCTACATCGACGGGGTGCGGCGCAAGAACGCCCGCGACGGCGGTGGGCCGGAGGTCGGCGGCGTCGCCTGTCTCGGCGTCGTCATCCGCGGCGAGACCGACCACTACGACTTCGTCTGCGCCGAGTCGGCGCGGGGGATCCAGGAAGTCCAGCTCGCCACCGACGTCCCCTGCGCCTTCGGCGTCATCACCTGCGACACGATGGACCAAGCGCTGGCCCGCTCCGGCGGCGACAAGCGCGACCAGGGCCGCAACGCCGCCCTCACCGTCGCCCGCATGGCCCTGCTCAAGCGGCGGCTGGGCTGACGCCCAATCTCCTAACGCGCGTCAAACCTTCTCTCCGGTACCATCCTCGCTCCTTATGGCCAAGGTATGCCACAGCTGCGGCAAGGGACCAGCGTTCGGTCAGTCCCGAAGCCACTCGATGGTCGCCACCAAGCGGCGCTTCGACCCGAACCTGCAAAAGGTCCGGATCCAAGAGAACGGCCGCCCGCTCAGGACCTATGTGTGCACTAGGTGCTTGAAGGCCGGCAAGGTCACCAAGGCCGCTTAGTTCCAACGCTCTTAGCGACCAAATAGCTGGGCAAGGGGGCGACACCCAAGGCGTCTACGTCGCGAGAGCGCTGGGCCAGCGTCGCCGCTAAGCGTCCGACTCGGCGCTTGCCGGCTTTACCGCTTTGAACTCACCGGTCGGCGCGGGGTCGCCCTCCGCCGGCTCCACGTGGAGTCTCGGGAGGATTCGGTCCAGCCACTCGGGGAACCACCAGGCGCGGGCGCCGAGGAGCTGCATTACGGCTGGGACCAGTACCGAGCGGATGATCAACGCGTCGATCAGAACCGCCGAGGCGAGGCCGAGGCCGAAGAGTTTGATGATCCGGTCTTCGCCGATCATGAACGAGGCGAAGACGGTGACCATGATCGCCGCTGCGGCGGTGATCACCCGGCCGGTGAGGGCGAGGCCGCGGGTCACCGATTCGGTCGCGTCGTGGCTGTGCTCCCACTCCTCGTGGATCCGCGACATCAGGAAGACCTCGTAGTCCATCGAGAGACCGAAGATGATCGAGAAGAGGAAGATCGGGAAGAAGGAGATGATCGGCCCGGTGGCGTCGACGCCGATCAGGCTCGCGCCCCAGCCCCACTGGAAGACGGCGACGATCAGGCCGAAGGCGGCGCCGATCGAGAGCAGGTTCATCAGGATCGCCTTCAGCGGCACCCAGATCGAGCGGAAGACGATCATCAGCAGCAGCGCCGAGAGCAGGACGACGACGCCGATGAAGAGCGGCAGCTTGTCGGCGATCGCGTTGCCGAAGTCCTCGAAGATCGCGTTGATGCCGCCGACGTGGACCTGGGCGCCGGTTGCGGACTCGACCGGCGGGATCACGTCTTCGCGGATCCGGTCCAGCAGCTCGGTCGTCGCCTCGCTCTGCGGCGAGGTCGTCGGATAGAGCTGGAAGACGCCGACCGTTTCGTCCGGGTTGAGGGAGACGTCGGTGACCGCCTCGACTCCTTCTTCGCTCTTCAGTTCAGTGCGCAGCTCCTGCAGGGCTTCGTCGTCGCCCTTTTCGGGCAGCGAGGCAACGAGCTGGAAGGGGCCGTTGAAGCCGGGCCCGAAGCCTTCGGCGAGCAGGTCGTAGGCCTCGCGCGTGGTCGTTCCGGCCGGGTCGGTGCCGGCGTCGTTGGTGCCGAGCCGCAGCGCCAGGGTGGGGACGCAGAGGGCGATCAGCAGGCCGCCGGAGAGCAGCGCCGCAATCCAGGGCCGGCGCTGGATGCGACGGCTCCAGCGGAACCACCAGCCGTTCTCGTCGATGCTGCGCGAGCCGCCGCCGAGGCCGGGGATCCGCAGCCGGTTGACCCAGTTGCCGGCGTACGCCAGCAGTGCTGGCAGCAGGGTCAGCGCGGCGATCATCGTGAACAGGACCGCGATCGCCGCCGCGGTCGCCACCCCGTAGAGGAAGGGGAGGCCGAGCAGCAGCATCCCCATCAGCGAGATGATCACCGTGATCCCGGCGAAGAGCACAGCGCGGCCGGCGGTGTCGACGGCGGCGATCGCCGCCTCCCGCTTCTCCAGCCCCTCGTCGAGACCGTTGCGGAAGCGGGTGAGGATGAAGAGGGCGTAGTCGACCCCGACGCCGAGCCCAATCATGAAGGCGAGCTGGGGCGCGAACTCGGCCGTGTCGAAGACGTGGGTGAAGAGGGTGATGCCGCTGATCCCGACCCCGAGCGCGAACAGCGCGGTGACGATCGGCAGCCCCATCGCCACGAACGAGCCGAAGCTGATCAGCAGCACGACCACGGCGGCGAGCACCCCGATCATCTCCGAGCCACCTTCTTCTTCTTCGCCTCGGACTTCCTCGGCCGGGGCGCCGCCGACCTCGACCTGGAGCCCGTCGCCACCGGCGTCCCGGGCGGTGTCCATCACCGTTTTTACTTCGCCGTCGTCGAGCTTGTCGGTGGTGACGTTGAATTGGGCGGTCGCGTAGGCGATTTCGCCGTCGTCGCTGACCGCGCCGGCGCCGCCCTGTTCATAAGGGCTGGCGACTTCGCTGACGTGGGGGAGCTCTTCGACCTTGGCGAAGACGGCTTTCATCTTCGATTTGACCGCCGCCGACTCGACCCCTTCTTCCGCCTTGTAGACGATCTGCACCGAGTCGCCGGCCTGGGCCGGGAAACGGTTTTCGAGGAGGTCGAGAGCGTCCTTGGAATCGGAGCTCGGGAGGCTAAATTCTTCGGTGAAGTCGGACCCGACCGCGCCGGCGATCATCCCGAACCCGATCAGGGCGACGATCCAGCCGGCGACCACCGTCTTGCGGTGGCCGGTAATCCAAGTGGCAAAGCTTCTCATTGGGCCGCGGACCGTACCAATGCGACAGGCGGGTGGATGTGAACAATCTCACGTCTCGTCCGGGGGCTAGATTCTGAGCTAGATGCCCGAAGCCCAGATCGCCCGCTTCCGTCGGGTCGTCAGTTCTGCCTACGCCTCTTTGGAGGCCCGCCGCCAGGAGGTCAACGACCTCAACGTCTTCCCGGTCGCCGACGGCGATACCGGCGACAACATGGCGATGACGCTGCGCGCGGTGATGGAGGAGCTCGACCGTCTCGACGGGCGGGAAGTCGATGACGTCGGTCGCACCGAGTTGGTGCAGGCGCTGGCGCGGGCGGCGCTGATGGGCGCCCGCGGCAACTCCGGCGTGATCCTCAGCCAGATCGTCCGCGGTGCCGCCGAGGAGCTGGCCAGCCGTCCCGGCGAGCTGATCGACCCGACCCTGGTTGCCGCCGCCTTCGCCCGCGCCGCCGATGCCGCTTACGACTCGGTGCGGGAGCCGGCCGAGGGGACGATGCTGACCGTCTTCCGCGAGATGGCCCACTCGCTCTCCCGCCAACTCGCCCACCTCGATAAGGAGAAACAGCGGCTCGGCCGCGACGCCTCCGAAGCCGAGCAGGATGCGGTCCTCGCCGAGGTTCTGGAGCGGGCGATCGAAGACGGCGAGCGCGCCGTTGCCCGCACCCCTGAGCAGCTTGAGGTCCTGCGCGAATCCGGCGTCGTCGACGCCGGCGGCCACGGCCTCGTCCTCATCCTCGCCGGGGTGGTCGCGGCCCTGCGCGGCGACGGTGAGGAGCCCGAGGTGCCGCACCATGCGCCGCCGCGGCGCAGCCTTCCCCACCACGAGGACAGCCGCTACCGCTACTGCACCAACTTCATCGTCTCCGGCAACGGCCTCGGCAATCGCGAGTATCTGCCGCGGCTGGAGAGGCTCGGCGACTCGGTCCTCGTCGTCGGCGACGACGTCACCCTCAAGGTCCACGTCCACACCGACGTGCCAGAGGCAGCGGTGGCGGTCTTCGACGGCGTCGGCGAGGTGACCAACCTCGACGTCGCCGACATGCGCGAGCAAATGGCCGAGCGCGAGGCCCGGCTCGCCGCCGGCCGCACCGGCGTCGTCGCGGTCGCCGCCGGCGAGGGCATGCAGCGCCTCTTCGGCGACTTCGGCGCCCTCGTGGTTCCGGGCGGCGAGACTCTTAACCCGTCCACCTACGAGCTCCTCGCTGGCATCCACAGCGTCGCCAGCGACGAAGTCATCGTCCTGCCCAGCTCCTCGAACGTGATCATGGCCGCCGAGCGCGCCTGTGAGCTCTCCGACAAGCCGGCCCGGGTGGTGCCGGCGAAATCGCAGCAGGCAAGCCTGCTGGCGCTGGTCGAGCTTGACTCCGCCGCCTCCTTGGAGGAGAACGCCGAGCGGCTCGAGGCGGCGCTGGCCGGCCTTGCCACCGGCGGCATCGCCCCGGCCGCCCGCGACGACGCCCAGGGGCGCTTCAAGAAAGGCGACGCGGTCGGCTTCGCCCAAGGCGAGATCGTCGCTTGGGGCGGCGCCGGCTCGACCTTGACCCAAACCCTCCAGCACCTCGCTGCGGGGGCGGAGATCGTCACCGTGATCGCCGGCGAGGGGGCGCCAATCGCGCTCGCGGAGATCGACACCCACGTCCCGGACGGGGTTGAGATCGAGACCCACGAAGGGGGACAGCCAAGCTGGTGGTGGCTGCTGGCGGCGCAGTAGTGCGCTCCTTCGCCGGCGACCGCGAGCTCGGTCGCGGCGAGCTGCTCGACGCGCCGGTCCACTGGCCCCGACCCAGCGTCTTGGATGTCAGCCTGAGCGGTCTCAAAGGCGTCGGCCCGAAAACCGCCGAGGCCGCGGCGGATGCCGGTATCCGCACCGTCGGCGACCTCCTCTTCCACATTCCCCGGCGCCACCGAGACCTGCGCATCCGAGAGCTGGGATCGATTGAGCCCGGCGAAACCGCAACGGTCCACGTCGCGGTCCAGGGCGCTCAGCCCCGGCCGTTCCGCAAAGGCCGCCTGCGTATGGTCAGCGTCAAAGTCGGCGACGCAACGGGCCACGTACGAGCCACCTGGTTCAACCAGCCCTGGGTCGCGTCAAAGCTGACTCCCGGCACCGAACTTCTCCTCACCGGCAAGTTCTCGGGAAAAGGCTTCGCGGTAAGCGAATGGGAACTCGCCTCCGGGCCGGGTGGCGCGGGGGAGGGGCTGGTCCCGATCCACTCCGCAACCGAGGAGCTCCGTCGCTCCAAGATCCGCGAATGGATCGAGCAGGTGATCGCGCTGGCGCCGAACGCGATCGAGGGACTGCCGGCCGAGCTGCGAGCCCGTCGTCGCCTCGCTGGAGTTGGAGACGCGATCAAGGTTGTCCAGTTCCCGGAGTCGATTGACGAACTGGACCCGGCCCGCGAGCGGCTCGGCTTCGAAGAGCTGTTCCTCCATCAAGCCCTCCTCGCAACCCGCCAGCGGATGCACCGAACCGCCCGCCCGGCGCCGCGCTTCGGCCAGCCCGGCGACCTCGTCGCCCGCTGGCTGGACTCGCTGCCGTTCGAGCCGACCGGCGACCAGCTGAAGGCCTTCGACGAGATCGAGGCTGACCTCGACTCCGGCGAGCCGATGCAGCGACTGCTGATGGGGGAGGTCGGTTCCGGCAAGACCGTGGTCGCGGTCTACTCGATGCTGCGGGCGCTGGAAGCCGGCTACCAGGCGGTGCTGATGGCGCCGACCGAGACGCTCGCCGAGCAGCATGCGATCACCCTCGGCAAGCTGCTCGCCGAAGAGGCAATTCCCTTCGCGCTGCTGACCGGCGCCACCCCGGCGCCGATCCGCAAACGGGCCCTGGACCAGCTCGCCAGCGGCGAGCTGGGGTTGATCCTGGGGACCCACGCGCTGATCGAGCCGACCGTCCGCTTCGCCCGCCTCGGCCTCTGCGTGGTCGATGAGCAGCACCGCTTCGGGGTCGGCCAGCGGCGGGCGCTCGACGAGAAGGGGGTGGAGGGGATGGCGCCGCACGTCCTCCACATGACCGCGACTCCGATCCCGCGCACGCTCTCCCTCACCGCTTACGGCGACCTCGACACGACCGCCCTGCACGAGCTGCCCGCCGGGCGACAGCCGGTTGAGACGCGGCTCGTTGAGGAGGCGCAGCGCGGCGAAGCCTTCGAGTTCCTGCGGCGGCGGTTGCGCGAGGGCCGCCAGGCCTTCGTCGTCTGCCCGCTGGTCACCGAGTCGGAGAAACAGCCGGGGAAAGCGGCCGAGGTCGAGGCGCAGCGGCTGCGAGCAGGGGAGCTGCGCGAGTTCCGGGTCGGCCTCCTGCACGGGCAGATGGTCTCGGCGGAAAAGGCGGAGGCGATGCGCGCATTCGCTGCCCACGAGACCGACGTGCTGGTCTCGACCACCGTGATCGAGGTCGGGATCGATGTCGCCAACGCGACCGTGATGATCATCGAGGGGGCCGAGCGCTTCGGCGTTTCCCAGCTGCACCAGCTGCGGGGCCGGGTCGGCCGCGGCGAACACCCGAGCCAGTGTTTGCTCTTCGCCGAAGAAGCCGGCGAGCTGGCGCGGAAACGGCTGCACGCGGTGGAGGCCGAGGGGGACGGCTTCAAGCTGGCCGAGATCGATCTCGAACTGCGCGGCGAGGGGGAGATCCTCGGCACCCGCCAGTCTGGTCTGCCGCGCTTCGCCGTCGCCAAACTTCCGGAGGACGGCGCCGTGCTGATGGAGGCCCGGCGCGAGGTACTGACGTTGCTGCGCAGTCACGGCTCCCTCTCCGATCCCGCCCTCGGCCCGCTGCTCGACGCCGCCCACCGTCGCTTCGGCACCGCCGCGGCTGATCCAATCCCCTTATGAGGAGCCCCCTATGAGAGTTATTGCCGGCGAGCTAAAGGGACAGCGCCTCGTCGCCCCGCGTGGCTGGAAGGTGCGCCCGACCTCCGACCGCGTCCGCGAGGCGATCTTCTCCGCCCTCGGCGATCGGGTCGATGGCGCCCGCGTCCTTGACCTCTACTGCGGCACCGGGGCGCTGGCGATCGAGGCGCTCTCGCGCGGAGCCGCCGCCGCTGTCCTGGTCGACCACGACACCCGTCCCGCCCTCGGCAACGTCCAGCGCTTGCACCTTGCCGAGCGGGCGGAGTTGGTCCGCGCCGATGTCGGCCGCTGGCTCGGCCAGGTTTCGTCGTCGCCCGCTGCGGGGAAGTTCGATCTCGTCTTCGTCGATGCCCCTTATAGACTCGCCGACCGCGTGGCCAAGGACCTCAACACCCACCTTCCCGAGCTGCTCGCCGCCGACGGCAGAGCGGTAATTGAGAGCGGCGCTCGCCGCCCCCTGCGGGTCGAATCGCTGGAGCCGCTGCGCCAACGCCGCTACGGCGCCGCCGACGTCACCATCTACCGCGAGGTGGGCGCGTGAGCGAGAAGAACGGCACGGTCGTCTGCCCCGGCAGTTACGACCCGGTCACCAATGGCCACATCGACATCATCACCCGCACCTCGCGGGTCTTTGATCGCGTCGTCGTCGGCGTCGTCAATAACCCGATCCGCAAGCAGAAAACGCTGTTCACGGCGGAGGAGCGAATGGCTTTCATCGAAGCGGCGACCGCCGACCTCGCCAACGTCGAGGTGCAGATCTTCGCCAACCTCCTGGTCGAGTTCGCCCGCGAGAACGGCGCCAAGGCGATCGTCAAGGGGATGCGGGCGATCTCCGACTTCGAGTACGAGTTCGAGATGGCGCAGCTGAACCGCAAGCTCGATCCCGGTATCGAGAGCATCTACGTGATCGCCTCGGCCCAGTACAGCTTCCTTTCGTCCACCGGCGTGAAGGAGATGGCGACCTTCGGTGGCAACGTCTCCGACCTGGTTCCGGCGCACGTCGCGACGGCGCTGGGGGAACGCCTGGGCGACAGGTAGGCTGTGCAACATCAGTCCCGTCCGCTTGGGCGGTCGCTTGCAAAAAATGGCTCGTTGAACCGCTTCTTCACCAAAATCCCCGCATACACGTAGGCTTACGACCTTCAATGGACGTCCTGGTCCTCATAGACAAGCTCGACGACGTCGTGCACAACGCCCGTCCCGTCCCTCTGACGGATCAGGTTCGCGTTGATCGCGAGGAGATCTACGACCTCCTCGATCAGATGCGCGCGACGATCCCCGAGGAGATCAAGCAGGCGCGGTGGATCGTCAAGGAGCGCCAAGAGATGCTGGCCGAGGCCAAACGCGAGGCGGAGCGGATCGTCCGCGAGGCCCGCGAGCAGCAGGCCCGCCTGATCTCCGACGAGGAGGTCACCAAGCAGGCCGAGCGCGCCGCCGACGAGATCGTCGAGGACGCCCGCACC
>DATDLJ010000111.1:0-31007 GCA_036519395.1 Solirubrobacterales bacterium | reverse complement strand
GCGCTCGCCTTCATCGTCACCTTCACGATCGGCGGGATCTCGGGCGTGATGCTCGGCATGGTGCCGATCGACATCCACGTCTCCGACACCTACTTCATCGTCGCCCACATCCACTTCGTCCTCTTCGGCGGCTCGGTCTTCACGATCTTCGCCGGCGTCTACCACTGGTTCCCGAAGATGACGGGCCGGATGTACGACGAGAAACTGGGGCGCGTCCACTTCTGGGGCACCCTGCTGGGCACCTGGGGCACCTTCATCCCGATGCACTGGGTGGGAATGGACGGAATGCCGCGACGGGTTGCCGATTACGCCGAACAGTTCGGCAACTGGAACCTGATGATCAGCGCCTTCGCCTTCATGCTCGGCGCCGTGCAGCTGGTCTTCGTCTACAACATGGTCGTCAGCTGGCGCTATGGCCCGAAGGCCGACGCCAACCCCTGGCGCGCCAACTCGATCGAGTGGCAGGTCTCCTCGCCGCCGCCGATCTACAACTTCGATGAGATCCCTCGGGTCGTCGGTGGTCCCTACGAGTTCGGGATCCCGGGTGCGAAACACGCGATCATGGCCGGAGAAAGCGCCGAGGTGCCCGCCGGTGAGAAAAGCACGGTGGGAAGCAGCTCATGAGCCCGGAGTCGGCCGACGACCGCAAGCCGCTGCTGGTCTTCCTCAACGAGGTTGCCGGCGGCCGCAAGCTGTTGCAGGCGGTGCGCGAGCGCCAGGACCAGGTGTCCGGTGTCGTCGTCGCGGCGCCCCAGAACCAGCCGTCGGTCGGCCAGCTGATCGACGCCAATGAGGTGCGCGAGGCCGCTCGCGCTCGCGTTGAGGTGACGATGGCCCTGCTTGCCGAGTTCGGGATCGAGTCCGTTGGCGAGGTGATGGACCCGGAGTCGGCGCTGGCGGTGGACGACGCTGTCCGCGCCCATCGGCCCGGTGAGGTCCTGCTCTCCTGTCTCTCTGACACCCGCTTTGGCTTTACGCGCCGCGACCTCGTTGAGTGGGTTCGCGAGCAGATCGAACCCGAGGTCAAGCTGACTCATATCCCGGTTCGGATCGAAGACGACGCGATCCGCTGGGACTTGAACCACACGCTGGTGGTGGCGACGAAGACCGTTGCCTCCCCCGACCTGGTGGCTCGGCTGAAGGATCGCGCGAACATCCGCCCGCATCGGTTCACGATCATCTGCCCGCGCGGCGAGGACGTCAGTGAGCCGCAGGTCGTTCGCGACCTGGCTTCGACCCTGGCCGAGCTATACCGCGCCGATATCGACGCCACCGGGCAACCAATGAGCCCAGATCCCTTTTATGCGGTCAAGAACGCGATTGAGCACTACCGAATCGACGACATCCTCATCTCCACTTTCGCCGGCGAGGGCTCGCAGTGGCTCGAGGACGACCTGATCGGCCGCGTGCGCGAGATCACCGATAAGTCCGTCGAGCACATCGAGGTCGGCCGGCCGGCGGCTGCTGTCGCCGCTGCTGTAGCCGAGGGGGAGGAGGGCTGATGGAGAGCGCAACCGTAGCCGTCGGTCACGACCACGCCGACCACCACCACGGCCCGCCCGAGGCCAACGAGAGTTCGCGCATCGATCGTCAGACGCTGGGGATCCTGCTCTTCATCGTCTCCGAGGTGATGCTCTTCGGGGCCTTCTTCGCCTCCTACTTCTTCCTCCGCGTCGTTGTCGACCCGGCGAGCTGGCCGCCCTCACCCTACGAGCTGCCGGTTGCAGTTGCGGGGATGAACACGGCGATCCTCGTCTCCTCGAGCTTCACGATCCACTACGCGCTGGAGTCGATCCGCCGTGGCAACCGCGCCGGGTTGAAACTGGGCCTGGTCGCGACCTGGCTGCTTGGCGCAACCTTCCTCTTCATCCAGGTCAACGAGTACGTGCACCTTGGCTTCAGCGCCCGCGACCTCGCCTTTGGCTCGATCTTCTACAGCCTCACCGGCCTTCACGGAGCCCACGTCTTCGTCGGTCTGATGCTGCTCTCGTTCGCGACGATCCGCGCCTTCCGAGGCCACTTCGGTCCCGCTGCGAAGGACCACCTCGGCGTCGAGGTGCCCGGTATCTACTGGCACTTCGTCGACATCATGTGGATCGTGGTCTACGTGACCGTCTACATCCTCTGAGGCGCCTGACAATCCTCCCCTGGGGGTGTCCTCTCTAAGCATGAAGCTGAACGAGGCCGCCGTCTTCAAATGGGTCGTGATCGTCGGAATCGCGGCTGCTGCTGTTATCGCGGTGACGCTGCTGACCCGGCCGCTGATCGGCGCTCTGCTTGGCTTGGCGCTGGTGATCGCGGGCTGCGTCTATGGATATCGATGGGCGTTGCAGAAGCGTCGCGATATTGGCTCAGAGAATTTACCTTCGTAGACAAAATGTTGCATTTAGCTCTGTAGTCTGGAAGCATGCAAACCATGCCCAGGGAGAGCTGGACCGACGAGCGCCTCGACGAGTTTGGCAAGCGGATGGACGAACGCTTCGACCGCGTTGATGAACGGTTTGCTCAGGTCGACGAACACATCGAAGCGGCGCGGCGCGAGACGGAGCAGGAATTCCAGAAGGTCAACAAGCGGTTCGAGGAAATCGATGGCCGCTTCGACAGGATGGACGACCGCTTCGAATCACTGCAGAAAGAGATGAACCTGCGCTTCGAAGGGATTCACAAGAACATGTTTCACGGACTGCTCGGGATCGCAGGGGTGATGATCACCGGTTTCGTCGGCCTCGCGAGTCTGATCATCGCCCAGATGTAACGCGCTGACGTAGTTCCAGCGCCGCCAGCGTCAGCGCGATCGGGACCGTGGCTGGGCTCTGGTCGATGAAGAAGAAGAGCAGGTCGAAAGCGGGACAGATGACGGCCGCCAGGGCTGCGCCCTGAAACTGCAGACGCCGGTCGGAGGCGAGGAGGGCGCCGAGGGTGGCGGCGATGAAGAGGTCCCCGAAGCCCATCACCGCGGAGCCGAACGAAGCGAACTGGAGGCGGGGGAGATCGGCGGCCGGGGCGGCGGCGTTGAGGATCGCGTTCGGCTCTTGGAGAAGGTTGGAGGCGATCAGGTAGGCGTCGACCGCCGCCATCACGTAGATCCCCAGCTTCAGCCAGCGCGGAGGGACGACGCAGGCGACGAGCCAGCCAAGACTGACGCAAGCAAGGGCGGAGAGCGCCAGGGCCGCCGTCTCGCCGCCCAGGGACCCCTCAGCGGCCCAGGCGACCCCGAATAGAGGGATCACGGCGAAGGCCAGTGCCGGCCGGGCGCCGCGCCCCAGCCAGCCCAACGCCGCTGCGGCCAGCGGCGGCACCGTGACCAGGGCCAGGTAGGTGAGGAAGCGGGCGCTCGCCGATTCGAGCGCAATTGCGGAGACAACCACGACGATCGAGAGCGGCAGCACCAATGCCCACCAGCGGCTGCGGAGGCGAAGGAGGAGAGCCTGTGAGGGGGCCTTTGGGGCCGCTACGAGCGCGGCCTGCACGAGGCTGAGGACCGCGATCGAGAGCCAGAAGGGGAGCAACCGTCAGGCAGATCCCGCGGTTGCTGGAGCGGGCTGCTCGGCTTCGGTCGGGCGCGTGGAGGTGGGCTCCGCCCGGGGCGCGAGTCGTCCCGCCGCGGCAACCGTCCACAGCATCGCCAGCCAGTTGCCGGTGGCGATCGCGATATGGACCCAGACGATCCCCGCTGGCAGCTCCAGAGCCCACTGAATCCCCCCAATGGCCCCCTGCAGGGCGAGGAGGCCAAGTACGACCGTCAGGGGCTTTAGGGCCCGTCTGTCGGCCTCTGGTCGCCGCAGGAGGAACCAGACGGCGATCGCGGCGATGCCGTAGATGGTGGCGATCAAAGCGTGACGCTGTACGACCCACTCCAAGGTGCCGGTCCCCTCAAAGTCAAAGCGGTGCACCAACTGCCCTTCGTGGGCGCCGGCATGGGGGCCGGAGGCAGTGGCGATCGTGCCGGCGAGGATCGTCAGCTGCCCGAGCGGAATCAAGGCCCGCACCGCCCAGACGCTGAGCCGATCCCGCGAGCGGCGTCGCTCCCATGGTTCGTAGCGCGAGCACCAGGCGAGCGCGAAGGCCGCGTCCAGCAGCATCATCGAGAGGATGAAGTGGCTCATCACCAGGCCGGGGGCGAGGTGGTACTTGACGACCAGGGCCCCGAGAATCGCTTGGCCAATGACGCCGAGTGGCAGCAGGGCCCCAAAGAGGGCAAGGTGCCAGCGGTAGGGCGTGCGGAAGAAGGCGAGGGCGCTGGCGGCGATCACCGCTAAGCCGACGAAGCCGGTCAGGAGTCGGTTCCCGTACTCGATGACCGCGTGCATTTCCAGCGGCGGCGTCGTGCCGCCGTAGCATTTGGGCCAGTCGGGGCAGCCGAGTCCCGATCCCGTCAGCCGCACAGCGGCGCCGGTGAGGACGATTAAGGAGAGGGCCGCGAGGGCGACCAGGGTCACCTGGGCGTAGCGCGAGGGGGAGATCTCGAGGCGGCTTTTCACGCGTTTCCGCATCTACCGACCATCATCGCAGCGGCCGCCTGGCCGCCTGGCTCAACCTTTGGAGCCGCTGCCGCCGGTGTTTTCGAGCAGGAACTCGACGAGATCTTTGATTTCTTTCGCCGAGAGGATCTGCTCGTAGTTCTGCGGCATCACGTCGGGCGGGTAGCCTTTCGCGATTTCCGCATTCGGGTCCTTGATCATCTCTTCGACGTGGGCTTGGGACTCGCCTTTCAGTACTTCGTCGAGATCCGGGCCGGTGACGCCACCGGCTTCAGCCGCGGCGAAGGTGTGGCAAGTGCCGCAGCCGTTGTTGGCGAAGACCTGAGCGCCTGGCCCGCCAGGCACCTTCGGCGGGGCGGCACCGGGAACCCCGGCCCATTCGCCGACATAGGCGGCGACGTCGTCGAGATCCTGACCGGTGACGAGGTCGGCCGGCATCGAAACGGCGGGATTGCCGTTGCTCGGGCGCGGGTACTCGACCTGCGCTTTGACGACGCCCTCGATCGTGTCTGAGTCGTTGCCTTCGGCGCGAGCTGCCGCGAAGGCGTGGTCGAGGTTGGGGCCGACCTGTGCGGTCGTTCCAGCCTGCGCCATCGCGTGGCAGGTGCCACATTTCTGTTTGAAGAGGGTGCGACCCCGCTCTGGATCGGAGTCCGTCGTCCCGCAGCCAGATGCGACCACCAGAAGGGCGGTCAGGGCCACGAGGGCGAGCAGCGGAGTGATGAATTTCGGCAGGCGATCCATGGGGCGTGATGCGGGCGGAAGTCTATATGTCGAGGCTGCCGGGAAGCGTGCCGTCTACTTGCCCTGGTGGACTAATCTTGAGTCGATTCGCACTAACTTTGAAGCCGAGGCGACGGGAGGTCACAGATGCAGGTGAAGGACGGGATGTCAGAGATCACGTTGACCGTTGGGCCCTCGCACACGTTGCGCGAGGCAGCGGCGAAGATGGTCGAGAAAGGGACCGGGGCGGCCTTGGTGATGGACGCCGAGATGCCGACTCCCTCGGTCGTCACTGAGCGCGATCTGTTGATCTCCGTCGCCCAGGGCCAGGACCCTGACGGCGAGCAGGTTGCCGAACACATGAGCGAAGGGGTGCTCGCGGCCGCTCCCGACTGGAGCCTCGAGCGCGCCGCGGCGGAGATGTCGCGCCGCAATGTCCGCCACCTGGTCGTTTTTGAGAACGGCGAGGCCATCGGCATTCTCTCGATGCGCGACATCGTCCGCTGTTGGACCTCGGACGGAGCAACCTCAGAAATGCCCCTGCCGGGCTGAGACCGGCGCATTTCGGCGTCCTCGGTCGCTTGCGTGCAGAGCACGCGGCGCTCCCTGCGTCCTTGAACTGCTTGGTCTCAGCCCGGCAGGGCTGGATTCAGCGAGGGGGGCTGCTGATCGTTTCTACCGGCAGCGCGGCGCCACGGGTCTCCTGGTGGCGCGGGAGGCGGTAGTAGTCGCGGATTGAGCCGCGAACGATGCTGCGGAAGGCGGCGAGCAGGAAGATCGCGCCGATCAGGCCCCAGATGTAGGGGGCGAAGATGAAGCCGGAGGCGAAGATCCCGCAGATGACGCCCATGACGCCCCCCGCGAAGAAGACTGGGGCCCACGAAGGCCGCGGCGTGAAGATCGTCTCGCCCGGCTCGGGCACTTGTCGGTGCTCGGCCATGGCTTAGGCGGCGATGTAGAGGAAGGCGGCGACGAACGAGAGGGCGAAAATCCCGGCGGCGATGCCTCCAGTGACAAGCCCTGCGCTCAGTTGCCGACGTGCGGTCTCGCGATCCATTGCCGGATTTCTATCAACATCGCAGGAGGCGACGAGTGCCCCTCGCAGCGAGAGGGCGTGCCAAACCCTCCTCCCTAACGACCTTGAGGAAAGCGCTCAGACGTTGGCCGCGATGGCCATCGAGAGGAACAGCAACGCCAGGTATGCGAGGGAGAAGAGATAGGTGCGGAGAGCCCAGCGACGATCCGCCGTGCGCAGAAGCCGAACCGCGAAGTAGATGAAGGCGCCGCCGAGGAGGATTGAGGGAACGACGTAGGCGATGCCGAGGCCGCCGGCGCAGAAGGGCAGCTGGGTAACTGCGTAGAGAAGGATCGTGTAGAGGAGGATCTGGCGGCGGGTCTCGTCCTCGCCGCGGACCACCGGCAGCATCGGGATCCCGGCCTTCGCGTACTCGTCCTTCATCAGCAGCGAGAGCGCCCAGAAGTGCGGCGGCGTCCAGAAGAAGACGATCGCGAACATGTAGAAGGCCATGCCGCTGAGCTCGCCGGTAACGGCCGCCCAGGCGACCAGGGGGGGCACGGCGCCGGCGGCGCCGCCGATGACGATGTTCTGCGGGGTCCGCCGCTTCAGCCAGAGGGTGTAGACGCCCACATAGCCGACGAAGCCGCTGAGCGAGAGCGTCGCCGCCAGCGGGTTGACGGTCAACGAGAGCAGCAGGAAGGAGGCGGTGGCGAGCGTCAGCCCGAAGATGGTCGCCGCGCGGGCCGAGACGCGCCCTGAGGCAACCGGACGGCTGGCCGTACGGGCCATGGTGCGGTCAATGTCGCGGTCGACGGCGTGATTGATCGCCCCGGCGCCGCCAGCCGAGAGCGCGCCGCCCAGGCAGGTGAGGAGGATCAAGCCGAGCGAGGGATCGCCGGCCACGTACATCGTCGTCACCGTGGTGAAGAGCAGCAACGACTGCACCTTCGGCTTGGTCAGCGTCAGGTAATCGCGGACGACGGTGGGAAGGATCGAACGAGTGGCCGCCGTCGGGTTGGGCGCGGTTTGCGCGCCGGCACCGGATTGCATGGCGCTCAGGCTACCGGCTGCGATTCGCGCGCCGTCGCTTGCTCGCTGCGGCGGGTGCGATTGCCGATCGCTTCACGGATGTCGCGCAGCGGTCGGGGGCTGCGGACGTCGGGAAGGACGTCGAAGTTGTGCGCCTCGGGGGGCGAAAGGGTGAACCACTCAAGCGTCTCGCCGCCCCATGGGTCATGCCCGGCCTCGGCGCCGTTCTCGCGGCTGGTGATCGCGTTGACGATGGTCAGGACGATGCCGATGAAGAGGATGAAGACGCCGATCGAGGCGATCAGGTTGTAGGCGTTGACGCCAGTGCCATCGAAGTACTTGTAGGCGTCAATGACCTGACCTTGCTCGGTGCCGGCGAGGAAGAGCGGCACGAAGCCGAGCAGCAGGCCGACCAGGATCGTCCAGAAGGAGAGCCGGGCGAGGCTCTCGCCCATCGTCCGGCCAGTCATCTTCGGGAACCAGTAGTGGAGCGCGGCGAAGCCGCCGAAGACGGAGCCGCCGATCAGGGCGAAGTGGGTGGAGGCGGTGGCGTCGGTGGTGTTCTTCAGATGCCAGGCGGCGGCGACCAGCGAGTGACAGACCTCGGCCGCGAGCCCGATCGAGATCGAGAAGATCGCGCCGATCGCGAACAGCAGCGGCGCCCGCATCCGCAGGGTGCCGCCGGCGAGGGTGGCGATCAGGTTGAAGATGACGAGGCCGAAGGGGACGATTAGCGCTAGCGCCATCAGCATCCCGTAGTACATCCAGCCGATCCCGATCGGCGCCGTCAGCATGTTCTGAATCCAGGCCAGGGTCCCGATTACCGCGATCGCGGCCAGGGAAGCCATCACCACAGTGCGGTTGAAGAGCGGTTTGCGGGCGAAGGTCGCGACAATTTCAGCGATTGCGCCGAAGGCGAAGATCAGGATCAGCATGTAGCTGCCGGTGTAGAAAATCCAGCTCAGGTGCTGCCAGAGCAGCGGCGCGCCGCCTGCCCCGTCGGCGAAGAAGATGCCGTCGTAGTGGCGGTCGATCATCAACATCGTCAGCGCTGCCAGCAGCACCGGTCCCACCACGACCATCAGCCAGGCGGAGACGGCGGCGGCCCAGGCGAAGACTGGAACGCGGCGCCAAGCGAGGCCAGGCGCGCGCATCGTCCGTAGCGTCGCCACCAGGTTGATCGAGAGGAAGAGGAAACCGAGGGTCGCAAGGCCGGTGGCGGTCACCCAGGCGTCGACGCCGTTATTGGAGAGGAAGGCAACCTCGCTCAGCGGCGGCAATGGGTTGACCCCGGCCTCAGAGGGAGTGAAGGTGAAGCCCGCGTAGAGGACGACGGCACCGGCGCCCCAGAGCCCGAGGCCGATCTGGCCGAGGCGTGGCAATGCGGTGCTGCGGGCGCCGATCTGCAGCGGCGTCACGTAGTAGAAGAGGCCCAGGGCCAGGGGCAGGGCGAAGAAGAAGATCGCGCTCGCGCCGTAGAGAGAGAGCATGCGGTTGAAAGAGACTGGGTCGAGGAAGGTGTTCTCCGGGACCAGCAGCTGAATCCGCATCAGGACCAGCTCGATCAGGGCGATGAAGAGAAAGCCGAGGGCGCCGCAGATGAGGATTTGACCGACGTCCTTGTGGTCAGCCGAGGTCGCAAGCTGCTGCCAGCGCGGCCGCTTGGACGGAAAACCGTCGGTGACGAGCTCGGGGCGCGGGCTGGGACTCATGGGGTCTCTCCGTTTTCAATCAGGTCGACGACCCGATCTTGGGCGGTCTCGATGTCTTTTAGCTGCGTTTCCAGGAACTCTTCGTATTCCTCGGCCGAGACGGCCTCGACCTCGGTCCGCATCGAGGCGTAAGCCTGGCCGGAGAGGGTCGCGGAGTCGCCTTTGAAGGAGCCCTCTTCGTCAGCGCTAAAGAAGACGCGGTTAGTCTTGCCGGGGACGGCATCGGCTTTGCGGGCCAGGTCGGCGACGTTCCAGGTGTGGACGACGTCGGTGGAGAGCAGTTCCAGCTCGACCGCGGTGTCGACCGGGACGACGAGCTTGTAATAGGAGAAGGCGCCGTTCGGGTAGTCGTAGCGCCACAGCCACTGCTGGCCGGTCGCCTTGATCTTCAGCGGTTCGCCTTTCAAGGAGGCGAGGCCGGCATCGCCCGTCGTTGGCCTTTCGCGGGCGTTATCGGTGTAGACGATGCCGAGAACGAAGAGCACTGCGGCAAAGAAGGTGAGAACGGCGCCGACCCGGAACTGTAAGCGGCGGCCGGAAAGCAACTGGCGCGGCTCGACGCCGCGCTCGGAGCGGAAGCGCCGGACTACGTAGAGCAGCGCGACCGTGACCGCGACCATGAGAAGGCCGGCGGCGACGATGCCGATCCAGAGCAGGGTGTCGATCTGGTCAGTGCCAGGGGAATGGGGCGCCAAAGCGCGGCCATTCTATTCACGCGAGGCGGCGCCGCGGCTTCCGACCATCCCGCGGTTCCTTTCGGACCTATGGCGACCGAAAGGAACCGCGACTCTGGGGGCTCGGACCTATACTCGCCGGCCTGATGAGGAGGCGCTCCAGTTCATCGAATGCGCTTCGGCTGGCGGTGCGCAGCGGTGCCGTCGCGGCGGTCGGGGCGGCAGTCGCGGTCCCCCTCCTGCGCCGCCGCCTGCGGATCCCGACGCCGGTGACCGTCGCTGCCGTTGCCGCTGGGCCTCTAGCCCTGGCGGTGCTGCATCCACGCTCAAAGCGGCGCGACGTCGCCCTCTACGCGATGCAGATGTGGGCCTTTACGGTCGCCCACGAGCTTCCCTTTGACGACCCCGAGCGGCTCCGCGCTCGGCTCCACACCCGCTACCCGATCCGGGTCGACAAGGCGCTCGGCGCCGGTCAGCTTCCCAACGCCCGCCTCCAGCGCGCCCTCGGCCGGCTGCCGCAGGTCGGTGCCGTCAACAAAATCCTCACCTGGACCCACTGGCTCTGGTTCATCGAGCCCTACCTCTCGCTGGCCCTGATCCTCGCTCGCCATAACGAGCGCTTCCCCCGTTCGGCGCGGCAGATGGCGGCGGTCTTCGACCTCGGCTGCGTCATCTACTTCGCGGTGCCGACGGCGCCGCCCTGGTGGTCCTCGGAGCAGGGACTGACCGGTGAAGAGGTGCGGCGGATCATGGTCGAGGTCGGCGAACCGACTTGGGGGCGTGCTTGGGAGCGGCTCTACGACGCGCTCGGCGGTAACCCCTGGGCTGCGATGCCCTCGCTGCACTTCGCCACCTCACTGGCCGCGGCCCTCTCGCTCTCAGAAGCCGGCAAGGCAGAGGGCACGATTGGCTGGGGCTACGCCGGAACCCTCGGCTTCGCCCTCGTCTACCTCGGCGAGCATTACGTCACCGATCTGATCGCCGGAGCGGCCCTGGTTGCCCTAGTGAGGAAGGGCGAGCCGCTGGCCGAACCCCTAGTTAACGGGGTGAACGGGGTACTGCAACGTCTGGAGAGGATCGCCACCGGGTAATTTGCAGGGAGTGTCTCCGGAAGACTCGGCGAACGGGAACGGGAGTAACCGCCTCGCCGAAATGCCGATTTTCACGACGCGGCGGTTGGTTCAGACCATCGTCGTCGTCTTCATCCTGCTCGGGGCGATCTATTTCCTCTTCCCGAAGGTGGTCGGGCTCGGTAACGCGCTCGACAAGCTCGACGAGGCCGACCCCCTCTGGATCGGCATCGCGATTGGCTTCAACGTCGTCGCCTACGCGACCTACATCGCCCTTTTCAAGGCGGTGGTCGGCGGCGACGCCCTGCGCCTGACCTGGAAAGAGACCTACGAGATCAACATGGCCGGGGTCGCCGGGACCCTGCTCTTTTCCGCCGGCGGCGCCGGCGGCATCGCCGTCACCTACTGGGCGCTGCGCAAGGCGGGGATGCCGCGCCGCGACGTGGCGCGGCGGATGGTCGCCTTCGTCTCCCTCCACTACGCCTTCTATCCGATCGCCCTGATCGTCTTCGGCGTGCTGCTACGGACCGGCGTCCTCAACGGCAAGAGCTCGGTCGAGCTGACGATCATCCCCGCCGGCATCGCCGGGTTGCTGATCATCCTCGGCGTCCTGGTGGCGCTGATCCCGCCCGACTCCGACCGCCGCCTCGCCCGCTTCGCCCACAGCGAGCGCTCGCGCAACTGGCTGCGGACCGCCGGCAAAGTCCCCGCCACCCTGGGCGAAGGGTTCCGATTCGCCCTCGGCCTCTTCGCCCACCCCCGCCGCGGCGGCCTGGCGGTGCTCGGCGCCGCCGGCTTCTGGGCCGCCAGTATCGGCGTTCTCTGGGCCTCGTTCCACGCCTTCGGCGTCCACGTGCCGCTGGCGGTGGTCGTCCAGGGCTTCTTCCTCGGCATGGTCGCCAACCTCTTCCCGCTGGCGCCGGCTGGAGTGGGGGCGGTCGACGCTGGCATGATCGGCGCCTTCGTCCTCTTCGGGATCCCTGAGGAGACCGTCTTCCCGGCGGTCCTGATCTTCCGCCTGGTTGCCTTCTGGATGCCGATCCCGCCGGGGATCTTCGCCTTCTTCCAGCTCCGGCACACGGTCCACCGCTGGGAAGAGGACGGCCAGCCGATCGATCGCGGCGGCGAGACTCACTCGCCGGTGGACGAGCTTGCGGAGGTTGCCTTCGACCACGGCGAGAGCTACTATAAAAAGTAAAGTATTAGACTTCAGGCGGCGAAATGACTGAGAACAAGAAGGTTGAGAACGTAATCATCATCGGTGGCGGGCCGGCCGGCTACACGGCGGCGTTGTACACCGCGCGGGCCAACCTCGAGCCGCTCGTTTTCGAGGGCTTCCAGTGGGGAGGCCAGCTGCAGAACACGACCGACGTCGAGAACTACCCCGGCTACCCGGAGGGGATCATGGGGCCGGAGATGATGGCCCAGTTCCGCGCCCAGGCCGAGCGCTTTGGGACCCGCTTCGTCACCGATGACGTCGACCGGGTCGAGCTCTCCGATGGCGGCGTGCAAAAGGTCTTCCTCGGCGACGAGGAGCATCGGGCCAAGACCGTGATCCTGGCGATGGGAGCGGAGCCGAAACGGCTGGGTGTTCCCGGTGAGATCGAGCTCGGCGGCCGCGGCGTCTCCACCTGCGGCGTCTGCGATGGAGCCTTCTTCAAGGATCAGCAGGTGATCGTGATCGGTGGCGGCGACTCGGCGATGGAGGACTCGATCTTCATCTCCAAGTTCGCTTCGAAGCTGACGATCGTCAACCGGCGCGACGAGTTCCGCGCCTCGAAGATCATGTTCGAGCGGGCGCGGGAGAAGGAGAACATCGAGCTGAAGACTCCGTTCGTGGCGGAGGAGTTCGTCGCCGGCGAGAGCGGCAAGCTGGGGAAGGTCCGGCTGCGCAACGCCGAGACCGGGGCCGTGGAGGAGCTTGAGACCGATGGCGCCTTCGTCGCGATTGGCCACGTCCCCAAATCTGAGATCGTCAAGGAGCAGGTCGACACCGACGAGGACGGCTACATCGTCACCGAGGCCGGATCGACCCGCACCAACCTGGCGGGCGTCTTTGCTGTCGGCGACGTCGTCGACCACACCTACCGCCAGGCCGTGACCGCGGCCGGGACCGGTTGCATGGGCGCGCTCGACGCCGAGCGCTACCTGCGCGACGCCGCCCCACCGGTCGAGGCCCACTGGTTCCCCGGCGGCGAGCCAGCCGAGATCGCCACCGGTTCTTAGTCATCAGTTCTTGAAAAGGAAATCCTTCCTTAAACGCACGGGCGATATCTTGGGCGCGTGAGTTCCGCCTGTTCCCATCTCGATTCGGTCACTTACCAAGACCTCCCCGGCGAGGTGGCCGGCTGCGAGGAGTGCCTGGCGATGGGAATGAAGTGGGTTCACCTGCGGATGTGCCGGACCTGCGGCCACATCGGCTGTTGCGACAACTCGCCCGGCAAACACGCGACCGCGCACTATCAGGACACGGGCCACCCGATCATCCGCTCAGCCGAGCCGGGGGAGGACTGGAGCTGGTGCTACGTCGACGAGGTGATGATCCGCCCCGAGGGGCGTTAAGCGGGGGCCTCAGGCCTCTGGCGTGACGATCGCGAAGTTGGGGTCGGGCTCCTCGAGCAGCCCGAGCAGTTCGCCCAGCTTCACCCCGTCACCCTCGACTCGGAGGCGACCGCTCGTCGCCAGCTCGGCGAGGTCGGCGTCGCCGCCGAGCATCTCGTTCAGCGCCGCCCGCTCGATCACCAGCGTCGCATCCGCCTCGGCGCCGTTTGCGTCTGGCCGGTGATGGAGGACGCCGTTCTCCAGGGTCAGGAGGTGGCGCTCGTCGGGGTCGGTCACCTGCCAGGCGATCGCCATCCGTTTGCCCCATGCGGCGGGGCCGTCGAGCCGCACCTTCATCCCGTCGAGGATCTGCTCGATCGAGAGCCGGGCGAGGATGTCGGGCGCGCGGGTCCCGGTTGGCGTCCCCTGTACTCCATCGCGCAGCTCACCCGCCCCGGCCAGATAGAAGTTGCGCCAGGTCGCGTTCTCGGCGCCGTAGCCGAGCTGCTCAAGCGCATCGGCCTGCAGCTCCCGCGCTGCCTCGTTCTCGGGCTCGGCGAAGACGACGTGGTTGACGACCTCGGCTACCCAGCGGTAGTCGCCGGCCTCGTATGACGAGCGGGCGAGGTCGAGCACGCGCTCGGCCCCGCCCATGAACTCGACGTAGCGCTTCGCGGACTCGACCGGGGTGTGCTCCCAGAGGTGTGCCGGGTTGCCGTCGAACCAGCCCATGTAGCGCTGGTAGACGGCCTTCACGTTGTGGCTGACCGAGCCGTAGTAGCCACGGCAGTGCCACTCGGCGGCGAGCTCGGGCGGCAGCTCCAACTCCGCGGCGATCTCGCGGCCGGTGAGGCCGCGATTGAGCAGGCGCAGGGTCTGGTCGTGAAGGTAGGCGTAGAGATCGCGCTGCTTTTGCAGGTAGTCGATGATCCGCTCGCTGCCCCAACGCGGCCAGTGGTGGCCGGCAAAGAGCGCGTCGGACCTATCGCCGAAGAGCTCGATTGACTCGTCCAGGTACTGGGCCCAGATGTGCGGGTCGCGGACCAGGGCGCCGCGCAAGGTAAGGGTGTTGTGCATCGTGTGGGTCGCGTTCTCGGCGATGCAGAGGACCCGCTGCTCGGGAAAGTAGAAGTTCATCTCCGCCGGCGCCTCGGTCCCCGGGGTGAGTTGGAAGACCATCCGTACCCCGTCGACGGTCTCTTCCTGGCCGGTCTCGGTTACCTCCAGGTTGGGTGGGATCAGGGTCAGCGTTCCCAGCGAAGTGGTCTGGCCGAGGCCGGCGCCGATCTGCCCGTCTGGCCCGCGATCCAGCTGCGCTCCGTACATGTAGCCAGCGCGCCGGGCCATCGCGGTGCCGGCGTAGACGTTCTCGCTGACCGCGTGGTGGAGGAAGCCGACCGGGGCGAGGACGGGGATCTGGCGCTCGGCGATTTCCGCTTCGGAGATGACGCCCTTGGCGCCGCCGAAGTGGTCGATGTGACTGTGGCTGTAGAGCAGCCCCGTTACCGGCCGATCGCCACGGTGCTCGCGGTAGAAGGACAAGGCCGCGGCGGCGGTCTCGGCCGAGATCAGCGGGTCGATGACGATGATGCCTTCGTCTCCCTCGACCACGTGCATGTTCGAGAGGTCGAAGCCGCGCAGCTGGTAGAAGCCGGGCGCGATCTCGAACAGGCCGGCGAGTCGGTTGAGGCGGCTCTGGCGCCAGAGGCTGGGGTGGGCGGTCTCGGGGCACTCCTCCGCGAGGAAGTCGTAGGAGTCCATGTCCCAGACGACGCGTCCGCTGGCGTCCGTAACCACCGCTGGCTCGAAGGCGGCGACGAGGCCGCGGGTTGCGTCGGCGAGGTCCTCCTCGCGCTCGGGCGGGAGCGAGGCGGCTGCCTCGCGGTTGCGGCGGGCGGTGATCTCCGATGCCGGTTTGTGCTCAGGGCTCATCCGATTTCTCCTTCCGCCTGCGCGCGCAACAGCGGCGCCGGCTGGTAGGCCTCACCGTGCTCGACTTCGAGGCGCTCGAGGGTGGCGAGTGCCTGTGAGGGCCCGATCAGCTTGGCGATCCCGATTGCGCCCCGCGGCCAATTCAGCCCCAGTACCGTCGCGGTGTCCATGTCCTCGGGCGAAGCGATCTCCTCTTCGCTCGCGTAGGCGACCTCGTTGGCGATCTGGGCGAAGAGCCGGTTGAGCACTACCTCCGCGACGGGGTCGACGCGCTCGAGTTTCTCCGGATCGAGGGTGGGGGCGAGGATCCCGAGCTCGGGATCGAGCTCCCGCTCCTGGCCGCTGCCGTAGCGGTGATAGCCGTGGCCGCTCTTGCGGCCGAGTCGCCCCTCGGCGACCAGCTGTTCCTGGATCGGGCTTGGCCGCCAGCGCTCGGGTTCTCCTCCCTGCATGAAAAAGGAGCGGGCGATCTCGAGGTTGACGTCGAGTCCGATCAGGTCGACCAGCTCGAACGGGCCCATCCGGAAGCCGCCGCCGAGGCGGACGATCTTGTCGATCGTCTCGACGTCGGCGATGCAGTCACCGAGTATTCGCAGCGACTCCAGCGAGAAAGGTCGGGCGAGTCGGTTGGCGACAAACCCCGGGGTGTCGGCGGTTCGGATCGGCGAGCGACCCATCCGCGTGGCGACATCGGTCACGATCGCCAGTGCCCGCTCGGAGGACTGCTCCGCCGCAACCACCTCGACCAGCCTCATCAGCGCCGGCGGGTTGAAGAAGTGCATGCCGACGACCCGCTCCGGCCCTGGAACCCCCTCGGCGATCTCGCTTACCCGCAGCGAGGAAGTGTTGGTGGCGAAGACCGCCTCTGGCCCGAGCGCCCGCGCCAACTGTTGGAAGATCTCCCGCTTCAGCTCGACTCGCTCCGGGGCGGCCTCGATCACGAGCTCGCAGCCGGCCAGTCCCTCCAAGCTTTGCGTGGCGTCGAAGCAAGCGAGCGCCGCTTCTGCCGCGTCCTCGCTCCAGCGGCCGCGCGAGACGCCCTTGGCCAGGTCATCGCCGATCCTCATCCCGCTCATTTCCAGAACCTCGGGGTCGGCGTCGTGCAGCACGGTCTCGTAGCCGGCGAGCGCGGCCACCTGGGCGATACCCGCCCCCATCGTGCCGGCGCCGACAACGCCGACCCGGGAGACGCTCAACGTCCCTGGAAGCGGGGTTCGCGTTTCTCGAGGAAGGCGTTCATCCCCTCGAACCGGTCCTCGCTCGCCATCGCCTCGTCGAACAGCTTGCGCTCCTCTCGCAGTCCCTCGCTGAGCTCGGTCTCCTGCGCGGCCAACACTGCCCGTTTGCCGAGGCGGACCGCCAGCGGCGGGCGCTCGGCGATGACGCGGGCCAGCTCGATCGCCTCACTCAGCCAGGCGCGCTTGCCGGCCACCTTGTTGACCAGCCCCCAACTCTCGGCCGTCTTCGCGTCCCAGCGCCGCCCGGTGAGGACGTACTCCATCGCCCGCTGCTTGCCGATCGCGCGGGCGAGGCGCTGGGTGCCGCCACCGCCGGGAATGATCCCGAGGGTGATCTCCGGCTGGCCGAAGCGGGCCTTCTCGTCGCAGACGATCATGTCGCAGGCCAGCGCCAGCTCGCAGCCGCCGCCGAAGGCGTAGCCGGAGACGGCGGCAATCGTCGGCGTTTGGATCGCGCTGAGGCGTTCCCAGAACTTCATCCCTTCCGGGTCGGGCGGCGCCCCGACTGGGCGCTCGGCCATCGCCCTGATATCGGCGCCGGCGGCGAAGAAATCGTCGCAGCCGGCGATCACGATGCAGCGCACCTCCGGATCGGCGTCGAGTCGCTCCAGGCTGGTCGCGAGCTGGTCTCGCATCTCCTGCGAGAGGGCGTTGCGGGCCTCCGGCCGGTTCAGTCGCACGAGGGCGACGTGGGAATCGTCAACCGCGACCTCGACCAGCTCGGCCAAGTCAGGAGTCCTCGAACGGGAGCATGGCGCTAATCCCCGTCGCGGCCCGGCCGATGATCAGCTTCTGGATCTGCGAGGTGCCCTCGTAGAGGGTGGTGACGCGGGCGTCGCGCAGGTAGCGCTCGACCGGGTAGTCGTCGACGTAGCCGGAGCCGCCGTGGACCTGGATCGCCAGGTTCGCGCATTCGACCGCCGACTCGGTCGCGTAGAGCTTCGCCACCGAGGTCTCGGTCGAGTTCGGCTTGCCTTCGTCCTTCAGCAGCCCTGCGCGGAAGACGAGCATGCGGCTGGCGTCGCGCTTCAAAATCATGTCGGCGATCATCTCCTGCACCAGCTGGAAGCGCGCCAGGGGGACGCCGAACTGCTTCCGTTCTTTCGCGTACTCGACCGAGGACTGGACGCAGCCTTCGCAAATCCCGACGCAGCCGGCGGCGACGCTGTAGCGGCCGTTCTCCAGGGCGCTCATCGCCACCTTGAAGCCATCGCCGACCTCGCCCAACAACGCCTCCTCGCCGACCTCGACCGCGTCGAGTGAGATCTCCGCCGTGTCGGAGGCGCGCAGGCCGAGCTTGCCGTGAATCTCCTGGGCCGTGAAGCCCTCTGATGCCGTTGGGACGAGGAAGCAGGCGAGGCCACGGTGCTTCTGCGCGGGGTCGGTCTGGGCAAAGATCAGTGCCACCTCGGAGTAGTTGCCAAGTGAGATCCACATCTTTTGGCCGCTGATCGACCAACCGCTGTCGGTCTTCGTCGCCCGCGTCCGCAGGTTGGCGGCGTCGGAGCCGGTGTCGGGCTCGGTCAGGCCGAAGCAGCCGAGCGCCTCGCCCGAGCAGAGCCGCGGCAGCCACTTCTGCTTCTGCTCCTCGCTGCCCCACTTCTCGATCGAGCCGGCGACGAGGGAGGTCTGGACCGAGACCACGGTGCGGGCGGATGAGTCGGCCCGGCCGATTTCCTCGGCGATCAGGCCGTAGCCGATGTAGTCGAGGCCGCGACCGCCGTACTCTTCGGCCACCGGCGCCCCGAGGAAGCCAACCTCGCCCAGTTTCCGCGCCAGCTCGCGGTCGAAGCGGCCCTCACGGTCGTTGTCGCGGACCTTCGGCAGGATCTCGCGCTCGGCGAATTCACGTGCGCCCTCGCGGATCAGCTTCTGCTCGTCGCTCAGCTGGAAGTCCATCTCAGAGCTCCCGCAGCTCTTTGCCGAGGGTCTCGGCGAAGGCCGCCTGGGCTTCTAACGTGCGCGGTCCTGGGGCGGCGGGGAAGACGACGCCGTCGACCGAGGAGACCGCCTGGATCTCGCGGGTGGTTGAGGCGAGGAATGCCTCGCTTGCGGCCAGTAGGTCGTCGACGTGCCAACTGTCCTCGACGACCTCGAGCGCCTTGACCAGTCGGTCGCGGGTAATCGACTCGAGCACGCCGTCGGTCAGCGCCGGGGTCCGCAGCTCGCCCTCGGCCGAGACCCAGAAGACGGAGGAAGTGGGGGGCTCGAGCACCGTTCCCTCGGGCCGGATCAGCACCGCCTCGTCGGCGCCCTTGCCTTTGGCGATCCGGGTCGCCTGCATGTTGGCGCCGTAGGAAAGCGACTTGACGCCGTTGAGGATCACGGTCGGGCTGTAGGTGACGGTGGCGAGGCTAAGCGTCTCGGGGTGGGCCGGGATCGGCTCGGTGGCGGCGATCCGCCGGCCGCCGCGGGTGACGATCAACCGCATCTGTCCCTCGACTGGACCGGCCCGGTCAAGCAGCGCGCCGATCTCCGCTTCCAGGGCGCCACGGTCGAACTCGAGGTCGATCGCGGAGGCGGAGCGGACGAGGCGGTCGAGGTGGTCGACAAGGGCGAAGGGCTTGCCGCCGTAGAGGCGGATTACCTCAAAGGCACCGTCGCCTCGATAGAGACCGTCGTCCTTGAGCCGGATCATCGCCTCGGCGGTTGGAGTGATCCTCCCGTCGACGCTCGCTAGCTCTTCCAACCCCGTGCTCACAGCGGCCGAGGCTACCTGTTTGTCAGCCGCGGCGGACGTGGATCTTGCAGCGATCGGGGTTGGCGCGGAGGCACTTCAGCGCTGCCCATTCGATCTGGAACTGACTGTCCCAGGTGACCGCTTGCTGGCGGCGGACGTAGAAGGGGGAGACGATCCCGGCGTAGAGGTTGCGGCCCGAGCGCCAAGCCACTTCGCAGCGGAAGCGAATGCGGCTCGCCTTGCGGCATTTGCCGAAGACTTCGCTGGCGCGTTCGAAGGCTCGCCCGAATTGATTGGCCAGGGTGTAGACCGCGAAGGTTTCGGCTATCGGCTTGGTCATCTGCGGGAAGGGGGTATTGGGGTCGACCGCGGGCTTCGGCCCGCCGGCTTCGGTTGCGGCAATCCATTCCGAGACCCAGCCGGAAACCGTGTCGACCCGGGTGAGGACGTTGGGGAATTTGGTGTTGCAGAAGGGTCCGCCGATGCTGATGATCCCCAGCTCGACCGGGGTACCGTCGGCGCGCTGGCCGATCCCCGGCCCGCCGCTGTCGCCGAAGCAGCCACCGCTCTTCTTGGTCGGAGCATCGAGGGCGCAAAACTGGCCGGCGGGGGAGAAGACCGGGTAGTAGCGGGTCGTCTTCTGCTTGCAGAAAGTCGGCGACTGGACGACCATCGTCGTCGAGCGCAGGGTTTCCGGACCTTTGGTCGCGTTGGCGCTGGTCAGGCCCCAGCCCGCAAGCTGGAGGCTGGCGCCACCGGCGTAGAGGGCGGCGTCGGCGGGGCCGGCGAGGGCGATCGGCGGCGCCGCGGTAGGTCGGTCGAGCACGAGGATCGCTGCGTCGCCGCGGAGGCTGCCGGGGTCGAAGCCGGGGAAGACGTGCGTTTCGACCACGCGGAAGACGTTGCTGGCCAGCACTTTGCTCGGGCTGGTGGTGCCCGTCGCCACCGCAAACTGGCCGGGTTTGGTGAAGCCACCGCGTTCGAGGTCCTCGACGCAGTGGGCGGCGGTGAGGATCACCCGCGGAGAAGCGACGGTGCCGGTACAGGCGAAGCCGCCTTTCCCTATCCGCGCCTCGATGTAGGCGAGCGAAGGGAACTCCTCGATGGTGGCGCCGCGACCGCCGATGATCGAGGCCCGTGCCTCGCCGTTGGCGGCGGCAGCGGCGGGAAGGATGAGAGCGAGAACGAACAGGGCAGCGCCGAGCAGCGCTGCCAGCGGTCGCTTGCCGAGGTTCCCCCGCGCTCTCCTCACCCCACCAAGCCTAGGAGGGATTGGCGTTTCGATTGGCGAAACGCTTGAGTTTCATCCCTGATCGTCCATAGGTTCGCCCGGTCCAAATCAAAAGTGGCCGGGCGACTGCCGAAACAGCCCCCGGCCGTGACACCAGGAGGTTCAGTCCTGATGCACGACCAGATTACGCCAGCCCCGCTAGAGGATGGCGAGTACGAGGAAGCCGTTCTGCGGCACGTCCTCGCCGAGCGGCCGACGATCCTGCGGCTCTGCGATCTCGTCCGCGAACTCGCCAGAGACCCCCGCCAGTTCGCCGACAGGGACGCCGTGAAGCGAGCGGTGCGGGAACTGATCAAGGTCGGCCTGCTGCATCGCCAAGGCGAGTGCGTCCTGCCGACCCCGGCGGCGGTCTACCTCCAAGGGTGGGAGCTTTGAGGCGCAGCGAGGAGGCGGTCAGCCTCCAGTTCGGCCGCAACCTCGCCGAGGCGCGGGACTGGCTCGGGTTGACGCAGGGGGAGCTTGCCCGGCGTGTCTCCCTCGTCCAGTCCGAAATCGCCAAATTCGAGCAGGGAGTCCGTTGCCCTCGGCTCGACAAGGCCATGAGGCTCGCCGATGGAGTCGAGCTACAGGTCCGCGACCTGCTCTACGGGATCGAGTAGCTACCCAGCCCGAGCGCGCGACAGCGCGCAGGCGAGCTTGGTCAGAACCGTCAAGTCGGTGTGCAGTCGAACGCGATCAAGGCCACGGACCCGTAGGGGCTTCAATCCCCAGGAGGTCTTAAGTCGGCCGAACTCGCGCTCGACCGCCGCCCTCTTGCGGTAGCCCGCCTTCCAGCGCTTCGTCTCTCTCGGGATCAGCGGGTGCAGGCGGTCGGCCTTGATCCACGTCGAAGCCGGGGCGCACTCCCCGCTGGGACACCGCCACTTCGTCGCCCCGCGCTTGCGGTCGGCACCCGCGAAGGTCCAAACGCCGTGCTGGCATTCGGGCGGGCGATGCTCGCCGCGCTTCACTGCCGCCGTTGCCCGCAGCGGAATCAACGGCAGGCAGTCACGCTCGGCGCACTCGGCATACACGTCGCCGCTGTCGTAGCCCTTGTCCATCGCCGCCGTTGCCACCATCGCGCCACGTCGCCGCGCCGTGTCGAGGAGGTCCGCGACGAAGCGGGTTTCATTGTCCTTCGCCGTCTCCACCGTCCACGCAACGGGTAGGTCAGTCGCGGTGCAGACAGCCGCATGCAAGCGGTAGCCATAAAAGCCGCCGCCTTTGCGGGTGGAGACAGCGGAGCGATGCCCCCAGCTTGCGTCCGGGTCCGAATAGCGCTCCCGTTCCGGGCCGTTCTTGGAGAGGTAGCGCTGCCCGTTGGCAAACGCAGGCATGTCGGAGGCGTCGATGGCGAGGTCGGTCCCGTAGGTCGGAACCCTGGCCTTCAGCCCTTCGACCACCGCATCGACGCAGCGCTCGATTGACTCCCCGTTCGCTCTCAGCTTGCGGATGAATCGGTAGAGCGACCAATGGCTCGGCGGGTCGCCCTCGCAGTCAAGGGCGCGCTGAAGTTTCCAGTGATCGGCGATGAGCGCCGCGACTCGGGTCCAGGTCGGCAACGCGAATACGTGTTTGACGAGGCAGGCACCGAGCAGGGTCTTCACCCCGTAGCCGGGACGCCCAGTCCAGCGGGTCGCCTCCAGCTCGGCAATCAAAGCCCCAAACTCGGGCATCTCTAGAAGCTCTGCGATTACGGCGACGGGGGACCGTGCCGCTACTCTCTCTGAGGCCAAGGAGCCACAATCTCCTGGTCCAGACCCCCGGCTGTTCCACCAGCGCGGGGGTCGCTTTTTTGGCTTGCTAGAGCGGGAAACTACCGGATCGACCGGACGGAAAACCCGCTCTGACAGGCGTAGTTGCCCCGGTCGATACACGCGACTACGGGACTGTCCCGGCGGCAGGAAGCCGGGCCGAGAACCCGAAAATGCAACAGTTATTCACGAACAAAGACCTGGGCAGCCGATATAGGCTGCACAACGCGCCCGCCAGGATTCGAACCTGGGCATTCCCGCTTCGAAAGGGCGGAGCTCTTAGGCCAGACAGCCGTTTCCACTGAGCTACGGGCGCAGATAAAAGGGTGGCGAGGACGGGCAAAACCGCCCCCGCCGCTTGGGGTTGACGGGCCGGGCTTCTTGGCTCTAACTGGGACGCCCGGTCCGTGACCTCATATCAAGGACATCGCCTCCTCATTCGCCATCGCGCCCGACCATCGGACCCGATGAAGATCAGGGAAAGGCGGGCAGCATTAAGCGCCTCGCCGCAAGGCAAAGTGGTCCGGGAAGATGGGCGGCGTTCAGCCGAGCGGCGTCTGCAAGTCTCTGAGTTGTCCATGAACGATGTCCTGATTCATGCGCGGCGTGTCCAAGCGCCGAGCGGGGGTCTGTGATGAGTGGCCTGACATGGTGAAAGCCAGGATAAGAAGCCGACCGGCGCCAAAATGACGAACGGCCCTCGGGCGGACATTCCCGAAGGCCGTTCTGAAGCGTCAGGCCATTACAGACGCGTTCGTGGACAAAACGGATTATACGGCGCCCGCCGCCGGAAAAACGTCCCGTCTACACGCCGTTTTTCGCTCTAGAAAGCCAAGTGAAGAATGCAACTTGGCCTAAATTACCCCTGTAGGGGGATCAGGCCAGAACCGGCAGATCTGCCGGTGGAGGAGTTTGGAACGCCTTCTGCGCAAGCCGAGTTGTTGGCGTTCTGGTACTGGACGGGCCGACTGCCATCCCCGCAATATCCGACATTTTCCTTTGGGGTAGGTCGCCCCTGAAACCGAGGTATCGACGTTGAACCAGACTCAGCTACCCCGCTCTACTACTGGCTTGGCGAGTTTCGCCAAAGTCACCTAGTGATCCCGACCGTTCAAGTTGCTTCGAAAACGGTCGCCAGGCCCTGGCCGACGCCGACGCAGAGGGTGGCGACTCCGTATTTGCCGCCGCGGCGGCGGAGCTCGCGGACAAGCGTGCCGGTGAGGCGGGCGCCCGAGCAGCCGAGCGGGTGGCCGAGGGCAATCGCGCCGCCGTTGACGTTAAGCCGTTCCTCCTCGACCCCGAGCTCACGGGCGCTGGCGAGGACCTGCGAGGCGAAGGCCTCGTTCAACTCGACCAGGTCGATTTCGTCCAGCTCCAAGCCGGCATGGGCGAGGGCACGAGGGACCGCTTGCACCGGTCCGATCCCCATGTAGGCGGGATCGACCCCGGCGACGCCGGTGGCGACGACCCGGGCCAGGGGCTCGGCGCCGATCTCTTCGGCTCCCTGCTCGGAGGTAACCAAGAGACAAGCGGCGCCGTCGTTGAGGGTCGAGGCGTTGCCCGCCGTCACCGTTCCGTCCTCGCGGAAGACCGGTCGCAGTTTCGCCAGCCTCTCCAGGGAGGCGTCGGGTCGCGGCCCCTCGTCGGCCTCGACCAGGACTTTCTCCCGTCCCTTTGGCGCCTCGATCGCGACGATCTCCTCGGCCAGCTTGCCGGCCTTGGCGGCGGCGACCGCGCGCTGGTGACTGCGCAGGGCGAAGGCGTCCTGGTCGGCGCGGCTGATTCCGTAGCGCTCGGCGACGTTCTCCCCGGTCTCGCCCATCGACTCGGTCGAGACACCGAGCTCGGCCATCCGCGGGTTGATCATCCGCCAGCCGAGGGTGGTGTCGTGCATCGTCTGCGGCCCGCGGGGAAGGCCGCGCTCGGGCTTCTCGACCACCCACGGGGCGCGGCTCATCGACTCGACCCCGCCGGCCAGGTAGAAATCGCCTTCGCCAGCCTTGACCGCCCGCGCCGCGCAATTGACCGCCTCCAGACCGGAAGCGCAGAGGCGGTTGACGGTGGCGCCCGGCACGCTCTGCGGTAGTCCCGCCAGCAGAGCCGCCATCCGGGCGACGTCGCGGTTGTCCTCGCCGGACTGGTTGGCGGCGCCGAAGTAGACGTCGGTGATCCGCTCCGGGTTGACGCCGCTGCGCTCGACCACGGCGGCGATCACGTGTGCGGCCAGGTCGTCGGGGCGGACGCTGGAGAGGGCGCCGCGGTAGGCGCCCATCGGAGTGCGGAGGGCGTCGACTATGTAGGCGTCGGGCATCGGGATGAACCGTATCCTTGTCGGGTGCTTTTCATTCTGGGGACCCTGGGAATCCTGGCCTTCCTGGTCGGCGTGCTGCTGATCGTCGGCCATTACTACCCAGGCAGCTCCGCCAGCCTCGTCGACTGGGCTCCGACCCGCTCGCCGGAGGTCGAGGCCCAAAACGAGGTCGACGACATTCGCCAGATGATGGAGGCCCAGAATGAAATTCGGCGCCGGCGCGGGGTTCCGGAGATGACCGAGGAGGAGCTGCAGGCGAGCGTCGCCGAAGACGAACGAGTGCGACTGCAAGGCCGCGGGCCGTTCGAGGCCGGTTAGGTGGCGCGAGCGCTGATCGTCGGCTGCGGCTGCCGCGGCCGAGAGCTGGGAGAGGAGCTGCTTACCGAGGGCTGGGCGGTGCGCGGGACCAGCCGTCGCGAGGAGGGGCTGGAGGCGATTGCCGCGGCGGGGATCGAGCCAGCGATCGCCGACCCCGATCGGCCGGGGACGATCCTTGATTTGGTGAACGATGTGGCGGTGCTGGTGCTCTTGCTCGGCACCGCCGAGGGTGGCGAGGAGGAGCTAGCGGCGATCCACGGCCCGCGGCTCGAGCGTCTGCTGGAACACCTGGTCGAAACCCCGGTGCGAGGAGTCGTCTACGAGGGGACCGAGGCCGGCGCCGAGATCGTCCGCGCGGCCGCAAGGACTTGGCGAATCCCGGTTGAGATCCTCGCCCAGGGAGGCGACGCGGCGGGCGCGGTAAGGAGCGCGCTGGCGGGCCGGCGAACCTAAATAGCTAAACTCCGATGGGAATTTAGGTAAATCGGAAAACGCGAGAGGAGCGTTAGAAAATGGCTCTACAGCTTGGTGACGTAGCACCAGATTTCGAGGCCGACACCACCCAGGGTCGGATCAAGTTCCACGACTGGATCGACGGCTCGTGGGCGGTGCTGTTCTCGCATCCGAAGGACTTCACGCCGGTCTGCACGACCGAGCTCGGCTACATGGCCCGGATCCAGCCTTCCTTCGAGGACCGCGGCGTGAAGATCATCGGCCTCTCGGTCGACCCGCTCGACAAACACGAGGACTGGGCCAACGACATCGAGGAGACTCAGGGCGCGAAGCCGGAGTACCCCATCATCAGCGACGCCGACTTCGAGATCTCGAAGGCCTACGGGATGCTCTCGGCCGACGTTTCCGGCGACCCCGGCGACCGCACCCCGGCCGACAACCAGACCGTCCGCAACGTCTTCGTCATCGGTCCCGACAAGAAAATCAAACTCATCCTCGTTTACCCGATGACGACCGGGCGCAACTTCGACGAGGTCCTGCGCGTGATCGACTCGCTGCAGCTGACCGCCAACCACAAAGTGGCGACGCCGGCCCAGTGGCAGCAGGGCGACGACGTGATCATCTCCGGCTCCGTCAAAGAGGACGAGGCGAAAGAGCTCTGGCCTGAGGGCTGGGAGTCGCCGAAGCCCTACATCCGGATAGTCCCGCAACCGCAGAAGTAGCGTCAGCCGCCGAAAACCAAGCCTGACCAGGACGCAGGGAGCGTGGCGTGCTCTGCACGCGAGCGACCGAGGACGCCGTCAGGCGCCGGTTTGCAGGCGGCTGAGGAAGTCGCCGAGGATCCGCGCGGTGGCTCCCCAGATCAGCTGTCCCTCGACCTCGTAGGTGGGGGTGTGGATGGGGACGCCGCGCCGGACCAGGCGTCGCATCTCGTAGCCCTCGCGCAGCAGCTCCAGCGAGAAAGTGAGGACGGTCTCAACCTCGCTCGGGTTCGGTTGCAGCGAGAGCTCCCGCGGGTGGGGGATGTAGCCGACGAAGGGGTGGACGAGGTAGTTGGTGACGAAGGTCCTGGTCGCCGGTAGCGCTGCCCCGATCTCTACCTGACCAGGATCGAGGCCGATCTCCTCCTCGGCCTCGCGCAGCGCCGTCGTCTGCATGTCAGCGTCGTCCTCGTCGTGTCGTCCACCCGGGAAAGAGATCTCGCCGGCGTGGCGGCGCAGGTCGGCACGGCGCTCGGTAAAGACCAGTCCGGGATCCTCCGGCCACCCGTAGAGCGGCAGCAGCACGGCGGCGTCGACGGTGCGGCCGATCAAACGATGACCTGGACGGTGCCGCCGTCTACTGACCAGGCGGCGCCGGCAACGTATGAGGCGCGCCCGGAGCAGAGGAAGACGATCGCCGCGGCGATCTCCTCGGGCTGGGCGAGGCGGCCGATTGGGCGCTTGGCGCCGGCTTCGGCCAGTGCCTGCTCGCGACTGGAGGCGCCCGAGAGGGCGTGCGACTGGTCGAGTAAGCCACCTGGCTCCATCCACATCTCCGCTTCGACCGGGCCGGGGGCGACGGCGTTGACGAGCACGCCGGTCTTCGCGTAGCGATCAGCGAAGAGGCGGGAGAGGGAGAGCTCGGCAGCCTTGGCGACCGAGTACTCGGCCATCGCCGCCGAGGGGCGCTTGCCGGCAGTGGAGCAGACGTTGACGACGCGCCCCCAGCCGCGCTCGACCATCGGCGGGATCGCCGCCCGCATCGCCCGCAGCGGCGCCATCACGTTGAGCTCGTACTGGGCCCGCCAGTCCTCGTCGGGGACGTCGTCGAGGTCGCGCCACTGGGCGGCGCCGGCGTTGTTGACGAGGACATCGAGGGAGCCGAAGCTCTCCTCGGCGGCGGCCAGTATCCGCTTGCCGGCGTCCTCGGCGGTCACGTCAAGCGCCAGCGTGGCGGCGCGACCACCCGCCTCGGCGCCGGCGGCGTTGGCCTCCGACCTCGCCTCTTGCAGTCGCTCCTCGCCCCGCGCCACCAGCAGCACGTTCGCCCCCTCGGCGCAGAGCTGCAGCGCGGTGGCGCGGCCGATGCCGCTGCTGGCACCGGTGACGACGCAGGTGCGTCCCGTCAGGCCGAGGTCCATCAGGCCGCCTCCAGTCGCTCGACGACGGTGACGTGTCCCTCGCCGGCCAGCACCCTGTGGACCGGGCATTTGGTCGCGATCACAAGCAGACGTTGCCGTTGCTCCTCGTCCAGGTGCGTTGGCAGCTTCAGCCCGACCTGAAAGTTGTTCGGCACCGTGCCCTCGTAACCGACCTCGACGTCGACCTCGACGGACCCGACGTCCCAGCCTTTGCGTCCTGCATACATCTCGACCGTGATCGCGATGCAGCCAGCGAGGCTGGCGCCGAGCAACTCGGTGGGGCGGGGGCCGGTATCGGTGCCGCCGCGGTCGACCGGCTCGTCGACCCGCAGGACGTGGCTGCCGTCGAGCTCGACGTCGTGGGCGTAGCCCTCGGTCCGGCGGGCGACGATCCGCACGCTCAGCCCTTGCCGCGACCCTCGAACAGGGCGGGGTCGCCGACGTCGGCGTAGCGCGCCATCGCGTAAACCGCGTCTGAGGCCCGGTTGACGAAGTGGATCACGGTCTCGTCCCCGATCTCGCCGGCTTCATTTAGTTCGGAGATGCGGCGCTCGGCGCGGCGGACCGTGGTTCGGGCGACGTCGAGCTGGGCCGAGAGCTGGTTGCCGCCGGGGATGACGAACTTCGGCGGCAGCTCGACCTGGGCCATGTAGCGGTCGATCAGCTCCTCGAGCTCGGCGACCATCGCCTCGGTCGTGCGGCTGACGCCGTCTTCGAGCCGTGCGGCGGCCTCGGGCGCGGTGGCCAGCTCGGCCCCGGCGACGAAAAGGTCGTCTTGCATGCGGAGGATGTCGGCGGCGAGCTCTGCTTGCTCGGGTCCGCAGAGGGCGCGGGCGACGCCGAGCTGGGAGCAGGCCTCGTCCAGGGTGCCGTAGGCGTCGGTGCGGCCGTGGTGCTTGGGGACGCGGCCGCCGTACCAAAGCGAGGTGGTCCCGTCGTCGCCCTTCTTGGTGTAGATCTTGACCACGTCAGCGCACCGGGTTGAAGGCGAAGCCGGTCATTACCTTGGGGAAGAAGAAGGTCGACTTCGGCGGCATCACCGCGTCGGTGTTGGCGATGTCTTTCACCTGCTCGACCGGGACCGGGCGCTGGATGAAGGCGACGTCGTACTCACCGCTGTCGACCATTCCCAGAGCGTCGCCGACGCTCTTCGCGTATTCGAGCCCGTCGCGCTCGTCGATGTCGTGGTCGCTCATCCCGGCCAGGCCCTTCAGCACCAGCGTTTCGAGGATCGCCGAGTCGAGCCGCCGGTAGGCCTCCGGCTTGCCCTCGAGGCGACGATCGACCTCGCCGAAGTCCTTGAGGCGGAGGCGGAAGGCGCGCTTGTGGAAGGCGTCGTAGAGGCCGAAGACGCCAACGCCCTCCTCGCCACCGGGGTCGATCTCCTCGCGGGGGACCTCGGTCACCTCGAACAGCTCGCGCAGGCCGTTGCCGAGCCGCTGCTGGCGCTCGGAGTCATCGGCGAAGCCAGAGAGGAGGCGGTGGGTGGGGAAGACGGTCAGCCCCGGGTCGTCGAGCCCGGTCAGCGACATCAGCGTGTAGTTGTGCGGGCCTTCGCCGCCGACCTCGTCGCGGAAGGTGCGGGCGGTCTCGTAGCGGTGGTGGCCGTCGGCGATCAGCAGCTGGGCGCCGGCGAGGCGCTCGGTGACCGCGGCGTGGACCCGGGGGTCGTCGATCCGCCAGAGCCGGTTCACGGTGCCGTCGGCATCGGTGACCTGGCCCCAGGGGTCGGGGAGCGGGCCCATGATCTCTTCGATCAGCGGCCAGGCGTCGACGGTGGTGAGAGAGAAGATCGGCGAGAGGTTGAAGCCCGTGGCGCGGGTCAGTTCGAGGCGGTCGAGGAGCGGGCCGGGATGGGTGCGCTCGTGGGGACGGACGGTGCCGCTCTCGTAGTCCTCGACCCGCACCCGGGCGAGGATCCCATTGCGGCTGTAGCTGTTGCCGTCGGGGGCAACGTAGTCCTGGGTCAGCGCCCAGAGCGAGGGCTCGTCGTCTTGCACCAGGGCGCCGTCGGATTTCCAGCTCTCGATCCGCGCCGCCGCCTCGGCGTAAGGGTTGCCGCTCGGGTCGCTGTCAGGGTCGGCCGGATCGAACGGTTTCGGCAGGTCGATCGCGACCGCGTTGTAGGGGGAGCACTCGAGCAGCGTCCGCCGCTGCGCGGCGTCGATCACGTCATAAGGAGGTGCCGCAACCGCGTCGAGCGAGCCGACCTTCCCGAGGTCGTAGTGCAACGCCTGGAACGGGAGCACCTCAGCCATCGCCCAAGAACCTACACTTGCCCCAGTCGGGGCGTGGCGCAGCCTGGTAGCGCGCCGCCTTTGGGTGGCGGAGGTCCCCGGTTCGAATCCGGGCGCCCCGACTTATCGCGAGCTGTCCAGAATAGACTCCTAACCTGATCGCGGTCATCGCAGACACCCATATGCCGAAGGGCAATCGCCGTCTACCCGAGCGGTGCCTCGAGTTGATTCGCGCGGCGGAGGCGGTGATCCACGCCGGCGATTTCTTCGAGGCGTCAGTGCTGGCCGAGCTGCGACGGCTCTGCCCGACGGTGCTGGCAGTGCATGGCAACGTCGACGAGCCGGCGCTGCGGCGCGAGCTCCCGGAGGAGCTGGAGATCGAGCTCGGCGGGCATGCGCTGGCACTTCTCCACGATGCAGGTCCGGCAAAGGGCCGTCTCGCCCGCTTGCGTCGCCGCTTCCCTACTGCGGACGCCGTCGTCTTCGGCCACAGTCACCTTCCCCTGCATGAAGAGGAGGGTGGCTTCCAGATCTTCAATCCCGGCAGCCCAACCGAGCGGCGGCGGGCACCTCGCCCATCGATGGGGCTGCTCAGCCAATCAAAGGGGCGACTGGCCTTCGAGCACGTTTGGCTTTAGCTGACGATCCCGGATCTGGGTGACGGGGATGATCTCCCCCCACAGTGGGTAGGAGAAGCAGCAGGCCTCACGGGAAGGAGCTGTAGATGGAAAGTTGGGATTTGACGACGGTGGAGGTGGAGCCGCATCAACCGCGGATCCTCGCTTCGGCCGACGATGCGCGGACGATCGTGCTGAACCTGCCTGCGGGGGAGGAGATGCAGGAGCACGAGGTGCACGAGCGGGCGCGGCTGATCGTGATCGAGGGTGACGTCGACGTCACCCTCGAGGATGGCGCCGGCTCGGTCAGCGCCGGCGCCGGACATCTCTTCGAGTTCGATCCCGGCGAGCGGCGGACGATCGTCGCCCGTTCCGATGCGCGCCTGCTGTACGTCCTCTCACCCTGGCCTGGCGATGGACACCCCGGCGCGATGACGCTGGAGGAGAAGGCGCAGGCGCGAGAGCGTGCCGCGGAGCACTCGCAGTAAGGAGCTACCAGACGACTAAGGATCGGGCGCGGTCATGTTCCGCTATCGCCCGGTCCTTCGTCACCAGCTTCACCCCTCGCTCGATCGCGGTCGCGTAGATGAGTCTGTCGGTGGGATCGCGGGGAAATGAGCTTGGTAGGGCCACCGCGCTATCGGCGATCGCAGGGGTGATTCCGACCGTCCGCACCTGCGCGCTCAGATTCTCCAGCCAGGAACGGATCGGAACGTCGATCACGATCCGCTGTCGTTCCGCCAGCCACGCCAGCTCGTACCAGGAGACAGCCGCGACAAGCAGCTCGTCCGCTGCTTCCAGCAAGCGACCCGCCGGGGGGGGGGGGG
>DATDLJ010000110.1:0-8122 GCA_036519395.1 Solirubrobacterales bacterium | reverse complement strand
GCTCGAGCTTGTCGGCCGCATCGCGCACTTCCGACATCGGCGCCAGCTGCTTGTCGCGGGCGTGGATCGCTCCCTCGATGCCGCTGAGGTCCGCCGGGTAGGCGTTGCCTTCCTCGAGTGCAAGCAGCGCTTTGCCGAGCGCTTCGAGGTTCTCGCGGACCTCGCCGGCGAGACCCTCGGCGACGCCGGACTCGCCGATTACCGCCAGGTAGCGCAGCGCTGCCGGCAGGATCATCGTCTTCGCGATCGTGTGCGCGGTCTCGGCCTCGATGTTGGCCCGCAGCGCGTACTGCTCGACCCAGACCTCGTAGCGGGACTCGAGCTCCCGCTTGGAGAGGACGTTGTAGTTCTCGAAGGCGGCGACGGTGTCGTCGGCGAGAACCTCCGGCAGTGCATCGGGGGTCGTCTTCAGGTTCTTCAGACCCCGCTGCTCGGCCTCGGCGTGCCACTCCTCGGAGTAGTTGTCGCCGCTGAAGCAGACCCGTTTGTTGGCCAGGTAGGACTCTTTGACGAGCTCGATCACCGCTGCCGGCATCGCCGTGCCGCCGTTCAGCTTCTCCTCCAGCTTGCCGGCCAGCTCGTCGATCGCCTCGGCCGCGATCGTGTTCAGAACCGTGTTCGGGAAGGCGAGCGACATGCTCGACCCCAGCGCCCGGAACTCGAATTTGTTGCCGGTGAAGGCGAACGGAGAGGTCCGGTTGCGGTCGCCTCCATCCATCGGCAGCGGCGGCAGCACCTGGGTCCCGAGGTCTAGGAACGAGGCCGGCGTGTTCGGATCACCCTCGCCGGTCGCGATCGCCTCGAAGACTTTGTCCAGCTCGGCACCGAGGAAGACCGAGATGATCGCCGGCGGTGCCTCGTTGGCGCCGAGGCGGTGATCCTGGCCGATGTTGGCGACCGAGGCCCGCAGCAACCCCTGATGCTTATTCACCGCCTGGATTACCGCGGTGCAGAAGAACAGGAAGTGGATGTTGTCGGCAGGAGTATCGCCTGGGTTCAGCAGGTTGGCGCCGGTGTCGGTCCCCATCGACCAGTTGTTGTGCTTGCCGGAGCCGTTGACGCCGGCGAAGGGCTTCTCGTGCAGAAGGCAGACGAGGCCGTAGCGCCGGGCGACGTTCTCCAGCGTCTGCATCAGCAGCTGCTGGTGGTCGGAACCGACGTTCGAGTTCTCGAAGATCGGCGCGATCTCGTACTGGGCCGGCGCGACCTCGTTGTGGCGGGTCTTGACCGGGATGCCGAGCTTCCGCATCTCCAGTTCGGACTCCATCATGAAGGCCAGCACCCGCTCTGGGATCGAGCCGAAGTAGTGGTCGTCGAGCTCATGCCCCTTTGGCGGCTTGGCGCCGAACAGGGTGCGGCCGGTGGCGATCAGGTCGGGGCGCTCGAAGAAGTACTGCTCGTCGATCAGGAAGTACTCCTGCTCGGGCCCGACCGTGGTGAAGACGCGCTGGGCCTCGTCGTCGCCGAGCAGGCGCAGCGCCTTGATCGCCGAGCGGCTAAGCGCGTCCATCGAGCGCAGCAGCGGGATCTTCGCGTCAAGCGCCTCGCCCGTCCAGGAGGCGAAGGCGGTCGGGATGCAGAGCAGCGTCCCGTTCGGGTTCTCGAGGATGAAGGCGGGGCTGGTCGGGTCCCACGCGGTGTAGCCGCGGGCCTCGAAGGTGGCGCGGACGCCGCCAGTGGGGAAGGAGGAGGCGTCGGGCTCGCCCTGGATCAGCTCCTTGCCGGAGAAGTCGGCGATCGTGCTGCCGTCGCCCGAGGGCTCAAAGAAGGAGTCGTGCTTCTCCGCGGTCGAGCCGGTCAGCGGCTGGAACATGTGGGTGTAGTGGGTGGCGCCGTTCTCCAATGCCCACTCCTTCATCGCCTCGGCCACCGCGTCGGCGAGGCTGGGGTCGAGGCCCTCGCCGCCCGCCAGGGTGGCCTGCAGCTTCTCGAAGACGTCCTCGGGCAGCCTTTCGCGCTGCACGGAGACGGAGAAGACGTTTTGCCCGAAGGGGTTGTTCTCCGGAAGGGTTAGGTCCTGGGCGCCGAGGGCTCCTCCATTGGAGCTCCACTGCGCTGCGGTCACGTTTTGCTGGCGGATGCGGGTCATTCTTTTGGGTTCTCCCCCTCGGCGCGCGCTCGGTTTCCCGGCGCGATTGATTGAAAGTCTTGGTCCCTCGAAAAAGAGCACCACAGAGCCTAATAGGGGCTCCTTGATCGCGCTTTTGTACCGCCGTATAAAGCTGGGGCTCAGGTGCTTATCCCTGCTGGCGGCATCCGTCGCAGGACGTGGAGGACGCCGCAGGGCGCGAAGCCCAGCTTCTCGTACAGCAGCCGCGGCCAGTCCTCGGCGTCGGCGACGATGAAAGTGAGCCGGTGCCCCGCTTCCCGCGAGGCTGCAAGAGCGGCGCGGATCACCGCCTTTGCCAGGCCCTGGCCGCGGGCACTGGGCAGCGTGCCCACGTCCTCGACCTGACCGATCTCGCCGTCGGCGAGGAGGCAGCAGGCGGAGGCGGGTTGCCCTGCGGGCGACACGAACCAGCGGTCGCCGGCGACCTTGCCGCAGCGGCGGTTCATCTCCAGCAGCTGGGCGACGGTCTCCTTGCGGTTGGGCATCTCCGGCGGAAACTCGCCGTCGATCAGCTGCCGGCGCAGGTCTTCGCACCCGGCCAGCGGGGTCTCGCGGACGTCCTCGCACGTCCCGGGCTCCTCCTCGCCGCGCCAAATCATGAACAGGTTCTTCTCCGCCTCCCAGCCCGGGATCGCGGCGATCTCCGGCGCCAGTCTCTCCCCTTCGGCTTCGCCCTTGATCGCGAGCGCACGGTGTTCGTATGCGGCCAAGGCCTCGTCGGCGGCCGCGATCGCCTCGGAGGCGCTGATCCCGGCTCGCTCGATCAGGACCCAGTTGGCGTCCCAGGCGAAGGGCAGGGTGGGGGAGAGGAAGGCCTTTCCCCACGCGTACTCGACGACCTCCTCATTCGCTCGGTGGCCGAGCCGCAGTTCGAACTCGAGCAGCTCGTCGCGCATGCAGCGAGCCTAAACGCCTAAGCGAGCGGGGTCGCCTGGAAGATGCCAAGCGGGTGGCGCAGGCGGAAGCCGCCGGTCGGGCGCATCTGTTCGCTCCAGCCGGGGCCGCTGCGGTCGCCGTCTTCGCTGTAAGAGGTGTCCCAGCGCAGGCCGGCGATCACGGCGAAGACGTGTTCCTTGTTGGCGTAGATGCGGACCCAGCTGCCGGCACCGCCGCCGCCCCAGCGCATGAAGCCGGTCGAGTCGAGTGGTGATTCGAGCAGACCGGCGGCGTGCATCACGTAGCTAACCGAGCCCGAGCAGTCGTAGCCGCGCGCGTTCCAGCTGCGGTGGCCGCCGCCCCAGAGATAAGGCCGGTGGCGGATTCGATTAGCCGCTTCGATCATTGACTCCACGGCTGGGGGCGCCGTGTCCGGAGCGACCGCGCGGCCATCGGGCAGCAGCGTCGCCTGCGGCACCGCGGCGGATACTGATGCGGCCGAGCCGCCGAGGGCACCGCCAACGAGCAGCGCGACCACCGCCGTGAAGAGCTTTCCCTGCCTTCGCATGAAGGAGCTGTATCGACAGCGCCGTCAGGAGACTTGAGGGAGATCCGGCGGGGTGCCGGTCGCGATCAACGCTCCCATCAGCACCCCAAGCAGCAGGTCGCGCAGCTCCTCGCGCTCGATGTCGCGGTGCTCGATCCAGTTCAGGCAGGCGCCGTCCATGAACCAGAGCCAGCCGCTGACTGCGGTTCGTGCTTTCGGAGGCGCTCCGTCGGGGTAAACCCCGTCGAGAATCCGCTGCGCCGTCGCCCGCCTCACCGCTTCGATCAGGTCGCGGATCTCCGGCACGCCGGTCGCGCTCTGCATCAGGTTGGTGTACGCACCAGAGTTCTCCTCGATCAGCTCGAGGAAGCCGTCGAGGCTGCCCTGCAGTTGCTCGATCAGCGGCAGGTCGGGATTCGGTTCGGTCCGCTCCCTCAGGCGTTCCGCCCAGGCGCTCAGGGTCGCCTCGAAGAAGGCCTGCTTGCTGGGGAAGTAGTGGTAGAGCAGGGCTTTCGAGATCCCCATCTCGGCGGCAATCTTGCTCATCGAGAGCTCGTCGTAGGGGTTGGTGGTGAAGAGCTCGGCGCCGCGCTCGAGCAGTTGCTGCCGGCGCTCATCGACGTCGAGGCGGCGGTAGGAGGGTCGGCTCACGCAAGGGATTGTACCGGCTTGTTGACCGATGGTTGACAAGATTGCTACGGTTATTAACCGTCGGTCAACAAGCAATCAACAGAAGGGGAGACTGATGTACAGCGAGAGACTTGATCCACCGGCGGGCAATGGAGAGGGACCACCTCCGCCCGCGCCTTACAACCCGATGTCGAGAATTGAGTTCGAGCGCCTGTTCGGCGGCCGCGTCTTGGCCTGGATCGGCGCCTTCGCGACCCTGCTCGGCATCGTCTTCCTCCTCCGCAGCGCGGTAGACAGCAGCTGGTTCACGGAGGAGATCCGCACCCTGATGGCCGCCTTCGGCTCGTTGGCGCTGCTCGTCCTCGGCGTCTGGCTGCACGAACGCAAGGGTCAGCTAGAGGCCGCGCGCGTGGCGGTGGCTGTGGCGATTCCCGGCCTCTATGCGACGACCGTCGTCGCCACCCAAACCTACGACTTAATCCCGCCCGTCATTGGCCTCGAGGCGGCGGCGCTGATCGGCGTCATCGGGGTGGCGATCGCGGTGCGCTGGTCTTCGATGCTGGTTGGCAGTGTCGGGATACTCGGCGCGCTGGCCGCGCCGATGCTCACCGGGACGGCCGGTGAAGGCGGCTCGATCGCCTTTGTTGCCCTCGCCCTTGCCGCCGGCGTCGGCGTCCTGCTCTGGCAGCGCTGGAACTGGCTGGCGCTCGGTGCCTTCGCCGTCTCGGCGCCGCAGTTGATCTCCTGGATCTACGAGAGCGGTTTCATCGTCTTCGAGGGTGAAACCAACCCCAGTGAACCCGCGCTGCTGGTTCTCGCGGTTCTGGCTGGGTTCTGGGGCCTCTACGCCGCCGCGGCCTTCGGCTACGAGTTGCGGGCGCGGGGTGAAGAGAAGCTCCCGGTTTCTTCCTGGTTGCTGCTCCTCTGCAGCAGCGTGTTCATCTTCGTCGCTGGCTGCATCGTGGTAGGCGAAGATTCGGCCCTTGCCCTAAACGCCTGGATCTTCGGCTTCGCCGCCGCCCATCTCCTGCTCGGCGGCGCCGCGATCCGCTTCGGCGTCCACCGCGAAATCGGTTCTCTCTTGACGGCAGGAGGAATCGCTCTCGGCAGCATCGGGCTGGCCAACGCCTTCGATGGGCCGATGCTGGTGGCCATCTGGTCGGCGATGGCCACGGCGCTGGCCTACATGGCGACGCAGGTCGACCGCGGTCCCGCGCCGGCGCTATCCAATGCGCAGCGGCTGCTGTTCACGGCGTTCGGGTTCCTCGGCCTCGCGATCGTCCATATGTTGGTCGTCGAGGCGCCCCCGACCGCGATTGTCGAAGGGGTCGACGACCTCGGCAGCTCCCTGGTGGCGATCGTCAGCTGTGCGGGCGCTGCGTTCGCCTGCTGGTACTGGGGTCGCGAGATCGAGCCGAGGGCCGCAACCGTTGTCGGCTTCGTCAGCGCCGCCGGGTTCGTCTACCTCGGATCTGTTTCGATCATCGACGTAATCGGCGCCAACGTCGCCGGTGAAGCACGCGAGATTGGGCAGGCCTGGCTCTCGGCGTTCTGGACTGCCACCGGGCTTGGGGCTGTCGTTTGGGGCATGGTCCGGAGGTCGCCGAGCATGCGCCTCGGCGGCCTGGCCCTGCTGATGGTCGCGATCGCCAAGGTCTGGACCTACGACCTCTCCGAGCTGGAAGAGCTGGCCCGCGCGCTCTCCTTCGTCGCCCTGGGCCTTCTGCTGCTGGCCGGCGCTTTCGCCTACCAGCGGTTCAAGCCAGAGGAGGGTGAAGAAGAGGGGGAGCTGCAGGCTCAGGAGCGGGAGCCGCAGGTATCTCCATAACCGAGGAGCGGGAGCCGTGGGCATCTCTATAGCCTGCGGTTCCCGCGGCCCGCGCCGCACGATCAAGCCAAAACCGGAGGACCTCACCCAAATGTTCGTCTCCAAGGCCGCCGTCGTCGGCGGCGGCACCATGGGCGGCGAGATCGCACAGGCGATCGCAGCCGCCGACATTCCCGTCGTCGTTAAGGACATCGACCAGAAGTTCGTCGACGCGGCCATCGAGAAAGCCCGCGGCGTTACCGAGGGCCAGCTCGCCCGCCTCGTCAAGAAGGAGAAGCTGACCCAGGAGCAAGCCGACGCCCGGCTCGCCGAGGTGATGGGCAACGTGATCGGCGCCACCAGCTACGAGGAGTTCGGCGACGTCGACTTCGTGATCGAGGCGGTGCCGGAGAAGATGGCGATCAAGCAGGCGGTCTTCCGCGAGCTCGACGCCGTCACCCCGGGGCACGCGATCCTCTCCTCCAATACCTCGTCGCTCTCAATCACCGAGATCGGCGAAGCGACGCTGCGTCCCGACAAGGTCGTCGGCTTTCACTTCTTCTACCCGGCTTCGATCATGCCGCTGGTCGAGGTGATCGCCAGCGAGGACACTTCACAGGAGACCGCCACCGCCGCCTACAACTTTGCCCAAGCGATCAAGAAGCAGCCGATCGTCTGCGGTGAGGTCCCCGGCTTCGTCGTCAACAAAATTCTGATGGCGACGATGGGCGAGATCTGGCGCGCCCAGGAGGAGCATGGGCTTTCGATCAAGGCGATCGACGAGGCGATCGCTGGGGCCAAGTTGGCGCCGATGGGCCCATTCTTCCTCACCGACCTGCTCGGGCTCGACACGGTTCTGCATGTCGCCGAGCACCTCAACGACTCCTACGGCGAGAGCTTCTACGTCCACAAGGGCCTGCAGGGCCTGGTCGCCGACGGCAAGCTCGGCGTCAAGAGCGGCGGCGAGGGGTTCTTCAAGGACGGCGAGCAGAACATCCCCGGTGAGGCCGAGCCCGACGGCGATGAGCTGGTGGCGATGTTCAGCTGCCGGGCGCTGATCGAGGCCTGCCTGCTGGTCGAGGAAGGCGTCTGCTCGGTCCGCGACATCGACCTCGGGATGATGACCGGGGCCGGTCTCGACCCCCGCAAAGGCCTGCTACCGCCGTTCTGGAAAGCCGACGTCGAGGGTCTCGACAAGGTGCTGGAGACGATGGAGGGCCTGGAGGAGAAGCACGGCGAGCGCTTCACGCCGCCGACGATTCTCAAGCGGCTGGTCGCGCAGAAGCGCTACGGCCTCTCCAACGGGCAGGGCTTCTACCCCTACCCACAGGCCGACGAGGGCGAGCAGACCGAGACGGTGAAGCTGGAGACCCGCGGTGACGTCGCGATCGCCTGGCTCGCCAACCTGCCGATGAACTCGCTCTCACCGCAGGTGATCGAGGACTTGGAGACGGTCTGGAACCGGGTCAAGGCCAGCGATGAGATCGGGGCGATGGTGGTCGCCTCCTCGGTCCCAATCGTCTTCTCGGCCGGCGCCGACATCAAGGCCTTCACGACCCTTGACGAGGCGAGCGGAGCCGACCTAATCAACCGTGCCCATGCGCTCTTCCGCGACTTCGGTCAGGCCCGGGTCGCGACGATCGCCGCGGTCAACTCGATCGCCTTCGGCGGTGGCTGCGAGTTGGCGATGGCCTGCGACGTGCGGATCGCTGCCGAGGCCGCAGTCTTCGGCCAGCCCGAGGTGAAACTGGGGATCATCCCCGGCTTCGGCGGCACCCAGCGCCTGCCCCGCCTGGTCGGCGAGAACAAGGCGCTGGAGCTGAATCTGGTCGGCGACGCGATCCTCTCCGGAGAGGCGCTCGAGCTCGGCCTCGTCAACCGGGTCGTCCCCGACCAGGAGCTGTTCGAGACGGCGTTGATGTGGGGCCGCAAGCTGGCCGGGCAGGCGCCGGTTGCGGTCGAGCGGATCAAGGGAGTCTCGGCCAAGGGTGATCTCGACGAGGGCATCGAGGCCGAGAAGCAGGGCTTCGCCGCTGTCTTCAAAAGTGAGGACGCGAAAGAGGGCATCTCCGCCTTCCTCGGCAAGCGCACCCCGAAGTGGAGCGGCAAGTAACGACGCGTGAGGTGGCGCGACTGGCCGAGTTGCTCGGCC
>DATDLJ010000109.1:0-33624 GCA_036519395.1 Solirubrobacterales bacterium | reverse complement strand
TCGTGCCACTCGCGATCGCGCCAATCCCTGGCGCGGACCGCGGAATAGCCCTGATTCCTCTAGGAGGTTGCAGTTGGCGCTGCGGGCGCTGGTCCGCGTACGTGCGGAGGCGGCCTGCGGAAGGTCTGCGCAACCCTGGCGAGTTCTCCCAACGGGCTCGAGCCCGTACTCGCCGAGGGTTGCGAAGTCGATTAGGAGGTCTACGGCGTCGGTCAGCCGAGCGCTGGTCTTTTTCGTTGAATCGAACATGGGTTCGTACAGTAGGAGGGTCCTCGGACGGCAACGGGGATCTGCAATTCGAGTTGCAAGGAGTTCGTGGAAACCGCTCTGGAAAGCGGGAAACTAGGAACCACTGGCGAATCGTTCGACCAGCTTTGCGGTCAGGCCAGGGCGCTCGACATTGGGAGAGTGCCCGGCATCCTCGATCAGGTGGACCTGGGCGCCCGGGTCACCGGTCGCGTATTGATCGAGTGCCCGCTGAGGATCGTTGACGATCTGCTCCTCGGCGCCCATCAGGACCATCAGCGGCTTGCCGGTGGCCTTCATCCGCTGGTCGAGTGACTCTTCGTCGAGGAATTCGCCGTTGCCGCCTGGCGAGGAATCGTAGGCGGTGTAGGTCAGCCGTTTGACGTCCTCGACGAACGCGTCGGGAACGTCGAAACCGGGGGCAAAGGCGACCTCGAGACCGTCCCGGATCGTGAAGTCGACCTTGATCTGCCACAGAGCCTGGCCGAGGACGGGCTGGAAGGCGAGGCCGGCGATGAAGCCGAGATCGCCGTAGGAGTCATCGGGCGGCATGTCGATGATTGCCAGACGGTTGACCAGCTCGGGGCTTTGCTCGCTGAGGGCAACGCCGACTGAGCCGCCCAGGGAGTGACCGACGACGGTCGCATCGGTGACGTCGAGACGTTCAAGCGCTTCGGCCACCACCTGGGCCTGGTGATCGGGGGTGTAGCCCGATCCGGGCTTTTCGGAGCCGCCATGGCCGAGCAGGTCGATGGTGACGACCCGGTGGTTGCGCTCGAGCAAGGGCACCATCCCGTCCCACCAGTCCATCGCGCAACTGAAGCAATGAATGAGGACGATGGGAGGGGCGTCGCGGGGCCCATGTTCGGCGAATTGGAGATCCCCGCCGGGTAGATCGAGGATCCGACCCTGCGGCGTCGTGATCTCGGCGCCCTCGGTCTTTCCGTCGACCCAGAGCGCGTTGACGACCAGCAGCGCCAAGAGCGCCAGCGCTACCCCGATGCCCACCTTCAGTCGTCTCCCCATAGCGGTCGTTACCCTAGCCGGAACCATGGAGAAATTCGTAATCCAGGGCGGCGTACCCCTCTCCGGCGAGGTGGTAGTCGCCGGCAACAAGAACGCGGCCCTGCCGATCCTCGCCGCCTGCCTGCTGACCGAGGAGGAGGTGCTGCTGCACCGGGTACCGCGGATCCGCGACACCGAAGCCCAGATCGCGCTGCTGGAGCAGTTGGGGGTAGAGGTCGCCTGGGTCGCCGACAACAGCGTCCGACTCTGCGCGCGGGATGTCGCCGGCGGGACTGTCGACGAGGAGCTCTCGGGTCGAATCAGGGCCTCGTTCTTGCTGGCTGGCCCCCTGCTGGCGCGTTTCGGCGAGGTGCACATGCCGCCGCCGGGCGGTGATTTCATCGGCCGTCGCCGGCTCGATGCGCACCTCGATGCCTTCAGGGATCTCGGCGCGCAGATCGACGGCAGTCGCTGGATCGAGCTTTCGGCGCCGAACGGGCTGTGCGCCTGCGAGATCTTCATGGACGAGCCCTCGGTGATGGGAACTGAGAACGCACTGATGGCAGCCGCGCTTTGTCCGGGCCCAACCCAGATATCCAACGCCGCCAGCGAGCCGCACGTCCAGGACCTGGCGCGCCTTTTGACGAAGATGGGGGCCCGCGTCGACGGGATCGGTTCCAACGTGATGACCGTCAACGGCGCCGAGAGCCTCGGTGGGGCGGAGCACACGATCTCCTGCGATCACATCGAGGTGGGCAGCTTCATGGCCTTGGCTGCAGCTACGGGTGGCGAGGTGCGAATCCGCGACGTCGAGCCGGGCGATCTCACCATGGTTAGGCGTCAGTTCAAGCGGTTGGGGCTGCAATCGGAGATCGAGGGCACGGACATGCTGGTCCCCGCCGGCCAGCAACTCAAGGTCGAGTCTGACCTCGGCGACGCGATCCCGAAGATCGAGGACGGCCCCTGGCCGGCCTTCCCCGCCGACCTCACTTCGATCGCCCTTGCCCTTGCCACTCAGGCGGAGGGCGAGATCCTGATCTTCGAGAAGATGTTTGAGAACCGACTCTTTTTCGTCGACAAGCTTGTCGCGATGGGCGCTCGGATCACGTTGTGCGATCCCCACCGGGCGATCGTCAGCGGTCCGAGCCGGCTTCACGGTGAGCGCGTCGAGAGCCCCGACATTCGCGCCGGGATGGCGATGCTTATCGCCGCGCTGGCGGCTGACGGGACCTCGGAGATCGGCAATATCCGCCAGATCGACCGCGGCTACGAGCAGATCGACGAGCGCCTGCGTGCCCTTGGCGCCCAGATTGAGCGCGTTTCTGCCGAGGTCCCTGCCTAGCAGGGGTTTTCCCCTTGCTCTCGTAAGGTCGGGACGATGATCCATCCGATTCCGCCAGGAACCCGCGATGTGCTGCCTGACGAGATGCGCGAGCTGCGCAAGCTCATGGCCGCCCTGATCGGCGTCTTTGAGGAACGTGGCTACGGCGAGGTGGCGACGCCGGCGATCGAGTACGACGAGGTGATGGCCCGCGGCGATGGCCCGGCGCGCTCTGGCTACCGGTTCTTCGATGAGAACGGTGAACTGTTGGCCCTGCGCTCAGACATGACGGTGCCGATCGCCCGCCTGGTCGCGACTCGTTTCGCGGCGTCCGAGCCGCCCCATCGCCTTTGTTACCTCGCCAACGGATACCGAGCGGTGCGGCCCCAGAGCGGTCAGATGCGGGAGTTTGTCCAGGCCGGGGTGGAGCTGATCGGTGCCTCTCCCGCCGAGGGTACGGTGGAGGTGATCGAGGTCCTCGAGGCGGCACTCGATGCTGCCGGCCTCGGACGGGCGGTGATTGGCCTTGGTGACGCCGACCTCTACCGCCAACTGCTTGAGGAGTTGGGGCTCGATGACGAGGCGAGGGATTCGGTCCTCGCCAGTCTCGCCACACATGACCTTGTCGCGCTCGAGCAGAAGCTGGTCGAGGCCGGGATCGATGCCGCCCAGGCGCAGACCTGCGCCCAACTGACGCAGTTGCGCGGCGGCGCGGAGGTCTTGGAGCAGGCTCGCGGTCTCGGCGGCAGCGCCGTCGAGCGAGCGACGATGCGCCTCAGCGAGACCTACGAGGAGCTGCAGCGCCGGGGCGCCGCTGAGCGGGTCCAGATCGACCTTGGCCTGCTCCGCGACCTCGGCTACTACAGCGGCGCGATCCTTGAGGTCTACGACCCAGCCCTGGGTTACATCCTCGGTGGCGGCGGCCGCTACGACGGGTTGATGAAGCGTTTCGGTCTCGACCTCTCCGCGGCGGGCTTCGCCCTGTACTTGGACCGCGTCCACACCGCGCAGATGAAGGAGTCGCGCAATGGGTAACGGGCCGCTGAAGCTGGCGGTGCCGCGTGGCGCGCTCTTCGGGGAAACCCTCGATGTGCTCGACGGTGCCGGCATCGACACCTCGGAGTTGCGCGGTGACTCCCGGGCGCTGATCTTCGAGACCCCGCAGATGATCTTGGTCACGATGCGGCCCTCCGACGTGCCGACCTACGTTGAGTCAGGCGCGGCCGATGTCGGGATCACTGGCAAGGACGTACTGCTGGAGCAGGGCGATAGAGGGGTCTTCGAGCTGCTCGACCTCGGCTTCGGTCGCTGTCGCATGGTCCTGGCCGCCCGCACTGGCAACGATCGGCTTGCCGAAGCGCAGCGGCGCCTGGGAATGATGCGGATCGCGACCAAGTACCCGCGGATCGCCGAGCGCTACTTCGAGTCGACCGGCCGCCAGGTCGAGTTGGTCGAAGTCAAGGGCTCGGTTGAGTTGGCGCCCCTGGTGGGGCTCAGCGACGGCATCGTCGATCTCGTCGCCACCGGCAGAACCTTGGAAGAGAACGAACTCGAGGTCCGCGAGGAGATCCTCGAGTGCACGGCCCGCTTTGTCGCCAACCGCGTTGCCCACAAACTGCGCGCCGAGGAGATCGATGAGCTGACCGCCAAAATGCGCGAGGCGAGCCGACGATGAGGACCCGGCGTTTTCAGTGGACAGGGGCGGGGGAGACGGCCAAGGAGCTGCGCGAGTGGGCGGCGGAGTCGGCGCCCGCCGTCGACGTCGGGCCGATCGAACGCGAGGTTCGGGCGGAGGGCGACGCCGCCGTCTTGCGCCTGACGAGCCGATTCGATGCCCCCGGGGTCGAGTTCGACTCGCTGCGGGTCGATCCCGGCGAGGCGAGCGCGGCGCTCGCAGTTGTCGATCCGCAGCTTCGGGTCGCGATGGAACTTGCCGCAGCCAACGTGCGCCAGGTCGCCGAGGCCCAGATCGGTGAGGCGCGCACGGTCGATCTGCCCGCCGGGCAGAGCGTCAAGTTGCGCGAGGTGGCGGTCAGCGCCGCCGGGATCTATTCCCCGGGCGGTCGTGCCGCCTATCCCTCCTCGGTGCTGATGTGCGCGATTCCGGCGCAGGTGGCGGGGGTAGAGCGCATCGCCCTCGCGTCGCCGCCCGGTCCCGACGGCCGCGTGCACCAGCTGGTGCTTGCCGCCGCCGCTCTCTGCGGGGTTGAGGAGATCTACGCGATGGGCGGGGCGCAGGCGATCTTCGCGCTTGCCTACGGCACCGGCACAATCAGCCCGGTCGATGTGATTGCCGGGCCGGGCAACGCCTGGGTGCGGGAGGCAAAGCGCGCTGTATACGGAACGGTGGGGATCGACTCCCTCGCCGGTCCCTCTGAGCTGATGGTGATCGCCGGGCACGACACCGACCCCGAGTGGGCGGCTCTGGATCTCTGTGCCCAGGCCGAGCACGGGCCCGAAAGCCCGCTGGTGGTCGCCGCGGTGGAGGAACGGGTTCTCGATTCGATCGCCGCGGCGGCGGAAGCCGCGGCGGCATCGCGCCCCAGCGTTGCCGAGGCGCCGCTGGCGTTGGTGCAGGTCCGCGACGCCGAGGCGGCGATCGACCTTGCCAATGCCTACGCACCCGAGCACCTGGAGCTGCTGGAGACCGACGCGGTGATGCTGGCGGATCGGGTACGGACGGCCGGCTGTGTCTTCGTCGGCCGCCACGGCGCGACCGCCTTTGGCGACTACGTCGCCGGCTCCAACCACGTGCTGCCAACCGGTGGCGCTGGGCGTTATGCCGGGCCGCTAGGGCCCACCGCCTTCCGCCGCCGCATCGCCAACGTCGAGATCGGCGCGGCCGCGGCAGCGGAGCTGGCGCCGCAAGCTGACGTCCTCGCCCGCGCAGAGGGCTTCCCCGTCCACGGCGAGTCAGCGATGATTAGAGGATGAGCAGGGTTTCCGAAAAACAGCGGCAGACGGCCGAGACCCAGATTCGGCTCTCGCTTGACCTTGATGAGGGGGAGGCGAGCGCCGAGACCGGCGTCGGTTTCCTCGACCACATGCTCGACCTATTGGCCCGGCATGGCCGCCTCGGGCTCAAGGTCGAGGCCAACGGCGATCTCGAGACCGGCGCCCATCACACGGTTGAGGACGTCGGCATCGTGCTTGGGCAGGCGCTCGACGAGGCGCTTGGCGATCGCGCCGGCATCCGTCGCTACGGCTCCGCCTTGGTGCCGATGGACGAGTCGCTGGCCGAGTGCGCGATCGACATCTCCGGGCGCCCCCTCTGCGTCTTCGATGCCGACCTGCCGACCACTTCGATTGCCGGCTTCGATACCGAGCTCGCCGAGGAGTTTTTCCGCGCCGTTGCCAACAGCGCCAAGCTGACCCTGCACGTCTCGGTCCGCTATGGCACCAACGCCCATCACATGATCGAGGGTTGCTTCAAGGCATTCGCTCGCGCCCTGCGGGTCGCGGTCTCGATCGATCCGGAGGAGAGCGGCGTGCCCTCGACCAAGGGGACGCTGAGCAAATGAGCGTCCGCATCGCGATCCTCGATTACGGAATGGGCAACCTGCGCTCGGTCGAGAAGGCGCTCGAGCACGTAGGGGTTATCGCGACGATCAGCAGCGACGCCGACGAGGTGCGCACGGCCGAGGGAGTGATCCTGCCCGGGGTCGGCGCCTTCCCGCGGGCGATGGAGCGGGTGCGGGAGCTCGGCTTGGATGAGCTGATCGCCGAGCGCCGCGACGCCGGCGTCCCGATCCTCGGTATTTGCCTGGGCCTGCAACTGCTGTTCGACTCGACCGCCGAGTTGGGCGGCGCCACCGGCCTCGGCTTGCTCGAGGGACCGGTCGACGCGCTCGATGCGCCGGGGCTCAAGGTCCCGCACATCGGCTGGTCGCCGGTGCGCTGGGAGCGCGAGTCCCGTCTTGCCGATGGGATCGATTCCGAGACGCCCTTCTACTTCGTCCACTCGTTCGCGCCGCAGCCGACCGAGGCTGAGTTGCTCGGCAGCGCCGAGTACGGCGCTCGTTTCGCCTGCGCCGCCGAGCGCGAGAACGTCTTCGGGGTCCAGTTCCACCCCGAGAAGTCGAGCACCGCGGGCCTGCGCCTGCTTTCCAACTTCGCCGGCATCTGCGCCAAGCAGCCAGCCGCGGCGTGATCCTCTATCCGGCGATCGATATCCGCGGCGGCCAGGCGGTGCGCCTGCTGCAGGGCGACTACGCGCGGGAGACGACCTACGACGCCGACCCGGTCGACGCAGCGGTCCGCTGGGCAGGGGAAGGCGCTGAGTTCCTCCACGTCGTCGACCTCGATGGAGCGAAGGCCGGGGAGCCGCAGAACCTCGATGCGATCCGGCGGATCGCCTCCGCGATCGAGTGCCCGATCCAGGTCGGGGGCGGATTGCGGGATCCCGAGTCGGTGGCGGCGGTCCTCGAGGCCGGAGCGGCGCGAGTGGTGATCGGCACCGCGGCGCTTCGCGACCCTGAGTTCCTTGACGCCGCCTTGGCGTCTCACGGTGAGCAGGTCGTCGTTTCCGTCGACACCCGCGGCGGCAAGGTCTCCCTCGCCGGCTGGACCGAGACCAGCGACGTTGCAGCCCCAGAGGCGGTCGCCGATCTCAGCGCCCGCGGAGTCCAACGCTTTCTCTGCACCGCGATCGAGGTCGACGGCACCATGGAGGGCCCGGCGGTTGACCAGCTGAACGAGATCGCTGCCGCCACCACGGCCCAGGTCATCGCCTCCGGTGGCGTCGGCGACCTCTCGCATCTCGAACAGCTTGCCCGCGACAGCGCCCCGAACATCGAGGGCGCAATCGTCGGCCGGGCCCTCTACGAGCGCAAGTTCACGGTCGCCGAGGGGGTCGGGGCTTTGCGGTAGGGAGGGTGCCGGTGTCCCTCTCCGGAATTGACCTCCCCTTCGCTGCGCTACGGGGAGAACCTGGTGCGCGGCTTCGCCGCGCAAAGACCAGATTGCATATCGCCGAACATTCCTCCGAGGGACACCGGCACCCTCCAGCAATCGAGCTCCCCCTGACGACCAGGGTCCGGGACCTGATGGAAGAGAGCTGCAGAGTCTCGGTCGTCCCTCTATCGCGTGTTGGAGAGGAGTCCGGTTGTTCCCCGCGGGAATGTTCGCGAAGCGGCGATATGCAATCCGGTTATTGCCCGCCATAGGCGGGCTCTGCCTCAGGGAGCAGCCCCGAAAGGGGCGCGACAAATTCCCGCGGGGAACAACCGGACTCCTGTGCCGACGGCGCTAAGTCGGCTTGCGCGCGGAGACGAGCAGGTTGTAGAAGAGCTCGGCGGGGAGGTAGGGCTCGAGCACCCGGGTGTCGACCTTCTGTAGGGCGATGTAGCTGTTGAAGGCGAAGCGGCGCCAGCGGAAGGAGATCGATTCCGGCTCGGCGCTCGACTCGACCGTGCGCAGCCCCCAGCCCCAGGCGTTGGAGAGCAGCTCCTCGCCGCCGACGTGGCGCTTGTCGAAGCCGGCGTCGCGGAGCAGGCGGCGCAGGTCGGCAGGGGCGAAGGCGTGGACGTCGACCTCGCCCTCGAGCGAGTGGTCGTGGGATTGCTCGCCTTCCGCGACGGCGCGCTCGTCGGCGCCGATTGCCCGCCGCCAGAGTGGCGCCAGGGTGAGGCCGGCCCGCTTCGGCAGTGCGGCCAGGGTGTCGCCGTAGCGCGAAGGCTCGCCGGCGAAGGCGATCATTCCGCCGGGCCGCAGCACGCGGCGGAATTCGGCGAAGGCCTTGTCGAGGTCGGGGATGTGGTGGAGGACGGCGTGACCGAAGACAAGGTCGAAGCTTTCGTCCTCAAAGGGCAGGATCTCGGCCTCGGTGGTGACCGTGGTCACCTGATCCAATCCCAGCGCCTCCGCCGTTGCCGCCAGCCGGCTCAGCATCCCAGTGGAAATGTCGGTGGCGGTCAACCGCTTGATCACCCCGAGCTGAACCAAGTTAAGCGAGAAGTAGCCGGTGCCGGAGCCGATCTCCAGCGCGTCGCCAAACGACTCACCCTTGAGCCCGCCCAGCGCCTTGACCAGCTTCAGGCGCACCTGGCGTTGGCCGACCTCGCCGAAGTCGATGCCCCACTTGGCGTCGTACTCCTCGGCGGCCGCGTCGTGATAGCGGGTGTTGACGTCCTTGATGTGCTCCGGGGTGGCGGAGGGGGAGGCAGGCATCGCGGCGGAACTTTACGCGGAATGGCGCAATGCACGGTTGCAGGCCGGCGAATACCGTTCCGCCATCGCTGAGGAGTACCTACAGCTAAACCAGCCACCCGGGGTGCCGCCGCTGCCGCTGACCGGCGAGCGGACGCTGCCCGACGTGCCCGAGGAGAACTACTGGTTCCGCCGTCACTTGGTCGTCTACGAGGCGATCGCCGAGCGCGTCAGGGGGTTGCGGGTGGTCGACATGGCCTGCGGTGAGGGTTACGGCTCCAATGTCCTGGCCGGCACTGCCGCCTGCGTCTTTGGCGTCGACGCCAACCCGGAAGCGCACGAGCACGCGCGGCTCCGCTATCAGCGCTCGAACTTGCGCTTCGAGCGCGACCTCGTCGAAAGCTTCTCCGAGCCCTGCGACGCGGTTGTCTTCCTGCAGACGATCGAGCACGTCCAGGACCCGGGGGCGATCCTCGAGCACTTCAAGTCGATGCTTTCGCCCGGCGGCACCGCCTTCATCTCCACCCCGAACCTGTTGACCTTGGCGCCTCCCGGGGCGGAGAAGTCCGACAACCCATGGCACGTGAAGGAGTACCGAGCCGATGAGTTTCGGGACCTCTGCGAGAGCCGGTTCCCCCGGGTCGAGATGCTCGGCCTCTTCCACGCCCGCAAGCTGCGCGCGCACGAGCTGGCGATCAAGCTTGGCTGGGACACGGTCCACAAGCGATTGCACCTGACCAAGCCCTTCTATGACCGCTTCACGCCGGCGATCGCCGCCTCTGACTTCAGCCTCCGGCCCGGCAACCTCGACCGCGCCCTCGACTTTCTGGCGATCTGCCACCGCGAATGAGCCGCGAGGGGACGGCCGGTGATCTGGCGATCGTCCTGCACAGCCACATGCCCTACGTCGAGGGCTTCGGGACCTATCCGTTTGGCGAGGAGTGGCTGTTCGACGCGGTGATCCGTTCCTACCTGCCGGTGCTGGAGGTGGCGCGAGACCTGACGCTGACGGTGACCCCGGTGCTGGCCGACCAGCTCGAGGACGAGGGCGCCGCCGAGCGCCTGCGGCGCTTCCTCGTCGAGTGGCGGATCGGGGCGGCGGAAGCGGACCTGGAGCAGGTGGCGCCGGAGTGCCGCGCTGCCTGTGCTGGAGAGCGGGAGCGCTACCAGCACGCGCTAGAGCTCCTGGATCAGGCCGGGGGCGATCCCCTGGCTCCGTTTCAGCGGGCGGCGGCCGAGGGGCGAGTCGCCCTTGCCGCCTCGGCCGCGACCCACGCGGTGCTGCCACTGCTGGCGACCAGGCCGGGGATGCGCCTGCAGGTCGAGACCGGGATCCGCTCCCATCGCCGCCGCTTCGGTTGGGAGGGGGGCTTCTGGCTGCCGGAGTGCGCCTACGTGCCCGGCCTCGAGTGGCGGCTGGCTGAAGCGGGGGTGGAGTGGTTCTGCCTCGACCAAAGCCAGCACCGTGAGTCGTTGGAGGCGCTGGCGCCGATCGGCACCGAGGCCGGCCCGGTAGCGCTGCCGATCGATTGGGAGGCGATCTCCTGGCTCTGGTCGCTGGACGGCTACCCCTCAGACCCTGCCCACGCCCAGTTCGCGGGCAAATCGCTGCGCGGGATCAGGATCTGGCGAGTGGGGGGCGGCGCCTACGAACCGGCCGCGGCGGCCGCCGCGGCGCAGCGCCAGGCGGAGGAGTTCCTCGCCGCGGTCGCTGACCGTCTCCGCACCTACGCGCAGCGCCGCGACCGCCGCGGCCTCCTCGTCTTCGCGATCGACACCGAGTTGCTGGGGCACTGGTGGTCGGAGGGACCGATCTGGCTGCGGGGGGTGCTGGAGGGGGCGGAGGCGGCCGGTGTGCGCCTCCTCACCGTGCCGCAGGCGCTGGCCGAGCACCAGCCAGTCCAGCATTCCCTCCACGCCTCGACCTGGGGAGAGGGCAAGGACTTGCGCACCTGGGACTCACCCCCGGTAGCCGACCTCGCCACCGGCGCCCGTCGCTTGGAGCTGCGCCTCTTGCGCGCGGTCTCGGCGGGGCTGCGCGGAGACGGCCTGGCGCGGGCGACGCGGGAGCTGTTGGCCGCGCAGGCGAGCGATTGGGCCTTCCTCGATCAGCGCAAGCAAGCGGGCGATTACGCCTACGTGCGCGCCACTGATCACTCACGGGAAATGTTGGAGGCCATAGACTGCGGCCGCGTCACCGATCCGCGTATGCGTTCACTCGCCCCGGACCTCAGCCTCGCTCCCCTTCTGGAGCCCTGAACAGCCACCGAACTTGACCCGCGTCCTGATTCTCTCCTGGGAGTACCCGCCGCTGATCGAGGGTGGCTTGGCCCGTCACGTGCGCAAGCTCTCCGAGGCGCTGGTCGAACGCGACGTCGAGGTCCACGTGCTGACCCGCGGCGGAGAGGAGTCGCCGGCAACCGAGCGCCGTGACGGCGTCCTCATCCACCGCATCCGCGAGCCGAAGCGCCCGACCGACCTCGGCGAGTTCGTCGCCTGGGTTGAGCGGATGAACTCCGACATGCTCGCAGCCGGGGTCGAGCTCGGCGACCGCTACAGCTTCGACCTCGTCCACGGCCATGACTGGCTCGTCGCCAACGCCTGCGACCACCTCGCCAAGCGCTTCGACGCGCCGCTGGTGACGACGATTCACGCCACCGAGTACGGCCGCCACCAGGGCTGGGTCGACAAGCACCCCCAGACCTACATTCACGGGGTCGAGCGCTGGATCACCAACCGCTCCCACCGGGTCATCACCTGTTCCCACTACATGCGCGAACAGGTGGCCGACATCTTCGGGGTCGAGGAGGGGCGAATCACGGTGATCCCGAACGGGATCGATCCCGATGACCTGCCCGAGCAGCCAGCCGAGGACCTGGCGCGGCTGCGGTCCGAGTTCGCCACACCGGAGGAGAAGCTGGTCCTGCTGATCGGCCGCCTCGTCTACGAGAAGGGTTTCCAGTTGGCGCTGGAGGCGATGCCGCGAGTGATTGAAGAGGCGCCGGGGACGCGCTTTTTGGTCGCCGGCTCCGGCACCCACGAGGCGGAACTGAAGCGCCAGGCGCAGGACCTGGGGCTGATGGAGCACGGCACCTTCCTTGGCTGGATCGGCGACGACGTTCTCCACTCGCTCTACCGGATCGCCGACCTCACCGTTGTTCCCTCGATCTACGAGCCCTTCGGCCTGGTGGCGCTGGAGGCGATGGCTTCGGGCTGCCCCTGCATCGTTGCCGATACCGGCGGGTTGCGCGAGGTGGTCCCACACGAGGAGGCGGGACTGCGCTTCCGCGCCCACGACCCCGAAGCGCTGGCCGAGGTGGCGATCCGCGTCCTCTCCGACGATGCCCTCGGCCGCCGCCTTGTCGCCGAAGCCTACGAGCACCTGCGACGCTTCGACTGGGGCGACGTCGCCGAGCAGACCGCGGTCGTCTACGCCGAACTAGCGGGCGCGAAAACGGCTTAGCAGCCGGCCCCGCGGGGACGGAGCCGGAGGCTTCGTTCGCTGATGCTGAAGCTGCCCTCGGCGCTCGTGCCGGGGGTCCAGTGAATTCCCTCGAGCAGCTCGGTCGGGGAGATCGAGAGGGCGCCGGCGAGCTTCATCAACGTGTCGACGCGGGCGAGGCGAGTGCCCTGCTCGAGCATCCCGATCTCGGTCCGGTGCAGTGAAGCAAGGGTGCCGAGTTCTTCCTGCGACATCGCCGCGCGGCGGCGGCAGCGGAAGAGGTTGCGCCCGAACCTGATCGCGACCTCCTCCGATCTGAGTCTCCCATCGGCCATGCAGGTAGCTTTTCGCCGGTAAGTCATTGTCGGCCAGACAATACATGTCGGCCGCGGACTAATCGTCGGGGTTCGGCTGCGGCGGCTGCAGCGTCGTCCAGGCCGCCGGGTCCGGCTCGACCGGCCGCTCCCAGCGCAGCTCCTGTGGCGCCTCGCGCATGCGGATGATCCGGGCGGGGATGCCGCCGACCACGGCATTGGCGGGGACGTCCTTGGTCACCACCGAGTTGGTCCCGATCACCGAGTTGTCGCCGATGCTGACGCCGCGGAGGACGCAGGCGCCGTAGCCGATCCAGACGTTGTTGCCGACCTCGACATCGCGCTTGTAGATGCCTTGCAGGCGGATTGGTCGCTCGACTTCGACCATGCCGTGGTCGAAGTCGATGAACATCGCCCGGTCGGCGATCACGCACTCGTTGCCGATCCGCACCCGCTGGTAGGCGGAGATCGTGCACTCCTGTCCCATCACCGTCTTCTCGCCGATCTCCACCGCGCCCTCATGGCAGCGGATCTTGGTGCCGTCGCCGATCCAGACGAAGCGACCGAAGCGGATCTCGCCCCGTGGCTCGATCTTCAGTTCCAAACCTCTGCCAAGGAAGAAAGGGCCGTCGGAATGCCAGCGCCAGCCGGCAGGGGTGAGTAGTCGGCGCCAGAGGTAGCGCCAAAAGAGCCGCGCGTAGCGCGGGTTCAGCATCCGGTTTCGGGCCAGGAAGCGGAGCACGGCGGGGCAACTCTAGACTGGCTCGGCCTTGACTGACGCCGCCAAAACCGCGTCCCTCGCCGAGCGCCTCCTCGCCGGCGAAAAGCGGGCGCTGGCGCGGGCGATCACCCTGATCGAGTCCGACGACCCCGCCGGCTGGGATCTCGTCCGCGAGGTCTACCCGCGAACTGGCAAGGCCCGCATCGTCGGCTTCACCGGTCCTCCCGGCGTTGGCAAGAGCACCCTGATCGGCGCCCTCACCGGGGAGCTGCGCAAAGCCGAGCGCGAGGTCGCAGTGCTTTCGATCGATCCGTCCAGCCCCTTCACCCGCGGCGCTCTGCTCGGGGACCGGATTCGACTTACCGACCACTTCCTAGATCCTGGCGTCTTCATTCGCTCGATGGCCTCGCGGGGGGCCTTGGGCGGGCTCTCGGAGGCGGCGCTGCAAGTGGCGCTGATCATGGACGCCGCTGGCAAAGACGACGTCTTGATCGAGACCGTCGGCGTCGGTCAGGCTGAGATCGACATCGTCGACCATGCGGACACGATCGTGCTGGCGCTGATGCCCGGCTCGGGCGACTCGATCCAGGCGCTGAAGGCGGGGGTGATGGAGATCCCCGATGTGATCGTTGTCAACAAGGCCGACCACCCGATGACCGACACGATGGTGCGCGAGGTTCGCGGCGTCCTCGCCCTCTCGCAAGACCCCGAGGGCTGGAAGGTGCCAATCCTTCGCACCGAGGCCGCGCGCGGCGAGGGGGTCGACGAGTTGGCGGCGAAGATCGACGAGCACCGCGCCTTCATCGAGCAAGCTGGCACGCTGGCCGAGCGCCGCGCCCGCAACCTGCGCAGCGAGGTCCTCGGTATCGCTACCTCGCGGATGCGCCGCCGCCTCGAGCAGACCGTCGCCGCGGACCCGGCCACGGCCGAGCTGCTGGACAGGGTGGTGCGGCGCGAGCTTGACCCTGCAACTGCGGCCGGCGAACTTCTGGAGAAGCACGTCGATGGCTGAGCCGTCCCGGCAGCGCTCGACCGCCGAGGCGATGGGCTGGCTCGGGGCTGAGGTCGCCGAGCTGAGCGGCGACAACATCGGGCAGGTGCAGGGTGTCTACATCGATGCCGAGAGCGGCGACCCCGCTTGGCTGATCGCCCGTCTCGGTCGCCGCCGCCGCGCTCGTGTTGTCGCCGTCCCCTTCTCCAATTGCGCTGGCGCCCCGTTTGGGGTTTGGGTGGCCCAGGAGGCTGACGCGATTCGCAGTGCCCCGGTCGTCGACCCGACCCGGCCGCTGCGCCGTGAGCACGAGCTGACGATCTGCGCCCATTTCGGGATCGGCGAGAAGGCAGGTCGCGCGGCCGAGGTCGCCGATCGCGCTGCGGGCGCGATCACCGCTTCGCCGCCGGGTCGCTGATTCTCCAATCCTGAGTAGCGCCAGCCGCGAATTGGCGCATAGACTTTGAGTGGTGAGAATCGTTTGGGTGTTGGTGATCGGTGTGGTGGCGGCAGCTATTGCGGGATGCGGGGGTGGGGGTGAGGAGACCACCTCGGCGCCCGCCGAACCGCGCGATCTCTCGATCACCCTCAATGGCAACTATGGCCCCGAGAACCTTGGCGTTCTCATGGCCTATGAGCTCGATTACTTCGAAGAGGCCGGTGTCCGGGTTTCGATCAGTAGCCCAGTTGCCCCGGCTCGCCCGGGCATATACGTGGCCAATCGCACCGTCGATTTCGGGGTTTCCCACCTGCCCCAGGTTGCCCTCGCCCAGGAAAAAGGAGCCCCGATCGTCGCCATCGGCAGCCTGATCCCAGAACCAACCGCGGCGCTGATCTGGTTGCCAAAGTCAGGGATCAAGGACATCGCCGACCTCAAAGGGAAGACGATCGCCATACCCGGGCTCTCCTTCCAGCGTGACCTGCTTGAGACCGTGTTAGCTGACGCCGGCCTGACGCTCAATGACGTCAAGGTCGAGAACGTTGAATACGAACTGGTACCTGCTTTGGTTAAAGGGGAAGCCGACGCGATCTTCGGCGGTACCTGGAACGTGGAGGGAGTCGAGCTCGAAACCCGCGGCCTTAACCCTGTGATCACTCGTGTTCAGGACCTCGGGATTCCGGACTACGAAGAATTGGTGGTGATCGCCCGCCGCGATCGCCTCAATGAAGACCCAGATTCGATCCGCGACTTTATGGCTGCGCTGACTGAGGGCACCACCGCGGCAATTGAAGATCCGGCAGCGGCCACCAAGGCTCTGATCGCACAGGGATATGAAGACGTTGGAGAGAAGGCGACAGAAGCCCAGATTGAAGCGACTTTGCCGTTGCTCTCGGCCGGCGGAGAGATGGATCCGGATCAGGCTGATCAGCTAGCCGAATGGATGCGTGACGAAAAAATGATCGAGAACTCGCTTTCGGCCTCGGACCTGATTACCGACGACTATCTGTCGGGAGGGTGATGGATGGCGCTCGGCCGATAAGGATCGCGTGCTGGGGCCTGGTGTTGCTGGTGGCGACCGCACTCGCGATGGGATGCGGAGAGGGAGACGCGGAAACGTCAGGCGTATCTTCTGATTTGCGGAAAGTGAAGGTCACGCTCGACGGCTATCCGGATCCCGAAAACGCGCCTGTCGTCCTGGGCTACCGCGCGCACAAATTCGTCGACGCCGGCCTGGAACTCGACATCCTCAATCCCCTTCTCCCCGGTAGGCCGCTTCAGTACGTGGTCAACCGGTCGGTCGATGTGACGATCTCCCACCTCCCCCAAGTCGCCCTGGCCCAGGAAAAAGGAGCCTCGATCGTTGCCATCGGCAGCCTGGTTCCGGAGCCGACCGCAACGCTGATCTGGCTGCCGAAATCTGGGATCAAGGACGTCGCCGACCTCAAGGGCAAGACGATCGCCATCCCGGGTCTCTCATTCCAGCGGGACCTGCTCAGGAGCGTGCTGGCGCAGGCGGGGCTAACGCTCGGGGATGTGAAGGTGGAGTCGGTTGGCTTCGAGTTGGTGTCGGCCCTGGTCAGCGGTCGTGCCGACGCGATCTTCGGCGCCACCTGGAACGTCGAGGGGGTCGAACTCGAAACCCGCGGCCTCAATCCGGTCATCACCCGCATCCAAGACCTTGGCATCCCGGACTACGACGAACTGGTGGTGGTCGCTCGCCGCGACCGCCTCGCCGAAAGCCCGGATCTCTATCGCGACTTCATGGCTGCCCTGGAGGAGGGCACCGCGGCGGCGATCGAAGATCCAGCCGAGGCCATCGATGTGATCGACGACGAACCCACCTCCCCGAGCGAACAAGCAACGAAAGCGGGGGTCGAAGCGACCTCGCCGCTGCTCTCGACCAGCGGCGAGATCGATCCCGGGCAGGCCGAAGGCCTCGTCAAGTGGATGCACGAAGAAGAGATGATTCGGCGGGTGCCGCCAGTGTCGTCGCTGCTCACCGGCGAGTACCTACCGGACTCCTAAGCGTTTATTTACAGCTGCAGACTCTTCACCTGCAGCAGCTCCTCGATCCCGTAGCGGCCGTTCTCGCGGCCGTGGCCGGACTGGCCGTAGCCGCCGAACGGGGCGAGCGGATTGAAGGCCCCGCCGTTGATCTCGATCTGCCCGGTGCGGATGCGGCGGGCAACGGCGATCGCTCGCTCGGTGTCGCCGGACCAGACGCCGCCGGCCAGCCCGTAGTCGGTTGAGTTGGCGATCCGGATTGCGTCGTCCTCGCCCTCGTAGGGCTGGATCGCCAGCACCGGCCCGAAGATCTCCTCCTGGCCGATCGTCATCTCTGGCGTCACCTCGGAAAAGACGGTTGGGCGAACGAAGTAGCCGCGTTCCAGGCCCTCGGGCGGCTCGGCGCCGCCGGTGATCAGCCGCGCGCCCTCCTCGATTCCCTTCTCGATGTAGCCGCGGACACGGTCCCGCTGCACGGCCGAGACGAGCGGCCCGAGTCGGGTCGCGGCCTCGAAGGGGTCGCCGGGGGTGAAGGCTTCTGCGGTCGCCTTGGCCAGCTCCTCTGCCTCGGCCAGGCGCTGGCGCGGAACCAGCATCCGGGTCAGGGCGCTGCAGGTCTGGCCCGAGTTGAGGAAGCACTTGGCGACCCCGTCCGGCACCGCCTTGGCGAGGTCGGCGTCGTCGAGGATCACGTTCGGCGACTTGCCGCCGAGCTCCATCGCCACCGGCTTGACGCTCTCGGCGGCGATCTCGCTGACCCGCCGGCCGGCCCTGGTCGAGCCGGTGAAGGAGACCATGTCGACCTCGGGATGGGCGGCGATCGCCTCACCGACCACCGGCCCGACCCCGGTGACGAGGTTGAAGACACCGGCCGGGAGGCCGGCAGTCTCGATTACCTCGGCCAGCAGGAAGGCGTTCAGCGGCGTCACCTCGCTCGGCTTTAGGACCACGGTGCAGCCGGCGGCGAGGGCGGGGGCGACCTTGGCGGCGATCTGGTTCAGCGGGTAGTTCCAGGGGGTGATCGCGCCGAGTACGCCGACCGGCTCGCGCAGTACCCGCGAGCTGCCGATCTCCTCCTCCCAGGCGACTTCCTCCATCAACTTTGGCGTCGCCGCGAACTGCGAGGTGGGGAGGCCGACCTGAACGATCTGACTCAGCTTCAGCGGCATCCCCAGCTCCTGGGTGATCGTCGCGGCGATCTCCTCTGCCCGCTCGCCGAGGCCGGCGGCAATCGCGGCGATGTACTCGGCCCGCTGCTCGCGAGGGGTCTGGGACCAGCTATCGAAGGCTGCTCGAGCAGCTTCCGCGGCGCGATCGGCGTCGACTGGGGTGCAGCCCGGAATCGTTCCGATCGTCTCCTCGGTGGTCGGGTTCACCACCTCGATCGGGTCCGCCCCGCTGGGCTCAACCCACTCGCCGCCGATGAAGATCTTGTCCTTGACTTGCACCTCAGCCGCAGTCGCCATCCCTGTCCCTCCTTGCCTCGCCGTTGGTCTCGGGCAAAGCTAGCGCGAGACGGAAGCCTTGGCGAGGTCGGGCTCCGCCGCCCCTGGCCCTGGGACCTGTTTGGCGTCGCGCGCGTGGAGGATCTTGCCGCAGCTTTCGCAGATGCCGCGCTCGCTGACGGTGCCGCCGCACCGCTTGTGGACGATCAGCCGCCGCGGGCCCTCGGGGCTGGGGGAGTAGCGGTCGCCCCAGTGCAGCAGCGCGATCAGGGCCGGCCAGAGGGCGAGACCCTTCTCGGTCAGGAAGTACTCGTAGCGGGGCGGGCTTTCCTGGTAGGCGCGACGCTCGAGGATGTCCTCGTCGATCAGCCGCTGCAGGCGGGCCGAGAGGACGTTGCGGGCGATCCCCAGCGACTCCTGGATCTCGCCGAAACGGCGGTTGCCGTGCATCACCGAACGCACGATCAGCAGCGACCAGCGCTCGCCGATCACCTCCAGCGCCTTGGCAACCGAACAGTCGAGACCGGGGTAATCGCGGTGCAGCACGTGTGAATCTTCGCACACTTAGTTGCATCAAGCAACCGACTTGCGGTAAGCTCGCGCCGTCCAGAGTTGCTTCATGCAACCGAGCCGATTGGAGGCCCTCGAATGAGGTTGATTCCACGACACAGGCACAGGCAGCGCAAAGGTCCGCGGATCGCGATCAGCGAGGCGGAGATCAGCGCCGATCTGCACTACCCGGCGCAGCCGCAGCGCCCGCGCCGCACCGCCGATGTCCACAGGCTGGAGATCAGGTGAGCGACAACGGCATAGTCACGGCGCCGGAAGGGACCGCCGCCGGCGTGGCGGAGGCCTTCGCCGCCGAGAACCCGGAGGGCTCGCGCAGTCGCACCCTGGTCTGGCAGGACCCGGTGGCGACGGCGTCGGCCGGGGCGACGATGACCGGGATGGAGTACATGACCGCGGTCGTCACCGGCAAGGTGCCGCCGCCGCCGATTGCCGTGACGATGCGGCTGCGCCCGGTCGAGCTGGAGGAGGGGAGGGTGGTCTTCGAGGGCGAACCCGGTGAGGAGCACTACAACCCGATCGGCGTCGTCCATGGCGGCTATGCCGCGACCCTGCTCGACTCCGCCCTTGGTTGCGCGGTGCACACGACCCTGCCGGCCGGCGTCGCCTACACCTCGCTCGGGCTGGAGGCGAAGTACGTGCGGCCGATCACCCGCGACACCGGCCGCGTCCTCTGCGAGGCGACCGTGATGTACCGCGGCCGCAAGCAGGCAACCGCCGAGGCAAACCTGACCGCCGCAGATAGCGGCAAGCTGCTTGCCCACGGGATCGCCACCTGCATGCTGCTGGGAGAGGGCTAGGAGGCGGAATGGCGGGCGAGCTCAACCAAGAGCCGCACGCCGAAGCCGCTGGCGCCGTTGCCGACGTAGTCGCGGCCGACGTCCCAGGCGGTGCCGGCGATGTCGACGTGCGCCCATGGCGTCTCGCCGACGAACTCCTCGAGGAAGGAGCCGGCGGTGATCGTCCCCGCCTTGCGCTTGGCGGCGAGGTTGGAGAGGTCGGCGACCTTCCCCTTCATCAGCTCCTTGTACTCGGGATGCAGCGGCAGTCGCCAGATCAGCTCGCCGCTGCGCTCTCCAGCGTCGATCACCGCGCTGGCCAGCGCGTCGTCGTTGGCGATCACGGCGGCGTAGGTGGAGCCGAGGGCGATCGTCACCGCGCCGGTCAGGGTTGCCATGTCGACGAGCTGCTCGGCGCCGAGCTCGATCGCGTAGGCGAGGGCATCGGCGAGAATCAGCCTCCCCTCGGCGTCGGTGTTGTTGACCTCGACCGTCTTGCCGCTGTACTGGGTGATGACGTCGCCGGGCTTGATCGCCGTGCCGGAGGGCATGTTCTCGGTCGAGGGGACAACGGCGAGAAGATCGATCGGCAGCGCCAGCTCGGCGATCGCCGCGACCGCCTCGAGGACCGCGGCGGCGCCCGACATGTCCATCTTCATGTCCGGCATACCGGCGCCGGGCTTGAGCGAGATGCCGCCGGTATCGAAGGTGACGCCCTTGCCGACCAGGCCGAGGGTTGGACCGGAGCCCCCACCCGCGTAGCGGAGGACGATCAGCTGGGGCTCTTGCGGCCCACCTTGACTGACCGCGAGCAGCCCGCCCATGCCCTTGGCTTCGAGCTCGGAGCGCCCAAGGATCTCGGCGGTGATGGCCTCGGAGCTGGCGGCGATCTCCTCGGCGCGTTCGGCGAGGAAAGTAGGGGTGGCGACGTTGGCGGGGGTGTTCTGCAGGTCGCGAGCCCGGTTTTGCGCTTCGGTAGCGACTCGCGCCGTCTCGGCCGGCTTCTCGAGCTCGGCCGAGCCGATCAGAGTCAAGGACTCAAGCCGCGGCGAGTCGTCACCGTCGCCGGACTTGAAGCGGTCGAAGCGGTAGGTGGCGAGGATCGTCCCCGTCACCAAGGCCTCGGCACCGTCCGCACCCGTTCCCTCGGGCAGTGCCCAGGCCAGGGAGCCGGCTTCGAGGCCGGAGGCCTTCTTGGCAGCGACGGCGGCGGCGACTCGCAGTCGCTCGGCGTCGAGTTCGTCCTTCGCGCCGAGGCCGACCACCAGCGCGGGCGGGAACCCGTCCGGCCGCAGCAGCGCCAGCTTCTTGAAGCCCGCCTGGGCGCCGTCGGCGCCGGCAGCGCCAGCGACCGGCGCCGGCAGCTGACCGCCCTCGGTGAGCCCGACGGCGACCAGGTCGGTCCCCGCATCCGACAGCTCGACTTGCTCAACCGCGACCTTCATCGGCCGCGAGTTTACGTTGCCCTGTCGGTATCGTCACCCGCTGGGTCTGGCAGACAGGGGCCAGGCCAGCGAACTTCGGAAAGGAAAGGCAGTAGATGCCCAGTTCAGTGATCCTCGGTACCGCGCGCACTCCCTTCGGGAAGATGGGCGGCGGACTCTCCTCCCTCGACGCAACCGATCTCGGCGGCACCGTGATCGAGGCCGCGCTCGAGCGCTCCGGGGTCGCCCCCGAGCAAGTCGAGCAGGTCGTCTTCGGCCAGGTTCTGCAGGCCGGCCAGGGGCAGATCCCCTCGCGCCAAGCTCAAATCAAGGGCGGGATCCCCAAGGAGGTCCCCTCGGAGACCATCAACAAGGTCTGCGCTTCGGGTATGCGCTCGCTCGGCCTCGCCGACCAGGCAATTCGCGCCGGTGACTCGAACCTCGCCGTCACCGGCGGCATGGAGTCGATGAGCCAGGCGCCCTACCTGCTGCCGAACGCCCGTTTCGGCTTTCGGATGGGCGACGTCAAGGCGCTCGACGCGATGACCCACGACGGGCTGACCAACCCCTTCACCAACAAGCAGATGATCAACGAGGCCAGCGAGGTCGGCAACGAGCTGGAGATCACCCGCGTCGACATGGACCGCTTCGCCGAGCGCTCGCACCGGCTCGCCCACGAGGCGACCGAAGCCGGCCGCCTCGCCGACGAGATCGTTGGCGTCACCGTCAAGTCCCGTAAGGGCGAGAGTACGGTCGAGGCCGACGAGGCGATCCGTCCCGACACCACCCTGGAGACGCTGGCGAAGTTGAAGGCGATCGGTGGCGACGACGCCACCCACACTGCCGGCAACGCTCCCGGAGTCAACGACGGCGCTGGTGCGATCGTCGTCGCTTCCGAGGAGTGGGCCGAAAGGGAAGGCAAGAACCCCCTGGCCCGGATCCTCTCTTACGGCACCGTCGCCGACGACTTCCCTTACTTGGCGAAAACGCCGGCCAACGCCGCCAAGCAGGCGCTGGAAAAGATCGGCAAGAGCGCCGACGAGGTCGATCTCTGGGAGATCAACGAGGCCTTCGCCTCGGTTGCCCTCAACTCGGTGCGGATGCTCGGCGTCGATGAGGAGAAGGTCAACGTCAACGGCGGCGCGATCGCCCTCGGGCACCCGATCGGCGCCTCCGGCTCGCGCATCGTCGGCGCCCTGGTGCACGAGCTGCGCCGCCGCGGCGGCGGCCTCGGTGTCGCCGCGATCTGCTCCGGCGGTGGCCAGGGCGACGCGATCGTCATCGAGGTCAACGGAGGCTGATTTCAGTGCCGCAGCCCGAGGATTTACAGCGGGCTGCGGCATTTTTTGACCTCGATAAGACCCTGATGGCGGGGTCGAGCGGGATGCAGTTCGCCCGCATCGCCGCCAAACAGGGGATCGTCGGCCGCCGCCAGCTCTCCAGTTGGGCGGTCGAGCACCTGCGCTACCGCCTGCGAGGCACCACCGACGAGCGCACCGCCGACGTGCTGAAGGTGGCGCGGGAGCTGATCCGCGGCATGCCAGAGCGGACGATCGACCGGATGGGGCCGGAAGTGATGGCGGCGATCCTTCCCCGCGTCTTCCCGCAGATGCTGGAGGAGGTCTACGCCCACCAGGACGCCGGGCGGCCGACTTTCATCGTCAGCGCCGCCGGCAACGGCGTCGTCGAGCAGTTGGCCCACGTGCTGGGGATGGACGGCGGCATCGGCACCCGCTACGAGGTCGACGGCCAGGGCAACTTCACCGGCCAGCTCGACGGTCCCTTCGTCTACGGCGAGGGGAAGGTGACGGCGATGCGGGAATTCGCCACCCACCACCGGATCGAGCTCGCCGATTCCTACGCTTACTCCGACTCGCTCTCCGACCTGCCGATGCTGCGCGCGGTCGGCAATCCCGTCGCCGTCAACCCTGACCCGCCGCTGGCGGCGATCGCCCGCGAGGAGGGCTGGCAGACGCTGCGCTTCGAGCGGTTGGGTCGGCGCCTGGTCGCCCTCACGGTGACCCTGTTGGCGACCGTCGTAGGGGTTGGGGCGAGACGAGCAGCGACGCGCCGGCGGACCGCGCCGCCTCGACGCTTTCCAATTTCAGGATCCACCCGTCGCTGAGAAGCCGAGTCGGCATTAGGAACTGAGAGTTTCCGCTTAGTGCGGTTTTCTATAGCGTGTCTTCGCTCGAATAGAGGTACTTACTTTGATTCTTGCGGGGACGGCATCGGAAACCAAGGGCATGGTCAAGCGGCTCGAAGAAGCTGCGGACCTTCCGGAGCCTTTCTGGGAGCGGGCAGGGCGGCTCGCCTGTCAGCTAGACGACAGTCCGGTGATTCCTCTAGTGGGGGCCGGGACCTCGATTGATTGCGGGCACGCCAAGGCCTCGGAGGTCTCAAAGGTGATGTGCGGCGACTACGAATCGCGCCACGGCCCCAGACTGCCCAGCGACCTCAAGGGCAAGAGCGAAGACATGGGGGTGGTCGCCGATGCGCTCTTTACCGCGGGCGGACAGGAATCCGTGATCGAGGCCCTGGGATTGAGGGACCCGGTGGTGTGGCCCGATCAGGCGAAGCTCTCAGATCACTTCTGCGCCTATCGAGTGCTTGCGCGCTTGGCGCGGGAGGACTTCTTCTCCGAGGCAATCAGCCTCAACTACGACTGCGCCTTCGAGCGGGGGCTCGACGACGAGGGTTTTCTTTTCGCGCCGCGCACGGGGCCTCGGGGCGCCTGGCTGAATCGCGCCACCGTCGTCCCCGACGGTCCAGCTCACGTCAAGCTGGAAAAACGGGGGGAGTTGGTGCTGACGAAGGCACACGGATGCGCAGCCACCTTTCGCCGCGACATGGATAAGAACCCGGATCGCAAGCGGAAGGAAATGATCGAGGAAGCAATCATCGTGCGGCGGGGTCAACTGCTGGACTGGCGCACCGATTTCTGGGCTCGGGATCTGTTCGCCGACCGAACGCGACGCCATGTGATCTTGATGCTTGGAATATCGGGCCAGGACCCGGTTATCCACATTGCCATGACCAGGGTTCTCCAGGAGGTCTACCGCCAGCTTGGTCCCATCGAAACCTGTGACGAACCGAGGGTGGTTGTGATCGACCGGGACCCGGACACGGTTGCGCTGCAGGCGCTGATCCATCAAGGCGCTGGCTGTTCGCAGCTCGGGCCGGATGTGGTGACCTCGCTAAAGGTCCCCGAGGACAGTTCGATGACCGCCGTGATGATTGCCCTGGCGACGCAGATGCTTGCCCTGCGGCTCAAGAAGGAAGGCGGAACCTTGGTGCCAAACGACCGCGTTTACCGCCTAGTTTCACTAATGGCGGCTGCGCCGGCCAGCCTGCGTTGGGCATTTCGCTTGGAGCGCCGCAGTAGGGGCCTCGAGTTTCATCAGCGGACCATGCTCGAGGAGGTGGGGGCGAAGGGGTATGTGCCGCTTGCGGTGGGTGCCGGACGGGCGGCTGAGAGCCTCAGGGTAAGAGATCAGATCCGGAATTTTCTGGAACTTCCGAACGAGACGGTCGCGGAGGCCGTCGACAATCACGGCTTCATAGCCTCTTGGAAACGTGGATGCGCCTTCCTCCCCTTGGGTGTGACGGCGGTTGAGCTCGATGCGATGCCCTCGGCGGCGATTCAGCAGGTCGCTCTTGATCTTCCCAAGCCGAAAGATCTGGAGCACGTGCTGGTTGCCGCCGACGGCTCGCACCTGATTGGTCGTTCCGTTCAGACTGGCAGCAGGATCAACCTGGAATAGGACATCGAATGAACGCACTGCACACCCTGCTGGCACGGCTGGAAGACCACGACTTCAAGGTCGAGAAACGCACCGAACTGTTCGGGGAGCCACTGCCGAACTTGAGGGCGATTGCCATTGATCAGTGGGCCCACCAACTTGTGCTGATGGCCGAGGAGCCGGAGTCGTCGGGAGGTGATGAGGGTGAGTCCGACCAGGAGTGGCGGGAGCTGATCTTCGCCGTCGCCGGCATGCGTCACCATCTCCGCGGAGCCGGGTTGCCAGCGCTCGGCTCACCCGTTCTGCTGGCTCTCGTGGACGATGAGGGCAAGGCCAGGTTGCGTGGGCTGGTGGAGGAAATTGCCCGCAGCTATGCCCTCTTTTCTCGGGTGGACATCAATATCGTTCTCCGCCGCGACGCGGGAAAAACGGAGGCCTTGGATAGCGCTCTCAGCTCGCTGCTCCCGCGCCTGCGACAGACGATCAAGGACAAGCGCACCGTTGCCGCGCGCGACGTCGAGGAGTTCTGGGAGGAGCTCTCGCAGGAGATCGGGCGCTCCGCCGACGGCCTAGCCCAGGTCTTCGGCTCCGAGATTGCGGCTGAATCTAGACAGCAAATTTGGCAGGCGCTGAAAGAGAGGCCGGACGATGAAGATGGGCCTGAGGGGATGGTCTCGCCCATATCCCGGATCGTGCTCGACAACTTCCGCTCCTTTTCGCATGAAGAGGTCAAGTTTCCCGCCGTGACGATCGTTCAGGGCGCCAACGGAAGTGGCAAGACCAGCCTCTGCGAGGCCATGGAGATCGCCTGGTCAGGACGATCCCGGCGCATTCCCGAGGGGGTGAAAGCGAAGTTCTACGAAAAGCACCTGCGAAGGAACGGCAAAGACTTTCGCCTTGCGTGCGATCTCGAAGGGCAGTCCGAGCCGGTGACGGTCGACGGGATCACGGACTTCCCGCAAATCTCCCTAGGCCGGGCAGTTATGCCGCAGCACGCAGTCGACGAGATGGCCGGTAGTAGTCCCCAGGACCGCTTTCGTGCCTTTCTCCTCACGTCTGGACTCGACCTTCCCGACTTCGAGGAGAGGGTGGTCAAGATCAGAAAGGACATGCATGCCGAGGCTTGTGCAGCGTTGGCGCGGGTTGGTATTGAACGGATTCGGGCAGTCAACGTCCCGGGCCTCAAACACCTAGAAATGTCCCTCCAATCGGAGTTCGCCGCTCAGTTTCCCTCCGAGATTGAGGTAATGGGGGCGGTAGAGGCTCTCAGCCGGATCAGCAACGGCGCCTTCCTCAACCGATCGCCGCTAAGAGCTGAGCCCGCCTCGCTGCACGCTCTTGTCAACGATGCGGATTCGGCGCTCTCGGAAGTAAGGCTTCGGCTCGACGGGGCACCGGACCCGGTTCCTGCTGTAAGGGCGGCAGTTGAAGCTCTGAACTCCGAGTCGGAGTACCTCACTCGCCGCGGCGTCGCGTTACAGCAGATCCTCGAACACCTACGGGTTCCAGAATCAGCCGCGCCGGAGCAGGAAGCGATTCCGCCTCCTGCGCCGCCTGTGCCGGCTCGGATTGCGGCGCGTTGGCTGGCGAACGTGCGCGGAATCGAGCGTGCCGTGCCGGAGCTCGAAGCGATGGAGTCGGAGATCGAGGACAGGTTGTGGCGGGGACGGCTCGACCGATATGCGGAGGCCCTACGGCAGGCGGTGGATATCTCCTCTGCTCAAGAGCTCGAGGCAATAACCGAAGCGGAGCATGAGACCGCCCGCCCGCCAGCCCCAAAGGCCGAAAAGCTTCCGCAGCACCTGTCCCAGGCGGCTGGCTTTGTCCGAGCGCCTGATCAGTCCGCGGCGACGGTGGCGGCGATCGAAGAGCTGCGGCGGAGAATGGACGAGTACGGAGCCGAGCTGGGCCGCCTGGCGAGCCGCTTGAAGAGTCATCCTGGCGTTTCGTTCAGTGGCATGGCGCCACGCGTCCTCCGAGCGCTTTGCGATTTCGAACTGGCGCGGGAGATCGCAAAACCGACTGGGGCTGTCACCCGTGCTCGCGGGACTCTGGTCAGCCGCCTCCTCGACGATCGACTCGCTCCAGTGGTGCGCGAGCTGGTGGCGGCCTTCACGCGTTTTGAGTGGTATTTCGAGGAGCCACTTGGGATCGCCGTAGAGGGCAGGGAGCTGAAGATGTACGGACTGTCGTCGCCCGACCCCGATCTCGACATCCGCATGCTCCTGAATGAAGCCGAGCGGACTGTTGTTGGGATTGCGTGGTTCCTGGCTCTTCATGCGTTGCAGGCAAAGGAGCACCGGCCGGTGCTCGTCCTTGACGATCCGGCGAGCGGTTTCGACGAAACCAACAAGGCGGCGTTCGTTGCGACCCTGCGCTCCGCGCTCCACCTGTTGAAGCCTGAGCAGTTCCTGATCACCACCCACGATGACTCCCTGCTGGCGCAGCTCGAACAGGAGATGGGCGAGGTCGGCGGTTGGCCCACGGAGGTCGGAGTGCTGCGCTGTAGGAGGCGCAGCGATGGCAGCAGCACGGTCAGCAAGCCGGACTCCACCCGCCCCCCCGAAATAACCGACCTGGCGCACGAGTTGAGGTTGCTCAACCTCAAAGAGCACGATTCGCAGGCCCCTGCGTAGTCTCCTGCTCGGCTGGCCGCCGCTGCCATTTCCCGCTTTCTGCACTAGGCTGCTCGCCGATGGAGGCAGCAACCGCCCGCAAGATTCGCGTCGTCGTCGCCAAGCCCGGCCTCGACGGGCACGACCGTGGCGCCAAGATCATCGCTCGCGCTCTGCGCGACGCCGGGATGGAGGTGATCTACACCGGTCTGCATCAGACGCCGGAGCAGATCGCCGAGACCGTGATCCAGGAGGACGCTGACGCGGTTGGGCTCTCAATCCTCTCCGGGGCCCACATGACCCTGGTCCCGAAAGTGGTTGAGTTGCTGGCAGCGCAGGGGGTCGACGATGTCCTTGTCACTGTCGGCGGCACGATCCCAGTCGACGACATCCCTGAGCTGAAGCGGCTTGGCGTCGCCGAGGTCTTCACTCCCGGGGCTGGAACCGACGACATCGTCGAGTTCATCCAGGAGCGGGCAAGCGTCCGCCACGCCGAAGGCTGAGCCTCGCTTAGATCCACTCGGATCCGTGACATTTGACACGGATCCGTGCATAGGTCCGACGGATCCGGGTATGATCTTGATTGACTCGTCAGTCAACTGACGCAAAAGCGTTAAGATCGCGCCCGCGATGGGCCCGTGAGGCGCATTACGCAGCCCGCGAAAGACCTGAGAATCATCCCCAAGGAGGCTTGAACTTGAAGATCTGCGTCCTGGTCAAGGAGGTACCGGACGCCGCCGTCCAGAAGCGCATCGACCCCAACACGATGCGGCTGGACCGTAGCGGCGAGAAAAATCTCAACCCCTTCGACACGCACGCCCTCGAGGCGGCGATGCAGATCAAGGAGGGTGGCGCGATCCCGGTCGAGGAGGTCGTGGCGGTGACGATGGGGCCGGACTCGGCCGTTCGTGCGCTGCACAAGGCCGTCGCCCTGGGCGCCGACCGCTCGGTTCATCTCTCCGACGATGCGCTGGCCGGCTCTGACGTCTGCGCGACCGGCTATTCGCTGGCGAAGGTGCTCGAGTCGGAGAGCCCCGACCTGGTCCTGCTGGGCCAGCAGTCGGACGACGGCGAGTGCTACACGATCGGCGCGGTTGTCGCCGACCACCTGAAGATGCCCTCGCTGACCCAGGTGATCCAGATCGACGTAACGGACGGCAAGCTCCGCTGCGAGCGCCAGGCCGAGTACGGGTACGACACGGTCGAGATCGAGTTGCCGGCCGTGATCAGCGTCGGTGACGCGATCAACGAGCCGCGCTACCCGAGCCTGAAAGCGATCATGGGCGCGAAAAAGAAACCGCTTGACTCAAAGGCGACCGGCGACGTCGGCATCGACGCTGGCCAGGTTGGCGAGAGCGGTTCGAAGACCAAGGTCCTGGCTCTGAACCCGCCGCCGGCCAAGGAGGCGGGCGAGATCATCGAGGACGAGGACACCAACGAGACGGTCGAAAAGATCGTCGCTTGGCTCGACGAGAGGAAGCTGATCTAAATGGCAGGGATCCTGGTTTACGCCCTCCACGACGACGAGGGCAACTTCAACAAAAACTCGCTTGGGGCGATCTCTGAGGCCGCCAAGCTGGCCGGCGAAATCGGCGGCGAGGCCGCCGCGTTGGTCGTCGGCGATGTTGCCGACGACGCTTGCGCTTCGCTTGGCAACTACGGTGCCGCCAAGGTCTACCGGGCCAAGAGCGTGCCCGAGGGCCTCGCTCAGCCAATCATCGACGCGATGGCGAAGGTGATCCAGGAGCAGGGCTTCTCCTACGCCCTGTTCGGCGGCGGCCTGCTTGGCTTCGAGATCGGGGCTGGTCTCACCGCCCGCCTCGGCGCCGGCGTGACCATGGAGGTCACCGCGGTCAAGGTCGACGGCGGCAAGCTCGTCGTCGAGCGACCGATCCTGCAGGACTCCGAGATCGCCGACGTCGGCTACGTCGCCGAGCCCGGCATCATCATCGGCCGCCTCAACGCCTTCGACGCCAAGGAGTCCGGTGGCACGGCTGAGGTCGTCGACGTCGACGTCGAGCTCTCCGAGTGGTCGACTAAGGCAAAGCTGGTCCAGCGCGGCGAGCAGCGCGGCGCTGACGTCAACATCGAGGATGCCGACATCCTCGTCGGCGGCGGCCGCGGCCTCGGCGCCAAAGAGGGCTTTGGTCTCTGCGAGGAACTCGCCGAGTCGATGGGTGGCGCCGTCGCCGCGACCCGTGCGGTCGTCGATGCCGGCTGGTACCCCTACGCGGCCCAGATCGGTCAGACCGGAAAGACGGTGGCGCCGAAGCTGTACCTCGCTGCCGGTGTCTCCGGGGCGATTCAGCACAAGGTCGGGATGCAGAATTCGGAGAACATCCTTGCGATCAACAAGGATCCGAACGCGCCGATCTTCGAGTTCTCGGACCTCGGCGTGGTCGGCGATCTGCACAAGATCGTCCCCAAGCTGACCGAGGCGATCAAGGCGAAGAAGGGCTAGAGCAATGCCAGTAGCTCCGAGCGAGTTCCCGCCCCCATTCGACTCCGACAGCGTCATTGCGGCGCCGACGGACCCGGTGGATGAGCGCATCGAGGTTGGCGTGGCGATCGTCGGCGGTGGCCCCGCCGGCCTCGCCTGCGCCAACAAACTGATGCAGTTGCTCGAGAACGAGCCGGAGCTACTGGAGAAGCTGGGCGAAGTCCCGGTCGCGGTTATCGAGAAGGGCAAAGTTGCCGGGGCTCACCTGCTCTCCGGCGCCAACGTCGACCCCTCGGCGATGGAACGGCTCTTCCCCGACCTGCCGCCGGCGGAGTGGCCGCCGGTCTACCAGGAGGTGACGAAGGACGCGACTTACTTCCTCACCAAGGGCAAAGCCTTCCCGCTGAAGCCGCCGCCGCCCAACTTCCGTAAAGAGGGGACCTACACGATGTCGGTCTCCAAACTCGGCCGCTTCCTCGCCGAGAAAGCCGAAGAGGCAGGCGTCTACATCCTCGCCGAGACCGCCGCGACCCAGCTGCTGGTCGAGGATCGGATCGTCAAGGGCGTGCGCTCGGGCGATCGCGGCCGCGGCAAAGAGGGCGAAGAACTCGGCAACTTTGAGCCTGGCTCGGACGTCGTCGCCAAGGCGACGGTCCTGGCCGAGGGAACCATCGGCCACCTCACCTACGGTGCGATGGACTACTTCAACATGCGCGACGGCTCTGACCCGCAGGTCTGGGAGCTCGGGGTGAAGGAGATCTGGGAGGTCCCGCAGCCGCTCGACCGGGTCATCCACACCCTTGGCTGGCCGCTGCGTTGGGGCCCGAAATACAAGGAGGCGGGCGGTAGCTTCATTTACCCGATGGGCGAGGACAAGGTCTGCTTCGGCCTCGTCGTCGGCCTCGACACCACCGACGCCACCTTCTCGGTCCACGACGCCCTGCAGCTGTTCAAGACCCACCCCTTCATCAAGAAGATCATTGAGGGCGGCAAGCGGGTCGGTTGGGGCGCAAAGACGATCCCCTCGGGCGGTTACTGGGCGCTGCCGAAGAAGTTCTCGGTGCCCGGCATGGTGATCGCCGGTGACGCCGCCGGGATGGTCAACATCGCCGAACTTGCCGGTGTCCACTACGCGATGCACGCCGGGATGTACGCGGCGGAAGCGATTGTCGAGTCGCTGAAGAAGGACATCGACTCGGTCAACTTCGAAAGCTACGACGAGATGATCCGCGGCTCGGTGATCGAGAAGGACCTGTATCGCTCGCGCAACATGAAGCAGCCGCTGACCAAGGGGCTGATCTTCGGCGGTGCGATGGGCTCGGCGATGGTCGCGACCAAAGGCGCTTTCCCCGGTGGTCACTGGAAGATCGAGGACAACGCCGAGATCCCGGTCTTCGAGGGCAACGCGGGGGAGAAGTACCCACAACCCGACAACGAGCTCACTTTCAACAAGCTCGACTCGGTCTTCCTCTCCGGCAACGCCACCCGCGATGACGCTCCCAACCACGTCCGCATTCAGACCCGCGTCCCGCGCGAGGTCGCCCAGACCTGGGTCTCGATGTGCCCGGCCCAGGTCTACGAGATCCCTGAGGACCAGCTGGAGAACGGCTCCGCCGAGGTCGACGTGCACGTCACCGCTTCCAACTGCGTCCAGTGTGGCGCGATCACCGCCAAGGGCGGAAGGCTGACGCTGCCCGAGGGCGGCGACGGTCCGCTCTACCAAGAGACCTAGGCCCCTTCTGCGGGGATTTTGAGGTAGATGGGGCGTGGCTGTGGAGAGCAGCCACGCCCCGCTCAGAACGCAACGAGCTCATCTTGGTACGGCAGAGGTCATCCTGCACGAAAACCGGGTGATTCTGGAAGGGGTCGATCAAATATCGGCGATTTCAGCTGGAAATACCTGCAAACCACGACGGACGCTTCCACGCGCGCGCTAGAACCAGCGCGGCAAATTTCGGGCTCCCCTAGGCATTTAAACAGCGTTTATGTTCTAATTAGGTACCTTATGGGTACTCGCAAAAGTTTGATAGCGCTCGCGCTTTAACACGAAGGAGTTCCTGTGCGCTCAGGATCTGAAGCCCTTTCGATGCTGGCGATTCCTTTGAACGTCAACGTTCTGTTGGCTCTGGAGGAAGAGCCGACTCCGCTCCCCGACCTCCGCCGGGCGGTGGGGCATCCCCCCGTTACCACCATGCGCTCCTACCTGCGGAAGCTCTCGGAGTTGGGTCTGATCGAGCGACACCGCGAGGATGACTTCCCAGGCTCGGTCAGCTACGCAATCACGCCCGCCGGGAAACGGCTATTGGCAGTAGGAAGCGTCGTGCAAAGCTGGCTGAGCTCCGCGCCTGACGGACCAATCGAGCTCGGCACGGTTGCTTCAAAGAGCGCGATTAAGGCTCTGGTCGATGGTTGGTCAACCGGCATCATTCGCGCCCTGGCGGCCCGCCCACTGGGGCTGACCGAGCTGAACCGGGTCATCCCGCAGGTCAGCTACCCGACGCTGGAGCGCCGTCTCACTGCGATGCGCCAAGTTGGTCTCACCGAACCGGATCCCGAGAGTGACGGCCGCGTGGCACGTTGCGCAGTGGCTCCGTGGTTGCGGCATTCTGTCGCTCCGCTGTCGGCAGCGGTGGGGTGGGAGGTCAAGTGCATCCCGGATCGCGCACCGACACCAGGTCGAATCGACGCTGAGGCCACCTTCCTTCTGGCGGTCCCACTACTTGAGCTCCCACCCGAGATCGACGGCACCTGCAGGCTGGCGGTTGAGTTTCGTCGCGGCGCCGACCTCGACTTTGCCGGCGTCACCGTGGCTGTCACCGAAGGGCAGATTCGCTCCTGCATCGCCAAGATCGAAGGCAAGCCCGACGCTTGGGCATCCGGAACCGTTCTCGACTGGTTTCGCTGGCTCCGCGACGTCGACGGCCACCGAATCGAGGTAGGAGGCGATCTTTCGTTCACGAATGCCCTCGCCGAGGGTTTGCGGAGCGCCCTCCTGATGGCACCGAGTCAGTAGCGGACCCCTGTTCTGACCGTCAGGCCGCAGGCGCTAATGTAAAGAAGCGGTAGCTAAAAGCGCGCATCCGCCGTTAAGGGGAAACACTAACCGACAGATGTGCATCTTGCTGCTTGGCTCTAAATAACGAACGCGACAATTTGTCGATCGCCATTTGCAGGAAGAATCTGTCCAGCTCCCTCTCGAGGCAAAGGTCATCCCGCTAGGTACTCAGTATTCCTTGATCGCATTCACGCGCCTCAATACAAAAGCACGGGAAATCTACCCGGGCCCCGAACGGAGCTCGGATCAAGGAGAAACAGATGAAGTACGCAAAGATGCTCGCGCTGCTCGCGGTTGCCGCGGTTGCGGCCATGGCGTTCGCGGCGACCGCTTCGGCGACCACCGTCACATCGCCCAAAGGCACCGCTTACACAGGTGTGATCAAAGCGACAAACGAGGGCAGCTTGACCCTCCACGGCGTCGTCGACATCACTTGTAATCATTCCGAAGTCGAAGGTTCGGTTGAATCGCACGGCGCTGGCGTTACAGCCAAAGGCGCCATCACCAAACTGACCTTCACGCAGTGCAACCAGCATGTGACGATTATCTCTAAAGGCTCACTTGAAGCGCATCAGGTCGCTGGCTCGACCACCGATGGCACACTCACATCGTCGAACGCCAAAGTGACAGTGGTCGCGACAACCATTTTCGGTGCCGTCCACTGTGTGTTCGCAACTAACAACACGCATATCGGTCGTCTTACAGCTACAGCGGGTGGCGGATCTCATGCAACACTGGATATCGACTCATCGCCGATTCCAGTTGTTGGTTCCGAAAGTGATTTCCTGTGCGGCTCCAGCTCCGAATGGACAGGGAACTACAAAGTCAACACTCCTACAGACCTGCATATTTCTGCCTAAATCTCACTTGAGTGACGGCTAGCAGGATGGAGTTGTTCTGCGCGACTGCCCCGAAACCGGGGC
>DATDLJ010000108.1:0-12259 GCA_036519395.1 Solirubrobacterales bacterium | reverse complement strand
ACGCCGATCAGGGTCCGCGGCGGCGGCGGCGCAGCGTCAGCGCCTCGCGGGCGCTGAGGTCGAGTAGCGGGGCGCCGCTCGCGTCGCGCAGCGCAAGGCCGCTGGCGGCGCGCCAGCCGCGCCAGCGTCCCCTTAGGCCGCTCGCGGTGCGGTCCTTCAGCAGCTGTCCGGCGCAGAGCGCGCCCTCGCAGGCGAGCGCCCGCAGGGCCAGGCGCGGACTCCGCATCACCCCGTAGCGGCGCAGCAGGTAGCCGCGGCTCCAGCCGGTGCGCGCGTACTTGCCGGCGCTGGCGGCGCCGAGGCTGGCCGAGTAGGCGTGCACCGCCCGCGCCTCCGGGGCGAGGCGGCAATGGGATCCCGCGGAGGCCAGGCGCAGCGCCAGGTCGAGGTCCTCGTAATAAAGGAAGATCCGCTCGTCGAAGCCGCCGACGGCTGCAAAGGCCTGGTGGCGGTAGAGGGCGGCGCCCCCGGTCGGGCCGAGCGGGTCGGGCGCTCCCGCGGCCGCGCCGACCGCTTCCCCGTGCAGATAGTCGAACCCCATCAGGGTCGCGTCGGCGACGACGCCGGCGGAGTCGATCAGCTCCGGCGCCCGCTCCTGGGTCATCACCCCGGCAACCGAGTCGACCCCGGCGCCGAGCCCGTCGAGCAGCGCCTCGACGAAACGAGGCTCCGGCACCGCGTCGTTGTTGAGCAGGATCAGAGCCTCGGCCGGGTGGGCGGCGACCGCGCGGTTCAGCGCCGGTCCAAAGCCCAGGTTCTCGCCCAGCTCAACCACCCGCACCGCCGGCAGCTCCTGCCGCGCCAGCTCGACCGAGCCATCGCTGGAGCCGTTGTCGGCGAGAACGACGTCAACCGCCACGGTTTGCTCGGCGAGACCGCGCAGGGTCGCGCCCAAGCGGGCCGCTCCGTTGAAATTTGGGATGTAAACGGCTGGTCGCACGCTCTTTTCGCTGCGCAGTAGGGTTGCAGCCCCGTATGGAGCCCTTGAAGGGATTGATTCTCTCCGGTGGCGCCGGCACCCGTCTGCGCCCCATCACCCACACCTCGGCAAAGCAACTGGTGCCAGTTGCCAACAAACCCGTGCTCTTTTACGGGATCGAGGCGCTGGTCGATGCCGGCGTCAAGCAGATCGGGATCATCATCGCGCCCGAGACCGGCGACGAGATCCGCGAGGCGGCTGGCGACGGCTCCCAGTTTGGCGCCGAGATCACCTACATCGTCCAGGACAAGCCGGCCGGTCTCGCCCACGCGGTCCTCACCGCGGAGGAGTTCATTGGCAGCTCACCGTTCGTCATGTACCTCGGCGACAACCTCCTGCGCGACGGCCTCCGCGGCCTCGTCTCCACTTTCACCCAGCACGAGCCCGAGGCGCTGATCTTGCTCACCCCGGTCGACGACCCGCAGTCCTACGGAGTCGCCGAGCTCGACGACGACGGTCACATCGTGCGCCTGATCGAGAAGCCGAAGGACCCGCCCTCGAACCTCGCCCTGGTCGGCGTCTACCTCTTCAGCAACCTGATCTTCGACGCCGCCCGCTCACTGCAGCCCTCCTGGCGCGGCGAGCTGGAGATCACCGAGGCGATCGACAAGCTGATCGATGATGGCCGCACCGTCCGCTCCGAGGTCGTCCGCGGCTGGTGGAAGGACACCGGCCAGCTCGCCGACATGCTCGAGGCCAACCGCCTCGTGCTCGAGGAGCTGACGACCGAGATCGAGGGCGAGGTCGACGAGGCATCGAAGGTCGAGGGCCGGGTTGTGATCGGCCCCGGCGCCAGGCTCGAGCGCGCGGTCGTCCGCGGCCCCGCCGTGATCGGCGCCGGCGCCCACATCGAGGACGCCTACATCGGCCCCTACACCTCGATCGGCGACGACGTCCACGTCCGCCGCTCCGAAGTCGAGAACTCGATCGTCCTCTCCGGCTCCGTGGTTGAGGACCTGGGGACGCGGATGGAGGCGAGCCTGCTCGGCAAGGAAGTGAAGCTGACCCGCAGCGAGGGGATGCCGAAGACCCTGCGCCTCCTGGTCGGCGACAAATCCGAGATCAAACTCGTCTAGTGGGAGCGCGGGAATGAAGTTGCTCGTTACCGGGGCGGCCGGGATGCTGGGCCGCGACGTCCTCCTTGCCGCAGGCAACGCCGGCCACGACGTGGTCGGCTACGGCCGCGCCGAGCTCGACGTCACCAACCCCGACGCGCTCAGCCGCAAGCTCGACCTCGAGCGCCCCGACGTCGTCATCAACTGCGCCGCCTGGACCGACGTCGACGGCGCCGAGGAGGCGGAGCAGGCCGCCTTCGCGGTCAACGGCCAGGGCGCCGGCAACGTCGCCGCCGCCGCCAACGGGGTCGAAGCGCGGATCCTCCACGTCTCCACCGACTACGTCTTCGATGGCGCCAAAGGCGCCCCTTATGTCGAGAGCGATCAGCCCGCGCCGCTCTCCGCCTACGGCCGCACCAAGCTGGCCGGGGAGGAGGCGGTCGCCGCTGCCAACAAGCGCCACCTGATCGTCCGCTCGGCTGGTCTCTACGGGCTCGGCGGCCGCAACTTCGTCGACACGATGCTGCGCCTGGCCGAGGCCCAGAACGAGGTCACCGTCGTCCGCGACCAGGTCGGCTCGCCCACCTACACCTGGCACCTCGCCTACGGCATCGTCCGCTTGATCGAGGGGATCGAGTACGGGATCCACCACATGGCCGCCGCCGGCCAGTGCTCCTGGTACGAGTTCGCCCGCGAGATCTTCGAGCTGGCCAAGGTCGAGTGCCGCGTCTTCTCAATCACCAGCGAGGAATTTGGCGCCGCGGCGCCGCGTCCGGCCTTTTCAGCCCTGGTCAGCCAGCGCGAGCACGCGATCCGGCTCCCCAGCTGGCAGGACGGGCTGGCAGGCTATCTCGCCCAACGACAAGCGGAGGCAGACACCGAATGAGACTTCTGGTCACCGGAGCGGCAGGCTTCATCGGCTCCACCTACGTGCGGTTGGTCGGCGACGAGCACGACGTCGTCGTCCTCGACAAACTCACCTACGCTGGGCGGCGCGAGAACCTGCCCGCGGGGACGGAGCTGCTCGAGGGGGCGATCGAGGATCCCGCCGTCGTCCGCGAGGCGATGCAGGGCGCCGACGCGGTCGTCAACTTCGCCGCCGAGTCCCACGTCGACCGCTCGATCGACGACCAGGACGCGTTCGCCCGCACCCACGTGATCGGCACCGGCACCCTGCTCGATGCGGCCCGCGAGCTCGGCGTCGAGCGCTACCTGCAGGTCTCGACCGACGAGGTCTACGGCTCGATCGATTCCGGCTCGTTCACCGAGACCTCGCCGCTCGACCCCTCCTCGCCCTACTCGGCGACCAAGGCGGCCGGCGACCTGCTCGTCTCCGCCCACTGGCACACCTACGGGATCGACGCCTCGATCGTCCGTGGATCCAACAACTACGGCCCGCGCCAGTACCCCGAGAAGCTGATCCCGCTGATGGTCCTCAACGCGGTCCACGGCGACTCGCTACCGGTCTACGGCGACGGCAAACAGGTCCGCAACTGGCTCTTCGTCGAGGACTTCTGCAGCGGCATCCACACCGTGCTGATGAAGGGCAAGCCCGGTGAGGCCTACAACGTCGGCGGTCCCGACGAGTGCGAGAACATCGACGTCGTCAAGCGGGTGATCGAGTTGACTGGCGGCGACGAGTCGCTGATCGAGTACGTCAAAGATCGCCCCGGCCACGACCGCCGCTACTCGCTCTCCTCGGAGAAGCTGAAGAACGACCTTGGCTGGGAGGCGCAAGTCCACTTTGCCGAGGGCCTCGAGCGGACCGTCAACTGGTACCGCGAGAACGAGGACTGGTGGGGACCGATCCGCTCCGGCGAGTACCGCGAGTACTACGAAAAGCAGTACGGGAAGGCGCTCGGCTAGTGGCGGAGCGGCTGGAGACGAAGCTCGACGGCGTCGTCTTGATCGAGCCGGTCGTCCACGGCGACGAGCGCGGCTTCATGGTCGAGTCCTACAGTCGCGCGACCTGGCGCCAGCTCGGCGTCGAGGTCGACTTTGTCCAGCACAACCACTCGCGCTCCTCGCGGGGGACCCTGCGCGGGATCCACTTCCAGACCGAGCCGGGCCAGGCGAAGCTGGTCCGTTGTCCGCGCGGCGAGATCCTCGACGTCGCCGTCGACCTGCGCCGCGGCTCGCCCACCTACGGGCAGTGGGAGGCGCACGTGCTCGACGACGTCAAGCACCGCCAGCTTTTCGTCCCGGTCGGGTTCGGCCACGGCTTCGCCGTCCTCTCCGACGTCGCCGATGTCGCCTACCAAGTCTCCAGCTACTACGACCCAGCAACCGAGGCCGGGATCGCCTGGGATGACCCCGACGTCGGCATCGATTGGCGGGTCGCCGACCCGCTCCTGAGCGAGCGCGACAAGACCGCGCCGCAGCTGGCCGAGATCGCCGACGACCTGCCTTTTTAGAAAAAGAGGCAGGAGCTCTCGGGTATTTCTGGGTAATTTGCCCAGCTAAAGCCCAGTTTTCGCTCCCGCGGGAGACTTCGACGCTGTACTTTCACCGCCGTGATTCGCCGCTTTGCACCGCTTCTCGCCGCCGCCTTGGTCGTGCTGCTGGCGATCCCCGCCTCCGCTTCGGCAACGCTTCACAACGACTTTGCCGAATCGGCCGCGGACGTGAGCTTCACCGGCAAAGAATGGGGCGAAGTCTTCCCGGCGAACCTCAGCTCCGCCAGCAAAGAGAGCGGTGAGCCCAATCACGCCGGCTTCGCGGGTGGTCACTCGGTCTGGACCAGCTGGCAGATCTTCGACGAAGCCACCGTCCAGGTGAAAGCCTGTGGGGCGAAAGGCGCCGACCTGCTGATCGCCGTCTACACCGGCAACGCGGTCAACGCCCTGACCGAACTCGCCTCCGACAACGAAGAGAACGCAGCCGGCTGCGTTACCGCCGATTTCGAAGCCGAAGCGGAAGGGGTCTACCGGATCGCGGTTGACGCGAAATCGAGCCCCGGCACCTCGCCGGTGACCTTCCGGATCGCCAAGTACGCGGCCAACGACGACTTCGCCAACGCGGTCGTGCTGACCGAACTGCCCACCACGGAGAAGGTGGACACCCGTCTGGCGACCAGCGAGGCGGGCGAGCCGGCGGCAGCCGGCTCGGGCAATTCGGTCTGGTATCGCTGGACGCCAAGCGAAAACGGTGTCGCCACCGTCTACAACTGCGACTTCTGGCCGAGCGCCGACTACGTCGTCTACACCGGCGGCGCCCTGGAAGAACTGAGTCAGGTCGCGACTGGGGAGGGCGGTGGCAACACCTGCGCGAGCGGCGAAGCGGCGGAATTCGAAGCCGAAGAAGGGACCACGTACTCGATCCGGGTCGAAGGCTTCCCCGGCAAAGGCTACGAGCTGCAGACCGGGTTCGGCTGGACTCCCGAAGCCCCCGCTCGCAAAGAGGCGCCCTCGCTCCTGACGCCGGAGTCGGGCTCGACCCAGTTGACCTCGTCCGCTCAGGCGTCGACCGTGGTCGCTGCCAAGTCGCACCGCAAGAAGCCGAAGTGCGGGAAGGCCAAGAAGGGCAAGAAGAAGGCGAAAGCCTCTAAGCGCCGTCGCGCTTGCAAGCGGTAATCGCCAGGCTGACCCCGAGCTTGGCGCCGATCCCGGCGTAGACGGCGGCGTTCAGCAGGGGGTTGTGCTCCTGCGCATCGAAGCGGCGGTAGAAGCGGCCCATGCCGCGGTGGAAGGCGATCTCCTGTTTCGGTGCCCGGCGCGAGGCGCTGGAGCCGCCCTTGACGTGCAGCGCCACCCCTGCCGGCTCGTAGAAGACCTTCCAGCCGGCGTCCCAGAAGCGGTGGCACCAGTCGAGGTCCTCCATGTAGAGCCAGTAGCCCTCGTCGAGCAGGCCGACCTCCTGGACCGCCGCGGCCCGGCAGAGCATGAAGGCGCCGTTGACCGCGTCGACCTCACCGGGATCGTCGTCGCCGAGGTGGGTAGCGCGGTACTGGCTCAGCGTCGCGCTGGCGTCATCGCCGCGGCCGATCCCGGTGAAGTGAGCGAGGGCGCTGAGCGGGGTTGGGAAGGAGCGCTTGCAGGCGTGGTCGAGCTCGCCACTCTCCCTCACCAACTTCACCCCGACCATGCCGACATCGGGATCCGCGCGCAGCCGCCCCAGCCCGGCGTCGAGCGTGCCGGCGTAGACCTCGGTGTCGGGGTTCAACAGCAACACCGCCTCGGCGTCGCTCTCGCGCAGGACGAGGTTGTTGGCCGCCGAGAAGCCGATGTTCGCCTCGCGCCGCAGCCGCACCGCGGGGAACTCGCGCGCGACCATGTCCGGCGTTCCGTCGGGGCTGCCGCTGTCGACCACGGTGACCCGCATCTCGCCGTCGCTGATCGGGTGCTCGGCGAGCGAGCGCAGGCAGCGTCGCAGCAGCGCTTCGGCGCCGTGGCTGACGATTACGACCTCGAGCTTGGGCACTTGCTCAGTAGGCGCCTTCGCCGCGAACCATCGCCCGCGGCGTCCGCAGCAGGATCGCCAGGTCGGTCAGCAGCGAGAGGTTGTCGAGGTAGTCGCGCTCCATCGCCAGCCGCTCCTCGAAGGTGAGGTCGCTGCGGCCGTAGACCTGCATCGGCCCGGTCATCCCCGGCTTCACCGCCAGCCGTCCGCGCTGGCGCTCGTCATAGAGGGCGACGACGCTCTCCTCCTCCGGCCGCGGGCCGACCAGCGACATCTCCCCGCGCAGGACATTCAGCAACTGCGGCAGCTCGTCGACGCTGGTCCGCCGCAGCCAGCGGCCACTGCGGGTGACGCGGGGGTCGTCGGGGATCTTGAAGGCCGGCTGGTCGAGGTTCTCGAGGTCGACCAGCTCCGGCAGGCGCTGCTCCGCATCGGTGACCATCGTCCGGAACTTGACCATCGTGAACGGCACCCCGTCCCGGCCGACGCGGCGTTGGCGAAAGAGCACCGGGCGGCGGTCGTCGAGCAGGATCCAGAGCGCGATTCCCAGCAGCAGCGGCGAGAGCAGAACCAGCAAGAAGGCGGAGATGACGACGTCCATCAGCCGCTTCATCGCCAGGGTCGAGCGCGGCGGGTCGCTGAAGCGGAAGTCGAGCACCGGCAGCTCGGCGAGGCGGTTGAGCTCGATTCCCGGTCCCAGCAGCCCGTAGTGCTGGGGGAGGAAGGTGAGCGCCAGGCCCTCCGCCTTGCACTCCGCGATCAGCCGCTCGGCGTTGGCCTCGCTCATCTCCTGTTCGGTCACAACGACCCGCTCGATCGCCAGCTCGCGGGCCACCTGGGAGATGTCGGCGAGCGTTCCCAGTCGCGGCAGCTCGGTGGCGGTCATCTCCGTCTCCGGCGAGAGGTAGCCGACCAGGGCGAGGCGGGTCTCGGGGTGGGTGGAGACCCGACGCGCGACCATGTCGACTGCCGACGCGGGGCCGATTACCAGCCCCATCGCCTGCCCGGTCAGGTGGTGGAAGGCGAAGCGGATGACGCCGCGCAGGGCGAAGCTGGCGACGAAGGCAATCGTGCCGACGCCGATCGCGCTGGTCGGGGATAGCGGGCCGGAAGGGCTGAGCGCCAGCAGGCCGTCGAGGACCAGCGTCCCCAGCACGCTCGCCGAGACCAGCAATGGGAGCTCGTCGAGGGTGCTGTGGCGGATCCGGCGGTGATCTTTGTCGTAGAGGCCGTGGAGCTTGACCACGAGCACCCAGGAGGGGCTGAAGAGGACCGCCCAGAAAAGGACGCCGACGTCGGTGGTCGAGGTGCTGGCGGTGACCACGCAGAGGGCCCCGAGCAGCGCCCCCCAGTCGCCCAGCGCCAGCAGGCGCCGCAGCATCGCTCCGCGGCGGCGTGACTCGTTCGGGCCGTTCCCTTCGGCGCTCAGCGCCGCCGCCGCTTGTCGCGACTTGGACGCCTCGGTCTCGGGCTTGATGTCTGGTGCCTGGCTCATCCGCATCCTTCGAAACCCTCACGCAGGCACTTCTCTTCGGGGTTGAGGCGTTGCGCCTCCTCGATGTCGGCCGCCGCCGCCGCGTCGTCCCCGCCGCGATGCTCGACCCGCGCCCGCAGGTAAAAGAGGAGCCAGTTCCCTTCCTCGCGGTCGATCGCCTGGCCGAGTCGGTCGGCGGCGGTCGCGTAGTCCCCCTCTGACTCCGCCAGCAGCCCGAGCTGGACGTAGGGGGTGGCCGCCCACGGCTCGATCGAGCGGGCGGTGTCGGCGTGGTCGACCGCCGAGGCGAAGTTGCCGTCGGCGGCGGCGGCGTTGCTGGTGTCGATCTCGCGATCGACCAGCAACGGTCCGACCAGGGCCAGGGCGGTGATCCAGGCGACGGCCAGGCCCGCCACGGTGAGGCCGAAGCGCCGCCCGTCCACCTCGCCGTTGGCGGCGGCGTGGGCGTTCGCAAGCTGCCCGCAACGGGCGGCGACGAGGGCGCCCGCGGCAAGGAAAAAGATTGCTCCCGCGGCGGCGATCTCCCAGAACCAGTCGAGCGCCGCCCCGACCGCGAAGGCGAGACAAGCGGCGAGCAGGACCGCGTGCAACTCCCGCCGCGGCCCACTGGAGTCGCGCCAGGCGGCGAACCCGGTCCAGAGCAGGGTCAGGATCAGGGCCAGGACCGTGAGGCCGCCGATCAGGCCGAGCTCGGCAAACGCCTCCAGGTAGAGGGAGTGCGCGTCGAGGACCGGCAGCGGGATCTCCCGCAGCTGGTTCCAGGAGAAACGATAGGTGCCGGCGCCCTGGCCGCCCACCGGGTCTTCCCCGAAAGCATCGATTGCGACCCGCCAGAATTCGTCGCGCCCACCCCCCGAGAGCTCGCCGAAGTGATCCTGGGGCTGGTTGGGGAAGGCCACGTCCGGGCTCGAGAACTGGTCCCAGGCGCGGCCGCCGACGACAATCGCGGTGCCGATCCCGACCACCGCCAGGCCCACCGCGACCCAGCGCAGCACGGCGGGGTTGCGGGAGAAGGCGAGGGCGCGGCCGGTCACCTCGTCGTCGCGCTTCTCGAGCCGGCGCAGCATTGCGAAGAGCCCGAGGGCGACGGCGGTGCCGGCGAGGAGGTAGAGGAGGATGACGGCGCCCTGGTCGACCGTGAGCTGGGTCGGGGCGTTGCTGGCGATGCTGCCCCGCGCCTGCACCGCCAGCACCGCCGGAACGGTTGCGAGGGCGCCGATCGCCAACGTCGCCAGCATCCAGAGGCGGTCGTGGGAGAGCGCGATCAGGCAGCCGCAGGCGATCGCCAGCGCCAGCAGCCCGCCGCGGGAGTAGGTGAAGTAGAGCGCGAGGAGCAGCGTCGGCAGGGCCCCGACCGCGAGCCAGCGCAGCGAAACATTGAGTGAGCGCCTGCTCATCCAGAGGGCGAAGGCGGCGCCGATCCCGAAGGCGAGGCCGTTTGCGTTCCAGTAGCCGAGCGGGTAGCCGAGCCGGGCGTTGCCGCCAGCGCCCGGTCCCAAGCCCGTCAGGTCGGGCAGCAGGCGCGAGCAGAGGGCGAAAACAGCGATCGCAATTAAGGAAATTCCGATCCCTTCAGCGAAACGTTGCCGCCTTTGGTCGGTTTGGGCGATCAGGAACGCGGCAAGGAAGAACCCGAGGTAGACCAAAACCCGGTCCGCTTCGGTGACGCTGAGCTCAACTGACCCGGACCAGAGAGAAGAGAATGCTGAAAAAAGCGCCAGTCCTGCGATCAACCCCGTCGCCCAGTAGAACGGACGTCCAAGCGTCGCCCTTCCAGCGGCGCCCAGGGCGAGCATCCCCACAACCACCAGCCAGACCCCAAGGGCGGCGATGTGGCGCTCGCTCAGGACGAAACCCCCTCCGGCAAGAGCGAGGCCCAGGATCAAGGCCAGCGGACTTATCAACGCCGCTGATTCCTCTAATCTTGCGCGCCATGCCTCGGACCCCCCATCCCCGCGCCCGTAGCTCGGCCCGACCCGTTCTCTGGCTTCTGTCAATGCTTGTTGTGCTGGCAATGGCTTGTTTTCCGGGTTTGGCTGCGGCTGAAGAAAACTCTGGAATCCAGTACGAAACCGACGTTCCAGCCGTCCCCAATAGCGAAGGTTCCAATATTCCGTCGAAGAAGCATGCGGGCGGCTCAAAGACTTCCGATGAATCCAATTCCGAAGCCTCCGGTTCCAACTCGCCAGGAGGCGTAAGTTCCGGTGGAGGCAGCGGATCAAATACCGGCGGTACTGCCAACGGCCAGGGTAACCAAGCCCAGGGCGGCGGCAACGGTCAGGCGTCCGGTGGCGCAGACGCTGCAGGCGACGTGGGCGGCGCTCAGAAGCTCCAAACCGTCAGCTCCAGCGCCGACCAGTCTTCCGACGACGGCTCCTCGCCGCTGGTTCCGGTCCTGATTGCCGTTGCCCTCCTGGCAGCGATCTCGATTGGCGCCTACTACTACCGCCAGCGTCGCCAGGATCCCGGTTCCCCCGTTTCGCCCAAAGCAAGCTGAGCGATGTCGAAAGCGAGTGAGTACAAGATGAGGATTCTGCGCGCCTGCACGGCGGCCCTCGCCGCGACCGCGATCTTCGCGGCCTTCGCCTCGGCTGCCCAGGCCCTTCCCGCTGGCTTCTGGGGGGTCGTTCCCCAGAGTCACCTCAACCCGGAACAGTTCCAGCGTCTCGGCCGCGGTGGGGTCGAAAGCATCCGCATCCCGATCGGGTGGGGCTCGGTGCAGCCTTCCAAGGGCGCCGCCTTTGACTGGGGCGGCTTCGACAACCAGATCGAAGAGGCGGCCAAAGCTGGGATCAAAGTCCTGCCGTTCCTCTCCGGGGCGCCGGAATGGGCGATTCCGGCAAAGACGGTCCCCGGCGCTGGGGGGCTGAAAGCACCGGCCTATCTGCCGGTTAGCGGCAGCGCCCGCACCGGTTGGGCGGCCTTCGTCACCTCGGCCGTCGCTCGCTACGGTCCCGCCGGCAGCTTCTGGGCAGAACACCCGGGCGTGCCGAAGCGGCCGATCCGCAACTGGCAGATCTGGAACGAGCCCAACTTCAAGTACTTCATCGCCAAGCCCAATCCGGCCGAGTACGGGAAGCTGGTGAAGATCTCTTACACGGCGCTGAAAGCGGCCGATCCGGGTGCCCAGGTGATCCTTGCCGGACTCTTCGCGCGGCCCAAAGGCGCCCGCACCGCCAGCGGCAAACACAAAAGCCTCAACTGGTACGCGAGCGACTTCCTCAGCCAGATGTACAAAACGACGCCTGGCCTGAAGACGAGGTTCAACGGCGTTTCGCTGCACCCGTACACGATCCGCGCCAGCGAACTACCCGGCGTCACCGAAGAATTCCGCCAGGTCCTGACCGCCAACAAAGACGGTGGCAAGGGCCTCTGGATGACCGAGCTCGGCTGGAGCTCTGGCAAAGCGAGCAGCGCCAACCAGTTCGCCAAAGGCCCCGCCGGCCAAGCGCGGGAACTGCGCTCGGCCTTCACCACCCTGCGCAACAAACAGGTCAAGTGGAAGGTGAAGAGCGTCTTCTGGTTCTCGGTCGACGACGCCCCCGGCGCCTGCAACTTCTGCGACGGCTCCGGCCTCTTCGCCTCCGGCTTCGTCCCGAAGCCAGCCTGGAGCGCCTACGTCAAGTTCGCCGGCGGCACCCCTTAAGAAGTACTTTCCGCTCGAGTGGTGAGTTAGACCGCCTATAGCGGGGTTAACTCACCACTCGTTGGTGGAGCCGAGGTCGGCTCCTGCGTAAGATCGGTGGGTTGGCTACTAAGGCGAAGACGAGTAAGAAACCCGATCCACTGGCGCCGTTCAGTCCGGCGACGCGGCGCTGGTTTGAGGCCTCTTTCGAGGGGCCGACGCCGGCCCAGACGGGTGGCTGGGAGGCGATCTCCAGCGGCGAGCACACGCTGATCTGCGCGCCAACGGGGTCGGGCAAGACCCTGGCCAGCTTCCTCTGGGGGATCGACAAGCTGGCGCGGTCCGACTCGCTGGGGAGCGGCGTCAAGCTGGTCTACATCTCGCCCCTGAAAGCGCTGTCCTACGACATCGAGCGCAACCTGCGGGCGCCGCTGCGCGGGATCGGCGCCGAGATTGCAGTCGGCCTCCGCACCGGCGACACCTCGCAGAAAGAACGGCGGGCGATGGCGAAAACCCCGCCCGACATCCTCATCACCACGCCCGAGTCGCTCTACCTGATGCTCAGCTCCAGTGTGCGGGAGATCCTCACTGGGGTTGAGGCGGTGATCGTCGACGAGATTCATGCCGTCGCGCAGACCAAGCGGGGGAGTCACCTGGCGTTGACGCTGGAGAGGCTCGATCAGTGGGCGAAGGAGTCCGGGGAAGGG
>DATDLJ010000107.1:0-29748 GCA_036519395.1 Solirubrobacterales bacterium | reverse complement strand
TCAAGGACAGATCGTCCTTGAAGACGGCACGCTCGGCAAGGACGAATACTCCTACGACAAGCTCGGTCGCCTGGTCTCCGCCAGTGAAACGCCGACTGGTGGCACCTGCGTCACCCGTGGCTACACCTACGACAAAGACTCAAACCGGACCAAAATGCAGACCAGCGCCGGGATCGGCTCTGCCTGCTCCACGTCCGGCGGAACGACGCAGGAATACGAATACGACGAAGCCGATCGCCTACTGGGCTCAGGCATCACTTACGACAACTTCGGCCGGATCACCAACCTCCCCGCTCAGTACGCGGGCGGGAAAGCTCTAGAAACGACCTACTTCAGTAACGACATGGTCGCCACCCAGGCGCAGAGCGGAGTCTCAAACACCTACCAGCTCGATGCACTGCTCCGCCATCGCCAGCGGTTACAGGCCGGTGGGCTCGAAGGGACCGAAGTCTTCCACTACGCCGGTCCCGGCGATGCCCCGGCATGGACCGAGCGTGGATCAGCATGGACCCGGACTATCGGCGGCATCGGTGGCGAACTCGCCGCCGTCAAGGAGAGCGGCAAAGAAGTTGAGTTCCAACTGACTGACCTTCATGGCGATGTCGTTGCGACGGCCGCTGCTGGATTCGCAACCAAACTCAAAGCCACCTTTAGCTATGACGAGTTCGGCAATCCAACCAAAGGAGGCAGCACCGGCCGCTTCGGCTGGCTCGGCGGCAAACAGCGCCGCACCGAACTCTCCTCTGGAGTGATCCAGATGGGGGCGCGAAGCTATGTGTCTGCCCTCGGAAGATTCCAAAGTACTGACCCAATCCGAGGGGGATCCGCAAATGCCTATGACTATGCGAATGCGGATCCAGCTAACCAATTCGACCTCACTGGAACCGTTCCAGTGCTCGGCCGTTGCCGCTTTCACGTCGACAACCCGCACGCTTCGAAGCACCGTAGAAGGCAAAGTATCAACGTGGTTCTGCGTGCATCATGTAGGGGATCGCAGCCGGCGCAAGCCAAAGCTAGGGTTAGGCTAAGCATCTATAACGCTAATGACGAACTGATAGCGCGGGGACAGTGGCGCACTATCACTGTCCCGATACTGCCGGGCCCCGTGAGTCCGAAGCCCACCAGGATCGGATTCGGTGAGGGTGCCCCAAAATGTGAACCTGGGTACTACCGAGGTGTAGCGGAAATTGTCTTGTACCCCCCTCCTCCCTACGAGTCAAGGCCAAAGAAGGGAGTATCTGTGGGCCGCCTCAGTCACATAGCCCGATGTCAATAAGTGAACAAATCTGTTGCGAGCAGGAAGAGCGCTGAGAGCGATGAAATCGCGACTCGATCGTAAGCCTGTCGCGGTGTCGCGTAGGCCGCTAGGTCTCAGGTAGAGTGCGGACATTTATGGTGTCCGCATCGTCGGCAAGCGAAGCGGACCCCTCAATTGGCAATGCCTCGAGCGTTGGGGACTCAATGATGGCATTGATCAGGGTGGCACTTGCGCCGATTAAGGTCGAATCAAAGTCGACCTCGCTTGCCACGTACCAGGAGTGGTCAGCGGGCCAGATCAAATTTGGCGCTTCGCGTTGCGGTAGATGGACGGCATCCTGACTCGGGGGAGATTCGACGCCTCCATTAGCAAAGGTGAGTTCCAGCGTATCGGCCCCATCCCTGCTGATCTGATCGGTTGCGGAAAGTTCGCCAGCGAGGATGATGTAGCTGCGGCCCATTGGGAGATTGAGGAGTGGCGGAATACGGGTGGCCGGCAGCGAATCAAGCCAACCCTGAATCGTGCAGAGGCCGACGAGGCATTGGGTTGGATCGGCCGTGTGGGCGGCGAGGATTTCGCAGAGGGCATCGAGAGTCTCGATGTCCATTCCGCCGATCGGAGGATCTGAACCAGCCCATTTGACTCCGCTTCCGTCGCCGGGAGCGTAGGAGCCGCGAAGCTCGTCCGCATCGCCGAGCCCAAGGATCGCGTGCCATTGCATCTCTGGATGGGGAGTGGTCCCGCATGCCTTCGCCACCTCTGCCCATTTGACATAGGTTCCAGCCGAGTCCAAGGGGGGATGGAAGATGCGTGCATATGCCTCGAATCCCATCGGAACCTGCAGGGTCACGGACCCAAATTGACCTCCTAGTCTGGGCTTGATCCAGGCTCCGGCTAATACACCATCCGTTAGCGTGAGGTTCATTTGCATAGGGGCACTGTTGCAGAAGGAAGGGGTTGGCACCACCATATCTATCCCATTGCTACCCCTCTCGTTCCCTCGGCACGCAGTGATGCGCCAGGGGCCACCGAAACCACCGGAAGCAAATGGCGGAAATCGGAAGCGATGTCGCATCAGCATGCCAAATCCGGCTTGCACTCCTCCCTTCTCAAGTTCTCCCCTGTGTAGCCGCTGCGGGTCAGGTCAAACGCATCCCACCCACACCGCCCCGTCTGCTCCGATTCGTCGGGCGTAGTGGCGGCGGGTTGTTGCGATGTCGGAGTTCTTCGAGACCTCGGAGACAACGAGGCAGGTGATTGTTGAACGGATCATTCTGCTCCGCTTAGTTACAAGTAGGATCTCAGAGAGATTTCGGTGAAACTCAGCTCTCAAAAGAGAGCGGCGGTGGCGACTGTCTGGTCAATCGCTGTCGTGCTTGAGCTGATTAAAGGGGAATTGCTTTTCGCCGCCGTCGCCGCTGTGCTTTCGGTGGCCCTTTGGGATAGCTACCGCAGAGACAAGCGAAGGCGAGCACAAAGGGTGCCCGAGCACCGCAGCGAGGTCTAGGCGTCTAAAACGCCAGTGACAGCCCGGCGGCATCAGCAGCTTTGGAATGGCCTCTGTGTAGCTGTAATGCGTACTAGTGCGGACGATCTGGCAAACTTAGTTAGATCCAATGCCTTCGAAGAATTGACAATCATGCTCGTTTATTTCAACGGCAAGACGTGGACCCGCCGCGAAGTCCTCATATGGCTGTCGGTGCTGATCGCCATGGTTGTTTTTGGAGTTTTGTCCGTCACTGACGTCCTAGGGCCCTGGGCGGCACTTGTCGCGTCCGTGTTTGTTTTGGGCGTGGGGTTGATGCGATATCGGGCCGAAGTGAAATTGAATGCCCCGCGGGTAGAGCACGGAGCGGATCGCCCCGGGTCTGCTGGTCGTTGATTCAGGGAGAACTTTGGGATGCTTGTTTTGGCCTCGCCCTGGGATTCTTTCTCTTACGGTGTTGGCGCTGGGAGTTGGGCCATTCGGTAGAGCAAGCCAGTTAGCGAGGCGAATTGAGAGAGGAGAAGGCTCCCATCCATATTCCATAAGGGTCTTCTGATGCTCGGGAGCTCATTTGTAGGCTAGGTTCGCTCGAAAAAAGATGGGTTGGTGGCCGAACGTCTAGTGGTACTGGGGATACTGATCGTTGTCGTTGGAATTCCTGCCGGAATTACTTGGAGTAAGGGGCAACGTGCGGCCATTATTTCTTGGGCTTCTTTTATTGGGAATGATTTGGGTGGTTGCCGCGTGCAGGCTCGCTCGTCCGTCGTCCTGGTGGGCGCGACGCTTCTATGGCCCGGCAAAGCTGCGGCGCGCAGAAGAGCGATTTGGTGTTAGCGCGACTGTGTCGTCCTGAAAGGAGACACTACGCCTCGCCCTCTCGCCCTCGGGGTTCCTCCCATTAGGCACGGCGGACGGATCTAGGTACGACCTCGGTAGCTCGCATACCGCCCCAGGACTCCAGGTTTCCGCGTAGCCGCCGATAAGGGCTGCGAATGAAGCCCAATCGTAGCACTCAGAGCAGGGCCGGGTTGCCGGCGCGGAATCGATGGCAGGCGGTCCTGGCGACGCTGGCGGCAACCGCTGTCGCGCTCAGCCTTGCTGCCTGTGGTGGATCCAGCTCCGATGGCTCCGAAGGCGGGTTGCTGCGCGCGACCTTCTCCTCTTTCCCCGATTACCTCGATCCGGCGCTTTCCCACTCGGAGGAAGGCTGGACGGCGATCTACAACACCTACATCCCGCTGCTGACCTACCGCCACGCCGATGGCAAGGCCGGCAGCGAAGTGATTCCGGGTCTCGCTCGCTCACTGCCGAAGATCAGCGATGGCGACAAGACCTATGAGTTCCGTCTTCGCGATGGGCTGCGCTACTCCGACGGCACGCCGGTCGTCGCCTCCGACTTCAAGCGGGCCGTCGAACGCGTCTTCCGCCTCAACTCCAGCGGCTCGCCCTTCTACACCGACATCGTCGGCGCCGAAGAGTTCGCCAAGACCAAGAAGGGCGGCATCTCGGGCATCGTCACCGACGATAAGAGTGGCGAGATCACGATCCACCTCGCCCGTCCCCGCGGCACCTTCCTCCAGGAGCTGGCGCTGCCATTCGTTGCGCTGCTCCCTGCGGGCACACCCGACGAGGACCTTTCGGCCGATCCGCCGCCCGCCACCGGTCCCTACGAGATCGTCTCCTCGCAGCCCGGCAAAGGCTGGTCCTACGAGCGCAACCCCTACTGGGCGAAAGCCAACTCGAAGGCGATGCCCGAGCTGCCGAGCGGCCACGTCGACCGGATCGAGGTGACGGTCCTCCGCAACCCCTCGACCCAGGTCGACGACATGGAAGCCGGTCGCTACGACTGGATGGAGAACCCGCCGCCCGCCGATCGCTACGCCGAAGTCAAGGAAAAGTACGAGGGCACCCAGTTCCGCGAGGAGCCGACCGAGAGCACCTACTTCTTCTGGATGAACACGACGCAGGCGCCGTTCGACGACGTCCGCATCCGGCAGGCGGTCAACTACGCCGTCGATCCCGAGGCGCTGGAACGCATCTACGGCGGCCAGATCGTCGCCACCCAGCAGATCCTGCCGCCGGGGATGCCGGGATACGAGAAATTCGAGCTCTACCCGTACGACCGCGATAAGGCCACGGAGATGGTCGATGAAGCCGATCCCGCCGACCGGCAGATCACGGTTTGGACCGACAACGAACGCTCACACGAAGAAGCCGGCGCCTACCTGGCGAGCGTGCTCGAAGAGATTGGCTTCGAGACCAAGCTGCAGGTGCTGAACGCCGACAACTACTACTCGATCATCGGCAACCAGTCGACCAAGGATCTCGACATCGGCTGGGCCAGTTGGTTCCAGGATTACCCGCACCCCAATGACTTCTTCCAGCCGATGCTCTCTGAAGAAAGCATCTTCCCGACCAACACGACCAACCTGGCGCGGTTCGCCGATCCCAAGCTGAGCGCGAAAATCGGGCGGCTCGCCGAACGGCCGCTAACTTCCGAGATCGAAGCGGAATACGCCGCCCTCGACAAGGAATCCATGGAGAAAGCTCCGTGGGTCCCATATGGAACCGGCACCCTCGGCACCTTCGTTTCCTCGGCGATCGACCTCGACGAGGTCATCTACAACCCGACCTTCAACCAGGACCTGACGAGTTTCCAGTTCAAGTGATCGCCTAGGCTCGCGGGTCTCGTGATCGGGACCTACGCAGCTGTGGTGGCGGTCTGCGCGGCATCGCTGGTGTTTGGGCAGGCCGCGATTGCCCTTTGCGGGGGTCGGCGCTGGTCTTGGCTGGCCGCCCCAGTGGGGTTGGCTTTGCTCTGCGCGCTTTGCTGGGGGACGGTCCGGTTGCCTGGGGATGGGGTCGTCTCGGCGGTTCTCGTCTTGTTGCTGACGGTTGGCGCCGTCGTCTACCTGCGCGACAGAGTCGAGGACGGGGGAGAGGCGCTGCGGTCTGGGTTGCCGGTGGCGCTGGGGGCGCTTTTGGCCACCGCGCTCCCCTTCATCGCCGAGGGGCACTTCGGGATCCTCGGCACCAGCTTCAACCCCGACATGTCGCAGCATTTGCTGGCGGCTGATCGCTTGGCCGATGGCCAGTCCTCGCAGCTTCTGGTCCAGGGCTATCCGCTCGGTCCGCACGCGATCGTCGTCGCACTCAATAAGGGCCTGGGGATCGGCCTCGTCCAAGGGTTCACTGGCCTCACGATCTCCGTCGCCGTGCTCGCCTCGCTGACGGCGTTGGCGGCGTTCCGCGAGCTGCCAGCGACTCCCCGCACCGCCGGCGCCCTCCTCGTCGGCCTCGCCTACATAGTCGCCTCCTACTTCGCCCAGGGCGCCTTCAAGGAGACGATGCAGGCCCTCTTCCTGCTCGCCTTCGTCCTCGCTCTGCGAGCGGCGGACCGAACCTGGAGCGAGCTTCCACTCCGATACGCCCCGGCGGCCCTCATTGCGGCCGGCAGCCTCTACAGCTACAGCTTCCCGAGCCTCGTCTGGCTCGGTCCCGCCTTCGTCTTGTGGCTGATCGTGTGCCGTCCGTCGATGCGCCCGCTCGGTCTCGCGTCGATCGTCTTCGCGGTTCTCGTTCTTCCCGAGCTCGGCCGAATGATCGATTTCCAGCAGTTCGAGACCTTCGATCCCAACGGCCCGGGCCTCGGCAACCTCTTCGGCCAAATCTCACCCTTCGAGGCGCTCGGGATCTGGCCCTCAGGGGACTTCCGCCTCTCGCCGGGGGACGGGGCGGTGCCGGCGCTCGGCTACTACCTCGGCGTCGCCTTCGCCTTCATCCTCTTCGCCTACGGAGTCGTGTGGCTCTGGCGCCGCCGCGAGTCCGCGATCCTCGCCGGCCTCGGCGCCGCCGGCCTCGCCTACGCGGCGGCCCGTCTTGGTGGCACCCCGTACACCGCTGCCAAGGCGATCGAGATAGGCGCACCGCTTGTCGCACTGGCGATTCTCCTGCCGCTGTTCACCGCCTCAGCGGGGCGAGTTTTTGTTGACATAGGAGGAAAAGTCACCCCGCCAAGGGCGCGACTTGCCGCCGGCGTGTTTGTTCTCGCCGCCGGCGTCTGCTCACTCCTCGCCCTCGCCAACGCTCCGGTCGGCCCGACCTCCTACACCTCGAAGCTGAGCGAGTACCGCAAGCTCGTCGGCGAAGGCCCGACCCTTGTCATCGCCTCGCCACAATTGCTCGAGGATGAACACGGCGAACCGTTCCTCGCCTGGGAACTGCGCGGCGGACGGGTCTGCATCAAGTCGAGCGATGACCCCGGCCTTCCAGCCGGCACTCGCTTCGTGATCCGCGACGAAGGCGGCTGGACCCTAGAGAGGGTGAGCGACCCGCCTCCGGGCAAGAGCCCGTGTCCGCTGATCGCCGTGCGCCAGGCCCGCCAGGGTCCTGCCCGCTGATCTCCACGTACCATTGCCACGCATGGAGGCCGCGACCGAGAAGACCACCTTCACCTTGCCCGACGGCAAACCGCTGGAGCTGCCGGCGGGGGCGACGGGCGCCGATGCGGCGGCCGCGATCGGTCCGGGGCTGGCCAAGGCCGCCCTGGCGATCAAGGTCGACGGCGAGCTGCGCGACCTCGCGGCGCCGCTTCCCGCCGGCGGCGGCGAGGTGGCGATCCTCACCGACCGCGACCCCGAGGCGCTGGAGCTGATCCGTCACGACGCCGCCCACGTGATGGCCGAGGCGGTGGTGGACCTCTATCCGGGGACGAAGGTGACGATCGGTCCCCCGATCGAGTCCGGCTTCTACTACGACTTCGAGTTCCCGCCCGATACAAGGATCACCGAAGACGACCTGCCGAAGATCGAGGCGGCGATGCAAGAGCACATCGCCGCCGACGAGGAGTTCAGTCGTCGCGATGTCCCGGTCGCCGAGGCGCTCGAGATCTTCAAGGCCCAGGACCAGAGCTTCAAGGTCGAGCTGATCGAAGACCTGGTCCGCGACGAGGGCGTTGAGACGGTCTCGCTTTACCGCAACGGCCCCTTCGAGGACCTCTGCCGCGGCCCCCACGGTCCCTCGACCAGTCGGATCAAGGCGATCAAGCTCAGCTCCGTCGCCGGTGCCTACTGGCGCGGCGATGAGCAGCGCGAGAGCCTGACCCGGATCTACGGCACCGCCTTCTTCTCGAAGAAGGATCTGGAGGCGCACCTGGAGCGGCTCGAGCAGGCCAAAGAACGCGATCACCGCCGCCTCGGCCCCCAGCTCGGCCTCTTCATGCTGCGCAAGGAGGCGCCGGGGATGCCCTTCTGGCTGCCCAATGGAACGACCCTGCTGCACTCGATCGAAGGTGAGGTCCGCGACCAGCTGCGCAAGCGCGGCTACCAGGAGATCGCCACCCCGCAGGTGATGGACGAGGGCCTCTGGCACCGCTCCGGCCACTGGGACAACTACAAGGACGACATGTACTTCATGGAGGACGACGACCGTCGCTACGCGCTGCGGCCGATGAACTGTCCCGGTGCCTGCCTCGTCTACGGCGCCGACCGCCACTCCTACCGCGAGCTGCCGCTGCGGCTGGCCGAGTTTGGCCGCGTCTCCCGCAACGAGCGCGAGGGCGTCCTCCACGGCCTGCTCCGCGTCCGCGCCTTCACCCAGGACGACGCCCACGTCTACTGCACCGAGGAGCAGATCGGCGACGAGGTCGCCTCGATCTGCGAGGCGATCGATGAGCTCTACGCCCGCTTCGGCTTCGAGGATGTCCACGTCGAGCTCTCGACCCGGCCGGAGAAGTCGATGGGGAGCGAGGAGCAGTGGGCGAAAGCGGAGGCGGCGCTGGCCGATGCCCTCGACAGCCAGGGGCGCGAGTACACGCTCAACCCCGGCGACGGCGCCTTCTACGGGCCGAAGATCGACTTCCACATCACCGACGCGCTCGGTCGCTCCTGGCAGTGCGGTACCTGCCAGCTCGACTTCCAGATGCCGGAGCGCTTCGAGCTCTATTACACCGGCGCCGACGACGCCGCCCACCGGCCGGTGATGATCCACCGCGCCCTGCTCGGCTCGATGGAGCGCTTCGCCGGAATCCTGATCGAGCACTACGCCGGCCGCTTCCCAACCTGGATGGCGCCGGTGCAGGCGATCGTCCTGCCGATCTCCGACCGCCACAACGAGTACGCCCGTCGCGCCCATGACGAGCTGCGCGAGGGTGGCGTGCGGGTCGCCATCGATGACCGCTCGGAGTCGATCGGGCGCAAGATCCGCGACGCCGCAACCGTCGGCTTCTACCCCTACATGCTGGTGGTCGGCGACCGCGAGGAGGAGAACGGCGCCGTCGCCGTTCGCTCCCGCGCTGACGGCGACCTGGGGGAGATGTCGCTCGCCGATTTCGCCACCCGGGTTGGGGTCGAGACCGAGCAGCGCGGGCGGTAGGGATCAACGGATGATTTACGAACCGCGCTCCGGTCTCTATACTGCGGCGAACTTGATCGCAGGCACCAAAAATCACCGCCGCCGCTGAGCACCCCGTGCCTGCTTACCGTTTCGTCCTCTTGAAGTACCGCCTTCGATAGTGCCAGTCCCGCGAAGGTTCGATCGGCGCCCACCAGAGCGCGACACGACGCGGATCAATGAGCGGATCCGTGTTCCGCAGGTGCGCCTGATCGGCGCCGACGGCGAGCAGCTGGGAATCGTCGAGATCGCCGACGCGCTGAAACGCGCCCAGGAGGCCGATCTGGATCTGGTCGAGGTCGCCCCCGGCTCGAAGCCGCCGGTTACCCGCCTGCTCGACTACTCGAAGTACAAGTACGAGCAGGAGCAGAAGCAGAAGGCCGCGCGCAAGCACCAGCAGCAGGTCAACATCCGCGAAATCAAGCTGCGGCCGAAGATCGCGACCCACGACTACGAGACCAAGAAGGGCCACGTCGAACGCTTCCTCAAGCACCGCGACAAGGTCAAGGTGACGATCATGTTCCGCGGTCGCGAGCAGGCCCACCCCGAGCGCGGCCGCGATCTGCTGCAGAAGCTCTTTGAGGACCTCGATGGCCTCGCCGTGATCGAGTCGGCGCCGTTGCAGGAAGGGCGCAACATGAGCATGTTGCTCGGCCCCAGCAAAGAGGTTGACAAGATCGCTAGCAGTGACCAGGCCGACGAGCCTGCCGCTGCCGATGACGCTGCGGCCGACGCTAGCTGAGGATCACGTCGGCGATCCGCTCGGCGGCGCGGCCGTCCCAGAGCGGGGGAGGCTCCGCGGGGAGCTCGCGCCCCTCGTCGAGGAGGACCGGGATGCGTGAGATCGCTTCGGGATTGAGGCCGAGCAGGGTGTTGGTGCCGGAGGTAATCGTCACCGGCCGCTCGGTGTTGTCGCGCAGGGTGAAGCAGGGGATGCGGAGGTAGGTCGTCTCCTCCTGGATCCCGCCGGAGTCGGTGAGGACCGCCCGCGCGTCGGCGATCAGCGAGAGGAAGTCGAGGTAGCCGAGGGGGTCGATCAGGTGCAGGCCCGGCGCTTCAGCCTCCAGTCCCTCCATCATCTTTCGCGTCCGTGGGTGGACCGGGAAAACGACCGGCAGTTGCTGCGCCAGCCTCGTCAGCTGGGCCACGGTCTCACCGAGCAGGGGCCCGTCGACGAGGGCGGGGCGGTGGAGGGTGACGAGGGCGTAGGAGCCGGGATCAAGGCCGAGTCGCACCGCCGAGCCCGCCGCGCGGAAGCGCGCTTCCAAGGCGACGAGGGTGTCGATCATCGTGTTGCCGACCATCTGCATGCGCTCGTCGGCGATGCCTTCGGCGCGCAGGTTGGTCACCGCCTCGGGGCTGTGGAGGAAAAGCCACTCGGCGAAGCGGTCGGCGACGATCCGGTTTACCTCCTCGGGCATCGTCAAGTCGAAGCTGCGCAGGCCGGACTCGATGTGGGCGACCGGGATTCCCATCTTCACCGCGGTCAGCGCCGCCGCCAGGGTCGAGTTGACGTCGCCGGGGACCACCACCAGGTCCGGCTGCTCATCGGCCAGGACCGGCTCCAGCCGCTCCATCGTCCGCGCCGTTTGCGCCGCGTGGCTGCCGGAGCCGACCTCGAGCATGAAGTCTGGCGCCGGCACGCCCAGCTCCTCGAGGAAAACCTCCGACATCAGCCGGTCGTAGTGCTGGCCGGTGTGGACGATCGCGTGGCGGCCGCCCGGGTCGCGCTCGCGCAGGGCGCCGATCACGGGTGCCGTCTTGACGAAATTGGGGCGCGTCCCGATCACGTAGAGAATCCGCATTGCGGCGCCAGCGTACTGACAGCCATCTGACAGAAGGCCAGGCACGCGCCCAGACAGGAATCAGACAGGTGCTCCCGTCTGCTTCAATACCGGACCCGATGCCGAAGATGAAAACCCATTCGGGCGCCAAGAAGCGCTTCAAGAAGACCGCCAAGGGCAAACTCCGTGGCCGGCGCGCTTACTCCAGTCACATCCTGGAGAAAAAGTCGCCGAAGCGAAAGCGGAAGATGGCGCGCCCGGTGGAGATCTCCCCGAATGACGCCAAAAAGGTTCGGACTCTGCTTGGGGGCGGCAAGTGAGCCGCGTCAAGCGCAGCGTCCACGCGCGCAAGAAGCGCCGCAAGGTGCTGAAGGAAGCGAAGGGCTACTTCGGCCGCAAGCATTCCTCGTACCGCTTCGCCAAAGAGCAGGTGCAGCGGTCGGGCATGTACGCCTACCGCGACCGGCGCAACAAAAAGCGGACCTTCCGTCGGCTCTGGATCACCCGGATCAACGCCGCCGCGCGGCTTGAGGGGATGAGCTACTCCGAACTGATGCACGGCCTGAGCAAGGCCGAAGTCGAGGTCAACCGCAAGATGCTGGCCGAGATCGCGGTTTCCGACCGCGACGCCTTCCGCCGATTTGTGGAGCTAGCCCGGGAGGGTGCGGCCGCCTGAGGGCGCACCGACATTCCTTTCTCCCGGGCGGGCCGTGAAGACGGCCCGCTTTTTCGTTCCAGGAGAAGAAACCGCCGAGCCGAAGAGACAGATCCCCGACAAGTAAGCCGAGATGATCGAGAGCCCCCACAACGAGAAGCTGAAACTGGTCCGCAAGCTGCGCGACCGCAAGCACCGTGAGCGCGAGGGGCTGTTCGCGACCGAGGGCGAGGATCTTCTCGCAGCGGGGTTGGCCGCCGGGGCGGAGCCCCGGTTCGTGTTGGTCGCGGCCGGCTCAGGAATCGAAGGGGAAGAGGTTGAGACGGAGCTGCTCGCGAGCGTCTCTGCGCTTGGGTCCGGCACGCGGGCGATCGCCGTCTGGCCGCTGAATTGGCAGGAAGGGCCGACGTCGCCGTGCTTCTATCTCCACGGGGTTGGCGACCCCGGCAACGTCGGGACGATCATCCGCACCACCGATGCGCTGCTCGGCTGCCCGGTCGTGCTGGGCCCCGACTGTGCCGATCCCTTCTCGCCCAAGGCAGTGCGCGCCAGCATGGGCTCGATCTTCTCGACGCCGCCGACCAAGGCCGATATCGACGCGACCGGCGAGCCCCGTGTCGCTTTAGTCCCGCACGGGGGGGAAGAACTCGACACGCTCCCCGGTGCCGCGACCGTTTGTCTGGGGGCGGAGCGCGACGGGCTTCCGGATGAGGTCCTCGCCCGGTGCGAGTGGCGGGTCACGATTCCCCTCCGCGCGGGCGGACCCGAGTCCCTCAACGTCGCCGCGGCGGCGGCGATTGCCGCTCAGCGGATATCTTCGCTCGCCATGCAGGAGGCCCAACCCGATGCTTGAGTCGATCGAGAAGATCAGGGCCGACGCTGGCGCCGCGATCGAGGCTGCCGCGAGCAGCGCCGAGCTGGAGGAGCTGCGGGTCCGCTACCTCGGCCGTAAAGCCGAGCTGACGACGATTTTGCGCGGGATCGCCGAGCTGCCCCAGGAGGAACGGGGCCCCGTCGGCGGCGCCGCCAACCGCGCCCGCAAGGAGCTGGAGGCGCTGCTGGAGGCGAGTGCCGAGCGGCTCGACGCCAGCGAGCTGGAAGCGAAGCTGGCCGAGGACAAGGTCGATGTCACCTTGCCCGGGGCGCCGCCGCGGCCGGTCGGCCACCCGCACCTGATCGCCCGCACCACGCGGCTGATCGAGGACACGATGGCCGGGCTCGGCTACCACGTCGCCGAAGGCCCGGAGATCGAGCACGACTACTACAACTTCACCGCCCTCAATCATCCGCCGGGCCACCCGGCGCGGATGCTCCAGGACACCTTCTACGTCCAGTCGCACCCCGACGTGCTGCTCCGCACCCACACCTCGCCGATGCAGGTGCGCTCGATGGAGACGCAGCCGCCGCCGATCTTCGTCGTCGTCCCCGGCAAGGTCTACCGGCGCGACTCCGACGCCACCCACAGCCCGATGTTCCACCAGGTCGAGGGGCTGGCGATCGCCGAGGGGATCACCCTCGCCGACCTGCAGGGAACGCTGCTGGCGATGTGCCGGGCGCTGTTCGGCGACGACCGCGAGCTGCGCCTGCGGCCGCACTTCTTCCCCTTCACCGAGCCCAGCGTCGAGGTTGACGTCTCCTGCTTCCAGTGCGGCGGCAGCGGCGAGCTCGCCGGCGGCGAGCGTTGCAACCTCTGCAAGGGCCAGGGCTGGATCGAGATCCTCGGCGCCGGCATGGTCGACCCCAACGTGCTCGGCTTCGTCGAGAGCCACGGCTACGACCCCGAGCAGGTCCAGGGCTTCGCCTTCGGGATCGGGGTCGAGCGGGTGGCGATGCTGCGCCACGGCGTGCCGGATCTGCGGCGCTTCTTCGACAACGACGTGCGGATGCTGGAGCAGTTCGGATGAGGTGCTGGGTATGAGAGTCCCGTACTCATGGCTGCGCGAGTACTGCGAGCCGGACATCGACCCGGCCGCGCTCGCCGACCGGCTGGTGATGACCGGGACCGAGGTCGAGCGGATCGAGACGCTCGGCCCGCCCGCCAGCGAGGGCTTCGTCGTCGGCAAGGTGCTCGAGCGCGAGCAGCACCCCAACGCCGACCGGCTCAGCGTCTGCAAGGTCGACACCGGCGAGGGCGAGCGGACGATCGTCTGCGGCGCACCCAACGTCGATGCCGGTCAGACCGTCGCCGTCGTGCTGCCCGGAGCGGTGATGCCGGGCGGGATGAAGATCCGCAAGGCCAAGCTGCGGGGGGTTCCCTCGGAAGGGATGATCCTCTCGGCCGCCGAGCTCGAACTTGCCGAGGAGGCGGACGGGATCATCGTCCTCGACGACGGGCCGGCGCCGGGAACGCCGCTGGGTGAGGTGCTGCCGCTGGGCGAGCCGGTACTGGAGATCGAGGTGACTCCGAACCGCAGCGACTGCTTCGGCGTCCACGGGGTGGCGCGCGAGGTCCACGCGATCACCGGCGCGCCGCTGGCGGCCGATCCCTGGGCCGAGGACGCGCCGGCCGAGGGCGAGGGAGAGGCCACGGACTACGCCTCGGTGGCGGTCGCGGTGCCCGAGCTCTGCCCGCGCTTCACGGCTCGCGTCTTCACCGACGTCACCATCGCTCCCTCGCCCCTCTGGCTGCAGGCGCGGTTGGCAGCGGCCGGGCAGCGGCCGATCAACAACATCGTCGACATCACTAACTACGTGATGCTGCTGACCGCGCAGCCATTGCACGCCTTCGACCTCGACAAGGTTCCCGACGGCGAGCTGGTCGTCCGCACCGCGGCCGAGGGCGAGAAGATGACCACCCTCGACGGCGTCGAGCGCAGCCTTGACGCCGAGACCGTGCTCGTCTGCGACCGCAACGGGCCTTCCGGGATCGCCGGGGTGATGGGCGGACAGAGCTCAGAGGTCTCCGCGGGGACGACCCGCGTCCTGCTCGAGGTCGCCAACTGGAACGGGACCAACATCCTCCGCACCTCGCGGATGCTGGGCCTGCGTTCGGAGGCCTCGGCGCGGTTCGAGAAGCAACTGCACCCGGACCTCTGCGTGCGCGCCCAGCGGATCGCCTCGCGGCTCTTGGTCGAGCTCTGCGGCGCCAAGCTGGTGCCGGGAACGATCGACGTCGCAGCTGAGATTCCGGCGCCGCGACAGCTGCCGCTGCGCGCCGCGCGGGTCACGGGCCTGCTCGGGATGGAGATCTCGCAGGACGACCAACGGACTTATTTGGAGCGGCTCGGCTTCGCGGCCGAGGTTGCGGGCACCGACCTCGAGGTCACGGTGCCGCCGGATCGCCACTACGACGTCACCCGCGAAGTCGACCTGATCGAGGAGGTGGCGCGGGTCCACGGCATCGACGAGCACCTGCCGACCACGCTTCCTTCCACGGGCAGCGCTGTCGGCGGCCTCAGCCGCGAGCAGCGCCTGCGCCGGCGGGCCGAGGACGCCCTCCGCGATCTCGGCTTCGACCAGGCGGTCGGCTGGAGCTTCACCGATCCCGGCGAGGCGGAGCGGTTGCGGATTCCCGCCGATGACCCGCGGGCAAAGCCGGTGCTGCTCGCCAACCCGCTCTCCGAGGAGCAGTCGGCGATGCGGACCACCCTGCTCGGCTCCCTGCTCGACATCGCCGCCCGCAACACCGCCCGCGGGGCCAGCAACCTCGCCCTCTTCGAATCCGCCCGCGTTTATCTGCAGGGTGAGGCTGCGGGCTCAGGGGTTGTCGATCCGCTGGCGGGGTTGTTCGCGGGTGATCAGCCGGCGCCGTTCTCGGAGCCGCATCGGTTTGCGGGGATCGCGACTGGCTCGCTCGCTCCGCGCTCCTGGCGGGGCGACGAGGAGGCTGCCGACTTTTTCGCGGTCAAGGGCGCGCTTGAAGCGCTGGCGCGGCAGCTTGGCGTCGAGCTCGGCTTCGCGCCCGCCGAGGAGCCATTCCTGCACCCGGGCCGCTCCGCCGCGGTGTCAATCGACGGCTCTCAGGTCGGCTGGTTGGGAGAGGTGCACCCGCTGGTCTGCCGGACCTGGGATCTCGATGCGGCCACCGCTTTCGAACTGGACGCGGCACCGCTAATCGCGGCGGCGACCCTGGGCGAGGAGTCCTACGAAGAGGCAACCGAATTCCCCGCCGTACGTCAGGACCTGGCGGTGGTGGTGCCCGAGGGCGTTGCCGCCAGCGAAGTCGAAGCGACGATTCGCGACGCCGCGGGCGAGCACCTGCACTCGATCGACATCTTCGACATCTACCGCGGGGAGCAGGTGGGCGAGGGGGCGAAGAGCCTGGCGATGAATCTCGAGTTCTGCTCGGGTGAGCGGACTCTCACCGATGAGGAGGTCGCCGAAGCGAGGCAGGCGATCAAGGACAAGCTCGGGGGCATCGGGGGGTCGCTGCGTGAGTGAGGTCGCCTCCCAGCCGCTCACCGGCGATCCCGCCGCGCGGGTGCTCGTCGCCGGCGCCTCCGGCTTCACCGGCGCCCTCGCTGCCCAGATCGTCTGGGACCACCCGCGCCTGCAGCTTGTAGCCGCCACCTCGCGCAGCGATGCCGGCAAGCGGCTCGACGCGCTCTACCCGCGCTACCGGGCGGCGATCGAGCTGACCGAGCTCGATCTGGAGAACCTGCCCGAGGTCGACGCGGCGATCGTCGCCTATCCCCACGGCGCCGCCGCCCCGACCGTCGCCGCTCTGCGCGAGCGGGGGATCCTCGTCGTAGATCTCTCGGCCGATTTCCGTCTCCGCGACCGCGAGACCTACGAGCGCTGGTACGGCGAGCACGGCGCCCCGGAGCTGTTCGGCACCGGTGTCTACGGTCTCAGCGAGGTCTACCGCGAGCAGCTGCGCGAGGCCAAGCTCGTCGCCACCCCCGGCTGCTACCCGACCGCGAGCGTCCTGGCCTTGGCGCCGCTGGCCGAAGCGGGCCTGCTCTCGGAGGTCTTCGTCGCCGCCATGCAGGGCACCTCCGGCTACGGCCGCAGCAGCGACGACCTCGTCCACTTCTCGGCGATGACCGAGAACGCCTTCCCCTACAAGACCGAGGGACACCGGCACCGGCCGGAGATCGAGCAGGAGCTCGAGGCTCTCGGCAGCCCGGCGCCGGTTACCTTCGTTCCGCACCTCTTGCCGCTCGACCAGGGCGAGCTCGCGACCTGCTTCGCGACCCTTGCCGATCCGACCTCGGTGGAGGCGATCCGCGACCTCTACCAACGGCGCTACGCGGATGAGCCCTTCGTCCACCTGCTCGAGGGCCCTCCGAACCTGCGGGCGGTGCGCGACACCAACGAGTGCCACGTCTACGTCACCGTCGAGGAGCGGGGGAGGGTGATGGCCTTCGCCGCGATCGACAACATCTGGAAGGGCGCCTCCAGCCAAGGCGTGCAGAACCTCAACCTGATGCTGGGGCTGGACGAGACGGCGGGGCTGCTGTGAGCGAGGGCGGATTCTTCAGGTCCCGCTGGGTCGAGGCGCCGGCGGGCGTTGAGGAGCTCGATCCCGCCCAGTTGCCCCCGGGCTTTCGCGCCGGCGGTGCTCACTGCGGGCTCAAGGGCGGCGGTCGCACCGACGTCGGCCTGATCGTCTGCGATGCCGAGGAGGTCTCCTCGGCGCTGGTCCTCACCCGCAATGCCTCGGCGGCGGCGCCGATCCGGATCTGCCGGGACGAGGTCGACCGCGCCGGCGTGCGGGCCGCGGTTGTCAACTCCGGCAACGCCAACGCCGAGACCGGCGAGCAGGGCCTCGCCGATGCGCGGGCGATGTGTGAGCGGACGGCGGCCGCGCTCGGCCTTGAGCCGAAGCAGGTCGCCGTCGCCGAGACCGGCACGATCGGAGTGCCGCTGCCGATCGACGCCGTCCTCGATGGCATCGCCGCGGCGACCTCCGACCTCAGCGCCGACGGTGCCACCGCCTTCTCCGACGCGATCCTCACCACTGACCGCTGGCCGAAGCGCTGCACCCTGCGCGCCGGCGGGGTGACTCTTTCCGCCCAGGCGAAGGGGGCGGGGATGATCGAGCCGAACATGGCGACCATGCTCTGTTTCGTCCAGACCGACGCGGTGGTCGACGACGCCGACGCGCGCTTGCGTGCCGCTGTCGACGCATCTTTTAACCGGATCACGGTCGATGGCCAGATGAGCACCAACGACACCGTGCTGCTGCAGGCTTCGGGCAGCTCTGGGCAGCCGTTGCCCGATGGACTTCTGGAGGCGGTGCTGTTGCAGCTGGCGATCGAGATCGTCCGCGACGGCGAGGGTGCCGTCCGCGCCGGCCGGGTCGAAGTCAGCGAGGCCGCCTCGCAGGGCGAGGCGGAGCGAGTCGCCCGCGCGATTGCCAACTCTCCCTTGGTCAAGACGGCGCTGTTCGGTCGTGACCCGAACTGGGGCCGGATCGCCCAGGCCGCCGGGGCCGCTCTCGCGGGCGAGGACCTGGAGGAGATCGGCGCTGACTCGATCGACGCCGCCGAGCTCGGCGGCGAGGTCGAGGAGGCGGAGATCGGGTTGCGGCTCGGACGAGGCGAGCACCGCGCCCACGTCTGGTTCTCCGACCTTGGCTACGAGTACGTGAAGATCAACGCGGAGTACACGACGTGAACGGCGGCTACGACAACAGCGTCGCCACGCTGCTCGAGGCGCTCCCGTACATCCGCGAGTTCCACGGCCGCACGGTGGTGATCAAGTACGGCGGCGCCGCGATGCTCGACGAGGACCTGCGCGAAGCCTTCGCCACCGACGTCGTCCTGCTCAAGTACGTCGGCCTCAACCCGGTGATCGTCCACGGCGGCGGCCCCGAGATCACCCGCTATATGGATCGGCTCGGCCTCGAGGTCCGCTTCCACGAGGGCCTGCGGGTCTCCGACACCGAGACGGTCGAGGTGGCGAAGATGGTCTTGGTCGGCAAGCTCAACTCGGAAATCGTCCAGCGGCTGAACCGCCACGGCCAGGCCGCGGTTGGACTCTCCGGCGAGGACGGGAACCTGTTCGAGGTCGCGCCGGTTGCCAACGCCGAGCAGGTCGGCTTCGTCGGCTCGATCGAGCGGGTCGACGTCGACGTCCTCAACCACATCGCCGCCGACTACATCCCGGTGATCGCTTCCTCGGCTTCCGATCGCAGCGGCCAGTCCTACAACGTCAACGCCGACGAGGCGGCGGGCAAGGTCGCGGCGGCGCTGGGGGCCCACAAGGCGATCTTCCTCACCGACGTCGCCGGTTGGCTTGCCGACCCCGACGACGAGGGCTCGCTGATCTCGCGGGCGACGGTCGACGAGGTCGACGCCAAGCTGGCGAGCCTGGAGGGGGGGATGCGGCCGAAGCTGCAGGCCTGCACCGACGCAATCCGCGGCGGCGCCCAGTCGGCCCACATCATCGACGGCCGGGTTCCGCACAGTCTCCTGCTCGAGCTCTTCACCGACGCCGGGGTCGGCACGATGGTGACCCCGTAATGGCTGACGTCGCCGACGGCATTGGCCTAGAGCGGACCCAGGCGCTGGAGGAGCGCTACCTGATGCGCACCTACCAGCGGGCGCCAATTGATTTCGTCCGCGGTGAAGGCCCGCTGCTCTGGGATGCCGACGACAAGCGCTATCTCGATTTCCTCACCGGGATCTCGGTCTGCTCGGTCGGCCACTGCCACCCCGACGTGGTCAAAGCGGTGCGGGGTCAGGTGCAGCGCTTGATGCATGTCTCCAACCTCTTCTACACCGAGCCGATGGCGCGCCTCGCGGAGCGACTCTCGGAGTCGAGCTTGGGCGGCCGTGTCTTCTTCGCCAACTCCGGAACCGAGGCCAACGAGTGCGCGATCAAGATCGCCCGCAAGCACGCCCACGGCCGCGGCGTCACCGAGCCGGAGATCATCAGCTTCGAGAACGACTTCCACGGGCGCACCTATGGAGCGCTCTCGGCGACCCCTGGCTTGGCGACGAACCCGGCCCTGGGCCCGATGCTGCCCGGGTTCCGGGCGGTGCCCCGCAACGATGCCGAGGCGCTGCGGGGGGCGGCGGGGGAGCGCACGGCCGCGGTCCTGGTTGAGCCGATTCAAGGCGAGTCGGGGGTCTTCCCGATCTCCGATGAAGCGTTGCTGGCGGCGCGCGAAGTCTGCGATGAGGTCGGGGCGCTGCTGATCTGCGACGAGATCCAGACCGGGATCGGGCGCACTGGCTCGCTGTGGGCCTACGAGCAGACCCCGGTTCGGCCCGACGTCATCACCAGCGCCAAGGCGCTCGGCGGCGGCTATCCGATCGGCGCCTGCATCACCGCGCCGGTAGCCGCCGACGTCCTGGAGCCGGGTGACCACGGATCGACCTTTGCCGGCGGCCCGGTGGCCACCGCAGCCGCGCTTGCCGTCCTCGAGATCGTCGACGACCCAACCCTGCTGCGCCACGTGCGCGAGCTCGGTGCCTACCTGCGCGAGCAGCTAGCCGGGCTCGACGGGGTCGTTGCGACCCGCGGTCGCGGCCTCATGGTCGGGGTCGGCCTGGAGGAGGGGATTGACGCCGCCGCGGTCGGCGCCGACCTGCTGGAGCGCGGCCTGGTTGTCAACGCTCCCCGGCCGGACACCCTGCGCTTGCTGCCGCCCCTGGTGATCGATTCCGACCATGTCGACCAGGCGGTTGGCCTGATCGGGGAATCGCTTCTAGGCTTCCAGGGACAATGAGCGGCGTCGGCAACCCCCGGGACTTCTCGAGACAGCAGCGCGCCCTGCGGGCGACCACGGCAGAGCGGCTGGAGGCGATCGTCGAAGCGGCCGAGCGCGCCGCCGAAAGCGTCATCGACGACGCCGAAGCGCAGGCGCGCCGCTATCTGGCCCAAGCGCAAGCCGAGGCCGACCGCCTGGCAGAGGGCCGAGTCGCGGAGCTCTCCGACTTGATCGAGACCCTGCTCGGGCAGGCGCTCTCGCTGCGGCAAGAGGCGGAGCGGCTACAGGCGACGCTGGAAGAGGCCCGGACGAGGGTCGGCGGGGAAGTTGAGCTGGAAGAGCCGGAGGAACTGGAGGAGCCGGAAGCGGACCCGCAGGCGGTTGCGCCGCGGCTGCGGGCGGTCGCAGCCGAAGCAGCCCCCGTCGCCGACCTCGGCAGCAGGGGCAAGCGCTCCGACGCTGCCGGTGCGCGCCTGCTTGCCACCCAGATGGCGATCTCCGGCAGCAGCCGAGCCGAGATCGCCCAGCGGCTGCGCAATGGTTTTGAGATCGAGGACACCGAAGCGATCCTCGACGCGATTCTGGGACCGGAGGACTGAGCGATGCATGAGGACCCGACTCGCCTGATGGGACCGGAAGATCGCGGGCCCGGTGGCCACGGCCCGGACGGTGGCCGCCCACACGGCAACATGAGGCTTCTCGTCGCCGGGCTGATCGCGGTGATCGTCGGGCTCTTGATTGCGGTAATCGTGATCGCCAACAACGACGACTCCGGCGAAACGACCACTTCGAGCCTCGAAACGACGACCACTACCCCGTCGACGTCGACGACCGAAAGCTCGACCACGACGACGACGGAATCGACGACGACCGAAGAAGAACCGACCGTCGAAGAAGACGAAGAAGCGCCGGAAGAAGAACCCGAAGAAGAAGTGACGCCGCCAGACGAAGAAGGCGGAAGCGGAGGCTTGGAAGCGCCGTAACAGCCGGCAGCGCCCGCGCGGGCTCGGCGTGAGAGACTTCCGCCCCCGTGAGCACCGAGCCCCAATCGCAGCCCACCGCCAGCTACGAGGCGGACCCCGCCGAAGTCCACCGCGTCCTTCTGCTCTACTCGGGCGGGCTCGACACCAGCGTGATGCTGAAGTGGATCCAGGACCACTACGAGGCCGAAGTCGTCTGCCTCACGGTCAACCTTGGCCAGCCCGGCGAGGACTACGGCGTAATTGAGGCAAAGGCGCTGCAACTGGGCGCCGCCGAGTGCCACGTGGTCGACGCTCGCGAGCGCTTCGCCGCTGAGTTCATCGCCCCGGCGATCAAGGCCAACGCCGTCTACGGCAACGGCTACCCGCTCTTTACCGCGCTGGGCCGGCCGCTGATTGCCCAGCTCGCGGTCGAATACGCGCGCCAGACGGGCTGCGACACGATCGCCCACGGTTGCACCGGCAAGGGCAACGACCAGGTTCGGATCGAGGCCACGGTGGCGACCCTGGCGCCGGAGCTGAAGACGATCGCCCCGGTTCGCTCCTGGGCGATGGGCCGCGAGGAGGAGATCGCCTATGCCCGCGAGCACGGGATCCCGGTCAAGGGCGGGACCGAGGTCGCCCCGTACTCGATCGACGACAACCTTTGGGGGCGCTCCTCGGAGGGCCGCTGGATCGAGGAACTCGACCACGCGCCAGAGGACGACGTCTTCCAGCTGGTCACCCGCCCCGAGGAGGCGCCGGACGAGGCGGAGACGGTCACCGTCGGCTTTGAGGCTGGCCTGCCGGTCTCCCTCAACGGCGAGCGCCTCGGCCTGGTCGAGCTGCTCGAAAAGGCGGCTGAGATCGGCTGTCGCCACGGGGTCGGCATCGTCGACCACATCGAGGATCGGATCGTCGGTCTCAAGGTCCGCGACATCTACGAGGTGCCGGCGGCGGCGATCGTGCTCAGCGCCCACGAGGAGCTCGAGCGCCTGGTCGGCACGATCCACCAGAACCAGTTCAAGCCAGCGCTGGATCAGAAGTGGGGATACCTGGTCTACGCAGGTCTCTGGTGGGAGCCGCTGCGCACCGACCTCGATGCCTACATGGACGCCGTCAACGCCCAGGTCACCGGCGAGATTGGGCTGCGCCTCTACAAAGGCAGCGTTCGCGTCGTCACCCGCTCTTCGCCGAACGCGGTCTACGACGCCGAGCTGGCGACCTTCTCGGAGTCCGGCGGCCTCTTTGACCAGAACGCCTCACCTGGCTTCATCGAGCTCTGGTCGCTGCAGTCGCGGATGGCCCACCGCCTTCGTCAGCGAGGGGAGAGCTGATGTACAACCGGCTCGGCAAAGCCTCGATCCGTTTCGCCTACCGCTATCTGCGGCGGCGCTACCGACGGCAGACGCGGATCGCGATCGGCGTTCTCGGGGTGACCGCCGCGGCTGGCGTCGCCTATCTCGCGACCAGGGACGCACCCGAAGGCTGAACCTCCCGGCGCAAGCTTTCTTGCGCTTTATCGACAACTTGCAGGGATTTTGGGCTCGGCTCGCTAGCCTCGCCGCTTCGTGCCGCTGCAGCTGAGAAACGACCTGCCGAAGATCGGCGCGGCGGCTTTGCTCTGCGCTCTGCTTGCCGTGCTCGTGGTCGCCGTTGCCAGCGCCGGCGCCACCGACGCCGACAAGCTCGAAGCCAAGCTGGCCTCCGCCCGGGACGAGGCGAGCTCGATCTCGGCGCAGTTGCAGTCGACCACCGCGGAACTGGCAAGCGCCGAAGCCGAAGCGAAGGACGCGGCCGCCGAAGAGGAAGAACTGACGAATCTGCTGGCCGAGGCCAAGCAGCGGACGGCTGAACTGGCCGGCAAGCTGAAGGCGACTGAAAAGCGGCTGGCCCGGGAGAAGGCTCGCTTGCGGCGGTCCCGCCAGGTACTGGCGCAGAGGCTGATCGCGATCTACGAGCAGGGAACGCCGAACACCGCCGACCTTGTCTTCGGCTCTGGCGACTACGAGGACTTCGTTGCCCAGAGCGACTACCTTCGCGCCATCTCCGAAGCCGACAGTGCCCTCGCCGACCGCGTCGCCGAAGTTCGTGCCGCCGTCCACCAGCAGGTCCTCAAGGTCGCCGACCTGAAGGCAGAGGCCGTCGCCTACGACGAACGGCTCGAAGCGGCCCGCGAGGAAATCGGTGCCGTCCGCGCAGCCGCCGAGAGCTCCGCCGCCCGCCTGCAGTCGCTCAGCGCCAGCCGCGAAGCCTCATTGGCGACCCTGAAATCCGACATCTCCGAATGGGTCGATCAGATCCAGGAGGCGCGCCTCGCCGAATCGGAAGCCGAAGCCGAAGAAGAAATCGGCCGCTGGCTCGGCGGCCCCTACTCGATCCCCACCTACATCGTGATGTGCGAGTCGGGAGGCAACTACAGCGCCCTCAACCCCTCTAGCGGGGCGGGCGGCGCCTACCAGATCATTCCTTCCACTTGGGAACTCTACGGTGGTCAGGGAGCCCCGCACGAAGCCCCGAAGGCCGAACAGGACCGAATCGCGGCTGAAATCTGGGCCGACTCCGGTCCCAGCGCCTGGGTCTGCGCCTAAGTCACGGTTTCGCGCGTAAGCCTCTCCAGAGAATCTTCATCCTGCGCGCCACTGTAGACAGGACACTTCATATGGTTGCCTCCATGGCAGTCATGGCAAGGGAAACGTGGACCGACGAGCGGCTTGACGACCTCCGCGCTGACACGAACAAGGGCTTCGCCGAGGTGAAGCAGGAGATTCGCGAGACGAAAGCGGAAATCAAAGAGTTGCGGGCCGAGACGACAGCCGAATTCAAAGAGCTGCGAGTCGAGACGAAGGCCGAATTCAAAGAGCTGCGGGCCGAGATGAACGGACGCTTCAACGCGATTGACGCCCGCTTCGACTCCCTTCAAAAAACGATGGTGCTTGGCGTCGTGAGTATGAGCGTGAGCATCATCGGCGCTCTGCTCGCCACCTAGCTCTGAAGTAGCCCGGAACTAGCGCGGAAGTGTCAATGAAGCCTCCGGGTTTCGTCGGGCCGATTTGCCATGCTCAGCAGCGACCGTGAGCAGCCCCTCTGCCGTACATCTCCACGCCCACAGCGAGTACTCGCTGCTTGATGGCGCCTGCAAGATCGACGCGATGGCGGCGCGGGCGGCGGAGCTTGGCCAGCCGGCCCTTGGCCTCACCGATCACGGCGTGATGAACGGCGCCGTCGACCTCTACAAGGCCTGCCAGAAGCACGGGATCAAACCGATCGTCGGCCTTGAGGCCTACCTGGTCGATGATCGCCACACGATCAAGGAGCAGACGCGCTACGAGCGCAACCACCTGACCCTGCTGGCCGAGAACGACACCGGTTTCTCGAACCTGGTTCAGCTCACCTCGGCTGGTTTCCTCGAGGGCTTCTCCAGGGGCAAGGCGAACGTCGACATGGAGCTGCTGGCGCGCCATGCCGAGGGCGTGATCGTCCTCACCGGTTGCCTGCAGTCCCGCTTCTGCCGCCGTCTGATCGAAGAGCGAGCCGACGACGCTCGCGCCCATCTCGACGACCTGATCCAGGCATTTGGCCCCGAGCAGGTCTACTTCGAGGTGCAGAAGAACGGGATCGCCGAGCAGGACAAGGCCAACGAGGGGATCGCCCGCTTCGCCCGCGAGCTCAACCGCCCGCTGGTCGGGACCGCCGATGTCCACTACCTGCGCCGTGAGGACTTCGACAACCACGCGGCGCTGCTCTGCGTGCAGACGAAGTCGACGCTGCAGATGCCGAAGATGAGCTTCGACACCAACGAGTTCTACATCAAGAGCTCCGAGGAAATGGCCGAGTCCTTCGCCGAGTGGCCGGAGGCGGTGCCGACGACGCTGGAGATCGCCGAGCGCTCCAACATCGAGATCGAGCTCGGCAAGTTGCTGCTGCCGCAGTACCCGACCGAAAACGGCGAGCAGCCGGAGGCGATGCTGCGGCGGATCGCGCTGGACGGCCTTCGCGCCCGCTACGGAGACCCTCTCCCCGCCGAGGCGGTCGAGCGGCTCGAGTTCGAGCTCGGGGTGATCGTGGAGATGGGCTTTGCCTCGTACTTCCTGATCGTCTGGGACTTCGTCACCTACGCGAAGGAGAACGGGATCGCGGTCGGTCCGGGGCGCGGCTCGGCCGCCGGCTCGATCGTCTCCTATGCCCTGCGGATCACCGACCTCGACCCGCTCGCCAACGAATTGATGTTCGAGCGCTTCCTCAACCCAGGGCGCAAATCGATGCCGGACATCGACATCGATTTCTCGGTCCGCGGGCGCGAGCGGATGATCCGCTACGTGGGCGAGAAATACGGCCGCGAATCAGTCGCCCAGATCATCACCTTCGGCAAGATGGCGCCGCGCGCTGCCACCCGCGACGCGGCCCGCGTGCTCGGCTACGACTACGCCACCGGCGACAAGCTGGCGAAGCAGATTCCGGAGCCGATCATGGGCCGCAGCCCCTCCTTCGAGGAATGCCTCGCGCCCGGCCAGGAGCTGCGCAAGACCTACGACGAGGACGCCGACGCGAAGAAGATCGTCGACGTCGCCCAGGGCCTCGAGGGGATCATCCGCAACAACTCGATCCACGCCGCCGCGGTGGTAATCGCCGACCGCCCGCTACAGGAGATCGTGCCGCTGCAGCTGGCCGAGGACAAGAGTGCGCCGGCGGCACCGAACCCCAACGGCAACGGGTCCGGCAAACCCGAGCGCCAGTACAAGATCGTGACCCAGTACTCGATGAACCCGATCGAGGAGATCGGCCTGCTGAAGATGGACTTCCTCGGGCTGCGCAACCTCGACGTGATCGAGGATGCGATCGACATCATCGAGCGCTCGCGGGGCGAGCGGATCGATATGGAGCAGATCCCGATCGATGACGCCAAGACCTACGCGATGCTCGCCAACGGCGACTCGACGGGCGTCTTCCAGTTCGAGTCGGAGGGGATGCGCGACGCGCTGCGCAAAGTGAAGCCGACCGAGTTCGCCGACATCGTCGCCCTCGGCGCGCTTTACCGCCCGGGCGCGATGGCCTACATCCCTGCCTACGCGAAAGGCAAGAAAGACCCGTCCTCGGTGCGCTACCCGGATCCGCGGATGAAGGCGATCACCCAGGAGACCCACGGTTGCGTCATCTACCAGGAGCAGTTGATGCAGATCGCGCGTCTGATGGCCGGCTTCTCGGGCGCCCAGGCGGACGACCTCCGCAAGGCGATCGGCAAGAAGAAGCGCGACCTGATGGCGACGATGAAGGACAAATTCATGGAGGGCCTGGCGAAGTCGGAAACCGACCCCAGGGTTGCCCAGGACCTCTGGAAGTTGAACGAAGCCGCCGCCGACTACTCGTTCAACAAGTCCCACGCTGCCTGCTACGGGCTGATCTCCTACCGCACCGCCTACCTCAAGGCCAACTACCCGGCCGAGTACATGGCGGCGGTGATCTCCTCGGTGATGAACACCAAAGACAAGGTCCCCTTCTTCGTCAACCGCTGCGCGGAGATGGGAATCGACGTCCTGCCGCCCGACGTCAACTCCTCCGGCCACAGCTTCGTCGTCTCCGAGAACGCGATCCGCTTTGGCCTCGATGCGGTTAAGAACGTCGGTCATCAGGCGGTCGAGGCGATCCTGCGCGCCCGCGAGGAAAAACCAATCGAGTCGATCTGGGACTTCTGCGAGCGAGTCGATAGCCGCGCGGTGAACAAACGGGCGATCGAATGCCTGATCAAGTGCGGCGCCCTCGATTCCACCGAAAACAGCCGCAAAGGGATGCTGGAGACGCTGCCGGCGGCGCAGTCAGCGGGCCAGAAGGCGCAGGCCGACGCGCAGTTGGGCCAGGGCTCGATCTTTGATTTCGGCGACGAAGCCGGAGGGGAGTCGCCCGGATCGCAGGCTCACCACCGCCCGCCGATCCCTGCCGCCGAGTTTGATCGCGCCGAGATGCTCTCGATGGAGAAGGAGACCCTCGGTACCTACCTCTCCTCGCATCCGCTGACCGAAGTCGGGCCGGCGCTGCGAGCGCGGGTCGACTGCAGCATTGCCCAGTTGAGCGGTAAGCCCGATGGTGCTTGGGTCACGGTTGGCGGGATCGTCGTCGCCTGCAAAAAGATCCGCACCAAGAGCGGCAACCAGATGATGTTCGCCACCCTCGATGACGTCGAGGGGCAGGTCGAGATGCTGGTTTTCAAGGCCGATGAGGCCGAGAGCGCGGCGGTGATCCAACCCGACGCGATTGTCCTCGTCCGCGGCCGCCTCGACCACAAGGACCGCGGCGAGACCAAGCTGGTGGTGCAGGAGGCGCAGCGCTTCGAACCGGACGAGGCCGAGATTGCCAGCGCCGCGAAGACGGTAAGCAAAGTCACGGCGCTGCCAAGTGGGCCCCTGCAGGTCTCGGTCGACGTTAAAAAACTGCGCAAGCCGGGGCTGATGGAAGAGCTGCGATCGCTCTTCGAGGATCACAAGGGCGAGGCTGACGTCCACCTGGTGATGCAGACCAGCGACGGCCCCAAAGAGTTGAAGGTGGGGGAGGGGCTGCGGGTCCAGGTCTCGCCCCATCTTCGCTACGAGCTTCATCAGCTTTTGGGTCCGGACGCTTTGGCCGCGTGAACCGCTTGGTTCCGCGGTCTCGCATCCCTAAGCTTTCCCAATGACTGCGACGCGCACCACGGTTGGCGAGTGCCGCCAGTGCCGCTCCTTCTGCGACAAGATGGTCGAGCCGCGCGGTTGTGTCGAACTTGGCTGCCGCTACCTCTACAGCTACGTCGACCGGTTTACCGGCGAACAGTACGTCGGCTGTATGCAGGAGGTTTACGCGGCAGAGATCGAGCTCTCCGCGGTCTTAGAGGCCGGTGGCTTCGGCGGCGTGAAGATGACCGGAGACCCGCTGCCGCACTGTCAATTCACGGTCGAGCGCGCCTACGAGGGCGACGGTGAGTCCTACGGCTGCGTCAACCGCCGCTTCTTCGATTGCACCGACGAGGGCGGCGAGGGACTGCGCGCCTTCGATCTGCGCGACGTCTAATTCACGACATCGTTCGGTGTAGACTTCGGCGCTATGGCTGATTCCTCCGTCGCCGACGTCGACGCGCAAGCGCTGCTCGACGAGGCCAACTCCACGTCCGACACTCAGAGCGAACCGAAGTTCACGCTCGAGCTCAACCAAGACCAGAAGGACATCCGCGATTGGGTGCACGGCTTCGCTGAGAACGTCGTTCGCCCGGCCGCCGAGGAGTGGGACGAGCGCGAGGAGACGCCGTGGCCGGTGATCGAAGAGGCGGCCAAGATCGGCCTCTACAGCTTCGAAGCAATGGGTCAGTTCTGGGCCGACGAGACCGGGCTGACGTTGCCGGTTGCCAACGAGGAGCTCTTCTGGGGCGACGCCGGCATCGGCATGGCGATCATGGGCACGACCCTCGCGGTCGCCGCGATCTTCGGGCAGGGAACCCCGGAGCAGATGGGCGAGTGGATTCCCCAGTGCTTCGGCACCCCGGATGACGTCAAGCTCGCCGCCTTTTGCGCTTCTGAGCCGGATGCGGGCTCGGACGTCTCCGGCATCCGCACCAGCGCCAAGTACGACGAGGCGACCGACGAGTGGGTCCTCAACGGCCAGAAGGCCTGGGCGACCAACGGCGGCATCGCCAACATCCACGTCGTCATCGCTTCGGTTGATCGCGAGCTCGGCTCGCGCGGCCACGCTGCCTTCGTGATCCCGCCCGACACCAAGGGCTGCGAGCAGGGCGCCAAGGTGAAGAAGCACGGCCTCCGCGCTTCCCACACCGCCGACGTCCACCTCGACGACTGCCGCGTTCCGGGCTCCTGCCTGCTGGGTGGCAAAGAGAAGCTCGACGAACGGCTGGCCCGTGTCCGCGAGGGCAAAAAGGCCAAATCGCAGGCCGCAATGCAGACCTTTGAGGCGAGCCGGCCGACGGTTGGCGCCCAGGCGCTCGGCATCGCCCGCGCCGCCTACGAGTACTCCCTTGATTACGCCAAAGAGCGCGAACAGTTCGGCAAGAAGATCGTCGAGAACCAGTCGATCGCCTTCGACCTGGCGAACATGAAGCTCGAGATCGACGCCGCTCGCCTGCTCGTCTGGCGCGCCGCCTGGATGGGTCGCAACGGCCACAAATTTGAAAACGCCGAGGGCTCGATGTCGAAGCTGAAGGCCGGCGAGGTCGCCGTCTGGGTGACCGAGCGGGCAATCCAGATCCTCGGCGGCAACGGCTACACCCGCGAGTTCCCAGTCGAGCGGATGCACCGCGATTCGAAGATCTACACGATCTTCGAGGGAACCTCAGAGATCCAGCGCCTCGTCATCTCACGCGCGATCTCCGGCTTCCACATCAAATAAGGCTTACGGCGGGAGAGCAAGGGCCGGTCCAGCACCGGTCCTTGTCGCCTGCTTTGGTGCGGGCCGCTTTCGGTAGGGAGGGACGGGTGCCCCTCTCCCAGAGACCGTCGCGCAGCTGGGGCGGAGTGCTGGGCGCCAATGTGGTCTCAGGAGCCTCTGGGAGAGGAACACCCGTCCCTCCTTGCGATCGCGGTCGAAGGCGACCAGGACCGGGGCCTCCTTAAGAAGCTGGGTTGCCTCGGCGTTTGAG
>DATDLJ010000106.1:0-146191 GCA_036519395.1 Solirubrobacterales bacterium | reverse complement strand
CTTACCCAGCCAGATAAGGGTGGCGAGGCCGACCCTGAGGCGCAGAAGCTGATGCAGGAACGGGAGGAGGCGCGGGCTGCGAAGGACTTTGCGCGGGCCGATGCCCTGCGAGATGAGCTCGCCGCGCTGGGCTGGACCGTTCGCGACTCGGCCGAGGGTCCCAGCTTGGTTCCCAGGACCTGATGGCGAACCAGTTCATCTACGGACGCAACCCCGTCGCCGAGGCAGAGCGGGGGCGGCGGCGGGTGCACCGGGTCTGGCGGACGCCGGAGACCTCCGCTGAGGAACTGGAGCGGCTCTGCGGGTCGCCCGACCACCAGGGCGTCGTGGCTGAGGTCGATCCCTATCCCTACGGCGACCCAGTGGGAATGCTGCGCCGCGAGGGCGAGCTGCTGGTTGCCCTCGACCAGGTGCAGGACCCGCGCAACTTTGGTGCCGTCTGCCGCTCGGCAGAGTTCGCCGGCGCCGCGGGAGTCGTGATCCCGGAGCGACGCTCGGCTGCTGTCACTCCCGTCGTCTGCAAGACCTCCGCTGGCGCCGTCGAGCACCTCGAGGTCGCCCACGTCCGCAACCTCGCCGACTGGCTGGCGGAGGCAAAGGAGGCGGGCTTCTGGATCTGGGGTGCAGACGCCGAGGCTAAGCAGGCTCCATGGTCGACTGACCTAAGCGGCTCCACGATCCTCGTCCTCGGCGGTGAGGGCAAAGGCCTCCGGCCCCGAGTCGCAGCAGCCTGCGACGGCCTCGTAGCCCTTCCGCAGAAGGGCCAAGTCGAGTCTCTAAACGTCTCGGCAGCTGCAACCGCCTTGCTCTTCGAGGCCCTCCGGCAGCGAGCCACCTGAAGCTCTCGCTCGTTATCGACGACTCCTCCCAATGCAGCTGAATTTGCATTTCTCGCAATTTGGGGTTGACAGAACTCTGCGCGCACGTAAACTAGCGGCGCAATAAGGGTTAACCTCAGCTTGAGGCTAGCCCTGGTTAATAGGGCGCCTCGGGGGAGGTAAGTGGCGCCACGACCCTTCAGCAAGGAGAAGGATCTGTGGCACTATCGTCGCCTACGCAGGAAATGCCGGCAGCGGTCGCTCGACCGAACCGCCGCTCTCTCAACCCTAACCCTCAAGTTGAACTTGATGATCATTATCTCGTCGCCCTCGCTAAGGAGGGACGCACGGATGCCTACGACACGATCGTCAAGCGCTACCGCGGCTTCGTCCGCCTCAAGGCCTCGTCTTACTTCCTCCTCGGTGGTGAGTCGGACGACCTGATCCAGGAGGGCCTGCTGGGCCTCTACAAGGCGATCCGCGATTACCGCACCGACCGCGAGTCGAGCTTCCGTAACTTCGCTGAGCTCTGCATTACCCGCCAGATCATCACCGCCGTGAAGACGGCGACCCGGAACAAGCACACCCCGCTCAACCAGTACGTCTCGTTCAGTCAGACCCCGGCCGCGGCTGGTGATTCAGAAACCACCCTGGATGAGATCCTGCCCGGGCCGAGCGTCCATGACCCGGTCAACCAGGTGATCGCGACCGAAGAGCTGGAGAGCCTCGTCTCCTGTCTCTCCGGGGTCTCCGGCGTCCTCTCCGAACTGGAGAGCCGGGTGCTCTCGCTCTACCTCGACGGTTACTCCTATGAGGTGATCGCCGAGCGGCTCGAGTGCGACACCAAGACCGTTGACAACGCCCTGCAGCGGGTGAAGCGCAAGGTTGGCGCCCACCTGGCCTCGCGAGAGGTAGTGCTCTAGCTGGTCTGGGGTAGGTCGGCCAAGACGTACTCGAGCAATTCGCGCCCGTGGTCCGAGGCGACGGCAACGTCGTCGGCCTTGACTCGGACCCGGTGTAGCGACTGCATGCGGAGGACGTCGCCGTCGGTGCGGTGATTGGGAAAGACGCCGGCGTAGGAGACCCCAAGCCGCTCGAGGTGGTCCGCGACCAAGGCGGTGGCGGGCTGCTCCAGCGGTAGGTCGATGTAGATGGCATCGAGGCAGTGGCGGTGGAAGAGGTGATGGCGCTCGGCGCCGATCACCTGCTCGAGGTCGGCCCCCGGCTTCAGCACGGTGAGCAGCGCCAGGTTGTGGTCGCTGTCGACCTCGACGTGCAGTTCAGTCCGCTCGGCTAGTTCGCAGTCGGCTGGTGGATCCGCGAGGTACCCCCGCAGCTGGCAAAGCTCGAGCGTCTGGGCGACGATCTCGCGATGGCGCTCGGGCGCGTAGACGTTGCGCTCGTGGCCGTCGTTCAACTTCAGATAGAGCAGCGCTGCCGATTGCCGCCCCCGTCGATCGCTGGCGGCATCGTTGGCGACCGTGGCGGGGATCCAGCCGAGCAGGAACCCCGTCTCGTGGGCGCCGAGGTCGATGTTCGCCTTCTGGCTGTAGGGGTGGGCGGCGGTTGCCTCGCTGTACATGCCGGCCAGCCCTTGCTCCGTAGCCCAGTCCATGAGGAAGCGCTTGGTGCGCGTGAAGAGGTGGTGTCCTCGGGCTGCAGGGAGCGTCACTGCCTGGCCCGAGTGGCCGACCGCGTCGCCGGCTGCCGCCAAGCTCATCCCGATGTGGCAGAGAAGGTCGCTTGCAGGGCTTTCCGCGATGCAGGAGACGTAGGTTCCGGCGGCAATCCGTTCGCCTACCTCGGCGGCGTCGTACACCCACCGCACGTCATAACTTTGACCATATGCGGCTTCGATTGCGCCCGTCAGCACGGTACCCTCGTCGGGCTTCAAGAACCTGAACGTCACGTCCATTCCGGACATCATTGCCACCACGCCCGCCTAGCTCAACCTGGGAGAGCGCCTCATTTGTAATGAGGAGGTTGCCGGTTCGATTCCGGCGGCGGGCTTTTGCACCAGCGGCTCGGCGACTAGCTCTTTGAGCTGTCGTCGCCCAGGAGCCGCGCCTTCTCGGCAGCAAACTCCTCGTCGGTGAGGATGCCTTTGTCGCGCAGCGAGCCGAGCCGCTCCAGGCGCTCCAAGCGGGCGTCCTCGCTGGACATAGCTGCCGTTGGCGCCTCTGACGCCGAGCCCTCAGAGTCACCGTCTCCACCGGGGCGACGCACCTCGGGCAGTTTCAGCTTCGAGGCCTGCTCGCCGACCTTTTCGGTGATGTTGGCGTCCTTGACCGCGTTGACGACTTTGTCGCGGGTGCCGCCGAAGACCCCCTCGTAAGTCGCTTCGGGGAACTCCTCCTCGGTCTGCCTGCGCAGCTCGTGGATGCCGAAGGCGGCCATCCCGGCGACGATTAGGGTGGTGAGGAAGGAGCGCAACCCCTGCGTCGGGCCGGTAAGGAAGTAGAAGCCGACGAGGATCACCAGCGCGGCGTAGACGTAGCCGACGTGTAGCCGCAGCACCGGGGCGAGGAAGCGGCGAACGGCGCGGGCGCCGTCGGTCGGCGAGGCGAGCCAGCCGGCGACCAGGAAGAGGATGCCGACGACGATCACCGTCGTCGCGATGCTGGTCATCAGCGAGGTGCCGATGTCCCAGGCTGCTTCGCCCGCTGGCTTCGCGCTTTCAGCGGTCACCAGTTGATCGATGACGATGCCGCCGGCGATCTGGCGGACGACGATCACCGCGAACCCTGCCGCGATCAGGCCGGCGCCGCTGAGCAGCACCGTCACCCAGCGGCCGTCCCGGGAGAGGTAAATAGCCGCGCCGAAGGCGATGAAGGTGAGGAGCGAGAGCACCAGCGCCAGTCCCTTGATCGCGACCGCGATGTCCTGCGCCGTCTTCAGCTCATCCGACTTGATGATCTCGATCTGGGCTGCGTCCGGGGGCAATTTCTCAGCCAGGTCTTCGCCGATCCCGACCTGCTCGGCCAGGTTGGTGAGGAGGCTGCCGAGATTGAGCTTGACGTTCCCTTCGTCGGTTTCGACCGCTTCTTTCTTGTTTTCGAGGACGGCCAGGAGCTGTTCGTGGGTGGTTCGGTTCGCCTCTTCCCACAGCTCCTGCGCGGTCGAGGTTTCGAGCGCTTTTTCGGCTCCCTGGCCCGCAACCTGGCGCAGGCCGCCCGCCGCCGGGCCGGCGAGGTCCTTGGTGTCGCCGGGGAGGATTTCCTCCAGTTCTTTCTGCACGTCGACGTTTTCGTAGAGCTGGTCGACCAGATAGTCGCTGAGCGCAGCGCGGATCGTCTCGTTCTCCAGGAAGCGGCCGCTGGTCTCGACCCAGTCGTCGGTATTGAGCGCCTGGCGCTCGGTCCAGATCGCGAAGACGCTGAGGAAAGCGAGGAACGAACCGAAGATGACAAGGCCTCTGACCAGGCGACGGCGTCCGCGGCTCATTGCCGGATGGTATACGTGACTAATGAAGCTAGAGGGAATTCACCACATCACCGCGATCACCGAGGACGCCCAGCGCAACGTCGACTTCTACGCCGGTGTGATGGGTTTGCGGCTGGTCAAGAAAACCGTCAACCAGGACAACCCGACCGTCTACCACCTCTTTTTCGCCGACGAGGCGGGGGATGCCGGCTCCGATCTGACCTTCTTCGAGTATCCCGGCGCCGCGCCGGGGCGGCCCGGCGCCGGGATGGTTCACCGGATCGTCTGGCGCGTCGCCTCCAGCGAGGCTCTGGACTTCTGGGCGGAGCGGCTCGCTGCCAATGACACCGAGTCCGAGCGAAGCGGCGAGAGCCTCGTCTTCGCCGACCCGGAGGGGCTCGACCACGAGCTGCTTGTCGTCGACGTTCCGGACCAGCCGCTGATCGCCGACCATCCGGAGGTGCCGGCCGAGATGGCGCTGCAGGGCTTCCACGCGGTGCGCGCCTACGCCGCGGCGCCCCAGGCCAGCGAAGGCTTACTCGAGGCGCTCGAGTTCGAGCAAATCGATGGCGCCTGGGAAGCGCGGGGCGAGCAGCGTGGGGGCCTCTACATCTACGACGAGGCTCCACCCGAGCGCGGTTTGCAGGGGGCGGGCAGCGTCCACCACGTCGCCTGGGCTTCGACTCCGGAGCAGCATCTCGACTGGCGCGAGAAGGCCGCTGCGGGCGGCGCCCAGCCGACCCCGGAGATCGACCGCTTCTACTTCCGCTCGATCTACTTTCGCGAGCCGAGCGGGGTGTTGTTTGAGATCGCGACGCTTGGCCCGGGTTTCACCGTCGACGAGCCGGTCGAGCACCTGGGCGAGAAGCTCTCGCTGCCGCCCGACTTCGAGCACCTCCGCGCGGAGGTCGAACCGAACCTGCGCCCGGTTATCAACCCGCGGGTCAAAGCCCAGGGTTGACGGGCGACTTCGTTTGGCGGGACGCCGGGCGCGCCGTCGTCTTTCGGCGGGGCGGGGTAGAGAGCACGGTTGAGATTCTCCGCGAGCAGGGGGTCGATGAGTTCGAGCTGCTGAGTACGGAGCGGGCGCTTGGCGGGGCTGGAGGTCTTGCCGAGGCTGCGGTCGGGATTCACCTTGTTCCGCCGGGGCAGGTGCCGGCCGCCGCAGCCGCGTTGACGGGCGCACTCGCACCCCCACCACAGGCAGAGGAGGGGGTGCGAGTGCGCCCGCTCGTGGCGTTTGGCGGCGGCCGGGTGGTTGATGTGGCGAAGGCGATTGGCGCTATCTCGGGGGCTGAGGTCGTCGCGATTCCGACGACCTTGTCTGGGGCGCCGATGACCGCGATCCACCGCTTGCCTGAAGGAGCAGAGCAGAGGGCGAAGGGGCTGGTGAGGCCGTCGCTGGTGATCGCCGACCCGGAGGCGATGACCGGTCAGCCAGAGGATGAGCTGCGGGCGAGCGCGATGAACGCCCTCGCGCACGGGGCCGACACGCTGTACCAGCCGCTCTCGAACCCGGTCTCGGAGATGACGGCGCTGCGCGGGGCGGAGCTGATCGCCGGATCGCTCGACGAAGAGCGGGGAGGACGCGACCGGGCGGCTTTGGCCCTTGGCTCGTTGCTCTGCGGCTACGCGATCGACTCGGCCGGCTTCGCCCTTCATCACCTCATCTGCCAGACGCTTGTGCGCATCTGCGGCACCCCGCACGCCGAGACCAACGCCGCGATCCTCCCGCACGCCCTCGCCTTTCTCGCCGAGCGAGCGCCAGAGCCGTATGAGCACTTGGCGGTCGCTCTGGGAACCGACCGCAATCGCCTGCGGGAGCGCGTAGGGGAACTGGGTCGCCCGCGCCCGCTCAGCGACCTCGGCGGCGACGCCTTCCGTCTCGACGAGGCGATCGAAGCGATGCTCCAGCGACCGGATCTGGCGAAGGTCCCGGCCGACATCTCGCGCAACGAGCTCACGGAGCTGGTCCAAAAGGCGTGGTGATTCCGCGAGACCGCAACAGGGTCCGTATATCGGACTCTCTTGCGGTCTCGGCGGGTGCAGCGGGTGCGTAACCGCGCTCGTTCACCCGTGTAGCGCTCTGCGTGACCCCAGAGCGTCTCGCCGCCTACCACGCCTATACCCGCAAGCACAGCGTTAACTGGCCGCTTTACCACCTCGCCAGGGTTTTCCTGCTGCCGTTTTTCCTCATCTACTTCCGGCTCGACCGGCGGGGGCGGGAGTACGGTCGAGCCAAGGGCGGGGTGATCGTCGCTTCTAACCACCGCAGCTTCCTCGACCCCTTCGCCATCGGTGGTTGCCTGCCCTGGCGGCGGCCGATGAACTACATGGCGAAGGTCGAGCTCTTCGAGCGCCGCTGGCAGGGATGGATGCTCTCCCGCCTCGGGGCCTTTCCGGTCCGCCGCGGCGAGTCGGACGAGGATTCGATGCTGACCGCGCGAATGGTCGCCGAACGCGGCGGCGCCGTCTGCATCTTCCCCGAGGGCACTCGGATCCGCCGCGGCACCCTCGCCAACCCCAAGCGCGGGGTCGGCAGGCTCGCCTTGCAGACCGGGGCGGTGGTGATCCCGACCGCGGTGATCGGCAGCGAAGACGTGCGTCGCGGCTGGCGCATCCGACCGCGCAAGGTGAAGGTGCGGCTTGGGCCGCCGATGACCTTCCCCCGCGCCGAGGAGCCCTCGCCGGCGCTGGCGGAAACGGTGACGGCGCGGATCTGGCCCAACGTCCTGCTGCAGTGGGAAGACCTGGGCGGGCTGCCGCCGATGCGCCGCGCCGCGGTAATCGGTGCCGGCAGTTGGGGCACCGCGGTTGCCGTCCTCCTCGCCCGCGGCGGGCTTGAGGTCCAGCTTGGCGCCCGTACCCCGGAGCGAGTCGAGGAGCTGATCGCCGATGGCGAGAACCGCCGCTACCTGCCGGGAGTACCGCTGCCGGACTCGATCGACGTCCGCCCGGCCTCGGCGATTGAGCTTGCCGGCCTCGACCTCATCTGCCTCGCGATCCCTTCCAAGCAGCTGCCGCAGGCGGTTGGGGCGATTGCCGACCGGGTCAGCTCGCGCAGCGCAGTCCTGATGCTGACCAAGGGCTTGATCGCCCCCCAAAGCCAGCTCCCTTCCGACTACGTCAGCGAACGGGTGCGGGCGCGCGGGATCGCCTGCCTTGGCGGACCCGCCCACGCCCGCGAGGCCGTCTCCGGCTCGGCTGCCCTGGTGCTCGGCTCGGCCGATGAGGAGCTGCGGGTCCAGGTTGGCGAGGTCTTTGATCGCGCCGGGCTCGTCTGCGAGCGCTCTCGCGATGTCAGCGGGGTTGAGATGGCGGGAGCGGCGAAGAATGCCGCCGCTCTGGCCGCCGCCGCTGCCGAGCCGCACGGCCTCAACGCAGCCGGGATTGCGGTGGCGGCGATCTGGCGTGAGTGCATCGACTACGCCGTCTCGCGTGGGGCTGAGATGGAGACCTTTACCGGCCTCGCCGGGGTTGGGGACCTGACCGCGACGATGATGGCGCCGGCCGGGCGCAACCGCCGCGCCGGCGAGCTGCTCGGAACTGGCACCCCGGCCGAGGACATTCCCGGCAAGATCGGCCAGGCTTCCGAGGGACTCGACACGGTGCCGCTGCTGGCCGAAGCTGTCGCCGCCTCCGGGATTGAGGCCGAGGCGCTGGCCGGCTTCGCCGCCCTGATCCGCGGTGATCAGGACGCCGAGGAGTGGATGGCCAGCCTGCGAGCGGTCGAGCGCGAGTGGCGGGCTGCCTGATGGGTGCGGGGGTAGGCTTGGTCGGTGAGCGGTCCCGAGGAGAACGTCGAGCCGGCCGAGCTGGCTCCGGCGGCAAAGGCGGAGCTCGACCGCGCCTTCGAGGACTTCTACCGCTCGCACCTGCGCGACGTCTATTCCTACGCCTACTACCGGGTGGGGAACCACCACGACGCCGAGGATCTAACCGAGCAGGCGTTTCTCCAGGCCTACCGGCACTTCGACCGCGCCCGCCGCGAGTCCGACGGGCGGCCGCTGCGCCCGTGGGTGATCCGGATCGCCCACAACCTCGCCTCCAACTACTACCGCGATCGTTCGCGGCGGCCGCAGACGCCGCTGGAAAACGCCGACCCGATTGCCGCCCGCCACGACACGGTTGCGATCGCCGAGGGACGCGAGGAGCTGCGGCAGGTAATGGAGCACCTCCAGCACCTCTCCGACGACCGCCGCGAGGCGCTGATCATGCGTTTCGCTCTGGGGATGGACAACCGCGAGATCGCGCGGGCGATGGGTCGCTCGGACGGAGCGACCAAGGTCTTGATCCACCGCGCGATCAAACAGCTGCAAGAGGAGATGGAAGATGAGCGAGCCGCGTGAGACGCTGAGTGGGTCGACCTGGGACGTCGAGGCTCTCCTCGGCGACGCGCTGCGGCCGATTGAGCCGCCCGAGCGCCTCTCGGGCCGGGTCGAGGACACCTTGGCGGCGATCACGCAGGCCGCCGCCGACGAGCTCTCCGACTGGGCCGAGGAGCTCTCCGAGGAAGAGCTGCGGGCGCTGCGCGACCCCCGCAACTGGGTGCGGCCCGTAGTCGCGGTCGGCGCCGGCGGGGTGGCGACCGGTGCTCTGGTGCTGCTGGAGCTGCGGCGACGAAGCCGCAGTCGCAGTCAGAGCGGCCTACGCTCGCTTTCCGACGGGATTCGCTCGCGGCTTTGACTTTGGCGTCCCGAGCGCGGCCGCGAGGCCGAGGACGCCGATCGTCAGGTGGAGCCAGCCGGTTCCCCAACCGGCGATCGCCAGGGCGGTGAAGAACACCCCCATCGTCAGCGCATAAGTGCGTGAAGCGGAGCCGGCGTAGAGCACTCCGAGACTGCCGGTGGCGAGGTAGAGGAGGTTGGTCCAGGCGTTCACCTCGATCCCCGCGAACGCCTCCTCGAGCGTCTCCGATCCCCCAAAGGAAGCGCTGTAGAAGAAGCCGAGGATGCCGAGGATGACGAGGGCAGCGCCGACCAGGGCGGCATAAAGGCGGGCGGGACTGGGGGGCTCCATCGGCCGCGATTGTAGGCTCCACAGCCCGATGGCCGAGACCTGTTACCGCCACCCCGACCGCGAGACGGGCGTCTCCTGCTCTTCCTGCGGGCGACCGATCTGCCCCGATTGCATGACTCCGACCCCGGTTGGGATGCGCTGTCCCGAGTGCGCAAACCAGCGGACCAAGGTGGTGCGCAACCCGACCGGCACCCCCGGTGCCCAAACCACGCCCGCCACCTACGCCCTGATCGCGATCAACGTCGTCGTCTACCTGATCGAGATCGCCAACGGCGCGGGCGGGCTGTTCAGCGAACAGGGAAGCCGGTTCGTCGCCGAATTCGCTCTCTTCGGTCCCTCCGTTGCTGAAGGCGAGTGGTACCGGCTCGTCACCAGCGGCTTCCTCCACGCCAGCATCATCCACATCGGCTTCAACATGTTCCTGCTGTTGATCCTCGGCCGGTTGCTGGAGCCGGCGCTTGGCACGCCACGCTTCCTCGCTGTCTACTTCGCCTCATTGCTGGCGGGCTCGTTTGGGGCCCTGGTCGTCGAGCCCAATGCCTTCACGATCGGTGCCTCGGGGGCGGTCTTCGGGCTTGCCGGCGCCGTCTTCATCATGGCCCGCGGGCGGGGGATGGACGCCCTTGCGGGAGAGATCGGCTTCCTCATCGTCTTCAACCTGGTCTTCAGCTTCGTCTCGCCGCGGATCAGCGTCGGCGGTCACGTCGGCGGCCTGATCGGAGGCGTCCTCTGCGCGCTGGTGATCGTCGCCGCCGAGAAAGGGATGTTCGGCTCCGCGCGGCGTCCGGCCGAGTACCTGGCGATGCTGGCGATCGCGGTGCTCTCGGTCCTCGGCGCGGTCGCGGTCGCCTAGGCGCAGCTGCTCAGGCGTCGCGGGCGGGACGTGAGACGGGTGGACGCAGGGTCACGAAGCTGACGTTCCCCGGAGGGTCGATCAAGTCGGGGTGGAGGATGTGGCCGAGTAGCTCGACCCCGTCGACGAGCCGTGGCCCAGGGTTGGCGAAAAGGTTCCCGTCGACCGCGTAGAGGCGAGTCGCCCCGATCGTCGCGATCTGCTCCCAGTGCTCCATCGCTTGCGCTTGGGCGCTCTCCATCGTCACCTCGGGCATCACCACAACGACGTCGGCGCGGAGGCTGGCGATCTCGCCCCAGCCAACCGCGGGCGGGTTAAGGCCGGGGTCTCCGGCGACGTCCTCGCCGCCCGCGATCGAGATCATCTCCGGAATCCAGAAGCCGCCGACCCGGGGCGGTTCGAGGTGCTGCAGGGCGATCACGCGGGGCGAGCCGCTGCCGGCCACTGCCGCGCGAACCGTCGCCAGCCGACCCTCGAGCTCACCGCGCAGTTCGTGAGCGTGATCCTCCATCCCCGTTGCCTCGCCCAGCCGCACGATCTCTTCGAGCATCTCGCTGAGCGTTGCGACTCTCATCGTTCGCTCAATATCTCAACTCGCAGGCTGGGCAGGGCGAAGACCGCCGGTTCGGGTAGCTATATTCACGTTGCCGAATGGCCGAGGACGTCCCAGCCCGAAGTACCGGGCCGCATAACCGATGAGCGTCCTGCTGCTCGTCTTCCTGCTGCTGTTGATCGCGGTCAACGGCTTCTTCGTCGCGGCCGAGTTCGCGATTGTGCGCTCGCGCCGGACCCGGCTCGAGCAGATGCGCGACGAAGGGGTGCGGCGGGCGCCGCTGGCGCTGGACCAGATCGACCACGTCGACCAGTACGTGGCCACCTCCCAGGTCGGGATCACGCTCGCCTCGCTCGGCATCGGCTTCCTCGGTGAGCCGGCGCTGGCTGACCTCATGGAGCCGATCTTCGGCGGCCTTTTCTCGCACGCGGTTGCGCTCGGTATCTCGATCGCCATTGCCTTCACGATCGTCACCTTCCTGCACGTCATCCTTGGCGAGCAGGCGCCGAAGATGCTGGCGATCAGCCGGGCGGAGGGTGTGCTGTTGCGGGTGGCGGGCCCGCTCCGCTTCTTCCGCAGAATTCTGCACCCACTGATCGTCGCCACTAATGTCCCGGCCAATTTCCTCGTCAAGCGGGTGTTCCGGGTCGACCTCGACGAGAACGAGGAGACCTCGCCCGAGGAACTGCGGTTGCTGATCTCGCGGGGGGCGCAGCGGGGCCGTCTCGACCCCGGTGAGGCGGGAATGCTCGGCGGCGTCTTCCACCTCCACGAGCAGGAGGCCCGCGAGGTGATGACGCCGATCCCGGCGGTTGTCACCGTCGATGCCTCCGACACGGTTGAGGCGGCGCTGCGGCGCTGCGTCACCTCTGGCCACACGCGCCTAGTCGTGATCGAGGACGACAACCCCGATCGGGTCAAGGGCGTCGTCCACAACAACAGCCTCGCCCGGCTCTACATGAGCGAGGGTCCGGAGGCGGCGCTCGACACGGTCGTTCGCGATGCCCTGATCGTCCCCGAGACCCGCCCGCTCGACGACCTTCTCCACGATCTGCAGGTGCAGCGGACCTCGCTCTCGGTGGTGGTCGATGAGTACGGCCGCACGGTCGGGATCGTCACCGTCGAGGACATCCTCGAGGAGGTGGTGGGGGAGATCGAGGATGAGACCGATCCCCGTGCCGCCGCGGTGCGGAAACTGAACAACGGCGACTGGTTCGTTCGCGGCCACGTTTCGCTGGGTGACCTCGCCGACGCCGGGATCGAGCTGCCGGTCGATTCCGAAACGTACAACTCGGTCGGCGGCTACGTCTTCGGTGAGCTCGGGCGCCTCCCCAAGCGCGGTGACTCGATCGTCACCAACGCCTACACGATTCGGGTCGAGGCGGTGCGGGAGAACCGGATCGAGGCGGTGCGGATTAGCGGTGGCGACGGCGATTCCGTCCGGCCGGCTGCTTAGCTTCATCGAGCAACCCGCTACCGCTCGAATTCTTGGAGGTACCGCATGTGGGTTGTTCGCCTGACCGACAAGCAGCTCGAGGTCCTGAGGGCGTTGTTGCGCTCCGAGGAGCACCTCGGCCCGGCCCTCAAAGGCTCGATTGAGGCGCTCGATCTAGCCCGCTGGGACGACCTTCCCGAGGCCGAACTCCCGTGGGGCGAGATAGAGACCGTCGCTCGCCATCAGGGGATTAGCGAGGCCGATGTCATCTGGGATATCGCTGGGAAGAGCAAAGCGGCTTAGGCGCAGGGCGTAGCGGCAGGGAGGTCCAGTCGTCCTCCGCGTGAATTTGTCGCGCCCCTGACGGGGCTGCTCCGGAACATGCTGCCCGCCTATGGCGGGCAGGGATCAGATTGCATTTCGCCGCTTCGCGAACATTCCCGCGGAGGACGACTGGACCTCCTCCCAACAGCTCCTTCGCTGACGGTGCAGGGTTCAGCGTCTAGCTGAGCTCTGTTGTAGGAGGGTGCCGGTGTCCCTCGGAGGAATGTTCGGCGATATGCAATCTGGTGATTGCGCGCGAAGCGCGCACCAGGTTCTCCCCGTAGCGCAGCGAAGGGGAGATCAATTCCGGAGAGGGACACCGGCACCCTCTACCAACACCGGCGCTACTTCTTCTCCCCCACCAAGCGCGCCCGGAACAGCTTCACTCTGGAGTCGATCCCCTTGAGGCGACGCTCTCCTATGTAGGTGTAGTTGAAGCCATTCTCCGCCGCCTCTTTGACGGCTTCATCGACGACGACGCTGCCGGGGCGGGCTACGCCCGTGATCCGGCTCGCCAAGTTGACCGGCCGGCCGTAGTAATCGCCCGACTGCGGTAGCACCGAGCCGCAGGCGAGGCCGGCACGCAGCCAGGGGAACTCCTCCCCTTCCGCCTCGGCGGCGGCGATCAGCTGCAGTGCCGCCTGCAGCATCGGCTCGGGCTCGGTGGAGACGAACATCACCGCATCGCCGATCGTCTTCACCAAGCGAACCGGCGGCTCGGCGACGGCACTGGCCATCTCCTCGAGTCGGCCAGCGACTAGACCCAGCTCCTCGGCCGGGATCTCCTCGCCGAGGCGGGTGAACTCGACTAGGTCGGCGAAGCAGACCGTCAGCGTGGCAGTGCCGCCAATCGCACCGGAGGCGAGATCGGCGGTGGCGATCACGTCGCGGCGGATCTGCTCAAGCATGTTCGCCTGCAGGGCGTGGGCGACGGTCGGGCCGACGAGCGGCATCATCACCTCTGCCGCCGCGGCGAAACGCAGGGCGATGTCGCGCTCGCTGTCGCCAGGTTGGGTCAGGGTGCGGATCACCAGCTCGCGGTTGGCCTCGGCGATCCGCGAGGTACCCATCCCGATCGTCCGCGCCACCTGCAGCATCCCCTCCTCCGGCAGGCCGGCGTCGAGGAAGGCCTTCATCCGCCGCGCCGCTTCGAGGTCGGCCTCGGTGCCGCGCAGCTCGTCAGGATCGGTGTAAGGAACGCCCAGGGCGGCGCTGAAGCGCCGCAACTGGTCCAGGTCGAGGTCGACGATCTTGGCAATCTCGCGCGCCGTATAGCGGCGACCCGCCCCGGCGAGAGTGCGCTCGACCGGCAGCAAGGCGAGTCGGCCGGCGGCAACCGCTTCTCTCAGCTCTTCCAGCGCGACGCCGTCAGCGGCAAGCTCTTCGAGCAGGATCAAGCGGGCCGCCCGGGCCTCACCCTCGAGCTCGTCGAGCAGCCCCTCCGCCTCAAAGTCGATCTCGGCGCCCGCCATGGCGGCATTGTTTCGCTTCACTCGGCGTAGGCGACGGCGCCGCCGCGGCGGGGGTCGCCGCCGCCGCTGAGCTCGCCCGTGCGCGGGTCTCGCGCAACCGCCTGAGTGCCGCCGAAAAAGAGGTTGAGCGAGGGCCAGCGCACCACCGTCCACCCCCGCTTCGCCAACTCGTCCAGGGCAGCAGGATCGACCCCCTTCTCCGCCTGCACCACCCCCTGCTCGAAGTGCAGCCGCGGCGCTTCGACCGCCGCTGTCACCGGGTAGCCCTGCTCGACGGCGCGCACGACCGTCTGCAGGATCGCGGAGCGGATCCGGTTGGACCCGGCGCTGCCGACCGCGAGGACGATCTCCCCTTCACGCAGGACGACCGTCGGCGCCATCATCGACGGCACCCGCCGCCCGGGCGCGATGCCGTGGAAGCCTCCCGGGTTGAGGTCCTCCTCGCCCAGCATGTTGTTGAGGATCACCCCGGTGCCAGGGACCAACACCCCGGAACCAGAGCCGTTGGAGCAGGTGACGCTGGCGCAGTTGCCGTCAGCGTCGAGGACCGAGATGTGGGTGGTCGAACCGAGCAGGTCGGCAGCGGCGAGGTCGAGGCCGATCGGGTCGAGGAACCCGCTCGCCATCCCCTCCTCGTAGAGCGCCTCGGCAAAGGCGAGGTCGCGGCGGTCGTTGGCCGCCTCCATCGCCATCACCAGCTGCTCTGGCCCGCTCTGTGAACCGAAGCGCTCGAGCAGGCCGAGGCAGTAGGCGATCAGGATCCCGCCCGAGGAGGGCGGTGGGTTGGTCAGCACCTGAGTCCCGCGAAACGGCGCCATGATCGGGGGCCGCTCGATCGCCGCGTAGGAGGCGAGGTCGCCGGGACCAAGGGTGCCACCGTGGGTAACGACGAAATCGCTGATTCGGGCTGCGATGTCACCTTTGTAGAACGGCTCGGCACCGTCGGCTGCAAACCGTTCAAGCGCCTCGGCCAGTTCCGGGAAGCGGAAGACGTCCCCCTCCCCCAGGTGGCGCCCCGACGGGGCGTAGAGCTCGCGCGTCCCCGGCATCTGCTCGTGGATCGGGGCAAGGATCTCGAGGATGTAGGCCTGGCCGGAGTTGATCGGCGCCCCTTCGCGGGCGAGGCGCACTCCGGGTCCGACGAGGTCGGCGAGCGGCATCGTCCCGAAGCGCTCGAGCGCATGCGCGAGCCCCGCCGCGGTACCGGGGACCCCACAGGAGGCTGGTCCGACGTAGAACGTCTGCGTCGTCTCGGCATCGAAGCGGACCGGGACCGGGACCAACTCCGCCCCGCGCTCAATTCCGTCCAGTCCGGGGGCGGCGACGAAGAAGTCGATCAGCGTCGTCTCGGCCCCACCGTGGACCATCATGTGACCGCCGGCGCCGAACCCGGTCAGCGGACTCTCGACCGCGAACGAGGCGAGGACCGCGCAGACGGCGGCATCCACCGCGTTACCGCCCTCGCGCAGAACCGAGGCCCCGGCCTCAGCGGTCAGGGGATGGCCGGCTGCGACGACCCCCTTCATCGCACCCTCCTCATACCGGGGCCCGGGTAGCGGTCACTCCCGCAGGCGAGGTGGTGGGTGGGCGAGCGAAAACCGAGCATGGCAAGGACGCAATCCATCTGAATAGCAGAGCTATTCAGATGGACGAGGACGCCGCCAGGCGAAGGTTTGCAGCCGCCCAACCGCCGCCGCAGCCAAGGGAGGGGCCGCTACCCGGGCAGAAACTCGGGGACGTCGATGCCGAGCTCGCGGTCGGACCCGCGCCCCCGACCGGAATCCGCCTCTTTGGTGCGGCGGATGGTCGGCTCGGCGTTGCGGCGCTGCGGCTGCGGCCGGCCGTCGAAGCGGGTGGCGACGACGGTGACCCAGATCTGGTCCGAAATCTCCTCGTCGACATTGGCGCCGAAGATGATGTTGGCGTCGGGATGGGCGGACTCGCCGACCACCTTGGCCGCCTCGGAGACCTCGACCAGAGAGAGGTCGGCGCCGCCGGTGATCGAGAGCAGGATCGAGCGGGCGCCCTCCATCGAGGTCTCCAGCAGCGGCGAAGAGATCGCTTTTTCGGCGGCGAGCACGGCGCGCTCGTCGCCGTAGGCCATGCCGATCCCGAGCAGGGCGCGGCCGGCGTCGGCCATGATCGAGCGCACGTCGGCGAAGTCGAGGTTGATTACCGCCGGCAGCGTGACCAGATCGGAGATTCCCTGCACGCCCTGGCGGAGGACGTCGTCGGCGACCTTGAAGGCCTCGACCATCGAGGTCTGCTGGTCGAGCACCTCGAGCAGGCGGTCGTTGGGGACGACGATCAAGGTGTCGACCTCGGCCGCGAGCTCCTCGATCCCCTTGTCCGCCTGGTTGGCCCGGCGACTGCCCTCGAAGCTGAACGGCTTGGTGACGATGCCGACGGTCAGCGCACCCACCTCGCGGGCGAGGCGGGCGACAACCGGGGCGGCGCCGGAGCCGGTCCCGCCGCCGGCGCCGGCGGCGACGAAGACCATGTCGGAGCCCTTCAGCAGGCGCTTGATCTTGTCCTGCTCCTCGAAGGCGGAGCGGTGACCGACGTCAGGGTCGGCGCCGGCGCCGAGGCCGCGCGTCTGCTCGTCGCCGATGTGGACGGTGACGTCGGCGACGCAGAGCTGCAGCGACTGAAGATCGGTGTTGACCGCCATGAACTCGATCCCGGGGATGCGGGCATCGACCATCCGGTTGACCGCATTGACGCCGGCGCCGCCGACGCCGACGACTTTGATCACCGGCTGGTGCGGCTCGCCGCTACCCGGCGGCTCGTAAGCAGGCTCGTCGCGCCCATAGCGCGGGTTTTCAGGCTGAAACTGCTCTCTGCGCGGCAACGGCTCCTCGTTGAAGACCCGCTTCAACCGCTCAGGCGCGGACTCACTAGAAGTCTCGATCTCGCGCTCCGAACCCTCGTCATCCTGATCGAAGAAGGTGGGCGCCTCTCCCTGCTGCAGAGGAACGTCAGCGACGTCAGCTGAAGGCGCCTCTGACGCGGGTGGCGTCGTAGGGGGGACCTCCACCTGCTGCGCAGGGGGAGGTGGGTCCCCTGCGGCGACAGGACCCGCGTCCCGAGCGCCCTCGTCCTGCGCTTTTTTTGCCTCGGCCGGATCGTCGCGCCCGTACCTCGGCGCCTCCGGCGGATCGACCGGTGCGTCCTCGGAAGTGGAACGGAAGAGGTCGGAAAGCGGCCCCTCGCGCATGCTTGCCCGCTTGTTACGCCGAGCCATGGGACAGAACCTCCTTCGCCAGCTCCCGGTAGTAGTTCGCCGCGCTCGAAGTTGAATCGTACTTGAGCACGGAGGCCCCTTTCACGGGTGCCTCGGCGAATTTGATCGCCTTTTTAATCCGGGACTGGAAAACGAGGTCGCCGAAGTTCTCCTCGAGGATCTCCACCGCCTCCTTGGCGTGGATGGTCCGTGAGTCGAGCATCGTCGGCAGGATCCCCTCGATCCGGACGTCGGGGTTGAGGTTCTCCTGGATCATTCGCAGCGTGTTCTGGAGCTGAACGAGACCGCGCATCGAGAGGTACTCGCACTGGACCGGGACAATCACCTTGTTCGCCGCGGTGAGGGCGTTGATCGTCAGCAGGCCAAGACTCGGCGGCGTGTCGATGCAGACGAAGTCGTAATCGCCCTCGACCTCTTTCAGCGCTTTCTCCAGCGAGCGCTCGCGGCCGATCTTGGTGCTCATCGCGATCTCAGCGCCGGCGAGGTCGATCGAGGCGACGGCGATATCGATCTCGCGCTTGACGATGATCTCGGAGATCGGCATGTCGTTGACGAGCACGTCGTAGAGGCTTTTCTCGACCTTGTCGGGGTCGATTCCCTGACTCATCGTCAGGTTCCCCTGCGGGTCGAGGTCGATGCAGAGAACGCGGTAGCCGGACTCGGCGAAGGCAACGGCCAGGTTCAGGGTCGTGGTCGTCTTCGCAACTCCGCCCTTCTGATTGGCAAAGGCGATCACTTCAGCAGTCTTGACGGGCCGCTCCGCGGCCGCCTCTTTTTCGTTGAGGAAGTCGAGACGAGTGGGAGCAATCAGGTCAACAGCCCGCATCCGCCCATCGCCTTCCTCGTCGTCCTCAGAATCGAGCGGAGCCTCTTCGGCCTCCTCGGACGGCTCCACCTGCTCAACCTCAGTTGACGAGGCGACAGCCTGAAAAACGGTGGTGGGCTGTTCGTCATCCAAAGGCGCCTCTCCCGCGGGTGGCGACGATTCCGAGGACTCTCCCGACAGGGAGAGCCCGGAATCGGAGACAGGACCCGCGGGCCGGGATGCATCGTCAAAGACGTCATCCTCATCGCGAGGCCTCTCAGGCACAGCCTCTTCCATCATCTCCAGCTCGTCCGAAATCGGACGCTCCTCAATCTCGACGGGCGCAGGCTTTGGCTTCTTGCGGCTTAGAAATCCCATTGCGCGGATATTCGTATGGGACCCCGCTTTTCCTGCCAGCCCCCGAAATTGCTAGGAATCAGCCAATCCCCGACCTTTTAGACAAGCGGCTCGTAATCGTCACCGGCAAGGGTGGCGTCGGCAAGACGACGGTGGCGGTGGCGCTCGGACTGCGCGCCGCCTCCGAAGGAAAGCGGACGATCGTCTGCGAGGTCGCCTCGCAGGAGAACGCCTCGCGGATGTTCGAGCACACCGCCGTTGGCTTCCACGAGGTCGAGATGGAGGAGAACCTCTGGTCGATCTCGATCGACCCCGATGAGTCGATGCGCGAGTACGTGCTGCTGCAGCTGAAGGTGCGGGCGATGCGCGACATGCTGTTCCGCAGTCGCATCTTCAACTACCTCGCTGCGGCAACGCCCGGCCTCAAGGAGCTGGTCACGATCGGGAAGATCTGGGAGTTGGCCCAGCTCGACCGCAAGGTAAAGCAGGGGCGCAAGTACGACCTGGTGATCGTCGACGCGCCAGCCACCGGCCACGGGGTCGGCTTCCTGCAGACGCCGCGGACCTTCGCCTCGATCGCCCGCGTCGGCCCGATCCACTCCCAGGCCCAAACTCTCGACCGCTTCATCACCGACCACGAGAACACCGGCACCGCGATCGTCGCCCTGCCGGAGGAGATGCCAGTGAACGAGTCGGTGGCGCTGGAGAAGGACCTGCGCGACGAGGTCGGGGTCGCGGTCGACCGCGTCTACCTCAACGGTCTCTACCCGGAGCGGTTCAAGAAAGGTGAGGCGGAGGTGCTGGCGCAGCTGGCGGACAACGAGAACGGTGCCGCCAGGGCGGCGGCGCGGGCAGCGCTGTCGGAGCACGGCCGCGCCCGTTCGCAGCGCTCGCAGCTGGCCCGCCTGCGCAAGGGGGTTAAGGCACCGGTGAAAACGTTGCCTTTTCTCTTTGAGCCCGAGCTCGACGTCGAGGCGGCGCGGAAGCTGGCGGGGAGACTCTCCTAATGGCGTCCGTTGGCGAAGTCCTCGAAGGCAAATCGATCTGCATCTGCGCCGGCTCCGGCGGCGTCGGCAAGACGACCACCTCGGCGGCGATCGCGACCGGGATGGCCGCCCAGGGGCTGAAGGTCTGCGTGCTGACGATCGACCCGGCGAAGCGACTTGCCGACTCACTCGGTCTGAAGGAGTTGGGCAACGAGGCCCGGCGGGTCGACCCGGCCCTGTTCGAGAAGCAAGGCGTAGAGATGAAGGGCGAGTTGTGGGCGATGATGCTCGACGCGAAGGCAACCTTCGACGAGCTGATCGCGCGGCAGGCACCCGACGAGGAGTCCCGCGACCGGGTCCTGAATAACCGCATCTACCAACAGATCTCCAGCGCCCTCGCCGGCTCGCAGGAGTACATGGCGATGGAGAAGCTGTTCGAGCTCCACACCGAGGGCGAGTTCGACCTGCTCGTCCTCGACACGCCACCGACCCGCAACGCGCTCGACTTTCTTGAGGCACCGAAACGGCTGACCCAGTTCATCGAGGGGAAATCGCTGCGGGTCTTCATGAAGCCCACCGGGCTGGCGGCGAAGGTGACCGGCCGCGGCGTCTCGGTCGCGCTGAGCGTCTTCAAGAAAATCGTCGGCTTCGACCTGCTGGCCGACCTGGCCGAGTTCTTCAACGCCTTCAGCGGCATGGTCGAGGGCTTCCAGGCGCGGGCGAAGCGCGTCAACAAGCTCCTCGGGGACCCGGAGACCTGCTTCCTCGTCGTCTGCGGCCCCCAGGGCGAGCCGATCGACGAGGCCGTCTACTTCCACCGCAAACTGGTCGAGGCGAAGCTGCCCTTCGGCGGCGTCATCGTCAACAAGGTCCACTACCCCACCGACGAGCTCGAAGCCGAAGTCGACGACCTACCGGCAATCCTGGCCGAGAAGCTCGACGACGAGAAACTCGCCCAGCGGGTCGCCGACAACTTCGCCGACTACCAGGCGCTGGCCGAGCGCGACGCTCGCAACATCGACCACCTCGCCAACGAGCTCCGCACCAGCTGCGTAATCCGCGTCCCCTACTTGGACGAGGACGTCCACGACCTCCGCGGCCTCACCGAGATCGACCGCTACCTCTTCGCCACCGCAGAGGAGCGGGTGGAGATGGCCGCGGGAAGAGCCTAGGTCGGGTCAGCTGGCGCTGTTGCGCGAGTACTCGAACTCGAGGTGGCTGACCTCCCAGTCAGCGTCCTCGGGGACCGGAAAGAGATGGCGGACGCGGGGGGTGTCAATCCGCTCGCGATGCTGGAGGTCGCGCTCGGCGTCGCTCGGCCATTCGATCGTCTCGCCGCGGGAGTCGGAGACCTCCTCCAACCACGGGGTAGCGGTGATCTTGATCTCGTCTTCGGCCGGGATCGGCTCCATGATGCGGGTCTCCTGCTCCACGTAATCCTCCTCCGGTAGTTCGTCGACGGGCAGCTGAAGTTCAGCCGAGGGCGCAGGCTCGATCGCTTCGATCGAGATCTCCTCCGGCTCGGGGTCGGGCACCATCTCGGTTACCGACTCAGGCTCGAGATCCACCTCGGGCTCGGGCTCAAAAGTCTCTGAGACGGTGATTTGGGCATCGCCTTCGGCGAGGCCGCTGACGATCAAGGTCTCGTCGGCGACGGTGCTGAGGTCATTGCCGAGTTCGCCCAGCGCCGCTTCGCGCAGCAGGCCGCGGGTCCCCTCCTCGATCCAACCGGCGAGTTCGACCGCGCGATCGACCGGGCGGCCGTTCATCATCGCCCGCTCCAGCTCCAGCACCTCCTCGACCCGTTCGCCAGCCTCGATCCGATCCATCTCCTCGTCGGCGATCAGCGCCGCCGCCCGCAAAGGCAACGAGGCACCAACCGGCCCGTGCCCCTCGAGCACAGCCCGCATAGCCAACAGGTGGTCGCTCAATCCCTCCAGCGCGGTGGCGCGCTCGCAGCCCATCTCGAAGCGACCGACGGCCCAGGTCAGCGCGTTGTCGGGGTCGGGCCGGGCCTCCAGCGTCGTCCCAAACTCGATCAGCTCCTCGGCCTCGGCCTCGTCGAGGCGGTAGCCGCCCGGTCGCGTCGCCGGAGCGCCGGTGGCGATCCGCCGCCAGCAGCCCTCGCCGGTCGGGGCAAAGGCGTAGGGACCGAGTCCGATCCCGCCTCCCTTGAAGAGCCTCATCACGCTGATCAGCTCACGAAGTTGTTGCAGCGCCGTCTCGACTCCGCCTTCGGAGTCCTGCTCGGCGACGGCCAGGTACTGCGGCTCCCAGGCGGCGCGGCCCATCCCCTCGCTGCGCATCGCCTCGACCGGCGCTTCGATCGAGTCGGCGCGGACGATTCGCACGTCATGCGGCAGTTGCAGGCGGGGCATCGACATCCGCAAGCCGACAATCGGCGCGATCAGCACTTCGGCCTCGTCGGCGTCGCGGCTTTCGGCGTCGAGGGTGGCCAACGCCGCCTCGAGGCGCTCACGGTCGAGCGTGAAGCCAGCCGAGCCCTCCCAAAGCTCGGAGAAGAAGGTGATCAGCATCAGTTCGGCGCGGGCGCCGGGATCCGCCGGCACGTTCTCACCGCGCTCCTCGAGATAGGAGGCGGCAACGCCAGCTTCAACCGTGGCCTCGCGGGCGGGGGCGAAGCTGGGCAGTGCCCGCAGCTCTTCGCCGTGATCGATGACGTAGCGCCCGGTCATCGGCACGTAGCTGTAGAAGGCCGATTCGTCGCCGTCGTCAGCGGCGACGTCGAACGGGATCTCCTCCCCCATCACCACAAGCGAGCTGAGCCGCGTCGCGGCCTCGGTCGCCAGCCGCTTGACCGATTCGTTCAGGAGGAAATCACGCACGCTCCAGGCTTCCGTCCCCGAGGGGACCCTCCTGCGTTTGAATGATCGCTTGCAGTCGCCGAGTTAGGCGGCGGCGGGCTCGCGGCCGGCGGCATCACCCAGCAGCCAGCGCATGCCGTAACTGCGCATGTCCTCGACCAACGGCACCAGCGCTTCGCCTTTCGGCGTCAGCGCGTACTCAACCCGGGGCGGCACCTCGGGGTAGGTGTGACGGGCGACGATGCCCTCCTCCTCGAGCGCTCGCAGCCGCAGCGACAGGGTCCGCGGGCTGATGCCCTCCAGCGAGCGCTCGAGCTCGCAGAAGCGAGCGCTGCCCTCGGCAAGGTCGCGGATCAAGAGCAGCGTCCACTTTCCGCAGACGACTTCGGCGGTCCTACAGACGGGGCAGCTCGAGTTGCTCTCGGCACTCATGGTGGGAAGGAGAAGGCGACCTAGCCAATCTCGCTTCACCAAGTGTAGCTACATGGCTTCACTTACTGAAGCTTTGGCAGATTCGCGCTGCACCGCCGTCCAGGGACCGCTGGACAGCTAAAGACCGGGCACGCGACAGCCGATGGGGAGTGCATGACGCCGCCCAGGCGCAAACCGACCCATGCCGAAGATGGTTTCGCCCTGATCGAGGTCCTGGTCAGTGCTCTCGTGCTCGCAATCGTCGCCGCGGGCGTGGTTGCCCTGCTGCAGGCGACGACCCGCTCAGCCGCGAACGAGCGGCGCTACTCCGAGGGCCACGCCCTCGCCCAGGAAGACCAGGCGCGGATGCGATCGATGCGCCTCTCGGCGCTCAACCGACTCAAAGAAGAACGCAAACTGACGATCGACGGCAACACCTTCACGGTCCTCTCCGAGGGCGTCTTCATCAACAACTCGACCCGGCAGCCCGCCGCTTGCACCAGCGGTACGACCGCGGCGGACTACGTGCGGATCACTTCAACCGTGACTTGGCCTGGCGTTCGCCAGCCAGTCGTGATGAAAAGCATGGTCTCCCCCTCCAACGGCTCCCTGGACCCCAACCGCGGCACGCTCATCGTCTCGGTGAAATCCCCGTCAGGGGAAGGGATCGCCGGCCTCCCGCTCGCCGGCAGCGGGCCCGGGATCTTCAGCGGCAGCACCGACTCGACCGGCTGCGCGAACTTCTCCGACCTGCCAGCGGGGAGCTACACGGTCACTCCGACCTCGACGACCCTGGTCGGCAAAGACGGCAAGCACCCCCACGGTGTCTCAACTGACGTAAGCGCCGGCACCACCTCCACCCTCAGCCTCGAATACGCCAAACCCGCTTCGATTCCGGTCGAATTCGAATATCGCCTGACCAGCACCAGCCCCTACAAACCGGCGAAACTCGACTCCGCCTACTTCTACAACACGAGCGGCTCAGCGGCCTACTGGACGACGGACAAAACCCGCCAGCTTTCTCTCACCGCCGCCCCGATCTACCCGTTCCCGAGCCAGATCACGATGTGGGCTGGGAGCTGCTCGGGAAACAGCCCGGAATCGACCGGGAAAGTGAACCGGACCTTCCTCGCCGGCGAAGTCGCGACCACCCCCGTGAAACTGAAAGTGCCGGCGTTTGAAGTCACCGTCACCAGCGGGGGCTCGCCAGTCAAAGGCGCCGAAATTACCCTCAGCGACGACAACTGCAACGACGAAGACGGCGACCCCCTGATGCGCACGTACACCAGCGAAGCAGGTGGGCACCAGGCGGCGTCCACCACTGCTACCGAACCCGAATACGGGATCCCCTCCGGCACCTACGACATCTGCGCCTCGGCCTTCTATAGCGGCACCTACCACCGCAAACGGGAAAGCAACGTAGTCATCACGAGCCACACCTCGACCACCAAAAGAAGTCTCGCCCTGCCCAGCACTGGCACGGAAACCGGGAGCACCAGGAAATGCCCATGATGCTCAAGGACGAGACCGGGACGACGCTGATCGAGCTGATGGTGGCGCTGATGACCGGCCTCGTCATCTTCTCGGCGCTAACCGTGATGGTGATCACCACGATGCACAGCTCGGCACGGGTCACGGCAAGGGTTGAAGCCACCCAGCGGGCGCGGATCGCGATGGTGCGGGTGATGGAACAGCTGCACTCGGCTTGCATCGCGCCGGAAATCGCGCCGGTCAGGGAAGGCAGTACCGGGAACTCGTTGAAATTCGTCCACCAGACGGGGTCGGCTGTCTCGCCGACGCCGATACTCAGCGTCATCTCCTACGCGAGCGGAAAACTCACCCAGTCCGACTACGCGACGACCGGTGGGTCGAGTCCCAGCTGGACCTTCGCCACCACCCCAAGCTCGACTCGGACGCTGCTCACCGACGTCGGGCCAATCCCGCCCAGTACCTCGATCTTCAGCTACCACCGCTACTCGGCCGGCGCGATCTCGGAAACCCCGCAGGCCACCCCCCTGAGCGGGACCGAAGCAGCGCTCACGGTCGAAGTCCGCGCGGCGATGTCCGCCGAGCCGATGCTCTCGCCGGTGAGCGACGCCGCCGCCGCCTCGAATGTCCGCAACAGCGCCACCCTTCGCCTCACCCCGCCGTCCTTCAACGAGGGATCGCCGAGCAAACCATGCCAATGACCCGCAGCAACGAAGACGGCTTCACGATGATCGTCACCGTGATCGGCCTCTCGCTGATGGCCTCGCTGACGCTGGTCGCGGTGACCGCGGTCAGCGGTGACAGCCGGCTGACGGTCCGCGACATGCAGCAGAAGCAGGCCTATGAGGCGGCAAAGGCGGGGATCGATGACTACGCCTATCGGCTCCATGCAAACACCGGCTACTGGACCGCCTGCGCGAACGTGACTCCTCCCACCGCCGTGAACCTCAAAGGCTCGACGGCCAACCGGCTCACCGTGCCGGGTTCAGCCACCGCCAAATACGCGATCGAACTGCTGCCCTCGACCACCCAGACCACCTACTCCCAGTGCAGCACGGCCAACCCGACGCTGAGCATGCTGCAGTCGACCGACCCCCTGAAGGGCACCTTCCGAATCCGCTCCAACGGCTATGCGGGCGACGCCCACGCGGCGATCGTCGCGACCTTCAAGCCGGCCAGCTTTCTCGACTACGTGTACTTCACCCAGCGCGAGACTTCAGATCCGGTCACCTACGGAAAAACGTCAACCGTTGAAGCGGCCGAAAAACAGTGCAAAAAATCGATCGCGGAAAAACGGTACGACCTTGAAATCGCCTCGGGCGCCGGCTACTGCGACGCGATCTCGTTCGTCTCCGGCGACTTCATCAACGGCCCGATGCACACCAATGACGCCTTCGTGATCTGCGGCAGCCCTACCCTCGGCGGCTCCGCGGCCGACCCGGTCGAGGTCAGTGGACCGCCTAAAGGCTGGTTCTCGACCTATGAAATCCCCCACTCGGGATCGAGCTGCACCGGATCAAATAAAAACTTCAAAGGCACTTACACGCCGAACTCGGCGGTCCTCACCCCACCGCCGACGAACAACGAATTGAGCACGATTGCTCAGCCCGCTTTCCGCTTTAAAGGGCAAGTCCGGATCTGCCTCAACGCGAAATCGATGACCGTGATGACGTTCTCGACCTCGAACTCCTGCTCGAGCCCCTCCAGCGTCCTCTACTCGGGTTCGATCCCCTCAAACGGCGTTGTCTACGTCGAAAGTGGGACCTGCTCCAGCAAATTTTATACGCCGTTCAACGTCTCCTACGCCGTTACCTCGGAAAACACTGGCTGCGGCAACGCCTACGTGCAAGGTACGTACAGCGGACAGCTGACGATCGCCACCTACAACGACATCATCGTCACCGGCAACCTGTGCATCGAATCCTGCTCGGCAACGCTGCCCTTCAAAGGTGAAGCCGTACTGGGTCTAGTGGCAAACAATTTTGTCCGTATCTACCACCCGACGAAAATCGAAAAATGGTACAACGACCGCCGCGATCGCTGGGAAGAAGAATGCGTAAACGCCTCCGGGGCGATGGAAAGCGGTGTGAAAATCGACGCGGCGATCTTGGCGATCTCCCACTCGTTCATCGTCGATAGCTACAACTGCGGCGCCCAGATGGGGACGCTGACCGTCAACGGCGCGATCGCCCAGTACTACCGTGGCGCGGTCGGCACCGGCAGCGGCGGCTTCTCCGGCACCGGATACATCAAGAGCTACAACTACGACTCACGGCTTAAGTACATCCAGCCCCCCAGCTTCATCTCCCCGGTGAAAACCGCCTGGGTGATCGGCCGCGAGACGCTCGAATAGCGGCCTGCAAAATCCGATTCCCGGGCGCTTAGGGGTAAAGATTCAGTGGCCGTTTGGTCGATGGAGGAGTGATGGACATCCTTCGTCGTCCCCTCTCCCTGAACCTCTCGTCGGGCCGCCTCAAGGTGCCGTCGGGATTGAAGCTGCCCACGCTGGGACGCAGGGGCGGGGGCGATTCCGGGGTGGTGGGACTCGAGATCGAGGCTGGCAGCATCGGCGCCGCCGAAGTGCAGGTCAACGGCAGTGCCCGGATCGGCAGCTGGGCGACCGCCCCCCTGGCACCGACCGCCTTTCAGGACGGCGAGGTAATCGAACCGGGAGCCGTCGCCAGCGTCCTCCGCGAGCTCTTCGCCAAGAACCGGCTCGGCAAGAAAGTCCGGCTGGGAATCGCCAATCAGCGCGTCGTTGTCCGCACCCTCCGCCTGCCCGCGATTGAGGACCCCAATGAGCTTGCCGCCGCGGTCCGCTTCGCGGCCCAGGAGCAGATCGCAATGCCACTTGACCAGGCCGTCGTCGACCACCGCGTGGTTGGCGGCGTCGGCGCGATCGACGGCGCCGCGCCGCAGGTCGACGTGATCGTCGTCGCAGCCCGTCGCGACATGATCGCCGCCTCGCTGAAACCACTTCGCGACGCGGGCCTCGAACCGGTCGGCGTCGATCTCTCGGCGTTCGGAATGATCCGGGCGCTCGGAGGTGGGGAAACGAGTGCGGAACCGACGGACGGCACCCAACCGGCTGTTTCCTCGGCAACCCTCTACTGCAACATCGGCGACGTCACCAACCTGGCGGTGGCGAAGGGTCGAGCCTGCTTGTTTACTCGCGTCTCGCCGGTCGGGCTCGAGGACATCTCCACCAGCCTCGCCTCCACGACCGGCCTGCTCCCCGAACACGGCCGCCAGTGGCTCGACTACGTCGGGCTCGAGCGTCCACTCGAGGAGATCGATGGCGACCCCGCGACGGTCGCTAAAGCCCGTGCGGCACTCGAAACCGGCGCCACCGCCCTGCTTGACGAGCTGCGCCTCTCGCTTGACTTCTACGCGGCCCAGGAGGCTGCGGCCCCGGTCGAGCGCATCGTCTTCTGTGGGCCGGGCAGTGTGATCGCCGGCCTCGCCGCGCACATGCAGCCAGTTCTCGGCCTGCCAGTCGCGATCGGCCAGCCGCCGGCGCTGACCGGCCTCGATCCCGCCACGGCGGCGCGCCTGACCCTTCCCTTCGGACTCGCCCTGGAGAGCTGATGAGACCCGTCAATCTGATTCCGCCGGAGGAACGCTCGGGCGAGCGCCGCCCAATGCGCGGTGGCCCGCTGGCCTACGTGATCGTCGGCGCGCTGGCTGCTGCCGTAATCGGCGCCGCCGTCCTCGCGATCACCAGCAACCAGATCGCCGACAGCAAGGCTGAAATCTCCCAGGTGGAAGCCGAAAAGATCTCGGTCGAATCGCAAGCGGCGGAACTCGAATCGTTCACCAGCTTCCACTCCCTCCACGAACAGCGGTTGGCGACGATCACCAGCCTCGCCGATAGCCGCTTCGACTGGGAGCGGGTGATGCGGGAACTGGCCCTCGTCCTGCCGGGGAACGTTTGGCTCACCAACCTCACCGGGACCGCCAGCCCCAGCGTCTCCGTCGAGGGGGCGGGCAGCGTCTCGCTGCGCACCTCCGTCCTTGGACCAGCGCTCGAATTCACCGGCTGCGCCCGCAGCCAAAATGCCGTTGCCGGCTTCGTCCAGGCGCTGAAAGAGATCGACGGCGTGACCCGGGTCGGCGTCCAGACTTCGGCCATCGGAGAGTCCTCCGGCAGCTCCTCCAACTGCCAGACCCGCAACTTCATCGCCCAGTTCCAGATGGTTGCCGCCTTCGACGCGGCCCCTGTGACCGAATCCGAAAGCGGTGGTGCTCCAGAAGCCGCTCCTGAAGAAGCGACCGAAGGCGAATCGACGCCGACCAGTGAAACGGAAGGCACCTGATGGGCTCCTCGAACAAGCTGATCGTCGCGATCCTCGTCGTCGCCGCCCTCGCGGTCGGGTTCTGGATGGTCCTGCTCAGTCCCAAGCGCGAAGAAGCAGACGAACTTTCCGCCGAAGCGGCGCAACTGCAGGTGGCGCTGAGCGAAGCCCGCGGCAGGCTTGCCACGGCAGAAGCAGCTAAACGCGAGTTCCCGGCCGACTACCGCCAGCTTGTCGTGCTCGGCAAGGCGGTGCCGCAGGGGGACGAAACCTCCACCCTGCTGGTCGAACTCGACCAGGTCTCGGCGCGCTCGAAGGTGCGCTTCAACTCGATCACGCTCGAAGAAGGGGGCGGCTCCACGGAATCGAGCGGCGCTTCTTCTGCTGCCTCGGCCGACCCAGCTTTGACTGTGCCTCCCACCGAGGCGGCAGCGGCCCTGCTGCCGCTTGGGGCGGCAATCGGACCGGCAGGGCTCGGAGTGGTGCCCTACGGCCTCAAATTCAGCGGCAGCTTCTTCAACGTCGCCGACTTTATGTCGGGGATCGACTCCCTGGTCAAAACCAGCAGCGGGATCGGCGTCGACGGCCGGCTGATCACCCTCGATGGATTCGCGCTGAACGAGAACCCCGACCAGGGCTTCCCGTACCTGGACGCAAGCTTTGCGGTCACGGCATACGTCACTCCCCCTGAACAGGGATTGACCGGCGGTGCAACCAGCGCCGCGCCGGCGCCGGTCTCAACCGCCGCCGGAGCCGCCGCCACGGCTGAAGGGGCGCCCGCCTCTCAGGAGGTGCCAGTCCGATGAACATGCTGAAGAAGGGCCCAGAGCTGAAACTGAGCGAGATCAAGGTCCCGGGTTTCCTCAAGGACATCTACTGCGACCTCCGCGATCGGCACCTGCTGCCGCTGGTGGTGCTGCTCGCGGTCGCCGTAGTCGCCGTGCCGATCTTGATTAGCGACGACAGCAACCTCGAATCTCTGCCGTCCGAAGCAACGGCGCCGACCACCGACAGCGAGAACACCTCGAAGTTGATCGTCGCCAAAGCGGCTCCCGGCCTGCGCGAGTACAAGCAACGCTTCCAAGGACAAGTCGCGCGCAACCCGTTCAAGCAGCAGTACGGAGAAGACGAAGGCAAAGCGGCGGGCAGCGGCTCGGACGCGCCCCAGGAAGCGACGATCGAAACCAGCACCGGCGGTTCCGAACCGGCTCCGGTCAGCGGTGGCGACGAAGGCGGCGGAGGCGAAGGCGGCGCGCCGACGGAAGACCCGGACCGCGACAAACTCACCTACTACTCATGGGCGATCGACGTCAGCGTCGCGTCGGGCACCTCCGGCGAAAACAAGGGCGAGCCAACCGTGCGCCGCAACCAGCCCCAGTACACGAGCCTGCCGAGCCAAAAGGTGCCGGCGCTGACTTTCATCGGCGTCACCAAAGACGAAAAGCGCGCCCTGATGCTCGTCTCCGACAAGGTGACCGGTCTCTTCGGCGAAGGTGTCTGCGTGCAGGGGACCGAACGCTGCCAGCTGGTCGCGCTCGAACCGGGCTTCCCGGTCACCGTCGTCTACGGCGCCGACTCGCGCACCTACCGAATCGAACTGCGCAAGATCCGCCTGGTCACCACCGACAAGCTGAACCAGGCTCCACTCGGCAAGAAGGGCAAGAAGAAGAAACAGCAGGCAGGCCGGGCCAAGAGCTCCTCCTCGGCGCAACGGCCGATCCTGCCGCCCTCAGCCGATGTAGATCTCGATCAGCCGATCGCCGGCGAGTAGCCCGACTACCCCTCCCAAGGCCAGGAAGGGGCCGAAGGGGATCGCCATTTTGCGGGCCCCAGCCCCGTGCCGGGCGATCAGGGCCAGGCCGACGATGCTGCCGGCAAGCAGACCGGCGAGGATCGCCGGGGCCACCGCCCGGCCCAAGAACAGCCCCATCGTCGCCACCAACTTAACGTCGCCCAGGCCCATCCCCGCCGGGTAGGCGAGGGCGACCAGGAAGAAGAGAGCGCCCCCAGCCGCGGCCGCGGCCAGGCGCTCGGGGACGCCACCGGGATCGGTTGGCAGCGCGATCGCCAGGCAGATCACCGCCCCGGTGGCCAGAACCACGTTGGGGATGACCCGCCGCTCGATGTCGGTCAAGGTGACGACGGCGAGCACGGCGACGAAGACCATCCCGATCACCGCCAGTGCCGGCTCATCCCAGTAGACGACCGCGGTGGCCGCGAACAAGGCCCCGACGGTGAGCTCGGTCAGCGGGTAGCGGGGTGAGATCGGCTCGCCGCAGCAGCGAGCGCGGCCGCGCAACAGCAGCCAGCCGACCACCGGAAGGTTGTCCCGGGCGGCGATCGGGGTTCCGCAGGCAGGGCACTGGGATCGCTCGAGGGCAAACGGCATCTTCCGCGGCACCCGATGGGCCACGGCGGTGGCGAAGCTGCCGACGGCCAGCCCCGCGAGGAACGCGATCAAGACGACACCGATCATCAAGTCGGAGTTCTATCCCCGACCGGGGACGCCTCACCGGGATGGGCGAAACCCACCTTGACGGCGGTCCTTTGGCAATGAAGAATGCCCGAGTTTCACCAGACTAATTAAGAACCTTTATGTATGCGAAAGGGAGTCCCAAACATGGACGGTTACAACGCGCGTTTCCTTAGCGGCGATCATGTCCTCGAGCCGCCAGCGGCAACCAGTAGCGATGTAAGCAACGACCTGGCGCCAACCAAAGCAGGTGACCTGGTCCGCCACTACACCCACTTCTCCCTGGCAATGAGCGCCAGCCGCCGCTTCTGCCGTTGGGTTGCCTGGAACATCGACGGCGGTGACCTGCGGGAAATCGACCGCGAGGGCATCCCGTTCATCCTCGACGAGGCCTACGAGCCCAAGTTCCAGGTCAACAACGACCTCTACGAGCACAACGCGCTCGACCGCGGCCACATCGCGCGGCGCGCCGATCTCCTTTGGGGAAGCGATGGAGAGGCAGAGCAGGCCAACATCGACTCCTTCTTCTTTACCAACATCACCCCGCAGGCCGACGACTTCAACCAGTCCAGCAAACACGGTCTCTGGGGAGAACTGGAGAACGCAATCTTCGCCGACTCGAAAGTCGACGACCTCCGCCTCAGCCTCTTCGGCGGACCGATCTTTAAGGACACCGACCTCCCTTACCGCGAGCTCAAAGTACCCCGGTCCTACTGGAAGGTGATCGGCTATGTGGAGGACAACACCCTCAAAGCGAAGGCCTACATGCTCACCCAGGACGACCTCGAGTCCAAGCTCGAGTCCCTTGGCCTGGAGGAATTCAAGCTCTACCAACTGACGCTGCAGGAGCTGGCCACGATGACCGGTCTCGACTTTGGGCCCCTGGCCACCGCCGACACGATGATCGAGGCCGGCGCCGAGACGCTTGGACAGCTACCGGTCCGACAGGTGGAATCACGCGCCGACCTGGTCGCCGCGTGATTCCCTAAGGGGCGCGGACGACCTTGAAGCTGCGCTTGACCGGCTTCGTCTCGAAGTTTCCGACGGCGTCGGTGCCGCGAATGCGCAGCACGTGACGGCGGTAGCCGAGTCGCTTGACTTTGAACGGGGATTGGCAGGTCCGCCATTTTTGGCGGTCGAGCCGGCACTTGAAGTTCGTGCTCAAGGGATCGCTGCTGTTGATGTCGGCGAAGCGGAAGACGGCCTTACGGCGGCGAGTCTTGGCGCCCGGGCCCATCGTGATCCGCGTCCGCGGGCTGGTCGAGTCCTCAATGTAGGAAGTCGCCTGCGAGCAATCAGACTTCAGGCCGCTTGCCAGCGAGAGGGCGGAGAACAAGGTTTCGGAGTCGTCGGGGACCTGGACAGAGACACCGTCCGCGAGCTCGGCGCCCGAAACCTCGGCGATAGGAGCCCCGCCGCAGCGCCCGGAAGCGAAGATCCTCACCCGCTCGGCGCCAGCAGCGGAACCGACGACGCTAGGGGTGTTGTAGTTGGCGCGCGCCGATGGCGACATGTGGATCCGCGGTGCCACCGGCGCAGCAGGGGCAACCCCGGAGTCCGTGCCACCACCATCACCCGTGCCACCTCCGGGGGGCGGGTCTTCCCCACCGCCCCCGCCCGTCGGCGGCTCTTCCTCGTCGGGAGGGGCAGTCGAGCTCTGGTAGTAGGTGATTCCTGGAGAAGAGCAGTCGGAGGGTTCCAGCGGAAAGAGAGCGTCGGTCTGGTTCGCGTAGAAGGTCGTGGCGGTGTCCTCGCCGACCTCAACTTGGATCCCGGCGCCTTCAAGCTGTCCCAGGGTGCCGGTGGCGACGGGGGTTCCTTCGCATTTCGGGTCGGTGTAGATGCTCACCGTGTTCGTCGGTTTGCCGGCGGCGGCGATTGGAGCCAGCCGAGCGCCTCGAAATCCGACAACGTTTTTGATGATCCCGTCCTCACGGCCGTTGATGAAGGGAGTGGTCGAGCTGGCCGGATCCGAGAGGCTCGAGCTCGGCGTCGTGCCGGTCAGGGTCAGATCATCGGGGGGGTCGGCCTGGGCGGATGCGGCAAACGCCAGCTGGGCGCAGACCGCCGCCAAGACCGCTAGCAGGCGCAGCGAGGGGCGGGCCGCAATGGCCCGCCCCTCAATTGCGCTTGCGCTTGGCTTAGACATGGCTAAGCGTGGCGGAGGGCTGGATCAGCCGCCCCAGCCGCCGACGGGTTTACCTTCGCCGTCTTTACCGGTTTCCGGGCAACCGCCTTCACCGGGCACGGTGCAGGGGAAGGACAGCTCGCCTTCGTCATTGACGACGGAGAACGTCTGGCCCGCGGTGGTCGAGGTGACGACGATCGTGTAACCGGTGGCTTCCGGGTCAGCTTCGAAGTTGGCGCTTTTCAGCGACGGCTCGATTGCTTCCAGGTCAGCGGTTTCACAATTCGCTTCGCTGTAGGAGCCATCGTTCTCGGTGGCGCAGGTCTCCATCGCGACCTGGGCCGAGTGCGCGTACTCCTTTGCCTTTGCGTCGCCGGCCTTGTCTTTCTGGTTGAAGAAGGCGGGCAGCGCGATCGCGGCGAGGATGCCGAGAATCAGCATGACGACGAGGAGCTCGATCAGGGTGAAGCCAGCCTCCTTGTCGCCGTTAAGCCGGGCACCAATTTTGGCCCGGAGATTCTGGATAAACATTAGGTACCTCCTAGGTTCCTAATCGCTTTAGCCAGAGCCCCGTCGCATCTCAGCCACGTGGTGTCCTGTCGACCCCGGTGGTAGCCCGGCCGGCTCCGATAAGGAGCCCCGTTGGCTTTGCGCCCCCGCCTCACGACGAGTTTGCCTTTAGCACCAGAGCACTGGCAGATCTTTATTTCCCCTACCTCATCGGCACCGCCGGTAATCCCTTTATCCCCGAAACTAGGATTTCAATAGCCCAAAATTTGGCAATGAATTCTTGTCTGGTCCGATTACCGGATGTGTTCGTAGATGCTGAACATCGGCAGGTACATCGCGATCACGATGAAACCGACGATCCCGCCGACGAAAACGATCATCAGCGGCTCGATCAGTGCCGTTAGGGCTTTCACCTTGGCGTCGACCTCGGCCTCGTAGAAGTCCGCGACTTTGGAGAGCATGTGCTCGAGCTGACCGGTTTCCTCCCCGACCGCAACCATGTGGCCGACCATCGGCGGGAAGATCGGATTCGCTTCGATCGGACCCGCTAGGGTGCCACCGCTTTTGACCGATTCGTAGACGTCATCCATTGCCTGCTCGACGACGACGTTGCCGGCGGTCTCGCCGGTGAGGCGGATCGCCTGCAGCATCGGCACGCCGGCGGAGACCGAGCCAGCAAAGGTCCGCGACCAGCGAGCCAGCGCCACCTTCTGAATCACGTCGCCGATTTTCGCCGGGATGCGCAGTTTGAACCGATCCCAGAGCTCGTTTCCGGTCTCGGTTTTCTTCCACTTGAAGAAAGCGAAGATCGACAGCGCGAGCGCCGGGATGATGACGAACCAGTACCCGGTGAGGGCATTGGAGGCGCCGACGCAGAGCTGCGTCGGCAGCGGCAGGGTCGCCCCTTCCTCCGGGTGTTCGGCGGCGAGTTCTTCGAAGATCCCAGCGAAGATCGGGATTACGAAAGCCACGATCGCGACCAGCACCACGGCCGCGAAACCGAAGACCAAGGCCGGGTACATCAACGCCGATTTGACCTGGCGCCGCAGCGAGTCGGATTTCTCGACCTGGTAGGCGATTCGGTCCATCGATTCCTCGAGCCGGCCGGACTGCTCACCGGAACGGACCATGGCGCGGAAGAGGCGGTCGAAAACCTTGGGGTAGCGCTCCATCGCCGCCTCCAGGGTGCTGCCCGCCTCGACATCGGCCCGGACCCCGACGACCGCCGCTTTGATCTGCTCATCCTGCGTCTGCTCCTCGAGCGTCTGCAGGGTACGGAGCATCGGCATCCCCGAGGCGATCAGGGTGGCGAACTGGCGCGAGAAGACCGCCAGCTCGCGCATGTCGATGCCCTGAAAGCGCTTGAAGAAGTCCTCGATCTTGAACGGGTCCGACTTCTCGCTGACGTCGAGGACGATCAGGCCGCGCTGCCGCAGCTGCTCGGTGACCGAGGCCTTTGACTCAGCCTCCAGTTCCCCGGCCGAGGTCGTCCCGGCCAGGTCCATCGCCCGGAAAGTGAAGGTACTGGCGCCAGCCATCGCCCGTTACGCCCCCTGCCCGTAACTCGGGGGCGGGTTACCGACAGCGGCCGCAACGGCTGCGGCTTCGGTCGCCGCCCGGCCGTCGAGCGAGCCACCGGGCATCGTCGGCGGCGCCCCGCCCAGCAAGCGTCTTAGCTCCTCCGGGACCGAGGCGCGCTGTTCAGCCAGCGCCCGGGTGATCCGTCCGGCGCGAACAAGGCGAGCCAGATCGGCGTCCATCGTCTGCATCCCGACCGCGCCTGAGGTCTGCACCGCGGCGTAGATCTGGTGGGTCTTGCCCTCGCGGATCAGGTTGCGAATCGCCGGGGTCGGGACCAGCACCTCGCAGGCAACGACGCGGCCGCGCCCATCGGCGGTCGGCAGCAGCTGCTGGGTGACAATCCCCTGCAAGGCGATCGAGAGCTGGGTCCGCACCTGACCCTGTTGCTCGGGCGGAAAGACGTCGATGATCCGGTCGACCGTCTGCGCGGTCGACTGCGTGTGCAAGGTGGCGAAGACCAAGTGGCCGGTCTCGGCCGCGGGTAGCGCGGTCGAGACCGTCTCCAGGTCGCGCATCTCGCCGACCAGGATCACGTCCGGATCCTCTCGCAAGGCGGCTTTGAGACCGAGGGAGAAGTCCTCGGCGTCAGCGCCGATCTCGCGCTGGTTGACGATCGAGCGTTTGTGGGTGTGGAGGAACTCGATCGGGTCCTCGATCGTGAGGATGTGATCCTCGTTCTCGCTGTTGATCACGTCGATCATCGAGGCGAGGGTGGTGCTCTTGCCGGAGCCGGTCGGGCCGGTGACGAGAACGAACCCGCGCGGTTTGGCCGCCAGCTCGCGCAGCACCTGGGGAACCCCCAGCCCGTCGAGCTCCGGGATGTCCTGGGGAACGAGGCGGAAGGCGGCGCTGACCGCGCCGCGCTGGAAGAAGCAGTTGACGCGGAAGCGGGCGACGCCGGGAATCGCGTAGGCGAAATCGAGCTGTTTGTGATTCTCGAAGCGTTTGCGCTGGTCGTCGTTGAGGATCGAGTAGACGACCTCGCGCGTCTGCTGCCCGGACAGCACCGAGAATCCCTCCATCGGTTTGATCCGGCCCTTGTCGCGGATCGCCGGCGGGAACCCCGCGGTGATGTGCACGTCGGAAGCCCGCGCCTCGACCATCCGGCGCAGCACCTCTGAGAAATCGAAATCAGGCAGTGACACGGAGTACCTCCTCGAGGCTGGTTACGCCAGCTCTGACTTTGACTACGCCGTCCTCGCGCAAGGTCAACATCCCCTCTTCGCGGGCGACGGCGGCAATCTCCGGCTCGGCGTGGCGGGCAATCGTCATTTCCTTCAGCCGCTCGCTGAGGGCCATCACCGAGTAGATCCCGACCCGGCCGCGGTAGCCGCTGTTGTTGCAACGGGGGCAACCGACGTGTTCATAGGCCTCAACGTCAGTGCCGAGCGAGAGCCCGGCTTCGCGCAGGGCAGAGGCCGGGATCACCACCCGCCGCTTGCAGTGGGAACAAAGCTTGCGGGCCAAGCGCTGGGCGACGACGCAGTCAACCGCCGAGGCGGTAAGGAAGGTCTCGATCCCCATCTCGTTGAGGCGGGCGATCGCGCCGGGGGCGTCGTTGGTGTGCAAGGTGGTCAGCATCATGTGGCCGGTCAGCGCCGCCTCGATCGCGATCCGAGCCGTCTCGGCGTCGCGGATCTCGCCCACCATCACGATGTCCGGGTCGGCGCGGAGGATCGAGCGCAGGCCGGTGGCGAAGTCGAGCCCGGCCTTGCGGTTGACGTTCATCTGGTTGATCCCCTCGATCCGATACTCGACCGGGTCCTCGATCGTGATGATCTTCTTCTCGATCTCGTTCAGCTCGGCCAGCGCCGCGTAGAGGGTGGTGCTCTTGCCGGAGCCGGTCGGGCCGGTGACGAGGACGGCACCGTAGGCACGGCGGAAGGCGTCCTCGAAGCGGGCCCGGGCCGAACCATCCATGCCGAGGTCATCCAGCGTCCGCTGGGCGTTGCTTTCGTCGAGGATGCGAATCGTCGCGCCCTCGCCGCGTTGGGTCGGCAGGGTCGTTACACGCAGGTCGATCCGGCGCTCCTCGATCGAGACGCTGACCCGGCCGTCCTGGGGCACGCGCTTCTCGGCGATGTCGAGCTCGCTCATGATCTTCAGGCGCGAGATCACGGCCCCGATCATCCGCCGCGGCACGTGCGCCGCCTCCTTCAGCACACCGTCGATCCGGAAGCGAATCCGCAGTTCTCCCTCCTCGGGCTCGAGGTGGATATCGGAGGCGCCCTCGCCAACCGCCTGGGCGAGGATGCTGTAGACGAGCTTGATTACCGGCGCGTCCTCGGCGCTGACCTGCATCTCGGCGACGTCGCCGAGTTCCGCTTCCGCTTCTTCAGCGTCGTCTTCCTCTTCGACAATGGCGTCGGCCGCTGCGCTCTGCAGGGTGCTGAGTCGGGACAGCAGGGCCTGGACATCGTCTTCTGCGGCGACGGCGATCCGGCAATCAAGGCCGGTCGCGATCTGGATGTCGTCGGCGGCGAGGACGTTTGCCGGGTCGACGGCGGCGACGAGCAGGGTTTTCGAGTCGACGTATCCGACCGGCACGGCTTTGTAGCGACGGGCCATCGCCACCGGGAACAGCGCCGCAGCGGTGACATCCACCTGGTAGGTCGAAAGATCTACGTGGTCCAGGCCATAGCGCTCGGCCACCGCGCGGGAGAGCTGATCGCCGCTGATCGAGCCCTGCTCAAGCAGCAGCTGCTCTGGCGGCTTGCCTGCCGTGCGGGCGGCATCGATCGTTGCCTGCACCGTCTCGGCGGTGGCATAGCCAAGTTCGACCAGGACGTCGGTGACGAAGCCATGCGAATGAACCCGCTGGCGGGGCGGGGTCAGCCCGACCGCGCCGGGTTCGGCCGTCAGCGCGGGCGCCGCCGAGCCGCCGGAGTCCGGAACCGGGCGAAGGTGCGGAGCGTGAGGGTTGCCGTTGCCGCTCATCGGAGCTTCCTTATCGCGGGTGGTAGGGGAGTTCGCTGCCGTCGTAGGCGGCGTCCTTGACCGCCTGCCGGACCCCCGCGGGGGTTTGGAAGCCAAAGTCGACGGTGCCCTGTGGAGCATCGCCGGCAAGGTGGCGGGGACGAACCACGACCAGGGCGGGAACCCGGTTGACCTCAAGCCCCAAGGTGATCGCCGCGTAGCGTGCGATCTGCCGCGAAGGGACAACAAAGAGGGCTACGTTCGGCTCCCCGGAAACCGCATCGGCCGCCGTTTTGACCCGTTTGTCGCCGATCCCACCGTTGTCAACGAAGAGGAGCACGATCGTGTTCCCGGCCCGGTAGGCCTTCGTAACCGGACGTGGCAGCGGCGGTGCCGGAACCGAGCCAGTGACGCCGCCCGCCGCTTCCGGAGTGGCTTCGAGAGCGCTGGCGACGGCACCTTCGACCGCTTCGCCGGGCGTCGACCCGGTGGCGGTGCCAACCTGGTCGGTGCCTTCAACCGAGACGGTCGCTTCGGTCGGAGCCGATTCGGATTCTTCTTCGCCGCCGCCGCTCATGCGCATGAACATGAAGGCAGCGACGACGACCAGCAGCACGACGAGGCCGACCTGGGCCATCGGGTTCTCATTCAGCTGCTCTCTCATGAGGGCACCGGTTCCTCGCTGCCGAGCTGCTCGATACCGCTTGCCCGCTGGCCACCGGCGGCGATCATCAGTTTGAAGTCATGGGGGTTGGAGGCGTAGTCGAGCGCCACCTCTTCGGCGATCTTGCCTTCCATTACATAGCCGAGCAGCGACTGGTCGAAGGTGCGCATCCCGTAGTACTCGCCCTCGGAGATGACTTCGGTGATCTTGCCCGTCTCCTCGGGGTTCATGATCAGGTCTTGGACCCGGCCGGTGACGACCATCACCTCCGAGGCCGGCACGCGACCGTCCCCGGTCACATCCGGGACGAGGCGCTGGGCGATTGCCCCCTTCAAGGTCGCCGCCAACATCACCCGCGCCTGATGCTGCAGGTGGGGCGGGAAGAAGTCGACGATGCGGTTGATCGTCTCGGTCGCGTCCAGGGTGTGGACGGTAGAGAGGACGAGGTGACCGGTCTCGGCCGCGGACAGCGCCGTGCGGACCGTCTCCTCGTCGCGCATCTCGCCGATCAGGATCACGTCGGGGTCCTGGCGCAAGACGCGGCGCATGGCGCGGGCAAAGCTGTCGGTGTCGGAGCCGACTTCGCGCTGGTTGACGATCGAGTTCTTGTCCGGGTGCAGGTACTCGATCGGGTCCTCGAGGGTGATGATGTGATCGGTGCGGGTGCGGTTGATGTGGTCGACCATCGCCGCCAAGGTCGTGCTCTTGCCCGACCCGGTGGTGCCGGTGACGAGGACGATTCCGCGCTGCTCTTCGGCCAGTTTCGTCACCACCGGCGGCAGCCCGAGGTCATCGACCGAGCGAATTTCAAAGGGGATCGCGCGGCAAACGATCGAGATCGAGCCGCGCTGCTTGAAGGAGTTGACGCGGAAACGCGAGAGGCCCGGGATCGAGTAACTGAAGTCGGCCTCCCCGCTTTCCTCGAATTCAGTCAGCGAGCGAACCTCGGCGATGTCGTTGAGCGCGCTTTCGGTGTCTTTCGGCTCCAGCGGCGAATAGCCCTCAAGCGGAGCCAGCTCACCATGCAAGCGCGCAGTCGGCGGTACCCCGACCTTGACGTGCAAATCGGACCCACCCCGCTCTACCAGGGTGCGCAAGGCTGAATCGATGTCAAACATCCCGGCCTATATCGACCGGCTGGCCGAATGACTTAATTCTGGGATTGCACCCAGATAAGCGGCCTGGAGCGCTGCAGAGGGAAGGTCAATTCCGGGAGAGGGGCATCAGACCCCTCCCCCGGATGACGATTAAGCGACCTCGCGGAGCTTCTGCGCCTCACCGAGTGACTGGAGCTTTTTCAAGCTCTGGTTCTCGATTTGGCGGATTCGCTCGCGGGTGACGTTGAAGGTACGGCCAACCTCGTCCAGGGTCCGTGGGTGCTCGCCGCCGAGTCCGTAACGGAGCTCAAGCACGCGGCGCTCACGGTAGGAGAGGTTCTCGAGGGCCTCTTTGAGGGCCTCTTTGGTCAGCAGATCCGCTGCCCGATCGAACGGGGACTCGGCCTTCTCGTCAGCGATGAACTGACCGAACTCCGACTCCTCCTCGTCGCCAACCGGCTTCTCCAGCGAAACCGGGGCCTGAGCAGAGCGCTTGATCGAGTCGACCTCCTCGGGATCGATCCCCGTTACCTCGGCGATCTCCTCCGGGGTGGGCTCGCGGCCCAGCTCGGTGACCAGCTTGCGCTCGGCGCGGCCAATCTTGTTCAGCTTCTCAACGACGTGGACCGGGATCCGGATCGTCCGCGCCTTGTCAGCCAGCGCCCGGGCGATCGCCTGGCGGATCCACCAGGTCGCGTAGGTGGAGAACTTGAACCCCTTGCGGTAGTCAAACTTCTCCGCCGCGCGAACCAGGCCCAGCGTTCCCTCTTGGATCAAATCGAGGAAGGGCAGGCCCTGGTTTCGGTAATTTTTTGCGATCGAGACGACCAGGCGCAGGTTCGACTCGACCATTTTCTGCTTCGCGTCGAGATCTCCGCGCTCGATCCGTTTCGCCAGTTCGACCTCCTCTTGGGCGGTCAACAAGCGAACTTTGCCGATGTCCTTGAGGAACAGCTGCAAGGAATCGGTGGTCATGTCCGGTTTTAGGTCAAGCGCCTGTTTCTGGCGCCGGCGACCTTTTTTGCCGGTGTCCGCGGGGAGCGCTTCGGCGGCGGCTTTCTGGGCCGGGTCCATGTCCTCGACAAGCTCGATCCCCGACTTCTCGAGGTGGCCGTAGAGGTCCTCGACATCAGACTCGTCGAGATCGACCTCGGAGACCGCGGAGGCAATATCACCGAAGGTCAGAACCCCGAGCTGCTGCCCACGGTTGATGAGATTTTTGACCTCATCCAGTTCCTGAAGCTCTGCTACCAGCATCCGTTCTTACTCGTTTCCTTGCGCTCGATGTTTAGTTCTGGCGATGAAATACCGTCGCAACCCGAAAGTCGCGCCGGACCGACAAAAAGCGGACCGAAGACGTGGCCCGCGAAGTAGCGTCTACATCGTCATTGTGCCCTGACGGGCGGGCGTCTAAAACTGGTCAAACGCCTGTTCGCATGGTACTCGCTTCAGTTTGTGAAGTCAATGCCCAACTCCCCCCGCAATCCCACGACCTGGCTGCGCGCTTTCTGGCGCCGCGCCTATCAAGAGAACGTCACCGGGCTCTCGGGGATGGTCGCCTACAACCTGATGCTTTCGGTCTTCCCCTTCGCCCTCCTGGTCCTCTTTGTTTTCGGCCAAGTACTGAAGATTGAGGGGGTCGAGAGCAGTGTCTTGGCCGACCTGCAGCGGCTTTTCCCCAACGTAGAGCAGCAAACGCTGACTGACGCCCTGAGCCGGATCGAGAGCAACTCGACCACGATCGGGATCGCTGCCTTCGCCGGCTCGCTCTGGATCGGGGCCTCGTTCTGGGGGGCGATGGACACCGCTTTCTGCCGCATCTACCACGTCGAGTGCCGGGGCTGGGTCGAGCAGAAGCGCTTCTCCTTCGCGATGTTGGTCGTCGTCCTCCTCTTTATCGCCGCCAGCATCTTCGTCCCCACGGTCGAGAGCACCTTGCTCTCCGGCACCGACCGCCTCCCCCTCGGCCTCTCCGACATCAAGGCGATCGACACGGTCTTGCTGCTGACGGCAGCCCTGCTCGTCACCTTCGGCATCTGCTGCGTGATTTTCTGGGCGGTCCCGAAAGGCCATATGCCCTGGCGAGCGGTCTGGCCCGGGGCGCTTTTCGTCACCCTCGGCGCCGGCCTCGCCAACTGGCTTTTCCCCATCTATCTCTCCAACGTGTCCAGTCTTTCGCGGTTCGGCTCAACCCTCGGATTCATCCTCATCGCCTTGCTCTGGTTCTACGTTCTGAGCCTGGCGCTGATGGTGGGTGCGGTGATCAACTCGCTCCGTTTCGAGTACCACGACACGGGCGAAATCCCCTACCACCCGGACTCCAAGCGGCCTTGCCAGGATTGCGGAAAAGAGTCGAGTACTCGGACCGAAAAACCAGCTTCGCCGACCAGTTAATAAAAACTGTCGTATCCTCGTGCGGGGAACTACGCGCCGGCCTGGACCACCAGTCCAGATCGCCGGTGAGGGTGGAACAATCCGCATTGATGCAAAAACAACGGAGTTTTGAAGAGCCAGGCAGCGTCTTGCGCCCGACGACTCCGCTCGACATCGCCAGTCAAACACAGCGCCAGCGAATCGTCGACGCGATCATCGAGAGCTGCGCCGAGAAAACCTACGCGGCGACCACGATCACCGACATCGTCGGCCGCGCGCGGATCTCGCGAACCACCTTCTACAAGCACTTCGAAGATAAGCGGGAGTGCTTCGACGCCGCCCTCGATTACTGCCTGTCCCAGCTTGAGGCGGCCGCGGCGGCGGCCCACTCCCCCGCCGACCAACCGGCCGACGCCACCCGCAAGGGAGCCACTGCCGTGCTCGCAGCGCTAGCCGCCCAGCCTGGCCTGGCGCAGGTGGTGACCGGCGACGCGATCGCCGTCCATCCGACCGTGGTCGAGCGCTACCGCAGGGCAACCGTTCCTGCCCTCGAAGCCCTTTGGAGCAGCGACGGCAACAGCGCCCAAGCCCACACCGACCCGCGCCTGGCGTTTGGCCAAGTTCAGGTTTTGATCCTCAACCAGATTGCCACCGGCCGGACCGACCAATTGCCAGAGATCCTGCCGGAGATTGTCTACCTCGCGGTCACTCCCTACGGCGGCCACGAGAAGGCCCTGGAGCAGTCGCGACTGGCCAAGGAAGAGGCTGAAGCGATGGGCGCGGCGGAGCATTGACCGAGCCGCCCGAGGATTTGCGCCAGTGGCGACTCCCGCGCGGACGCCATGGGCTGCCGCGGGAGCTGGTCGAACGCTCGCAGCGGGAGCGCCTGCTTGCCGCCGTGGTCAGGGCGACGGCGACCCACGGCTACGAGTCGACCACCGTCGCCAACATTCTCGGTGAGGCCGGGGTCGGTCGGGAGAGCTTCTACGAACTCTTCGAAGACAAGCTCGACTGCATGATCGCCGCCCACAAGGTCCTCCTTGACGACCTCGAGGGCCGCGTGCGCGAGGCCTACATCGGCAGCGACCCTTGGCCGCAGCGAGTGCGGGGCGGACTGGAGGTGACGCTCACCTGGTTCGCAGCCGACCCCACCGCCGCTCGCTTCCTCCTGATCGAGACGAGCACGGTCGGCCCCACATTTCGCTCGATCTTCCAGGCCGAGTACTCCCGCTTCGCCACTCTTGTCGACGAAGGTCTCGATGGCCAGGTCGCAAGCCCCGACCTTAAGCAGGCCACCCACCTCGGAGTCGGCGCGCTCCTCGCCCGCCTGTACGAGGAGGTCTTGCTCGACCGCGCGGCCGAGCTTCCCGCCCTGCTGCCCGACTTGACCTACGAGTTCCTGGTCCCGTTCGTGGGCGAAGAGCTGGCGCGCGAAGAGCAGCGGCGCGCCTAGGCCCGATTCACTCCGCCGCCGCAGCCGCCCGCAGAGCCGGCTGCAAGCGAGTCCGCTCGACGCTTGCGAAGAGGGCCATACCCGAGGGGTCGCTCACCACGGTCTCCGTCGCCAGCCCCTCGATCAAGGGTCGTGCGACCCCGGCATCAACCGGGGTGACCAACCCGATCCACAGCGAGGAGAGCGTCGGGGTCAGCAGCGGCACGGTGATCCGCAGCGGCGGCCGGCGACCGAGGGCGCGGGCCAGCTCGTCGATCATGCCGCCGTAGGTGGTCACGTCTGGGCCGCCGATTTCGATCTCCCGATCGACCGCAAGCGAGAGGTCCGAAGCGGCAGCCAGATAGGCGACCGCGTCGGCGACGGCGATCGGTTGGGTGCGGGTGGCAACCCAACGCGGCGTGATCATCAGCGGCAAACGGCGGACCAAGTAGAAGGCGGTGCGAAACGACTCGCTGCCGGCGCCAATCACCGCGGCGGCGCGGAAGTAGGCGACGGGCACCTCTCCCCGCCGCAGCGTTTCGGCCGTCTCGTGGCGGCTGTTCAGGTGCTCGGACCCCTCCCCCAGGCCGCCGAGGTAGACGATCCGCTTAACGCCGGCCGCGGCTGCCGCCGCGGCAAAGTTCTCCGCGCCGCGATGATCGCGCTCGGCGAAGTCGCCATCGGACCCCCTGCCCATCGAGTGGACGAGGTAGTAAGCAACCTCCACTCCCGCCAAGGCCGGGCCGAGCGTTGCTGGCTCCAGGACATCGGCGCGCCGCACCTCGCAGCCGGCCCGCTCCAGCTCCGCCGCAGCCTCGGGATCGCGAGCCAGGGCTCGCACCGCACCCCCTTCATCGCATAGCCGCCCGCAGAGCAGGCCGCCGATGTACCCGGTCGATCCAGCGACGGCGATCACGCCGCCCCGCTACCCCGAAGCGATGAAAATCAGCCGTAGCGCTCGCCGGTGACCGCTCGCAGCTTCGAGCGGTCGTGGCGAGCGTGGACGCGGCGCACGGTGCCCGAGCGGGAGCGCATCACCAGCGATTCGGTGGTGGCGCCGGGGCCGCGGTAGCGGACCCCCTGCATGACGTCGCCGTCGGTGACCCCGGTGGCGGAGAAGAAGACATCGTCGCCAGAGCAGAGATCGTTGGCGGTAAGAACCTGGTCGAGGTCGTAGCCGGCGTCAACCGCCTCCGAGCGCTCCTCGTCGTTGCGGGGCCAGAGCCGGCCGATCAGCTGGCCGCCCATCGACTTCAGCGCGGCAGCGGAGATGACCCCCTCGGGGGTGCCGCCGATTCCCCACAGCAGATCGACCGGCGAGCGTTCGCTGACCGCCAGCAGGGCCGCCGAGACGTCGCCGTCGGTGATCAGCCGGATGCGGCCGCCGGCCTCGCGCACTTCCTTCATCGCCTCCTCGTGACGGGGGCGGTCGAGCATGACGACGGTCACGTCGCCAACCGACTCGCCCTTGCGCTCGGCGATCAGCTTCAGGGTCTCCGGCAGCGGCCGGTCGAGGTCGAGCAGGTCGGCGATCTCTTCCCCACCGGCCATCTTTTCCATGTAGACGCAGGGGCCGGGATCGAACATCGTGCCGCGCTCGGCGAGGGCGATAACCGCGATCGCGCTCGGCATTCCCAGGGCGCAAAGCCGGGTCCCCTCCAGCGGGTCGACGGCGATGTCGACCACGGGCGGACTGCCGTCGCCGATTCGCTCGCCGTTGTAGAGCATCGGCGCCTCGTCCTTCTCGCCCTCGCCGATAACCACGGTGCCGTCCATCGAGACCGAGTCGAGAACGTGGCGCATCGCGTCAACGGCGGCTTGATCGGCGGCGATCTTGTCGCCCCGGCCGACCCAGCGAGCGGAGGCAAGCGCAGCCGCCTCGGTGACGCGGACGAGCTCGAGCGCAAGGTTGCGGTCCGGCTTGGCAGTCGAGGGGGTGGCCTCCATCTGCACCGAACCCTATTGAAACGATTAGGGTCAGCGCATGGACCGATGGGGCCTGACGTTGCCGCTGCCGGGCTTGACGCTCGCCGACCACGAGGAGCTGGTCAAGCGGGCCGAGGCCGCCGGCTACACCGATCTCTGGACCGGCGAGACGGCCGGGCCGGACGGCTTCACGCCGCTGGCGCTGAGCGCCGCCTGGACCGAGCGCGCGCGCCTCGGCACCGGGATCGTCGGCGTTTTCCAGCGCGGTCCGGCGCTGCTGGCGCAGCAATCGGCGGCGCTTGCCGACGCCTCCGAAGGTCGCTTCGTGCTCGGGATCGGCTCCTCCTCCGACCGCATCGTCGAAGGCTGGAACCAGATTCCGTTCGAGCGGCCGCTGAGCAAGGTGCGGGAGACGCTCGACTTCCTCGGCCCGGCGCTGGCCGGCGAGCGGACCGAGACCGGGTTCAAGCTGGAACAGAAGCCGGCGCACCGGGTGCCGATCGTGTTGGCAGCGCTGCGGGGGAAGATGCTGGAGCTGGCGGTCGAGCGCGCCGACGGCGCCTTCACCAACTTCCTGCCCCTGGCCGGCCTGCCGAAGGTGACCGCCCAGCTACAGGGGGCGCCGGAGGGCTTCGAGCTGCTCTGCCGCGTCTTCTGCATCCCCGGCGAGCGCGAGCAGGTCGAGCCGCTGGCCCGCTTCATGTTCTCCTCCTACATCACCGTTCCGGTCTACGCCAACTTCTACCGCTGGCTTGGCTACGGCGAGCAGATCGGGCCGATGGTCGAGGCCTGGGAAGCGGGCGACCGCCAAGCGGCCGCGGCGGCGGCACCCTGGGAGCTGATCGAGGAGATGTTCATCTTCGGCACCCCAGAGCAGATGCAGGAGCGGTTGGCAACCTTCGTCGCCGGCGGGATCACCCTGCCGATCATCACCCCGATCGTTACGCCGGACAAGCTGGCGGAGGCGATCGAGGCGCTGGCTCCGTAGTTCCAACCGCTTTCGGTAGGGAGGGACGGGTGTCCCCTGACCCACCTGGGATTTTCGCCGTGAACTACCTATCTCTCGCCAAGTGGTCAGTGCGAAAATCAGGACGCCGGTCGGCCAGGGGACACCCGTCCCTCCAGCGACAGAACTAGAGATACGGCTGAGGCCACGACAGCTTTTTTAAGAAAGCTGCTGGACCCTGGGGCGTCTCTCAGAGCTCTGTTACAGGGGGTCCGGTCGTCCTCCGCGGGAATGTTCGCGAAGCGGCGAAATGCAAACTGTCTTTTGCCCGCCATAGGCGGGCTCTACTTCAGGGAGCAGCCCCGTAGGGGCGCGACAAATTCCCGCGGGGGACGACCGGACCCTCTTACCACTGCGCTCAGTCCTGAATCGGATCCTCGGCGAGGGAGGAATAGGTGTCAGGGCGACGAGTCGTCAAGAAGGGGAAGAGCTCGAGCCAGTCCCGACGCTGATCTAGATCCAGATCGGCGACGAGGACTGCCGGTTCATCCCTGGGGGCCTGGGCGAGGATTCGGCCGTAGGGGTCGGAGATGAAGGACGAGCCGTAGAAGGTGAGGGGCGGCTCGTTGCCGATCCGGTTGACGGCGACCATGAAGACGCCGTTGGCGATCCCGTTACCGACGATCACCTGCTGCCAGAGCGGCTGGGTGTCGAACTCGGGGTGATCGGGCTCGGAGCCGATCGCGGTCGGGTAGACGAGGACGTCGGCACCCTCGAGGCTGTAGGCACGGGCGAGCTCTGGAAACCACTGGTCCCAGCAGGTCGGCAGGCCAAGGCGCATATCGCCGAGGCCGACCAGCGGGAAGGCCTCCGAGTCGCCGGGGCCAGCCCGGAAGTAGCGGTCCTCGTGGTAGCCGGCGGTGACCGGGATGTGGAGCTTGCGGGTGCGGGCGACGAGCTCGCCTTGAGGTGAGACGACGATCGCGGTGTTGAAGCCGAGGCCGTCGTCACCGTCGGCGCGCTCGTAGAGCGAGGCGTGGATGTGGACGCCGGTCGCGGTCGCCATCCGGGTGGCGAACTCGAAGGTGCGGCCGCCCGGCAGTTCCTCGGGTTCGGCGCCGGCGGCCTCCGGACCGTCCGGATCGACGGCGAAATAGCGGCTTAGGGTCAGCTCCTGCAAGCAGACCAGCTGCGCCCCCGCGTCCGCCCCCAGGCGGATCCCCTCCTCCAGCGCCGCTTCGTGCTCAGCGGGGTCCGGGTGCCAACGGTGCTGGACCGCGGCGATCCGGAACGGCGGTCGCTCGGCGGGACGGGTCCGCGCCGGCGAGGGCGGCGGTTGCTCGGCACGGATCAGGCGGATCTCGTCCACTGGTTCAAGATAGAGGGGAATGGGTCTGACGCTGAAATCGACGCCAGCCGAAGACGGCTTCCGGATGCCCGGCGAGTTCGAGCCGCACAGCGGCTGCTGGATGGCGTGGCCGGAGCGCCCCGACAACTGGCGGCTGGGCGCGAAGCCGGCGCAGGCGGCCTACGCGGCGGTCGCGGAGGCGATCGCCAAAGCCGAGCCGGTGACGATGGCGGTCTCCGACGCCCAGTTTGAGAACGCGCGGGCGACGCTCTCGCCGGCGGTGCGGGTGGTCGAGGTCTCCGCCGACGATGCCTGGGTCCGCGACAACGGGCCGACCTTCCTCGTTGACGGCGACGGTGGCCGGCGCGGGGTCGACTGGCGCTTCAACGCCTGGGGCGGGATCTACTCCCCCTGGGATCGCGACGAACGGGTTGCTGCCAAGGTCCTCGAGGTGGAGGGCGCCGACCGCTACCGGGCCCCGATCGTGCTCGAGGGCGGATCGATCCACGTCGACGGCGAGGGGACTGTGCTGACGACCGAAGAGTGCCTGCTCAACCCCAACCGCAACCCGGAGCTGTCGAAGGAGCAGATCGAGCGCGTCCTGCGCGACTACCTGAGCGCCGAGAAGGTGATCTGGCTCGGCGCCGGCGTCTTCGAGGACGAGACCGACGGTCACGTCGACAACCTCGCCTGCTTCGCCCGGCCGGGGACGGTGTTGCTGACCTGGACCGACGACGAGGACGATCCCCAGCAGGCGATCTCCCGCGACGCGCGCGAGCGGCTCGAAGCCGCCACCGACGCCCGCGGCCGCTCGCTGGAGGTGGTGCTCCTCCCCTCCCCCGGCCCCTTGCATCTTGCAGCCGAGGAGGCGGAGGGGCTCGACACCCGCGAGAGCGGTCAGTCGCGCCGGGCGGGAGAACGCCTGGCCGGCTCCTACGTCAACTTCTACCTCGGCAACTCGCGAATCGTGATGCCGCTACTCGATCCGCGCCACGATGAAGAGGCGGCGGCGATCCTGCGCCAAGTTTTCCCCGAGCGCGAGGTGATCGGCGTGCCGGCGCGGGAGATCCTCCTCGGCGGCGGCAACATCCACTGCATCACCCAGCAGGTACCGGCTGCCTAGCGGGCAGTAATCACCTCGACGCAGTGCGTGCCGCCGGTCGCCTGGCAGTAGGCGTTGCGCTTGCGCACGGTGTAGGCATAGGCCCAATCGATCCCGCCGCCGCTCCGCAGCAGCCAGATCACGCCCTTGCCGGAGAACTCGACGTCGCCGTAGATCCAGCTCATCTTGCAGCGGACCCGGCTGCGCGACACCCGCTTGTCACAGCTGACCTTGCGTGCGTAGGAGCCCCGGAACGCGAGGTCCGGCTCCCGGGCCAGCGCAGTGCGCATGTAACGGGCGGCCCTGACGGTGCCGAGACGAACCACTCCCCGCTGCCCGGAGTATTCGCCGCACTTCAGGTTTCGGCGCACTCGCCTCAGTTCCGGGTCGGGGTCATTCGGAGCGTCGATCCGCAAGCGGGTGAACTGGGTGCGCTTGTTCGCGGGGCAGTAGACGGGGCGGGAGAAGTAGGCGATCCCTTCGCTTTCCACCCAAGGGCAGGCGAGAACCGTTTCCTGACACTTGCCAGGAGCGGTCAGGTCCGGGTGTTTCAGCATCCCGATTCCGACTGCTTCCCGTTGATCCCAAGCGGCCCAATCCCCGACTTCGAACACCACTTTGCCGTCGCCGCAGGCGAGCACGATCGACTTTGGTTCGCGCTGCGACTCGCCGCATCCGTTGGAGCCGAACGTCTCTGCTGAGGCGATGCCGGGACAGAGCAGAGCGATCGCGACGATCCCCCCGAACAGCGCGCTTCTAGGCAACGACGGACGCAAGGCTGAGAGCGTAGTCGCCGGCAGCGTCGGTGAACCAGCCGCGCAGCTCGAGGCCGGCGCCCTCGTAGACGGATTCGAGCCGTTCACGGGTGAACTTGGTCGAGATCTCGGTCCGCATCTCCTCGCCCGCGGCGAAGGAGATCTCGAGGTCTAGGTCGTCGAGCCGGACGTCCTGATCGAGGAGCGAGCGCAAGCGGATGTCCATCCGCTCCGCCTCCTCGTCGTAGCGGGCGACGTGCTCGAAGCCGTCGAGGTCGAAGTCGGCGCCAAGCTGGTTGTTGAGTACGGCGAGGACGTTTTTGTTGAACTCGGCGGTGATCCCTTCCGAGTCGTCGTAGGCGGCTTCGAGGCGGCCGCGGTCCTTGATCAGGTCGGTGCCGAGCAGGAGGTGGTCGTCGGGACCGAGCAGGGCGGCGATCCGCTCGAGGAAAGCGTGCCGCTGGCGCGGGTAGAGGTTGCCGATCGTGCCGCCGAGGAAGGCGATCATCCGCTTGTCGCTGCCGTGGGGGACGCGCTCGAGGTGCTGCTCGAAGTCGCAGACAAGGCCGTGGACGTCGAGGCCGGGGTACTCCTCGACCAGCTCGGCCGCGGTCCGCTCGGTGATCTCCTTGGAGATGTCGACCGGGACATAGGTCTCGAGGCTGTCGCAGTCGCGCATCGCGCTCAGCAGGTGGCGGGTCTTCGCCGCTGAGCCGGAGCCGAGCTCGATCAGGGTGCTGGGGCAGCCGGCGACGACGTGGATTTCGCCCGAGCGGAGCTCGAGGATCTCGCGCTCGGCCCGGGTTGGGTAGTACTCGGGCAGCTCGGTGATCTGCTCGAACAGCCGCGAGCCCCGGTCGTCGTAGAAGTATTTCGGCGCCACCTCCTTCGGGTAGGCGCAGAGGCCAGCGCGGACGTCGCGCGCCATCTTCGCCGCGGCGTCAGCGTCGAGGTGGACGTCGATCGCGATCATGCCGCGTCCCTCGCGCAACGCAGGCCGGAGAAGATCTGATTCCGCTGCCGCAGGTCCCAGTTGCGGAAAGTTGGGCGGGCGACGCGCGGATGGGTCGCCCAGGAGCTGCCGCGCAGGACTTTGTACTCATCGCCGAAGAAGACCTCGGAGTACTCGCGGTACGGGAAGGCCTTGAAGTCCGGGTAGGCGAGGAAGTCAGAGACGGTCCATTCCCAGCCGTGGCCGAGGCCGTCGAGCTGCTCGCGCGCTGCCTCCCACTCGAACTCGGTCGGGAGGCGCTTCCCCGCCCAGCGGGCGAAGGCGTCGGCCTGGTCCCAGGAGATGTGGATGACGGGGTCGTCGCGATTGATCGGTGACCTGCGCCCACGCACGGTGTCAACCCACCAGTTCCCCTCGCGCTCCCAGTACAACGGCGGCGCGCCGCCGGCGTCTTCCAAGAACGCGATGTACGTGCCGTTGTCAACCGGGACTCGATCGATCTCGAAGGCGGCGAGCCGGATCGCGTGGCGGGGGCGCTCGTTGTCATAGGCGAAGCCGCGGGCAGGGGCGCCAAGCTCGTACTCGCCCGCTTCGACCGCGACCATCTCACTACCGAACGTGTTCGTCGCCGCGATGCGGGAGGAGCTGCGTTCGGCTTCGATCTCAGCCGGCAGCTCGTAGCCCGCGACTAACTGCAGGAGCTGCAGCATCGTCTCGTTGTGCTGGAGCTCGTGGGCGAGCAGCATCTCGTAGACGAACCCTTCGCGCAGCAACGGGTCCTCGACGTCGGCATCGATCTCCACGCCCTCCAGTACGTCCCAGGTGCGCTCGCGGACGTCCGCCATATAGGCGCGCAGCTCGGCGTTGCGGAGGATCGGCAACTCCCCACGGATCTTGCGCGGGTTCTCGATCGCGTCGTAGAAGCGGCCGAGGTCGCCGTTCATCGGCTCCCGGCCGCCGATCGTCTGCACCAGCCACAGCTCCTCGAAGTTGGCGATGTGGCCGAGGTCCCAGGCCAGCGGACTGAGGATCGGCGAGTAGACAGTGTTCAGCTGCTCGTCATCGAGCTGCTCCACCAGCGCCAGGGTTCGCTCCCGCGCCTCGCAGAGTGCATTCGCAATCTCTGCCTTCGACTGTGAGGACACGTCGGTGGCGATGTGAAGACCTTATCGAGTGGTTCTTTCCGAATTGTGAAATCAGCTAGTTCCGAGAGCCTCGGGATCGCTCCAAACCTTCTTTAGCCAGGGTGATGAGATCGCAAACCTGGCAGTGCTGGTCTTGGCGATCGCCTCCAGTGGGATCAGGTGGACGCGGCGGCCGGGAGTGAACCGGAGGATGCGAGGGGAGCCGGTCGCGTTGCCGGCGTGGCTGCCGCCGGAGACGAAATGGAGGCGCGTCTCCGGTCCCCAGCCATCGCGGGAAACGAGGCCGGCATCGGAGGCCCAGTTGCCGATGCTGCGGGCGTAGTTGTAGCCGTGATGGGAAGAAGCCCGTTGGTCAACCGCGCCGTCGGGACCGAAGCGCAGTTGCACGCTCTCCCAGTCGTGGACGGCAAAACAGGCATATAGTCGCCCGCTGATGCAACAGTGGCTTGGATACGTGCGGGTAAGCCGGGTGGGCGACAGGGCCGAGACGCTTATCTCCCCCGAACAGCAGGCCCAGCGGATTGAAGGTTACGCCGAGTCTCGCGGCCTGCAGGTCCGAATGCTGGAGCCGGAGCTAGATGTCTCGGGAGGGCGGATCGACCGGCCTGTTCTCTCGCAAGCACTCCAGGAGATTGAGCGGGGCGAAGCGGCCGGACTAATCGTTGCCCAACTCGACCGCCTCTCGCGCATGACGATCATTGAGGCGCTGAAGACCATCGAGCGGATCGAGGCCGCCGGCGGCAAGGTCATCGCAGTCGCGGAGAACTTCGACGTCGACACCGACGAGGGGCGAACGAGCCGGAACCTCTTCCTGGTGATGGGCGACATGCAGCTCAACCGCTACAAGTCGCAATTCCGCAACGCGAAAGAGCAGGCGGTGCTGCGAGGGATCTGGCCTATGCCGATCGTGCCGCGGGGCTACGTCAAGGGAGAGGACCGCAAGCTCCACCCTGGTCCCAAAGCCCCCGACCCGCGCAAGGCTATGGAGATGCGGGCGAACGATGCGTCGTGGGCTCAGATCGCGGATGAGGTAGGCGGTTTGGGTCTCACCGGAGCAAGGAAGATGGTCCGCAACCGGGTCTACCTAGGCGAGATCCACTACGGCGAGTGGGTGAACCTCGAAGCGCACGAGCCCATTGTGACCCGCGATCTCTTCGAGGCTGCGCAGATCTACCACCCACCTCCACCTCGCAGCCGCCGCGCTCGGCCCGCCCTTCTCGCCGGTCTCGTCTACTGCGCGGGGTGCGGTTACCGAATGTCCGTTGACTCCCACGCCGGGATCTTCAAGTGTCGTCCTCATAAGGCGCCCGGCAAATGCCCCTCGCCGGCGATCGTCTCCAAGCGGAAACTGGAGGGCGCTGTTTCGGGGGCGGTCCGCCAGCACATGGAATCGGTCGGGCTGCGATACGAGGCGGTGGAGCGCCGAGACGCAATCGCCGAGGCGGAACGGGAGCTGGACGACGCTGAGGCAGAGCTCGTTGCCTACCAGACCTTGGTAAAGATCAGCGAGGTGGGAGCCGAGCACTTCGCCCAAGGGATGCGCAAAAGAGTGGAGGCGGTCGAAGCTGCCCGAAAGAAACTGGCTCGAGCCCGCCTGGCAGCGCCGGCCTTACCCAGCGGGAGCCTTGAGGACCTCACCGAGGACCAGTGGCGGCAGGGACTACGCGGCGCGATCGGCGGGGTCTGGATCTGGAAGGCGGGGCGGCGTGGTGGTGCCCGGTTTCGCATCATCGCCGCTGGCTTTGAGCCCGCCACGACGGGCGCCCTCGCCTGGTCCGACGCTGACCTCCCAGGCGAGATCCGGCCTCTCGGCTCGTAGGGCATTACGAACCCCTCGGGCGAAGCCGGCTGCCATCGCATCGATTGCGGCGGCCTCCGTCACTCCTGCCCTCCGTCCTGTGGGAAAGGGCGGCTAGTCAACGGGGGCCACCGTTGGATCGCAGTCTTCGCAGAGCTTCACGCCTTTCGGAACGCCGATGGGGCAGCTGCGGCGAGAACAGAGGTCTTCGTCAGGTCCGAGCGCGTGTCGATCGCAAGTGGGAGGTCCACCGCCCGGGTCGTGCTGGGTGGCCTTCCGGCGTTTGCCGTCGTCCACCTCGCACCAGATGCAGGCGCCCAACTCCCAATCCCGGATCGGGTACTTCTCCTCGCGCAGGCGAGCGATCATCGACTCGGCCCGCTTCATCCCCACTGCACCAGCGAGGACCGCGGCGAGGTCGAGCTGCTGCGGCCCGTTCAATTCCTTCGGGAGCTTGCGCTTCGAGTGAAGGTCGACCAGCTCCACAAGGGTTAGCTCAAGTTCGGAGGCCGACACTTTGGGGAAGGGCTTCAAGGCTTCTCCCCGAGCAGTTCCGTTTGTCCCGCCTCATTCGTGGTCGAAGAAACGGAACCGGCCGCTTTCGCCTGCTCGTAAGCGGCCATGTACTCCTCAAGCCCGACCTGGATATCGAAGGGTCCACAGGCACCTCGACTCCGACAACGCCAAACCTCGATCTCGTGAAAGCCAACCCGCCGGCGGACCTTCTGAAACGCCTTGACGCCGCAGCGCCCGCATTCGTAGCAGCGCTTCTCGGCAAGGTCGTTGCACGGTCGAACCGCCGCCGCCTTCACTGCTGGCCCTCCAGTGCTTCCCTGCGGTCCAATTCCCGCAAAGCCTTCGCGGTGAGGTAGAAGCGCGATCGGCGGCGCACGAGGTACCCGCCAACGCGAAGGGCCTCAAGGCGCCCGTAGTAAGTGCTGGCCTTCTGCCACGGCAAGCCGAACTTGACGAAGACTTCCGTCTGGGTTCGACCATTCTCGCCTTCCCCGACGAACCTCAGCGTCTCTACCTGACTAGCCCTAAGAGGAGTCATCGGTGTCCTCGTAGAAGGCTGGTAGGCGGTCGGGCGAGGGCGGTAGGTCCAGCGTCTGCCGGATCTGCCAGAGGCGAGCGCGGCGTTCCTGCGGGGTCTCTGCATGGCGCCCGCCGACCGCGGCGAGACGACGGCGCTCGGGAGCACCGGCGCCCATGCCAGGACCACGGGGATTGTGGGCGATCTGGTCGCTCACGGGGCCTCCTGCTTCATCGCTTCACGGCAGGCACGTACGGCCCGCACGAGAGCCGGCCCGGGTTCGGCGTCTATGCAGTCGCTTCGCGGGAAGATGTCCTCGGTGTAGACCTCGGCGAGGAGAGCGTCACCGACCGCGAGCAGGACCTTGAAGCTCCACTTGTCCGGCTCCTCGGCCAGCGCCTCCTTCAAATGCCGGTTCTCTGCCATCTGCCCCAGGCTCAGCCGCTTGCGCTCCTCACATGCTCGGCAGTCCGGGTGCTGTAGGTCGTCAAGGCTCACGTCCCTCGCTCCTTCCTCACCTGATCGGCTGCTGCGTAGAGGCAGTCGAGCACGTCGTCTGGGCGCGCACGGCAGTAGCCGCGAAGGTCATCGATGCGCCCAAGCAGTGCCTCTACCTGCTGGTCTAGTTGGCGACATTCAGCTCGAAGCTCGCCAAACACCTCCAGCGCCTGGGACGCGGTGCAGGCACTGATCGTCGCGCACTCCTCTGGGTTGAAGCAGTCGCGCCCGAGCACCCCGCCGCAGCTTGGACAGGTGCCCATCAGCTCTTTCCCTCTCCTTGAGGCTGGTTGGTCTTGATTTGCTGGGTAGGGGGTGGAGGCTCGGACCTAAAGGGACCGCCGTCGGGCATCGCGGCCTCGACTCGGCGGCAGTGGTCGCACTCTGGGTCGTCACAGAGCGCCGATCTGATCCGCTCCAGCTCAACGCCCTTGATGTAGCGCTCGGATCGGAGCGTCGTCTTCAGGCCCTTGAGTTCCTTCACGCGGGCCACGTCGGGCGTGTGGTCGGCCTTCCATTCCGCCAGTTGCTTAATCAGCAGGCGGATCTCCTTGCGCTTGCGGAAGACACTGTGCTGAGCCTTCTTCAGTTCGTCTTCAAGCCGGACGACGCGATCCCGTGCTTCGTCGCGTTGCCGCCGTAGCTGGCTCGACCGCTGCTCGTTCATTTGCGACCGCTCCCACGCTTCTTGAAGTGCGCCCCGCCGGTTCGACCCGCTCGGGTTCGATGGCGAGCAACCGCCTCTGGCCCCCACTTGAGAACCGACGCCGTACGCCGACGCTGTTTGCGCGTGTGGCGCTTTCGGGCCTTGCGGCTCACTCCCCCCTCACCTCGCCCTTCTGCTGGGTAGGAGGCGGCGGCGGATCGCACATATCGCAGCGTTCCTGCTTGGCGCAGTCGCACACCGGGGTCTTGGCGGGATCTTCGGAGGCGTTCAGCCACTTGCGGGTCCGTTCGTACGCCTCTTGCGCCGTATCGCGCTTGCGGCCGCTCATCGCTCGCAGTCCTCCTTACCAGTGGTGGATTGCTGGGTGGAGCAGTCAGGGCACGGGACGATTTCAGGGCGGCCCGGAGAGAAGAGGCCGAAGTTCTTCGCGACCTGGCCCTCGTCCTCGCAGGTGGCGCATCGGGCCTTACCGGTGGTGGATTGCTCTAACTGCTGCTGGGTGGAAAGGGCTGCGGCGTGCTGCTTGTGGTCGTAGCGGGCGAGCGATTCGCAGCGTTCCCGTTCGCGGGGATGGGTGGCGTGGCCGGTGTCCCGGTGGTAGGTGCCGCGCGCGCCGCACGAGCAGTAGAACCGCCAGCCGGCCTGTGGCCCTTCTTCGCCTCTCGGCGCCGAGTACTCCAGTTCGACCAGCGCGTGCTCAGGGCCAGGATCACCCTCTATGGCGACCCCGGCTACAGAACTTCGATCAGCAGGTACAGCGCCGTCATCGTCAGGATCGACAGCGTGATCGCAAGCTCGATCTCGTGGTCTTGAATCCAGACCATCAGCCGCAGCATCATCGTCGCCATTCTCGCATCCCCCTTGAAGGAACTTCTGTCGCAGCCAAGTCGCGTCCTTCGAGGCACCCGGCCCCTGTGAGTCGAGCGAATCGCACTGGTCGCTGATCCTCTCCCGGTCGAGGGGTGAGAGCGTCACCATCGTCTTGCCGATCACCTCAGGCATCAGCCCCTCCTTGCTCAGTGCCCTTGTCTCGTAGGAGGGCGATGGCCTGCTCGCTCGCTGCAATGGCGCCGGTCTGGTAGGCCCGCGTCAGATCGTCATCGCATTTGATCGCGTAGTCGTGGAGGGTTTCGGCGGCGTCCTTCTGTTTCTCCAGCTCCTCTACAGCAGAGAAGAGCTTGGACTCGGCTGCTTCTACTTGGCGGATCAGCTCTTCGTGAGCAGCGAGAGGGCCTTCGTGGACACGGCGCGCCTGATCCCGCTCAGCTTCAACCTCTTCCCGCTTCTCTACCTCGGCTTGGATGGCTGCTTTGTGATCGTCTAGGCGAAGCATTTGGACCTCGTCAACGAAGGCAGGCGCCGAGTGCTCATCCCACTCGCAGTAGGCGCATTCGAGGCGTCCGCCGACCGGCTCCTCCATACCAAGCCTCGTTGCTGATCGCGGCAGGGGACCGTGTTCCTCGCACCAGTAGAAGGTGCGGGTCTCTACGCTCGGGTTAGGGGAGTCAGACGGCATCGGTCAGTTCCTTTTCGTAGCGGGCGCGTTCTTCCTGAACCTCGGTCAGTTCGCCCTCGACCTCGGCCATGCGGCGGCCCACCTCAGCTTCAGCCGCTTTGCAGGACTCGACTTCCTCGGCTAGCCAGCGGCGGTTCGTCTCGTCATCGACTTCGATCGCGAAGCCCGACGAACGGAGGATTCGCCCCGGCGGGTCATTCAGGCGCGCGCCCTGCTTTACCTCAGCCACGGTCCTCTCCTTCCTGCTGGTCTGTTGGGGCAATTAGGGTGGTCGGCTGGTCTGGCTCCAGTTCGGCACCGAAGATGATGTCTCCGTCGCTCCAGCCGAGAGCACGGAGAGCCTTCACCGCCTCGAAGAGTTGCTTGCGGGCGGGGTGGAAGTCGGCGGACTGCGTCGGCTCGCATGGCTCCGCCGCCGCCTTCGCGGCATCCTCAACCCGTGCATCGGCCAAGGCTCGCTCAGTGTTGACGGCCTTCTCGTGGTCGCTAAAGCGCACCACCTCTCCATGCATGTCGTAGACCAGACGGGGCTTGCCCGCCGTGTCCAAGCCGAGCGAGTAACGCTGAATGCTGATCGGTTCCTCCCTAGCCATCTTCTGAGTGATCCTTTTCCCCGCCCAGCATGCTTGCGACGATGCGGCACTGGTCGGCACGCCCAGTGAGGTACGCCGATTGGTCCTTGCGCGCAGGCTCCTCTCGGAGAGTCTCCAGATCCCGCGCCTCCTTGAGCTGTCGGCGCTGGTTACGGCGACGGCGGCGAGGCATGACGCTCAGGTCGATGTACCAGCGATCGAAGCCCCAATGGACCTTTGGCTGGATGACGAAGCCGAGCCGGCCGTGAGGCTTCTTCTCCGCCTTGCCGCTGATGGTCCCCGGAATCGCGCGGGCAATCTCCTCGGCGATCATCAGCGGCGTGTAGGCGGTGTCCTCTACCCAGGGGATCGCGACGAGGTCTAGGTCGCGGACACGGCTGCCGTGACAGGCGACTGCGTAACCAGCCTTCCGACCGACGTTCTGGGCAGCGGCAAGAGCGTGCTCGCGAGTGATTAGGCCCGGCTCAGCTTCCATCTCGGCTCTCCTGGCTCTCGGCGTTCCTCCGCCGTTTCCTGGTGCAATCCGGGCACCACCATGGCCCGCCCATGTCGAAGCTCCAGCCGGTGCGATCGTCGTACTCGCCCATCGGCAAGGGCTTCGAGCATTCGATGCACGCGTCCCCCTCCCTAGCCACGATCTCTCTCCTGATCTCGGGGCTGGGGACCAACGATTCGATAGCCGAAGCCTTCGAGCGTCTCGATAACTGCGGCGGCGTCGCACCAGCTGGTCAACTTGGCGGGGCGCCCCCCGAACACGGTGCTCTCGAATACACGTTTGCCGAGGGCGTCACGCTCCGTACTGGAACGTTTGTTAGACACGTGTACACCTCCAGCAGCGACCGTGGGTCAGCCAGCCTAGGGAGGCGGAGCACCACTGCTTGCAGACAACGCAGAGGACGCTCATCGCCCCTCCTGGCCTTTGGTGGGGATCGGAAAATCAGCAGGTAGAAGCTGAGAGAGCCGGTCGGCGTGGTTGGACGCGACCTGCCCATGCGTCTGGGCTTCAGCCTCGGCGATCGTCGTCGGCTCACCGTGGGGACCGCAGCGCTTGAAGCACTCCTGTTCGTCGCGGCGGTAGATGGCGATCTCCTCCGCGATTGAGTTGCGCAGAGCCAAAAGCTGCTCAGCCTCCATTTGACCCGCCTCCCTCGCCTTTGGTGGGTACGTGGTGCTGGGGACGACGCTCGACGGTTTCGCTGTCGTCAGGCGTCCACTGGTAATCCTGGTCGCTTTCGCCGGAGTTGTCGCGCAGCAGAAACGCTGCGCCGGGCACTGGGATGCCGACCACCTCTCGGATCACCTTGGTTCGGCCCACCTGGCGACTCCAGTAGCCGATCCTCAGCGTGTCGCCTTCGGCAATGTCGGCGACAGCGACGGTCTCCCACTCGGGCACTACCCCGGCGTCCTCCTCTACCTCTCCGTGCTGCTGGCGCTCCTCTTTCGCGAAGGCACAGTCAGCGTTGTGTGGGCGCCCGTCGAGCCGGCCGCAGGTAGAGCAGATGAGGTCGCCCCGGATGCCGGTCGCGTCCAAGGCCTCCTGCACGCGGTTGATGACCGAGATCGCCCGCGTGTCGCCGGTAGAGAGAGCGTCCCGGCGAAGCTCGTTGACCCGCGCCTGCACCTTGGCCATTCCGCCTAGTTCGCGCTTCTCCGGCTGCTGCTGAGGCTGGGAGGCGAGCTTGCGGAGGAAGGCGGCAGCCCGATCCCACACGTCGGCGGGGCCGATGCTTTCGCCCTTGCAGATCGTCGCGATCCGCTCCAGTTCCTCCCGGTCCTCATCGGAGAGCTGGGGCTGCCCGTCCTCAGATAGGCGGGTGGTGGAATCGGGCTGGGGAGAAACAGGCTGGGTAGAGGTGGAGCGGTACGAAGCGCGCTCGGCCTCCGAAAGCTCTTCCCACTCGATGTCCGGGAGGTCGGGCTTGCGATCGGCGATGAACCGCTGCTTGGCGGCCTCCTCTAGTTCGTCCGCCCTGATGGCGATGCAACCCGGGCAGAGCGGGTCGCCGTCATCCTCCACGCAGACGACCCCTGGCTTCCACTGACCACAGGTCACGCAAAGCCCTAGCTCCTCCTCTACCTTGTCGGCGGTCGCGAGTAGTAGCTCTCGCAACTTTTCCCGATCCCCCGGCACCCTAGATAGGGAGTTGCTGGTGGTGGAAGACTGCTGGGTGAGGTCGACGTGGAGGACGTTGGCGAGGGCATCGCGCACGGTTGCGTACGGGAGCGAGATGACTTCGCCGTCGGAACCCTCAACGATTTGCTTCGTCAACTCGCGGATCGACTCATCGGAGAGCACGGCTCGGTCGGTTGCAGCCACAACGTCGGCAGCGAGGCTCCCGAACCAGAAGCCATCGAGGTCGTGATCAACCATCCAGGCGCGGGCCGCAGCCGTCGCCGCCTCGAGACGAGCGTCGCCCTCAGCCGTCGGCACTGCCGCGCACGGCCCATCGTGACCCGCGCCCCGCGTACACCTCCACCCCGCAGGAGGCCGCTCGCAGCCCCCCTCCTCTCCCCGCTCTTTTACGTCCCCGAAGTTGGCGGTGGCGCGTGGAGATTCGATCTCGGCATTCAGTGCATCGATGGCGCTCCAAAGCGCAGGCCCATCTATCTCCTGAGGGGCGCCGACCTCGTCGGTGTCGGGGATGCTCCCCACCTCGTAGATCTCGCCGAGAAGACTGCAGAGGCGACCGCGGAAGGCGCTTACGTCCTCCACCACGACCTCCTCGCCGTCGAAGATCACGTCGGGCGAATCGATGACCTCCCAGCGCTTCCCGGCGTCGTCGGTGCGAAGCGTGAACTGACCGCCTACCCCGCTGCTTCCCCCGTCCCCAGATAGAGACGGTGAGGAGTCGAGGATGGCGGTAAGGCGCTTGATGCTCTCGGCCAGCGCGCCCCTGGCGCCCTCAGCTTGGTGGCGCTCATCGAGCGGGTTGGCCTCATCCGAGCGGAAGTCGTCCAGCGCCTCCGCGCGCTCACCCAGCCTCTCGACCTCCTCCCGTACCTGGTTGAGCTGCTTTTCGGCGACGTCGCGTTCATTGCAGGCGACACCACAGAGCCGTTCGGCGTCCTTCCAGCGTTCCTCTACCTGCTCGCGTTCAGCGACAAAGGCGCGGATGGCTTCAACCAGTTCGCCGGGATCGTCCTCGACCTCCTCGGCGTTGATCACTCCGGCCGCGTGCAAGGCGTCACGAAGCTCACGAAGGCCCGCTGCCCTTACCTGCTCTAGTTCCCGCTCGGCTTTCTCCCGAGCTACTTCTTCGACTGCTAGGCGGGCCTTGAAGCGGCCTTTCGGGACGTAGGTTTCGCTCTCGTCGTAGCGGTCCACCTTCTCGGGGTCGAAGCTGATCCCGTACATGAAGTTGTCGCCAACCTCGGCGCGGGCGCCCACCTGGAAGCGAACGATGGTGTGCTCCGGCCAGTCGCTCTCCTCGCTACCCAGCTTCTGTTCGTCCTGTTCTAGGAAGAGCTGGTAGAGGTGGGGCTGGATCTCAGCGAGGATCTCGATGGCCTCTTTCACGAATGGGCGCCGTGCCTCGGCGGTGGCGGCCTCCCAGGTCGGGACCTCGCCCCGGCCGGAATACCAGTTCATGTACGACCGCTTCGCCAACTCCTCTACAGCGGGATGGTCCTCTGGGATACGGGGTGCTGAGTTAGGCATCGGTCGGCTCCCTCGGCGAGGCGCAGTCCCTGTCCGGGCACCCCGTGTCGTCACACTCAGGCCCGGGAGCGCCTTCTAGCGGCCCGCCGCAAACGCGACAGGTGCCCTCACCGTGGTACGGACAGTCAGGGTTCGGCTCGGGCGGAGCCTCTTCGCGCTCGCCGACACAGAGGCACGGTGGCTCATCGGCTACGTCCTCCCAGGGGGTTCGGGTAACGGTGCTTTCTTGGATGCGGACTTGCTCAGGCATCAGCGCACCACCTGGTTTCCGCATCTCGGGCAGGGGTCGGGCTGCGGTCCTAGGCGGTCGGACACGCGCTGCCCTTTCCAGCCGCACGACGCCCACTGCGAGCAGTACACGGTCACCTTTTCCTTCGGCGCCTCAGCCATTCAGTTCTCCTCTTCGGGGTCGATGAGTTCGAGGTCTTGGCAGGCGTCGTTTGCGTCGAGCGGGTACCAGTCGAAGCAGTAGGTGTCTGCGTCCGGCCAGCGAACTTCGACGCCGGGCTCGCAGGTGTCGGTCCCGACGGTGAACTGCCGGACCTTGCCGTCGTCCTGGCGACTCGACGGGGGCGCAGGCGGAACCGTCGAAAGCGCGACTCGCGATCCGACCCTCAGCTCCCTACCCCGCCTATCCACTACGTGCATCAGGCACGCTCCTCAGGTTTCGGGGTGGGAAGCTCTTGCGTGGTGGCTGCCGAGCGAAAGCCGCGCCACTGGTTCTTGAGGGCGGTGTGCGCCCAGGAGGTGACGCGGTATTCCCAGGGGCACTCCCAGGCCTTGCTCCGCTCGAACCGCGGGCAGTCCTCTTTGCACATGGCAACCAGCCGACTCGTAAGCCACTGGCTCGACGGCCGCTCGAATCCAAGTCGGGCAATGCCGCCAGCGATTTCGTCGCCGTACATCCAGCTGCGGTCGCTCAGGAACACGACCAGAGCAATCGTGTCGTCGGTCGGCTTCAACCGTGGTCCTCCTCTTTGAGGGTGGCGAAGGCTTTCTCCAGAACAACCGCAACGGCCGCCTCGTTCAGGGTGTGGCCGAGCCGAGCCGAAAGTCCGGCGATCGCAGCCTGCTTCGCCTTATCGGAAAGCAGCGCCGCTTCTATCCTCTCCCGTTCCTGCTGGGCGGCTTGTTGGCGGATGGAGTCGAGGCGGGCGTTGACCCCTACGTCCGTGTCGGGATGGTCGAGGTAGCGGTGAGCGTCGGCGATGATGCTGCGAAGGTCCGCGGCGCCCATCTCGCTACTCATCAGCCCGTTGCGTTCACGACCGCGGGCTTCAAATTCCCCGGCGAGCGTTTCTAGACGCCTGTACCGATCCAGCAACCACCTGACCTGCCGCTCGGCCTCTGCACGTATAGAAGGGGCGGCTGCTTGGAGGGCGCGGCGCATCGTGTCTCGCGCGTGACCGCCGTACTTCAACGGGGCGTTATGCCAGTGAATGTCGGTGAACTTCTTCGTCGCCAGCTCAACAGCAACAGCCGGTACCTCTACGTGGTGGTCGCTAGGCATCGGCTTCTTTGAGGGCGTCTCCTTTTGCTGGGCTAGGTGGGCATCAGCGTGCCCCTGCGCCTGTTCCTTCCAGACGCGCGACCGGCTTTCCCAGCCACAGGAGCACTTCGCGGCGTACCCGCCCAGAAACGCCGGGACGATCGCGCAGCGGTGCTCCACCTGCCGGCCCTCTCCATTGGATGGGGTCATGAGCGGCCCTTTCGTACGAGCTTCAGTTCGTACTCCCAGAGGTGGCGCGTGTCCTCGCCGACGAACTCAACGAGAACACCAGCGCGGTAGACCCAGACGATCTCGCCGCGGCCGTGCCGGTCGTGCTCGACCTGGTCGCCGACTTGGAAGCCGACGGTGCCGGGGGTGGCCTGTTGAGTAGATGGGGTCACTGCTGGCCCCTATCCGGCTCGTGGGCGGTGACCTTGACCTCGAACTCCATGAGGTCGATGTCTCCCTCCTGCATCGCTTCTTCGACCTGGCCGAGCCAGCGGGCGAGGTTTGAGACGCCGTCGCAGTTACCACCGACGAGATAGCGGACGATCAGGGCGTCGTCGGTGCGCTCCACCTCCGTCCCGTCGCAGGACGCGAGAAGCTCGTCGGCCCACTCCTCGGTATTCGCTGGCAGGAGCAATTCGATGTGAACGTCGTCGCTGATCTGCGGGACGCGGCGGGCCATTACGCCGACCCTCCATCTGCAAGACGAAAGCGGGAGCGCAAAACTGCCTCGTCGAAGATGCCGGTCTTGCCTGCTCGACCGTCTGCGTTGCAGAGCCAAACGAAACTGTCTGGGCCAGTGACTTCCAGCCGTGACAGCGCGGGAAACTCAACGTGCTCCCAGACTTGGCCGACAGCGATACGCTCCTGCGTGCTGCTCATAGGACGCAACTCCTTGAGTAGGGCGCCTGGGTGGTCGCACACCGCGAGGCGCTTTTGTTGATGGCGCATACGCTATCACACTTCCTGATGGCATATGCGCTACCATCCTCGCCGTGGCCAAAGAGAAGCCCGCCGTCGAATCCGTCCGCGTCCCCCCCGACATGGTTCCCTTGATCCAGCGGGAAGCCGACAAGGCCGGGATGTCGAAGAACAAGTGGATCGCCCTGGTCCTGGCCGGCGCCACCGGTTACCGGCTCCCCAAGAAGTAGCCCCTCACCGCAGCAGTTCCACCAAGCAGGTGAGGTACAGGGCAACCGCCACGAGAAGGGCTGCCTTCCAGAACGGCAAGTAGGAGAGGCCGATCGCCGCAGCGAGGAAGCCAAGGAAGATTTGAAGGAAGACCGGCATGAGCTCTGGAGGGAACGTCGTCTCCTAGCCCCCGCCTCTACTGACTCGTAGGCGTTGACTACGACCGCTCCTTGCTCCAGGGCAGCCCTCCCTGTAGTGCGCAGGGGCAGTCTGCGCGAAGGGCTGGTTTGAATAGCGGTGATCACTTACGCCGCCCTCCCCTCGATATCCGAGGTCACGTCGTCTACGGTCATCTGGTTAGAGCCCCCCCCCCCTGAGATCTCTGCTCCTACGAGATCAAGGGACTGCTGGGCGAAGCGTTCGGCGGCGAGGGTGCAGTACTGCTCGTTGATCTCGATACCGATGGCCCGGCGGCCGGACTGCTTGGCGGCGACCAGGGTGGTTGCCGAGCCCATGAACGGGTCGAGGACCAGCCCGCCCTGCCGCACCGAGAAACGAACCAGCGGATCAACGATGCCGACGGGCTTCTGAGTCGGGTGGATGGCGCGGCCGTGCTCGGAGCGGACCTGCAGGACCGAGCGCTTGAGCCGGACGGTGCTGTCGTAATGGCTGGCGGCTATCTCCCCGGTGTGCGGCGTGCCGTTCGCTCGGCGAGTGCCCCGCTTGCGTGGTTGCCCTACCACCACGGGCGGGTTTAGGTGCAGGGTGCTCCAGGGTCCCTGGTACCAATGCAGCGCCAGCTCATGCACCCGCTTGAAGCGGTCGGCAGCGAAGCCCGAGCCGTTGTGCTTCTCCCAGACGATCTCCTGGGCGTAGGTCCAGTCCTCCCGGAAGTCAGAGCCGTGCTCGAGCCAGAACCGCATCGACCCGAAGCACCAGACCTGGCGCGTGTCGATCAGGTCCAGCCAACCCTTGACCGGCTGATCCCAGTCCAGCGAGGTATCCCCGTAGGGCGGATCGGTGACCACCGCGTCAGCCCCCCCCCGTCAGCTCAGGCAGGATCTCTCGGCAGTCCCCGTGGTAGATCGCGATTCCACCCTCTTTGAAGAACGGCTTCACGCGCCGACCTCCTGTGGTTGCGCACTTTCCGGTGGCTGGTCGTCCCCACCCCGAGGACCCCTCCCAGGGCATTCCGGACACCCTGGGCAGGGCTCGCCGGTTCGCTCAAGGTGCGGCCCAGCTCCGGCCGGCCAGTCTGGGTTGACGACTACCTGCACTTCTTCGCTGCCCCGACAGCTCACCTCGTCCCCTCCTTTACTGGGGACTGAAGTTCGGCCCGATGGTCGACCGGCGCAAGGTGGCTCCAGGCCGGCGCGATCCCGCCCGCGTCTTTGACCGCCTGTACCTGCTCCTCGAGGGTCAGGTAGTGCAGCAGGTTGATCGCGTGGCGCTCGTCGAAATCTCCATGGCAACCTTCGGGGAAGGGACCACACAAGGGGACGACTCGGTCGGGGTGGACGTAGAGCTCTTTGAGGATCTCGCCCGTTCGCTGGTTGACCTTCGGTTCGTCGTGCTGGCGGCCCATCGTGTGGGCGGCTTCCAGCTTTCGGTCGGAGGTCTTGCAGACTCGGCAGCACCCCTCTAGCCCGACCTTGGCTCGGGCGTCGGTCCAGTCGCGCTTTGGTTCCTTGCCGCCCGTGCCGAACGACCGGCGACGTGGGGCCGGGGGCTCTTGGTCCTCCGGCCGCACCTTCACGAAAGGGCGGCCGTGCTCGCAGAAGCGGTCACGTTTTTGCCCGCAGCCGACGATCTGCTCGCAGCCGCAGTCGGTCTTCCAGAGTGGGAGGCTCATACGGATTCCTTCCAGGCCGTCGGCGCGACCTCGAGGACTGCCTTGGCGAACTGCCGGCGCTCAGACAGCGTGAGGTCGCGGAGGCGCGTATCGGGGTGAGCCCACTCGCACCCAGCCCAGCGGAGCATCGTTATCGCCCGGTCGAATCGCTGCCGCCCAAACCCGGGGATCGGTCGATCCTCTGCCCGGCTCGGAATTAGCAACACACCCAGTCGGAAGCTCGCCAGGGTCGCCGTCGGGTGGATCAGGCGATTGATCGCCTCGTTGCAGGGGAGGGTCCGTAGCTCGCGGCGCTCCTCGCAGCGCTTAAAGCGGATCGCCGAACTCCTCTTTGCAGCGGCGACTCTGTTTGGGTTGGGGAGAGTGACCGTCATGCCTCACCCCCAGGCGCCACTCGCCAGTCCGGTCCCTCCACCTTCACCACTCGGCAGTAGCCAGCCAAGCGGCTCATCAGCGGCTCGCCATAGCGCTTGCCGATCTCCGAGGGAGTCAGATTGGTGGTGACCAGTAGCGGGGCGCCGGCCTGTTCACGGGCATCAACGGCGGCGAAGATCTGTTCGATCCCGAAGTCCGTCGGCCGGCTCTTGTCCAGGTCGTCGAGGACAACCGCGCCGCTCCCCGAAAGCACGTGTAGGGCGGCCGCCCGGGACTCGTCGCTGAAACTCGCGCCGAGCTTCGCCATCGCTCTAGCCACCGACAGGTACGCGCAGCTTGAGCGCGAGAGGCGGGTCCAGCAGGCGGCGGTTGCCAAGCGAGTCTTCCCGCGCCCCGTGGGGCCGGTGAGCATCAGGCCGGCGGCCTCTTTCGTCTCCGCCCACTCCCACAATGCGGCGAGCGCCTTCTGCTGGCCGTTTCGGATTTCGAGGTCTCCTAGGCCGACGCCGCGCAGCTTCACCGGGAGTCCGCAGCGCTCCTCCCGCTGGGTGCGCTCGACCGCTTGCTGCGCCGCGGCGTCTGCGGCCTCGGCCTTCGCGATGCACGGGTCACATTTCGGCGATCGGCGCATCATGCCCCGGACCCAGCGAGCGGCGACCGAATCTCCTTCGGGCATCTCCAACGTTAGGTCGGCCCCGCACCCAATGCAGGTCGTCTCCAAAGCGGCAGCCGCGCTCATGCCGCTGGCTCCATCACCGCGTCGTAGTCGGAGAAGTCATCGCTGGAGGAAGCGCTGCCGCCGGACTTCGACTCGCCGGGACGAACGCGCTCAAGCCAGCCACGCCAAGCCCACGAGACATCGGCGAGACCTCGCTTCTCCCCCGGTCCATCAATCCAGTAGTGGGCGAACCTCTCAGCCTCGGCAGAGAGATCGAGATGGGAGAACTGCTCACACGCCCCGATCGCCGCATCCACCTTCGGCCCCTTGGCGCCGCGGGCAAAGGCGACCTGGTCAAGCTTTGCGAGCACCGGAGAGTACTCCGAGGGTTCTCCCTGTCCCTGTCCCTGTCTTTGTCCTTGTAGGGTCTGGAGACCCTCTGCAGCACCGCTCTGCAATACAGAATCGAGACCCTCTCCAGAGGGTCCAAGGACCGTTCTAAGACCCTCTAGGCTGGGATGCCCTGAATAGCGCTCGATGAAGCGCGCAACCAAAGGGTTGGAACTGCTCACCGCCTTCAGGTCTTTGATGATTGCCCGAGCGATGAAGTCGGAGAGCTTGCCTTTCTTGAAGCCTGCAAGGTGGGAGACCCGCGCCTTGTTCCAGAGCACGCCATCCACGTAGAAGAGCTTGTCGTCGGCGTCGAGCTCTGCAAGCGCGGCGTCCAGATCATCGCCTGAAAGTCGGCCCTCCAACAGCGTCCGGCGGGTCACCGGGTACAGGCCCGCCATGCCGCACTTCGTGTTGGTAAACGACCAGACGTAGAGCATGAAGGCGTTATTGCTCAGGTGATCGAGGTCATCCCAAATCGTGTTCACAACATCCTCATGCCGCGCCATCTCGCGGCCCTCCCGTACGACTTTGGGTGCATAGCCACGGCACCTACGCCGCCCTCTGACTGGTCGAAAGGGCAGCGGGGAACTCGCTCCAGGTGCGGCCGTCTAGCTCGCGACCGCCTGCCTTCGGGGTGCGGCCACCGTTTTGCTTATGGAAGAAAGCAGTGGACTCGATTTGACACCTGAACTGAAGGTCGAGCGCCCACTGCGGGTCGAAGCGGCGATGATTGGGGCCGGACTCCCCGCCGGTAATGAGCCAGTCGATTCCTTCCAAATCGAGGTCGGCGGGCTCGGTGGACCCGTCTTCCCAGCATGGCTCGTAGGGGTCGCCGCCGAGTTCGTGGCCGTCCGGCTGCCCTTCGTGAAAGGTGCCTAGGTCGGTTGGGTAGACGAGCGGCCCGAGCAAGGGCTCCGCCGAGATGAACCGCACCGCTGCCGGCGTCTCCCGTAGGAGATCAGCGCGGTGGACGAAGCGGCGGTTCTCGATGGTGACGCCAAGCCACACGTTCGGGATTGGCCAGACCGTCGGCTCGCAGTAACCGCGCACGGCGCGAGCACGATCGACGCGACCCAGGAACCCCGCATCGCTGAGGAGGTCGCGCATCCGCTCGGGCCGCTTAGTCAGCACTTGGAAGATGTGAACCTCCGCGATCGACATCACCGCGAACACCTCGGCGATAAAGAAGTCCGAGATCTCGTCGTGAAACAGGTCGGACATGGAGTTGACGAACACCATGCGCGGCTTGCGCCACCGCTGGGGCTCGCCGAGACGATCCGAATGGATGGTCACTCCGAACCCGGGACCGGAAGTCTTCGGGTCGCCATCGCGCTGGTAGCGGTACTGGCCCATGCGCTTGAGCCGTCCGGCGAGTTCGAGCGCGTAGCAGTGAGCACACCCAGGAGAAACGCGATCGCAGCCGGTGACCGGGTTCCAGGTCTCCCCTTTGAAGCCGGGCGCCTGCGTCCACTCGATAGCGGTTCCATGGTCGGCCACTACGCAGCCCAACTCTCAGGATCAGGCTCAGGGAGCAGGGTGAGGATCTCCCCGGAGGCCGCATCGGCTGGCCGCGGAGAGGTAGACGCGGCCTGGCCCCGGCCCCCAGCGAGGTCCTCACCCGAATGGACGGAGTCCCCTGAGTCCGCAGTCGTCTCAACCGTTCGCCGCGTCTCACCTCCGTCCACTCCGGTGAGTGGTTTGTCGGGCGATGCGGTGCTGGCTATGTCGGGGCGACAGGGAGAGCGCCCTGGCGGTTCTTTCGATTCCGCCTCGCCAGCACCGCGGCCGGAGATCAAGGAGCCGGCATCGCCCGAATGAGTGCCGGCCTCTTTACCGGCTTTCCCCAGCCCGTCCCCCTCTTTCGATGAGGGACGACCGGCACTCACTCCGTCGATCTCCCGGCGGGTGTCCTCGAGTAGGGCCGGCAGCTCGGCTCGGCCCTTCTCGGTGATCTTGTAGGTCCAGACTTTGCCGCCCTTGCGGCTGGGCTTGGAGGAGGCGCGCCACGAGATCGGCTCCATCAGCTTTCGCCTGGAGAAGTTGCCGATCCACGAGGTGCAGACGTTTACGTGCTCGGCGGGAATCCCCAAGGCGTCGAAGTCTTCGGCGCTGAAGTAGCCGGTGGCGACGAGGGTGTGGGTTATGTGCTCGCGGGCGATGAGGGTGTAGCGGGCTTTCTCCTTGCTTTCCTCGGCTCGGCCCCGGACCTCGTCTAGGTCGTGCACCTCAACGCGTTGAGCGCTTGCCTCAGCGGCTTCGACTTCCTTCTGAATCCATCCCTGGTAGCGGCACGCTTCAACGTCGTAAATCTGGTGTTTCGCGTTCGGCTCGAATGAGCGCTCGCACTGGGGGCAGGTACGGGTCTCGGTCACGCCGCCACCTGTTTGCTGATCGCCTGCTGGCGTCCAGCCTCTGACTTGCAGGTCTGGCACACCTTTGAGGTCGGACCTTTCGGCTCGAACTCCTCGCCGCACTTGCGACACGGGCGAGGTGACCGCTTCACCGGTTGGATGACTGCAGGACCCCCCCCTGCTACCCGCTGCCGGTTCTGCCGACGACGGTCTACCGGATCGATTCGGCGCGCGGGAAGCCGCCGAGCCATCCGCCGCTTCCGCCCCACGCTGCTGTTGAGAGCCTTCGCCGCGACAAGTCGCAGATCGGGGAGCTCAACGGAGGCCCCGAGACGGTCCCAGTGAACGTAGATACCCTCATGGCGACTGACGTAGAGATCGCGGCCAGTTCGCACGTCGCGGACGTGTGCAATCCGCACTCCGCCGCGTTCGAAGACTCGAAGGGCATCGAATCGGGACACGGCGCCTACTCGCCCCCCACCAGCCGGTACCTACGAGTGCCAGGAACCTTTTCCACCAGGTCGACGTCGACCAGCTGCATGAGGTGGTAGTGGACCTTGGCCAGGTCCCGTAGTTCGATGCCCCGGGAGATCTCTCCCAGCGTTTGCGGTTTCTCAGAGGTCCGTAGGTACTCGGAGATCGCGAAGCAAGTTGTGTCCTGGAGGGCCTCCTGCTGCTTTTGGGAGAGGTCGACCACTAGTCCCTCACCGCCAGTCCCGAGACCCGCTTAAACTTGGCACCGGGCATCTCCGGCGGCTTCCCGGTCTCCTTCAGCGTGTCGTGCATATGGCGGGTGAGCGCCGCGGTGATGACCGCCTTCAGGGGAGTTCCATTGGGAAGGAAGTCCGGCAGGCGGGTGATGTCCGTGACCTCGGCGACCCAGCGTTTCGGCGTCGTGATCCCAGCGGGGTTCGCTGGCGCCTCAACCACAGCTTTCGGCAGCTTCACGTCGGGCAGGGAGGCGATCGCCGATTCGGCGGTCTGTGCTTCCTGCGCCTTCTGTCTAGCCTCCTCGGCAAGCTTCTCCGCGGTCTCGCGGTCGGCCTCGTCTTTGGCGCGGCGTGCCTCTTCTTCGGCTTCGCGCTGTTCCTTGGCGGCCTGCTCGGCCTTGGCTCGGGCCTCAGCCTCCTGGCGCTCGCGCTCCTCGCGGACCTTGCGCTCCCGCTCCTGGCGCTCGAGCTCGAGTCGTTCTTCCTCCTCGCGGCGGATGCGCTCCTTCTCCTCGGTCCAGTCCTGAACCTTGCTGCGAACGATCCTGTCGGCCTCGTCGAACGGGGCCATCGCCGCCTTGAAGTCAGCGTTGATCATCTTCAGCGTTTTGTTCAGCGGGTCGACGAGTTCGCGGCGTTTCTCCTCCGCCGCTTTCCGGCGGGCCTTGATTTCGCGGAGGACGCCGGTGGCAACCGTGGCGGAGGCTTCGTCGTGCACCTGAATTGCCTCGGCTTGAGCGCGGGCCTCGGCGACCTGGCGCTCGACGTCAGTTACCGCGTCCTTCGTGTCGACGGGGACCAGCTCGGCTCCGGTGCTCACGCGACCACTGCCTCTCGGGCCTTGCTCGCGCCTCGCATCCGTTTGTCGAGGTGCTTGCCGGACTGGCTTGCAAGGAGGGCAGAGTTGGCATCGGCGTCCGTCGCCACCGCCCAGAACTCCTCGTAGGTGCCGTCAGGCAGTAGGACGACGATCAACTCCAGCGCCGACTCGCCAATCCCACACTCAGCGTTCGCGCCCTTGTAGAGCCGGAGCTGGACGTGATCGGACTTGTAGGTTCGGGGCTTCTCGCGGGTCTTGTCGTCGACCAGCACAGGGACTTGTGACCGCGTGTCAATCTCGACGCCCTCCGGCAGCGGCGGTAGACCGGGCGAGGTCAGATCGAGCAGCGCCAGCAGGTCGAAGGTGCCTGCAAAGCGCCGGGCGTGGCTGACCGTCACCTGCTCGGCCGCTATGGGCTCGGGCTGGCGCTCGAGCCACCAAAGCATTTTCGCCCGCCCGTATTCGCGAGCCTCGGCGCTGACAGATGCGAGGCTCGGTGCCCCTCGGCCCATCGCCAGCTCGAACGTAATCTCGCGGTGGACTTCGGTGCCCTCGTCTGCGCGCTTGTTGCGCACATGCGACCAGCGCAGCTTCGCGTCCTCAAGCGCCTGGCGAATTCCATCCGGATCACCGAGCCAGGTCAGGTCGGCGTCCGCCGCCATCGCGTCCGCCGCAAGTCCGGCGATTCCTTCCCGCTCAAGACGAGCGGCCCAGTGCAGCAGCGGGTCTGACTCCGGGTCCAGATACTTGGCGATCCCCGACGCACCAGGAAGGTGCGAGAGTTTCACCGCCGAGTAGCCGCCCTTAGCCGACTTGCTCGGTTTGACTTCGCCCCAGTAGTAGTGGTTTTCGCCCCGGACCTCTTTGTAGACGACTTCGCCGTTGGGCAAAGTGAACTCCTCGAAGCGCCCGACCTGCTTTCGGCTAAGCGTCAGCATGAGTGGCCTCCGTCGACGTCGTCGCCTGCTCCAGGGTCTTGGTGAACTCCGCTTCGACCTGTTCGGCCTCCTCTGGAGTCAGCCCGGCCAGTCCGTTCGCGATACCTCCACGGTCGGAGCAGGTGTGATCGGCGGGCTCGAAGCCGTCAATGCCCAGCGAACCGAGCATGAAGTTGAGGCCGTCGAGCGCGTTCACGTTGCGCTGGTCCGCCTCGAAGATCGGCTCGACCTTCTTCCAGAGGTCAAGTAGTTCCGCGACCCGCTCCTCCGGCAGGGCGTCTTGTGCACCCTCGTCGACCTCGGCCTCGGCCTCGACGGTGATCACTTCGCGGATCTCGTCGTCGGTGTAGGCGGGCACCCCGGCGGTGACATCGGGGATGTAGGCGCGCACTCCCTCAGTAAGAGCCCGGTTGAAGCACATGGCGCGCGGGTAGTTCTTCCAGTTGTCGCCTTCCATGAGGCCCGCGCGCTCGGCGTCCTCGAGCGAGAAAGTCGACTTGCCCTCTGCGTCTCCCGGTGCCGGCTTCCCGTCAACGAGAAACTGCAGGGTGCAACTGTCGTTGGTTCGCTCCAGCACCGCGTATTCGTAGGAGTCATGCTGTTTAACCAGGGTGGCGACCAGATTTCCCCGGTAGCCGATGTTGCCCTTGATGACATCGATGCCTTTGATCGCCGCCATCGGGCCGATCCCGAGTTCCTCGCCCGCGATGATCTTCACCACCGCCGCCTCAAGGGTGAGGCCCGGGAAAAGTTTCGACGCCGCGAAAGCGCCCGCGATTTTGAACGGGTCGCGGTGCGAGAGCGCCTTTGGTTCGACCCGGACGATCTCCTTCGGCTCGGCCGCCGCGCCGTTCTGCTCGCTCATGAGCACCTCTCCAGATTCCGTACGGCCTGGCGCATCACAGGCAACTGCTCGCGCACTTCCCCGAGCTTGATCCCTGCCGAGTTGACGGCGGCGATCCCCAGGTTGCCCTCACCAAGGAAGCCGGCGAGCCAGCGCAGGATCGACTCGGCCTCAGAGACCCGCCCGTGCAACTCCGCAATCTCCTCTTCGGCACGCTCGCAAGCGACCTCGTCGATGGGCGGGTTGTCGTGGTCGATCTCCAATGCCGAGCCTTGAAGCGCTCGGTACATGGCGAGGTCCACAAGACGGCCGTCGTCTGCGGCCTCGAGGATCTCGGCGTCGGGTAGGGTCGGTGAAGCAGCCATAGGGGGTGCGCCCTCCTTGGTTGAGCGACTGGGGGTGCCAGCCCCGCGAGTCGCGTTTTTGTTGGGAAAGTCTCGGGAGGTCACGCGGCCTCGAATTCGATGGTGGCCACGTCGGCGAGCCGGTCGACGAGTTCGGTTGCCTCGTTGACCGCCCGGTCCCATTCGCCGGCGGCAATTGCCCGACCGATCTCCTGCCGATGATGGCTCACCGCGTCCTTGGCTTCCTTGAGCGGCGTCATGCGGACCACCGATCCGAGCTAGAGACGCGGTTACCGCCGATCACCTGGAGGTGGTTCCGCCTCTCCCGGCGCGGCCCGAGTTCGTCGCGCTCGCGTTCCTGGCGCTGCAGGGCGCGGTTCCCGAGGTAGCCGACGACTATGACCGCAGCGCAGGCGCTGAGGGAGCAAGCGAGGAAGATCAAGCCGCCGGTCACGAAGATGCTGGCGAGGGAGGTCACGTCTGCTCGGCCTCCGCTAGCTCTATGGCTCGGTCGAACATCTGGAGCGTCCGCCGGTGAGCCTCGGCCCGAGCCCCATTGTCATTGACATAGGTGATTGGACTTTCCGAGCGTGGGTGCTGCTCGGAAGCCGCGGTGGACAACCAGCGTTCGGCTTCCCACCGGAGCATTCCCACCCGAGTCTCAGCCGCAAGGGAGCCGATGGCGCACCAGCAACTTGCCTCGGGACGGATTGGACTTACCTTCGGCCCGGCGGGCTTCGCTCGTGCAAGCACTCGCTGCGTCCACTGCTCGATTGGCGTGATCCGCTCTTTCGCAGCCCGTAGCACCTCCACCACCGAGCGCTCAGTAGTAGGGCTAGGCATCGGTGGCCTCCAGGGCGTAGAGCATCACGTCCGGCCAGCCCTCGCCGCCAAAAGGGCGGTAGAGGATTCCGCAACCGTGTCGCTCGCAGACCTTGGCAGCAGCCAGCATGTCCGCGTGGCCTCCAGGGTTCACGGTCCAGCCTTGGTGCTGGCTCTGGACAAAGACGCTCTTGAGCCCCGCGTCTTGCAGGTCGGCGGCGAGCGCGAACGCCTTATCCCGCTCCAAATACTTTGCTTGCCTGAGCCGCTCGGTGCTATTCACTCAGACCACAGCCCCTACAAGCTCGTAGGCGACGACGGTCTTGCCGGTTTCGTCGTTGAAGTCCTCGAGCTTCTCCCCCAGCGCGAGCCGTTCGACCAGCTCTCCGAGTTCAGGCTTAGGCGGTTCCGCCTCGCTTTCAAAGATCTGGGCGGCCTGCTCTGGCTCCTGTATGTCTCGGAAGCAGCGAGAGCGATGGCCGTAGCGGTCGCGGTCGTAGGTGATTTCGACGGCGTACATCAGGCGATCAGCTCCCGGTCAACCAGGGAGCACCAGGCCACCAGTGCAACGACTCGGTTCAGTGTCCAAGCGAGGGCTACGGTGGTGAAGGGGTTCACTTGGCCAACCTCCAATGCGGGTGCGGCTGGCGAGCCGGTCCCTCCCGCAACGCCTTCGAGTAGACCTTTGCGACCCCCCCCCGTCTCCAGATTGGTCAAATGAACGACCGAGTCGAGCTGCCCGCCACCCTTGAGCGCCTCGGTTTTGCCGGCGTCGGTCAATTCGTAGCGGCCGACCAGTTCGCCGTTGTTCACGACCGTCGACCGGTAGCTCTCCCAGATCGAACCCTGTTTGAGGTCAGTGAAGCCGTAGGTGGTCTTGGCGGGCACCTCAGGCCGCCTTCCCACTCTGGGCGGGGACTCGGTCCTCGAACTCGGCGACGCGCTCCTCCATGAGATTCAGAAACGCGCCCTTGACAGAGCGGTGCTCTGCGTCGGCAGCGGCCTTGAAGCGCTCGTACAGATCGGTCGGGGCCTTGAAGCTGATCCCGGTTTCCTCTTGCGACATGGCGCGAGTCTAGCACTTGTCTACCGCTAGTCAAGCGCTAGAGGGAAGAATTTCGCAACTTCCGCGCCTGAATTGATCGGACGCACTAAAGTGGTCCCATCGCAGCCCCGGAACCCCCCAGAGATGAGGTGCGCGGCACGCGCCTAAAGGACCTCCGCGAGGGGCGCCGCAGGACCCAGCAGGACGTCGCCGAGGCAGTCGGCGTCCACGTATCCCGAGTGGGAGCTTGGGAGCGCGGCGAGGGGCTCTACAAGTCTTCGGTCAATAGACTCGCTGAGTTCTTTGGGGTCGATCCAGGGTGGCTGGAAACGGGCGAGGGGAACCCGGAGCCAGCCGCTGCTAATGGAGATTTTCTCGACGGCCTACACCAACTCGAAAAGCGGGTCGACCGTGTCGACCAGTTGCTCGATGACCTCTCTAACGCACTGGCCGAAGATCGCCGCTGGCAGCAGGTAGAGGATCGGCTGAACTTCCTATCCGAGCAGATGCGGAACTATGCAGTTCAGGCAATCGACGAAGACGAAGTGGGCGGGTCCCCGAAATGGTCGCCCATCGATCTGACTCCCGGAGAGCCAAAGCCCTGAGCGACGAGTCGACCGGCATCATCGCTGCCTGCCTCTGGAGGTAGTCGGCGATCTTCCCTGCCCGATCGTACTCGTCAGTGGGCTGCTCGATCGAAGCGGGACCGACTCCACCGCCGGGGAGCGAGGTGCAACCATCGGCCAATCGAGGGAGCACATGATCGGTCCCGCTTCCATCGGCTAACCCTGACACAAACCTGCCCTCCCCACACGCATTCTTGTTTGGTCTAAATCGCTCTAGCCAAGCGACGCGGGAACCCTGTCATCAGTTAGGCGAACTGTCAAACCAACCAGTCAGCAAGTGTCTGACTATCCAGGTTGTCTAGTGGTCGGGAAGCGTGAAGATAGACGTGTGGCTTGCAACCGTTCGGCCTTGCTGCCTGCTGTGAGCCAAGCGGTCCGCACTGTGTGCGGCGATATCTTTCAGAAGGTCCTGAAACGCTTCGGCGGCCTCCGCGGATTCCCTCATTCCTTGGTCGTCGAGGATGTGCTTCTCTCGCAAGAGGGAGCGCTGCTCGTGATCGTCCAGCGTTCCGGCCTCCGAGGCAGAGATAAGGTCGGCGAGAAAGAAACGGAGCGCAGATGCCGACTGGGTTTCGCGGATCACCCTAGACAGAGCATCCGCTTGTGCCATATCGACCAGGGGGCGTCGAATCGCTCGATAGAAGTGCTGCGTTCCACCTTTTCTATTGTCGGTCTCCACCAGTTCAAGGAGACCATGTCGCTCTAGATAGGTGACATGGTGGCAAACCCGCTTGAAGTCTTCGCCCGTCTCTTCCGCCAGTTCGGTTGGGCTAGCTGGACGGTTATCGCAGATGTTGAGAATGTCATGGCGCAGCGGGTGAGCCAATGCCCGATGCAGAACCCGCTCAGCGACATTTGCACTATCAGCATGGTTTAACTCGGGCATGGGCTCATCTCCATCCGACGCAGTGCTGATCCTCCCTGGTCAGTGGTCATCGGACTATCTGACCAAGGGGGAGGTGAAGGGCCATGAAGCTGAGCCTTACGACTCACGTCGCTACGCCGACCAAGGGCTCCTGAGAGTAGGGCGCCGGGTTGGCCACCATGGTCGATCCGGCGCCTACTCATCGCAGGCCACCGAAATAGATCGACTTGTAGTGCAACTCCTCGTCCGGCGGCTGCTCAAGGAGGATGCGAGCACCGTCCTCTCGCTGACCGAGTACGGCCAAGCAGGACAGCCCGACGGTATCCATCGCGGCTTCAATCTCTTCACGAGTCCAATGCCGTTGGCGGTGCAAGTGGGGCTCAACGCCCTCACCCGAAAGCTCCGCTTCAAAGATGCCGCCGGACGCGATCTCCTCGGCCAACCCGGTCCATTTCCACCCGCGGTCCCGAAGGGGCGCCGTGTCCTCGCCGCTAACAGCGAAGCTGCTCCTGAACAAGCCCAACGTGTTCGCGTCGAAACAGACCAACCCACCCTCAGCGAGGTTCCTCTTTACCCCGCTGAAGCACCGCTCGAGATCTCCATCCTCAGTTAAGTAGTTGACGACGTCGTTGAGGAGGAGGACGAGGTCGAAGGGCTCGCAAAGCAGCGGGATGTCAGAAAGCTCGCGCGCGTCAGCTCGGAAAATCCTGGCTGCCCGCTGCTCGACGGGCGCGGTCAGGTTTTTCGCGCGCGCACGCTCCACCATCGCGGGCGAACCGTCGAATCCCCAAACCTCCCAGCCGCGACGAACGAGGGGAGCAAACGCCCGGCCGGTGCCGCAACCCACGTCCAGCACCCGGCCCTTACCCAGCCCATGCTTCTCCAGCTCAGGAAGCAGAACCTCCCCTAACCAGACCTCGTAATCGTTGGCCTCGTTGAACCGATCGTAGATCGGGGCCATCGCGTCATATGCATCTCGCGCTGACGATGGATAACTTCCCTGCTGGGTCAAGGGTCAACTCCTTGGCTCCGGACCCCCGGGCGCTCCACGTCGCGGGGGTCATTTCGATTGAAGGACGAGAGCATACTCCCCATTGCAAGCAAACACGGTCGTTCACAGATGGCCTGTTGTCAAGGGAAGACCAACGAGGTACCCAGAAATCGATCGGCATTCTGGCTACTGGCGGGTAGGCTTGAGGCCATGACCTTCGCCACCAAGACCGTCTGATGAAAGCCCAGCCCCGCTCCCCGCTCCCGCTCGCCTCGATCAGCAAGGCAGCCTAGAACGACAAAAAGCCCCGTGTCCCGCAACTAAGCGGGACACGGGGCTCAGGGTAAAGCTGCTGCTGACGTTTGAGACTACTCGGCTGCGCTTTCCTGCAGGCAGGATGCGTCAAGAACACCCGGTACGACCTCGCCCGCGCCGAGCGAGTGCTCGGCGGTAAGGATCACCCGCTCGCCGGGCCTGATCTCGATGGGGGTTTCGGACAAGCCGGTAACGACTGCGGTCCCCTCGACGTTGTGTACGCCGAACTGCGTACTGTCCTTCATCGTTGCTCCTTCGTTGGTTTGTGGCGGCTCAGCGGATCGCTTGAGCCAAGCTCTTCCCACCCAGCACCAGCGAGAGGTCGAAGCGCCCGCGGTAGTGACAGTCGCGGCAGGTCAAGTGCCCGTCCCCGTACCAGGCAGCGAGCCCCTGGCGGCCATAGATGAGCGCCATGATGACCGTGTTGCGAACGGGGTTCCACATGTCCGGCTCGTAGCTCCAGCCGAAGCGGGCGAGGAGGTCATCGTTGAACGGTCGGGTGATCGCATGGAGGCCGTAGCCGACCGAGCCCCCGGCATCCACGGCGGCCGATGCCGGCCGGCGGATCGACTCGCCTTGGGTCATCTGCGCCATCGTCCAGCCGGGGACATCGACTCCCAGGACGTCGCCCGTCTCCTCGGCGAGCGCAGCGATCACGTAGGGCGGGAGCTGGGAGCCGGGAGGGGTCGAGTAGTCCGGAGCCCAGAGGGCAGGACCCCAGACGCGGTTGATGTTGAGCGCGGCGAGCTTCGCCTGACGGTGGCGAAAGTAGACGCGGCGCTCTGCCCGCCAGCGCTCCAGCATGGCCTTGCGGTGCCCTGGTCCAGCCGCGCACCTGAGCTTTCGATGCAGGGCACGTAGGACCGCAGGCTCGGGTCGGCCGCGCTCCCATCGCTCGACCTCCCAGATGCTCGAGGCCCAAGGGCGGAACTGGGAAGCGGTGACGGTGTTGATGCCGCAGGGAAGCGGCGGCTTGAATGGAAGGGCGGCCTGGGCAGAACTCGCGAAGGCGAGCACGACCGCAGCCGCCGCGACAACGGCGAGGCGTCGGATGGGAACCTCCTAAATGGACTACAGAACGTCGCCGCCCGGGTGGCGGCTCCCCGGAGAGCGGTGCTTCAGCCGGTCGGCGTGACCCGTGCCCGCTGCGCCACGGCGGTGAAAATGAACAGGCCGTTGATGAGCAGCGTTTCCACGGTCCCCGTGTCCAGCACGATGCCGAATGCCGCGGCGACGGTGACGGCGATGACAGCGATTGCGGCGATGAGCGCTACTGGCTCGGTCTTCATGGTGATTCCTTTCGTTTGCCTTCAGTTCCAGTCCGGCCGGGCGACGATGCCCCGGTCGAAGTCGGAGATGGAGCGGAAGTTTTCGGCGACTTCGCCGCCGTTCGACTCCTGCCCGCCAGCGGTCGTGTTGCCGCCTAGGCAGAGCACCGAGCCGCTACGCGGAACGCCGGCCACGACCTCGATGTGCTGGCCACCCCAGAGGCAGACGATGTCCCCCGGCCGGGCGTCCTCAGCTCGCACTGCCTTGAGCCCGTTGACCCCCGCCAGGGCGTCGGCCGTGATGTAAGGGGCGTAGCCGAGACGGATCCGCGTCGGGATCCTCGCCCCGCCGAGCTTGACCACCACCCAGCAGGCGAAGCAGCCGCACCAGAAGACCGGGCCGGTGTAGCCGGTGAAGCGAATGAAGTCCTCGACCTTGCCGCCCCAGTTGGAGCCCTCCGGGACCTCCTTGGTCCCGAGCAGTTGACGGCCAAGGGCAACGGCCCGCTCGCCGGCGTCCGTCGCATGGCGCTTGCGGAGCTTGCGGCGGTAGCCGGTCCGACGTGCCGCAGCAGCCTGCTCGAGGACCGTTCGCTTGCGGCCGCGGATCAGCTTCTGCACGCCTTCGGAGATCGTCTCGCGCTTGAGCTTGCGCAGACCTGATCCCTGCGCACCGAGACCGATGGCGACCTGCTTGGCAGCGGCGAAGGTCTCCCGGCCGAGATCACCGTCTACCGCGATGGTGCGATCGATCTTCAGGTGGTCGAACTGCTCGTTGATCTGGCCCTGCAGGGCTTTGACATCAGCGCCACTCAGGATCGGGGTGTGCAGAGTCAGCGGTCGGTGGACCGCCTTCGCGTGGGCCATACGGCCCTCCTTTCGGATATGGGAGCCGCTCTACTTGGCGGCGAGGATCAGGGGGAAGGGCGGGGTAAAGTGGGGGGCGTGGAGCAGTTCGACCGATTCATCGCGACCTTCCAGCCTCAGCGCACTGACGATCTAAAGCCAGGGGCCGAGCGCTACATCGGCCAGCGCTGCGAATGGGAAGCCGCCTACGTGATCGAAGAGGGTCCGTACGAGGGCCAGATGGCCTGCATGCCTGTCTTCGACATGCCCTTCGCATGGACGCCCGAGTGCGACCTCGCCGATATCGAACACCGCCAGTACGCGCAGTCCGTTCGGTAGCGAGGATCAGGGGGAAGCTGGGTGTAGGCTGGGCACCGTGAAGATCGTGTTCGATCCACCGCTCTCGGCCGCGGCGATGCAACGCGCCGGAGAGGAAATGGGGCAGGCCCTGGCCACCGCACTCCGCGACGACATGGCCGCGTTTCGCAAAGCGTGTGACCAGATGGCGAACCAGCCGCAGGTCATCCGGGTGCCGCGCCGCACCGGCCGACTCCGTTAGCCGTCATCGTCGCTGAGCACTCCAGCGTCCTAACTTGACGCCACCCCACCCAGCCGTCAACGTCTAACTGGGCGGCGCCTCTACCCCGAAGGGGAGAGAGCATGGCCAAGGATCAGAAGCGCTTCTGGATCGTCCGAAGACGATGGGGAGGTCTTGCGATCCCGACACTGCATGGAGAGGTAGCTCAGGTGTTTCGGGAACGGGGCTGGGAAGTGACGGAGGTGCCTGGGGCGGCGCTTACGAAGGATGAGCGGCGGGTGCTGAGCGCGGGTCGGCCACGTTGAGCCCTACTCGCCGAGATCCAGCGAAATGCTGCCTGGCATCGGGGACCGACCCTTACCCACCGGTGCCGCTGCCTCCCGCACGGAGACAAGAACGAAGGTGGGGTCGCGAGGCGTCGCCACCGTCTCGGCTCGCTCCCGCTCTACGTGGATCTCCGCCTCTACGTCTTTGTTCCAGAGGCCGTGTTCCGTCAGTAAGACCCCCACCGGGTCTTCATAGGTCCCGTGAACAACGCGCTTCCGCTTGAGCTGAGGCGGACGAGGCGCGCCCTTGAAAAGCTTGAGCTTGAAGCGGTTCACATCTGCATCCGCCATCGACAAGTGACCGAGCACGGTGAATTCGTCCGACTCGCTTTCGCCCTCCCGATCGAGGGCACGGAAGGCGCGGGCCGCCTGGGTACTAGAAACAGTTGCTGGCTCGCGGTCGGCTGCAGCCCATGAAACGGTAGCTTTGTCGCTCTCGCCGATCGCCTTGAGGAGCTGGCGATACGCCCTCGTTGCTCGAGGACCGACAGAGCGAGCGAGTTCTACGAGCTCGTCGCCCTCCGCTTCCATCAGGTCTCCGACCCGCTGGGCGGCTAGCACGGCGGGTGACGCGTCAAACCCATCCAGCCGGAGGGCTTCGTCTTCGGCGGAGACGAACTCGACATGCGCTGAGGCAATCTCAAGGGCTGCAACCCCGGGTGGTGCTGGCCACTCGCCGGGCTGCATCCCCCGGATGGCGATGGCGTAGACCGTTGCTGCGTAGTGCTTGATTAGGCCCGCAAGCGCGAAGGGGTTGGCTTGATGGGGTCCGAAGTCGCGGCCTTCGGCGACAAGCAGACCAACCTTCCTGGGCAGGTCGTCGGCCTCCATGTGGCGGTCAACGACGCCGTCATCGGCCTCCTCGAAGTCCGGGAGGGAATCCTTCGGGCTTTTCCCCTCGTCCGCGCTGTCGCTCGGTTCGTCGCCAGGGACCGGCGCGGTGGGCTTTTCCATAACGACTTAGATGCGAGTAGCAAGTGAAACTGCAAGCTCGGCGGTCGTGGCTCCAACAGCCAGGACACTGAGCACGGCGGCGGCATAATACAGCTTCAGCCGTTGATTATTCACTCTGTAGCGGCTTGCAGTGACGCCCGCGTACCGAGTGGCAAGGTCATAGATGGCGACCTTCTGGGTCTTCTTGCCGTTGAGGAGATCGGTTAAATCCTGGCCAATTTTCCTCGAAGGCAAGGAGTCATGGGTTCGCGGCCATTGCTGAGCAACCGCGACCAAAAGTGCCAGAGACAGCAACGCCATCGCCCCTATGGCCAGCCCGATAGTCCAGGCCCGTCCGGTGCCCTCCAGTCTCCCGAGCGCACCGGAGAATGCTGCGGTCTGAACAACCGCAAAGTAGGCGCCTGCTGCGGTGACAATGCCCCGGGTCTTCCCGCCAACCAGCTCCTCTTTATGGCTCTCGTGCTCTGCGGCCTCGCGGAGGGCGGAAAGAAATGGTCCCGGGTCGACGGAGGGGTCTATGGATGGAGGGCGCCCCACCGGGTTGTCATCGGGGACGGGCTGGATATGGCCACGCGGGGACTCCACCCCCAGGAGGGTAGCCCTGATTCCGGCCGCCTGCCAACGTCGAATGAAACCGCTCAGTGCACCGATCTGCCGAGCGACGGCACGGGTTCCGAGCGCCCCGACCGCCTGCATCAGCAGCTCGTCCCAAGGGCCTCGCAAGCTTTCCCGGTAACGCCTTCGACTGCTCCGTTGACCGTTTCGTTGGCGTTCTGTCCGGTTTCCTGAACGGTCTCCCCGACGCCGTCAACGACTGATCCGACCCCTTCAGCGACCGGATTAGCTTTGGAGGACTCAGAGCTGCCGTTGCCTTCTGAGTTGCCGGGGGTCGAAATGTCCGCTCCGGTGTCCGCGGGAACGTCGCCAGAATCGGCTTGAGCACTGGGCTCAGTCGATTTCGGGCCGGATTTGTGTCCGCCCGAATGTCCGTCGCCCTGTCCCCCTACCCCGCCTTGTACTGATCCGTCCTGGTCTCCACCGGTGGGAACGTTTACGCCTTCGCCGGTGGGCGCCTGCGTTCCACTAATCCCGCCGGCGTTGAAACTCGGCCCCTGAGATCCGGGCCGCTTCACGTAGAAGCGAGGACAGTTCCGGCCGCGGGTCCCCTCCACCCGCTGGTGCTCGATACAAGGGTTGCGGATGGGCTCGGCCCGAGCGACCGCTTGGCGCTGTTCAGCGCAGCGAGTTCCGCCCGGGTCCTCTCCGCATGGAGTGAGGTCCCTGGTGTTCTCTCCGCGCAAGGCCACGCCAGCGACAGCGGCAATCAAGGCGGTCGCCGCCAAGGCACCACAGATCTGCCAGCCGAGCTCCGACCATGCTTTTCGTGCTGGCTTCATCCGACTCCCTTCGAGAGCAGGTAGATCAGGAATGGCGTGACGACGATGAAGATCCCCTTGCCGACGTTGGCGAGTCGATAGGCACCGCGGCCTTCGTTCCATTTGCCCTCGACTTGGCGCAAGCGGTCCTCGTGCTCTCGGACCCACTCGTTGCTCGCCTTTCCCTCAACCGCAGATCGCATCTCGGCCGCAAAGCGCTCCATGCGAGCTCCGTTCTCGGCATGCTCGCGGGCGTTGCTTTTGGCCAGCTCGTCGAGGCGGCGGCCGATGCCCTTTACTTCCCCGCGCAGTTCCCCGAACTCAAGCTCTGAGGGGCCACGCTGCTTTTCGTTATCGAGCATCGCCTCTCCCTGTAGCGGTTGTTTTCGGGTACGGTTGCGGTCGCTCAACAGCGTCTAACGGAAGGCTTGACACCGATGAAGAAGTGGCTGGTCCTTGCATTCGCACTTGGACTCATGGCAGCGGGTTGTGGCTCCACTGAGACGAAGACCGTTACGCAGACGGTTCAGGCGGAGAGCCAGAGCGAAGGTAGCTCGGCAGAAGCTGGGGCCAGCGAAGAAGCCCTTGTCGACGAACCGACCCCGACGACCATTCCCGATGGAACGTGGGCGAAAGGCGAGTACACCCCCGGTCAGTACAGGGCACCTGGCGGACCAAGCTGCTGGTGGGAAAAGCTCGAAAAGCTGGGCGAAGAAGTGTTCCAGCCGGGGAGATACGGCTCAGAAGAACGGAACATTCTGGTTGACGTCGACTCCCGCTTTTTCAAGACCGAAGAATGCGGGGTTTGGCAGAAGGTCGGTTGAGCGGCTATGCTCGGCGCTACTTCAACCAAGCGCCCCCGCGACGTTCCAGCGTCCGGGGGCATGGCCATCGGAACCCCCACGGAAAGGAAGATCCCGATGACGAATTCAGTGAAGCAGACTGTCTTGGCTCTCAGTGTTCTCGTGGCCAGCTTTCTGGGGGCCGGACTTCCCCAAGCGCAAGCAGGAGTCTCAGAAAGCGGCCCGCCATCTACCGCCGTCCGGCTCGAATTCCCAATGTTGTCCGGAGCATTAGAAGTAGCCGACAAATATTGGACCTCGCGGGGCATCGACTTGCCCCCCCTGGAGGGAGCCTATGAACTTCCAGACGAAGAACGCTTCGCGGGCTACGCCGCCTTCAGCGAACTGCCCGGACCGAGAATTTGGATAGCCGACTGGACTCTGGAAGCCCTAAGCGAACGCTCGATAATGCGGCAGTTCAACATCCGCCGGCGAGCCGATTTCTGTTACATCGTCACTCATGAGCGCGGCCACAATGCGGGGCTGCATCACTCGGATGCCAGTATATTTCCGATCATGTCGATTCCTGATGAGGTGGGGTTGGGATGGGTGCGAAAGGAAGTCGCTCCTCGGTGCTGGACTTGGGCCAAGCACCCATCAGGCTGGACCAGCTAGTCCTCGCTAGACGTGCCTAATCTGTAGCTGCCAGGAGACGACACAGAAGGAAGCGCCAGCGGGCGTGCTGGCCAGCAGACGAATCGTAGGCACATAGATGCCTTCGACCGGGACATCTTTCTCCGAGCCAACTGCTTGGGTCTGAGTCCGGCTGCCGGGAGCGGCGAACGTTGCGCCGCTGATGACCACTGACCCCTTCGAGAGTTTGATTTCGGTCGCGCCGGAGCCAAGGGGAATAGAGAACGCCGATAACTCTAGTTCAAAGCTGGTGGTCGGCGCCGTGCCATTCACAGCGATCTGGCCATTGACCCGCATCTTGGTGGTCTTGCCGGCAACCGCTACGTCGGCGGGCCTCCAGCCGATGAAGGGGATGCTCTGGTTGACCGCCGTGCCTTCGCTTTTGAGTAGGCCGGTATTGGTGAAGATGTAGTCGCCCAGCGCGAGACCACCAGTGACCATGCCCTGGGCCTGAGCAATGGTCTTCCAGACCCCGTTGTTTGGACTTTCGAGCTCGGCATCCGTCAGGCTGGCGTTCGCTACCTCACTCGCACCCACCGCCCCGGGTGCGATCGCTGCAGAACCGACCGAATCGTCATCCAGCTTCGCCGTCGTAACCGCTTTGTCCCCCAGCTCGCTCGTCCCCACTACTTTGGAGCCGAGCTGGAGGCTCCCTTCCTCGTCGATCGTTGCATCCCCAACCATCGTCACGTACTGCGGCACCCCAGAGGAGTTGCAGACGATGATCTGTTTTTTCGTCCCTTTTTTCAGCCATGAGAGGGGCTGGTAGTCGCTGTCCTCAAGAATCTCCGCGAGGCGTTCAGCCGGCGGTTTCGTCGCCGCTTCGATATTCGCTGGTTTGTCAGTTTTCAGCGAGTAGGGCGCTTCGGTGGGAGCAGGCGTTTTCGCAGGCAATTCAGATCTCCTCTATTCGGGCAATTCGTCCGGGAGGAGGTCGGCGACAGCCTCCCACCCAGGCACGCTTTCTTCCAGGTCACCCCAGCCTTCCCAACTGGCTTCCACATCGGCCCAACTCACGCCTTCGATTGCTTCGTAGTCGAGCAGCTCCCAAGCCGGAATCGCGGCGCGGAGTTCCGCTTCCTTGCGGATAGGGTCCGGGGTCTCGTTAAGCAGCGTTCGGATGTAGGTGTGGCCGGCGCTGGGGGTCCGGGGGCGAATGCGAATCCATGCCTCTTCGCCTTCGGCGACGTCTTGCCCACGCTGAGCAACGAGTTCGATGGTCTCGGGCTCACCGCGGCGCCAGGCGGTCGGCCGTTCGATCTCCGCCCTGATCTGGGCGACAGTCATCTGCGGCTGGATCTGGACCCCCACGAACTGCGCCAGGTAGGGCAGCCACTTCTCCGGACAGAGCCGAGGGTCGAAGAGGATCGTCCAGCCCTTCATCCCCTCACGTTCTCGGATCAGGTCATAGACATCCTGATAGGGAGCGCAGAGGCATTCGCAGGCTTCGCGAAGCTGAAAGCCGGTGAGGTGATCATCCTCCCGAAACGGCCCCATCCTCTGGTAGACGAGTTCCCAGAGCTCGGAGGCGTCCTCGCTCGGCGGCGGAAGCGGCGGCGCTTCGGGTGGATCGATGACGATCGGCATGACTTAAGCCCCTCCGTAGCTGATGGGGACCGAGGTCGAGGCGACCGAGGTTCCGGTGATCGCGGTCTCGTTGGCGCCTTTCCCCGTGAAGTCGTTGACCTTCTGAGCCACGGCGGCTTGGTCGAGGATCACCCCGGCTCCTGGGTTCAGGTCAACCCAGGATTGGAGCCGAAACGCGAGCAGTTCGAAAGCAAGGTCTGGGTTCGCCGGTCGAGTAGGCCACACTGCCGCCGCTGCGATATCACCGACCATCGCCCCTTCCACACCAGTCCCGATCCGCATCGTGCCGCCCGCCTGGGTGGTCGGATTGCCGAGATTGGTGGTGTCGTTCGCATGGTGAAAGACCTGTTCGGTGAGGCCGTAGTGGTGCCATCGGGGCGGGACCGAACCTGCGGCTTTGTCGTAGCCATACAGGTTCCATTCGTTCGTCCCCGGCGTGACGCCGATCTCCCCGCCGCTGGCCCCGGTGCCGGCGATCACGAGCCGCGGCTGCTTCGAAGAGTTGAGGCAAAACGTGAGCCGCTCGGTGGTCGCGTCCCACAGCGAGAAGAGCGTCATCGCCGCCGCCGAGGTCGGACGAGCGAGAACTGCGGCGAAGGATTCCCCGGTGATATTCGCGCCCCCGATCAGGAGCCTGATTTCCGCGGCCGAGAAAGTGCGGGCCATTCCCTACGCCGCCTCGTACTCCAGCGCGACGGACAGGAGCTCGGCGTCGGAGGTCAGGTCATCGGAGCCGTTGTCGGCGTCGCGGTAGACGAGGAGCTCGACCAGGTCGCCGGCAGCTACGCCGTCCAGGTTCGCCAGGGTGATCGTGGACTCGATGAGCCGGCGAGCCTCGGTGGTGTTGACATCGGTGGTGACCGTCGATGCCGCCGCGAGCGCGTGCTCGAGCGGGGTGTTTGCGTCGGCTGGCGTTATTGCTCCAATGCGCGCTGCCCAGACGACTGACTCCCCGGCTCCGGTGTCGTTGGTCATCCATAGGAGCCGCACCACCGGGGCCGAGCCGTAGTCGGCGGGGAGGCGAAGGGTCCACCAAAGATGCTCGTCGGTGCCTGGGTCAAAGGCAGCCACTAGGCCGTGCCACTTGGGGTTCGCTTGGGTCCCTTGCATACGGGTGATCGCAGGGGCGGCGTTGCCGGCCGAGCCATCCGGCAGCACAGCGGCACCGATCGAAAGCTCCTTGGTCCGGGTCGCCTCGCCGCTGCTGGAGGGGTTCGCCCATTTGACGCCGCCCGCCGAACCGGAGTCGGCTTGGAGAACTTGGCCGTCGGTGCCGACTGCGACCCGCCCCACCGTGTTGTCGGCGGTGCCGGCGAAGAGATCGCCTTTGGCGTCTACCAGCGAGTTCGGAACCAGCACCCCGGTTGCCGTGTCGACGTAGCCCTTAACCGCTTTCTGCGTCGGGATCAGCGCATCGCTGTTACCGGCGAGCGTTGCGTCGGTGGAGTGGGCCTTTCCGGAGTCTTTGATGACCCGCCCCGTGGTCCCGTTGAAGGTCGGGATGTTGTCCGAGGTAGCGCTTGACGGGCCCGTTACGGCTCCAACGAGGTTGGTCTGGATCACGTTCCAGTTCGCCCCGACCGCAGCCTGCGTTCCTTCCGCCGAGCCATCGGTCTTGCAGATCAGAAAGTCGCCCACCTCGACTTCGGTCCCTGACGCCCCCCCGATTTTCCCGGCGACCGAGACGACAAAGAGGTTCCCCGCACTTGCCGCCGGGTAGTTCGGGTTCCCGGAGCAGTCTTTGACGCCTTTGTAGACCACGGCGTCGGCGGCGGCAAGAAGTCCATCAACGTAGGTCTTGATTGCTTTCTGGCTCGGATACTTGGTATCCGAGTTGGCGGCAAGGGCCCCATCGGTGTCCTTGTTTGCAAGCAGCTCGCGGAGGGCATCAGCGGCTTCCCGGCTGCCTTTCTCAGCTTCGACTTCGGCCTTGGTGGCGAGTTTCGAGGTATCGGCGATTCCATGAACGGCAGTCGTGTCAGCGGCGTGTGCTTCAAGATCGGCACTGGGTGCTGCGCCTACGTCGGCCGCATCCAGCACGACAATGCCGGTCTGCCCATTGACCGAATCGACCGCCCCACCGCCACCTTCACCTTCTCCGGCCCGTCGCGGGTATCGCTGGCCGTTCAGAAGCACGTCGTAGTTCGCGGTGTCGGACCAAGGGCGCACCCCGCCCTCCGCCAACGCCCTGCCCTTCGCGTCGGTCCTGAGCGGCTGTTCGACTTCAACGCCGCCTTCCTCCGCCGACCACAGGGTGATCGGCGTTTCGGTCCCAGGCTCTACCAGAAGCACCTCGTAGTTGCTCCCGAAAGAGACGAGGGCGCTTCCGGTGGTCGGGCGCCAGAAAACCTCGTCGGCGGGAAACCGGCTCACAAGGCGCTCACTTCAATCACACCTGGTTTCGTCAGCGGGGCGGCGCCTTCGAGGGTCAGTTCTTCGGCAACCCCAAGCGCGCCGGCGCCTTTCGCCCATTCGAAGGTCACTACTCGGGCAACGCCGCCGATCCGCTCGATTTCCCCGATCACTTTCAGGCGGTATGCCTTGGTCTGGTTGATCCACCCGGACCCCGAATCGCCGACCGTCGGTCGGCCCCAGTTCGCCGGCGAGAATGCTTCCCCCCACCAAGCTTCGACGGCAGCCAGGACCGCGGCCGGGTCGAACCCCTCAGCAACTTCGACTTTCACTTTGCCTTTGACGGTCGTGTAGTCGGGGGTGCCGACGTAGTAATTGATACCTGAGGGGAGCTTGGCGGTCTGCCGTTCCTCCAGCGCTTCCTTCACCGGGGCGCTCGAGGGTTCGCCGTCCTCATCGATCGGATAGACGCTCACGGCCAGCGCTTCTTCTTCGTCTTCGTCCGCGTTGTATGCCTCGATGCACTTCGTGCGGGCGATGCCGGCTACCGCGCGAGCGTCGATCTCAAAGTCCCGCCCGATAATCAGCGAAAGGGAAAGCGTCTGCGTCGTTTCAACGAGCCGATTCAGGTAGGCGTCCTCATCCTCCTCGTCGACCCCTCCCGAGGTGGTGCCTTCGAGTTCGATTTCCTGAATGAAGGCGAAGGAGTCCAGAAGCTGAGGATCGGCGGAGAGCCCATTACCTCCCTCGCCCGCTTCCACGGCTCGCAGGAGAATCGTGGCTTTGGTGGATTCCGGCGCGACCGTAATGTCCTCGGCCGTGACAAACCCGATGCTTTGGTCACCCGATGCGGCGATCGCAACCTGCGTTCCAGCGGGGATGTCGTAGCCCGCCGCATCGACCATCGTCCAGATGCTGGAGACGGTGGCCGGCGCGGCTTGGACGGGTGGGACCAGGACCACGGCTTCGCCGAATCCCTTGAATGCGTCCTTTGACAGGAGGCTCGCCTGCCCTACGAAGGTGGCGCCGATTCGCGACCAAGCTTTGTTCAGCCATTCGAGCGGGTTGCCTTCGACTGGGTCCCAGCCTTCAAAGCGGGCTTCGAACAGTTCCCTGGTTTCCTGTTCGAAGCCCGCCGCGGTGGCTTCATGCTCAATAGCTCGGAACTCGGCCACTCTACGCCTCCTCGTTCAGCACAACGCGTTGAATGAGACCTTCCACTTCGACCCGGCCCAGCAGACGCGCACGGGGCTCGGCCTCTTCGACCGCCCGCAGGTAGACATCCGCGGTTGGAGTTCGAGGCTGGCGGCGAAACGTCCTGCCGGGAATCCCGTACTCGGGCGCCTCGATCCGACTGCCAACCTTGGTCCGAAGGCACGCCATGACGGACTGGCGGATCTCCTCCGCTGAGTCCTGCTCGACAGTTGCAGGGCGACCGCCCTCCACGCGGAAGGGAGCCGCTAGACGCGGTACGGGCACAGGAAGCCTCCAGGGGAAAGGTCAGGGAGCAGGAACGTCAGGTTCAGCAGCCGAAGGGGTCCACGTCACGATCCGCGGCGGGCCGTCGCCGGGGGTTGCCACAAGGGCTTCGTCACCCTTCTTCGGATAGAAGTGACCAGCGGGAGCATGGATCGGATTCCATGACATCCGCATGGTGTAGAGCAGCGGGTCCAAGTCGGGGATGACGCATCGCACGGGCTCCGGCCAGTCCGTTGCCGAATCAAGGATCTCAGCGGTGTGAAGTTGCCTCTCCGGAAGGTTGACTGAACGCGGGTCGAGTTCAGCGGGACTGGCCATCAGAGGCCCTCCGGGTGTGAGGCGGTCTTCCCCTGCCAGTGCGCGGCGGACTCCGGCACCCAACCCGGACCGCTGCCTGGGTTGCCTGGATCGGTCTCAGCCCAACGCCAAGTGCCATCGGGGTATTTCACTTTCCCGAGGACATGCTCGGCATCGCCATAGATCGTCACCCACTCGCCCTCGCCTCTAGACAAGACGTTTGCGAACTCCCCTGAAGTCACCGGCCGGGTCAGGTAACCCGCTGCATGAAGAACCGCCGACCAGAACCCCGAGCAGTCAACGCGCTCGGTTGGCGCCGCGAAGGATGAATGCCCTCCACCCCAGAGGTAGTCGGTCCCTGCGCGGTCGAAAGCATCGATGGTCTCGATGATCGTGGCCACCTTCTCCGGCGCCCCACGGAGGTCCCCAGCTGCGGATCCGCCGGCCCTGCTTGCTGCAGCCGGCTCGGGCAGCGGGAGCGTCGCTCGATGGGCCTTGATGGTCGCCATGCGTTGGGCTGGGTCATCGGCCACAGGCACTTCGATACTGGAGACGACGTAGCGCCCTCTCCCTTCCCCGGTCTTTGCCTTGCGGTTCGAGCTGATGCCGACCTTCTGCTCCTTCTTGTCGGCTTTGACCGGGGCGTCTCCGAATCCGAGACTGGCAGGTCCGTGGTCGGCCAGCGTGACCACCGAACCGGGGGGCGGTTTCCACTGCCGCACCAGGGCCTGGATCTCGATCTCGGTGACGGGATCGTTCCCGTCGTACTCGAAATCGACGTTTTCGATCCCCGACTCTGGATTGTCGAGTAGGTCGCCGTCGATCGCCAGGCGCACCATGCCCTGCTCCAGTTCGGGCTCGGGCAGGTAGTAGAAGACGTTCGCGACTACGAAGGCCCGCCAATTGACCTCCCTCGCAAGCTCCTTGATCGCCGACCAGTAGTCCTGGTCCTTCTTGACGACGAATTCGTAATCCCTGGCCCCGCCGCCAGCCCCGAGTCCACCGCCCCCGAAGGCTTCTACCCACTCCCGCGATTCAGCGACTCGAGGGCCGTAGTTGCCGGCGCCGTTGGAACCCGCGCCCGCCCCCGACTTCTGGACCGCCTGTGCAATCTCGTAAGCCTCGGCTGAAGGATTCTCCTTGTAGTAGGAAAGCGCCCCCTGTTCACCGGGGAGGTACCCGGTGAGGAACCCATCAACCGACGCCTCCAGGTCACTCGGGTTGATCCCACTTTCCGCAGCGGTCGAAGGAATCAGCTGGAGCCAGTTCGACGCTGCATCTCCCAGCACGGACTCCTCCATCAGCGCCGCCATCAAGGCGACCATTATCCGGAAGGGTGCGTTGTGGGATGCAGCCGCCCGGAGTGCTCGGTCTCCAGCTTCGATCTGCGCCTTCGTGGCCTTGATCCCCTTGACGGTGAGGCCGCCAACATCTCCGAGGCCCTGCGCCCGGTTCTCTTTAGCCTCGGACTTCGCCTGTTTGCCCTGCTCTGCGTTCTTGATGGGCTGCTTGACATGGAGCTGAGGGCAGTAGAACCGCAGCCTCTTGCCACAGGCATCGTCCACCAGCATCTTGATGAACTCGGCTCGAGTCATCTGCTGAGGACCGTCGCCTCGATCAACCCGCTTCGGCCCCTTCGCTTCCCGCAAAAGGGCGATCCAGCGGTTTTCGAGGGTGAGCGTTAGGTTGTCGCCGCTCTTGGTGAGCCCGCCGGGGTATCGAAAGCGCAGTCCGTCCAAGTCGACATCCCATTTCTCCGCGACTAAGGAATGACGAAGCAAACGGCGCTCTGGATCGAAGACCTCGATGTCGATCGAGTCGGCCCCAAAGATCGTGCGCTTCAAGGTGGGGTTGTCGGTCAAAGCGATCCCGAGCTCAAGTTCCAGACTCTTGCCGTCGTGGAGGGTGAGATCCTCCACGAGCGACTCGACTCCCTGGACCCGCGCAGATACCGGCCGTCCTTGGCTGATCGCCCTCGCTGCCACCAAACCCCTCCTCTTTAGAGCTTCAGGTGCCGGCCGGGGGGAAGGACGCGATGAGGATCGTTTATGCCGTTCTTATGGCCGATTTCCTTCCAGCGCGTCCAGTCGTGGTAGAGCCGATGGGCGATGTTCGCCAACGTCTCAGGTTCCGTCGCCGTTCCTTTACGCGTTACGTATTCGACGGGGACTGCGTCGCCGATCCCCATCTTTCCCTCACGTCTCTTGCCAGCGAGCCCCGGTGCAACGTACTCCTGCAGCTTTAGGACAAGCCTCTGTTTGAGCAGCGTCCCGTCTTCTGCACGGATCACTCCCGTACTGGGCGTGGAGTCGAAGTCGGGCTCGTCTCCGAAGATGTAGACGAGACCCTCGTTGTGGATCGGGCCAAAGGCTCGAAACCGCGTCTGTCCACCGAATTCCAGCAACTTGTCGAGCTGTCGCTGGATGCTCCGGTTTTCCCGGTAGCCATCCAGCAGTACAGGCACGTCCTGGGCGAACGGTTCGACACCGACGAAGGACGTCAGTGACTTTCGTCGCACTCGGTCGACCGTTTCGTGCCCTGCGAAACCCGCCGTCGGGGTCGCCGGACCATCTCCCATGTTGACCAGGAGATCGAGTCGCTTGTCGAGCGAGATCAGGTGAAGCCGCGGCCTGTCGCTCATTGCCGGTTGGCGGCCCGCTTGGCCTGTCGGGTGGTGTTCTCGGCAATCGGCTTGCCGTCGAGTTCGAGGACATTGCGGTTTATAACCTCGATCTTGAGCAGGCCATCGAAGGACCCCTCCGGGAGCCTCTGCGTTCGCGGCGCTGGTACCGCGAACGGGCTTCGCCCCCGCCCTTTGCCCCCGCCTTTGCGCGACGGCCTGCTGCCTGGCAGTGGTCGTTCTGGGCCCGCGGGCAACCCCGCGCCCATATTGCTCAGGTCGGGCACTTGGAGGAAGTTGGTGGCGCTCAAACTCTGCGTGAGTTCCTTGGTTACCTTGAGCCGCGCATTAATTGCCTTCAACGCGCCTCCGAATTCAAGGGATGAGCGGTTAGCGTTCTTGAGGAACTTGGCGAATTTCGGTCCGGCTTTCTCCGCTGCTTCGACCAGCGTTTCCTTGTGTTTGCGCTGGGCACCCATCAGTTCGTTGCTCACTTTGGTTCCACGCTTGGAGAGTTCCGTGAGTCGAGCTTGGCCAGCGCCGGCGTTCTTTTCGGTGCGGAAAAGCTGCTTGATGTGGTCGAGCCGCCGCCGCAGGTTGTTGATCTGATTGCGCTCTTCGAGGACCGTGGTTCGTGCGATCTGCTTGAACCACTGCAGTTGCTGACCGCGCTCTCGGTTTGCCCGGTTCAGGCGGCGAGAAGCGCGGCGGTGGGCGTCTTGGGCGCGGGTAACCCGCCATTCGGCTCGAGCAACCCCATCCGAGTAACCTTTGGACCGTCGCTTGGTAGCCGCAAGTATCCCTTCCACTCTGTCGAGCCGCCGGGAACTCCCCGTCAGTTCCCGGTGGGCCGAGTCGACCCGATTCCCTGATTTGGCAAGCGCCCGCCCCGCCTCTTTCTGCTCTTTGAAGTAGCGGGCGACCTCTCGGGAGCTGCGAGCCAGTTTGTCGAGAACGGGGGTCGCCTTCTTTCCGCCCCCAAAGATCCCGCCGAAGAGGTCGTTGGCAAGCTGCCCCCCAAGCGACCCCAGCCCCACGCCGAGCATTGCTCCTAGAGGCCCACCGAGCATGAACCCTGCGATGCCCCCGGCGGCAGCTCCGCCCATCTTGAACCCAGCGTCGCGCCAGTCCCCGCTCAAGGCGGAGCTCAGGACGTTTCCAACGCCATAGGCGGCAATTGCTGGAGACAAGCTGAACGCGAACCCTTTGGCGGTCTGGAGCGCTCCGGTGAAGCCAGCTTTCTTTGAGGCGGCCCCGAACGCCGCGCCGAACCCGCTGCCTTCCGTCATGACATTCGGCGACATAACGGCCTTAAAGACCGTTGCGGCCTGTGCGAGTTTTGAGGTCAGAACCAGAACCCGCCCGACGCCGCCCGCTAGGTAACCCAGACCGCTGACCACCGGGCCGGTAAGGATGAGGAAGCCGAGTGCGCTGGCTTTGACCGGGCCGGGGAGCGCACCAAAGGCTTCAGCCGCAGCGCCCACTGCCGGGCCAGCAAAGTTGGCGAAGTCGATCAGCGGCGGCAGCAACTCCTGCCCCAAGCTGATCCCAGCGTCGATGACCTTGTTTTTGAGGATCTGGAGTTTTGATGCGACAGTCTGGTAGCGCTTCGATGCCTCTTCGGTGAGCGCGGAATTCTCGCGCCATGCACGCGAACCCAGCCCGAGACTTTCTCGCAGGAGGCTGCCGGCCCCGGAGGCCCGCAGAAGGGTGTCCTGCACGCGTTCCCCACGAAAACCCGTGTCGAGCTCGTCGAGTATCGCGGGGACATCCTTTCCTTCCCGCTTGAGGCGAGCGAGCCCTTCGATCCACGCGACGGAGGCACCAGCCGCGTCACGCTCCCAAGCCGTCCGGAAGCTACTGCCGGACATTCCCGCGATGTCAGCGAATTCGTTTAGCTTTTTACCGCCGCCGGCAACCGCCGAGTTGATCGTCTTGAAGGTGCGCGAGATCGCGGTGCCGCCGGCCTCTGCCTCAATCCCAACCGAGGACAAAGCGTTCGCGTAGCCGAGGATCTGCGGCTCCGACATCCCGACGAAGGTCCCGGCCGCAGCGATCCGCAATCCCATCGCGGCAATGTCGCTCTCAGTGGACGCGCCGGCGTTACCGAGCGCAACTACCGTCGATCCCAGCCGCCGGAACTGCGACTGGGGCATCTGGGTGATGTTGGCGAAGCGGGCGAGAGTGGTCGCCCCTTCCTCACCAGCGAGGTTGGTCGACACACCCAGGTCAGCGATGGTCCGGGTGAACCCAAGGATCGCCTTGCGTTCGATCCCCAGCTGACCCGCTGCCTCGGCGATACCTGCCAGCTCCGTCGCTGCCACAGGCACCTGCAGGGACATGTTCCGTAGGCCGCGTTCCATTGAGGCGTACTGACCCTCGGTCGCATCAACCGTCTTCCGAACTCCGGCGAAGGCTGATTCCCAGTCCACCGCCGCCTTGCCTGCCAGGGCAGCGCCGATCGTGACCGGCAACGAAACGTTGCGGGTCCATGACGATCCGAACTTCTTCATCTTGTCCCCGGCCGCCGCAAAGGAGGCGATGCTGCGCGCCCCTTTTACCCCCATCGCCTCAAGCTGGGCGGCGGAAGCACTTACTTCTTTGGAGAACTTGCGCTGGCCGTGGAGGCGCAGGAATACGTCAATACTGCTGCGAGCAGTCATCAGGACACCGACGCCCAATAGCGACGATTGATGATCGCGTAGACATGCGTATCGCTGATCCCAAAGGATTCAGCAATCAGCAGTCGGCGTTCACCGCGGCGCGCTCGATCACGAATCGCACGTACATCGTGCTCCGTCAGACGAGAGTGTGGATGCGACTCTCCCCGGGGCTGCCGGCCCTTGGCAACTTTATCGGCGTTATTGTCACGCTGAGAACCCAAGAATAGGTGTCTTGGGTTGACGCAGGGTGGGTTGTCGCAGCGGTGCAGGACATGGAGCCTGTCCGGAATCTGCCCGAAGGCCAGCTCCCACGAGACACGATGTGCCAAGAGGCGGCTGCGTCGTTCACCGTCCCATTCGCTCAGCAGGCCGTAGCCCTGCTTGTGCCGCCGCGCCTGCCACTCCCAGCACTCATCCGCTCCGCGGCGATCCACCTTCGGCCAGAATCTGGCACTTCGTCCGAGACGACTTCGTTGCATAAAGGCAGCACCTCGCGCGCTCTGGGTCGACCATTTAGAGCGCCTCTAGCAAGGCGCTGACTATCTCCGCCGCAAGGGCCTTCCGCTCCGACTCTCGGAACCGCTCAAGATGTCGTGCTCGCGCCGACAAAGCGATTCGCTCGACGGAATCACGGGGCTCCAAGTACCGCCCACCATCGAGACCGAGCGAATCGAGAAACGCTGCGTACTCGATGTCTCCTGCAGCCTTTATTCCCCCAGCAACCGCCGGCTGATGCTCTCCTTCTGGCCGCGGTGCCAGAGCACCAGAGCGTTGGTGTGAGCCTCAATCGCCTGCGGTTGGGTACGCGGACTAGTGGGGTTCGACGGGTCCTCGCGGGGCGAGAAGAAGTCCAGCACAGTCTCTCTCGCGCGGGTGTCGTTGATCGTCGCCCCGGCCTGCTTGAGAATCGCCGCGAAGCGACCTTCGAAGCGGACCGGGCCAGTCTCGTCCTCGAGCACCTGCCAAGCAGCGTCCTCCTGCTCAGGCTCGCGGACGAAGACCCGATCGCACATCGCCACCAGCATGTCGGCCTCAACCTCGAGCGATACCGTCATCCCGCTGGCACCGCGGGTGTTCTCATCGATCCGGTCGGCTAGTCGATCCATCTCGGCCTCCGGTAAGAGGCGGTAACGGACCTTCATCTTCCCCTCATAGCCGGGAATCTGGAGGTCAAGGGTCTTCTCGCTGCGGATCTCCTCATGCCGCTGCGCAATGCCTGCCAGGGCGCCGCCGTAGCGGGGTGCCCCCTTGGTCATGGACTCGTCGGCGCTGGGCGTAGTCTGCGGCGCGTCGCTCATCAGGCCGGGTTCCCGTCGCATTCGAACTCCAGCACAAGCATCCGAGGATCGCTGGAGGTGGCGTCGTAGTCGCCCGTAGCGGCCGCGGCGAGGATGCCTCCCCAGCGATTGACGCCAGGCTTTATCACGGCACCATCGACATCGAGCAGGTTTTCCACCGCACCGAATCGGCCCTTCATGACCCGGCTCTTCAGCCACTGCACGTACGCGTCATCCCGTGCGGGCACGAACTCTGCTTCGAGGGTGAGATCCTCGATGTCCTGAATCCCCCCGTGGGCGACCTTTGGGGTCATCGCCCCCGGTGCGGTCTTCGAGCCTTCGCCCCCCACTTTCCCGCCGCTCCGCTTCTGGAACAGGAACGGGCAGGGCCGACCATCAACCGTCAGGGAGATGTTCGCCTGGTCTTGTCTGTTGGTTTCCTGAGACACCTGTATCTCCTTAGTTGGTCGCGACGACGGTCAGTGGGATCTGCTCGGCGAACTCCACCGGGGCAGCGCCGATCTCGGCTTCGAGCTTGGCGATCGCGCCGTCGCTCGGATCGGTGTTCTGGGTCACGTTCACCGTGAACGCCTCGGCCTCCGTCGCCCCGTAGAGCGCTTCTGCCGTGTAGAGCGGTTTCAGGACGTCGTTTTCGATGTCGCCCTTGGCAGCGGCCTTCGCTTTGCCCTGCGCGTCGATCTTCTTGAACAGTCGGCGCTTGAGAACGTTCTTCGCGTCGTGAGCGATGCCGGTCATGACCCGAGCGACGTTCAGCGCAAGCCAGCGGCGATTTTCGAACGGATCGGCGAGGGTGCGCCACCCGAAGGTGGTAGGTACGCCGTCCTCGATGATCGACACGTTGACCCCCGCGTCGTTCAGGGCCTCTCGCTCGGCGTCGGTTCGCGTGCGGGCGAGACCGATGACCAGGCCACCGACTCGCGCCTTGCCGTTTTCACCGGCTGCCGGTTCGCTGGCGTTCCCGGTCTGAGCATCGACCGCTGCAACGGCGCCGAGCTGGCGGGCGACCGGCGGCACCGTCCGCGTGGTGGCCAGCGCATCGCCTTTAGCGATGTCCCAGCCATCGAAGATCGCCGCCTGTCGCGCCCCGTCGGCCGAGCGAAGAGCAAGAGCCTGAGCGATCACATCCTCGTAGTCGGCGGCGTCTTCTGCATCGAGGAACGGGTTCCGCTCCGTTTCGTCGCAATGGGCGATGACGGCGAGCTGAACCGCTTCTGCGGTGTTACCGGGGACCGCCACCTGTCCCTTGCCGAGGTCCGGCGAGAACAGTGCGAGTGCCGCGGCGATGACTTTGTCGTCAACGCCTTCGCGGTCATCGTCTCCGCCGGCCAGGGTCACCGACTGGACTTTCGGGTCGCCTTTCCCGAGATCTTTCAGGGTGATCAGAGCGGAGCTTTCCGCCGCCCAAATCACTGCTGCGGCGTTGTCGACGAGTTCGGGGGAGGACTCCACCAGCGTTTCGCCCTCGTACACCCGCAGCTTGAAGCTCCCCGCGACGCCGGCCAGCACTTCGACTTTGATCGAGTTTGCACCCTCACCGGCAGAAGCGGCGACTGCTTCCAGAGTTTCTTCTGAGCCGCTGTTGACGAGGACTTTTTTGGCCGTAGTCGCTTCCGGCCCGACCACGCGCACGAAGTACGCCTGGTTGAGTCCTTGGTCAAAACTGATGTCGACCGTGTCGTACAGCAGGGCGTTCCAAGAGGTCCTCGCTCCGCACTTGCTCACGAAGTCGGCCTTGGAGGTGATGGGGATCGCGACATCCGTTGCGCCCTTCAAGGCGAACCCCACGACGAAAGCCGTACCGCTATCGGACGGCAGGGATTGAGACGTGATGCCGTCTCCGATTTCGGGAAATACTCCAGGCAGCGTCACTTGGACTCCTCCTTCTGCTCCTGCTCAACGACAGGCTCTGACTCGGCCGCCTGTGACGCAGCCGTGGTGGTTTGTGCCGGCGGCTTACGCTTGCCGGGCTCCTTCTCGAGAACCCCGCGCTCGACAAGCCGCGGGTTCTTCTTCGCGTCTGCGTCGGAGACCGACGCTCCGGGCTCGACCATCCGGCCATCGTGGAGAGATTCCACGTGGCTGCTCGCTACTCGGTAGCTCATTCGACCTCCGTATCGACGTCGACCTCGGTGACTTCCGGGCCGTCTGATGGGGGCTCGTCGGGCGGCACGTCACCCTTCGGCCCCAGTTGCCAATTCATGACTTCGTCCTGCTGGACGATGAAAAAGTTCTGTGACGCCGCTTCCGTACGCGACTTCTCGGCGCTGAAGGGGAGATCCTCGCCCTCCCAGTCGGTGACGCGGCCGGCAGCACCTAGGCTCCGTCTCTGCCCTATGGCGCCTCGAATCACCGCTCCATAGATCTGGGCGATCTTCCGAGCCCAGACACGTTCGGGGTGCTCCACGATTACCGTTACGTGGAAGGGCCACTTCGCCCGGTACCAACCCTCCCCGTGCTTCTCGGGATCCCGTACGCGCTCGGCTACTACAACCAGCGCTGGCAAGGCCTGCTCTGGCCAGCGATCATCGTCCTCATCGACCAATCCCCAGGAAGCGATCTCTGGAAGCTCGACCCCGTACTGGTCCTTGATCGCTTCCAGGTAGAGCGGCAGCCACCGCTGCAGCGTGGAGAGAACCCCTTCCTCGATCAGGTGGGGGCTGAAAAGGGGGCCGATTCCGCTCATCGGCCGTTGACGAGGTAGCTGAGGAGGATCCTCCGGGACGCCTCTTGCTCAGGAGCGGCAACGCCGACGATTGGACGGGCGGGCTGGTCACCGCGGCGGCTACCTGAAGCGCCGCCTTGGGTAAAGATCGCCGTGAAGGTAGACACCCCGACACTCACGCTGCCCCTACTGACACGGCTTCGGCTGCCTGGCCCGCCCGAAAGCGCCGCCTGAAGGTCACCTCTGGAGACCAAGGTGTCAGAGAGGGACGGCACGCCTTCTCTGGCCTTACGGGTGATCGTCGCCGGCGAGTCCGCAGGCCACGGCGTCCCGAAGTAGTCGCCCTTCGACTCGAACTGCCGCTCGTGACCCTCAACCAGGAGCAGCTTGATCCGCCCCATGGCGGGGCGCATGTCCTCGCCACGCGCTGCGGCGTCTCGCAACATCTCACTTGAGGCGTCAAGCCCCTCGAACCCCAGGGACATTCGAGGACCGGAGCGGTAGGCGTTGGTGATCGGCATGTGGTCAGTCCGCCAGAGCCTGCGCCAGCGCCCACCACTGCAGCCGCTGCCTCAGCGCACGCGCCTGCTCCTCGAAGGTGATCCGCAGCGTCTGGTAGGTCGTCTTGCCTTCGTCGGCCTGCTCGGGGATGTAGGAGCGCTCGATCTCCGCTCCTACTTTCAGGCCAGCCGTACGTCTAGCCTTGTCGAGCAGGAAACCGGGAACGGTCCCCGTCGCAGCGTGGAGATCCCGGCAGGCGGCAGGGATGAGCTCGCCTTCGACTTCCGCCGCGGTTGGCGTGGTGTTCGTGCCGAATTTGCCAACGAGATCACCGCCCGACAACACGGCCATCGGGTTTTCAGGGTCCGGCGTGGTCTTCCCCGCGTAGGTGCGAGCCCGCATCAGCGCCGACACTTCGCTCAGGGTCGGCCGGAACGCCGGCCCAGCCACGAACACCATCGGACATGGAGCGTCTTCCCCTTCTTCGGAATCGAGGAAGACGATCCGCACCCACTCTTTGGTGACTAGGCTGGTGAAGCTCCGGAGGGCTGGCTCGGCGGGGTCTTCGTCCAAGGGTTCGAGGTCGACGACTTTGACCTCTTCCCATTCCCCGGCCGGGTCATCGGTCTCCTCGATGCGCGCTTTACTCCACGGCACACCGTCGGCGCGTTGACCCGGCCGGAAGTCGGCCAGGGTTAGAACCTGGGCCATGTCTTCCCTACGCCGTCTCGGACTTGGAGTCCAGGAGCGCGATCAGATCCGCGTTGGAGACCACGCCGGTCGGGTACTCGATGCCCCGCTCATCCAGCAGCGCCTTGAGCTCGGGCTGCTTCAGCTCGGAGTAGTCGGTCGTGTCCGCATTCCCTGCGGTCTGCTCGCCAGGGTCCTTGGTCTTCTGCTCGGTGGTCTCCGCCGTCTCGGACTTGGACTCCTTCCGAATGCGGGTGTTGCGCTTCTCGCCCGGGGCGGCCGTGGCTTGCTCGATCTCGTTGTCGACCTTGAAGGGGTCGAAGCACTCCTCGCGTCCCTGCACGATGGGGTCGGAGGCGCGGAAGGTTTCGCCCTTGGTGACAGCGCGGGTCCCGGCGCTGAATGAAGTATTGGCAGTCACTACATCGGTGGTGCTCATCTCGTGTCCTTTCGTGGGCACGGAAACGGGGGCGGGCGACTAGCCCGCCCCCGATTTCACGTTTGCCTTAAGCGGCCTTGACTTTCAGGCCTCGGAACGCGGCTTTGCTCATCACCTTCGCGCCGTTCCGCCACCAGAAGTACAGCCCTTCCTGCCCGGTGGGCCGGCCGTTTTCGCCGGGGATGTTGTCGATCGGCTTGACGAGGGTGCCGATCCGATCGGCGATGACGTAGTAGCTGAAGTCACCGAAGAACAGAATCGTTTTCGATGCCGTCAGCCCCGACTCCATCGTGGACAGGGCGTTGGTCGGGTAGTCCAGTAGCCGCTGGGCGACATTGCCCTGGACGGTGTTGCCGCCGATCCCGCCGCGCAGGTTGTCGACGAACAGGCTCGCTCCGCCTGCCGTGTCGAACTGGCGGATCCGGTTGTACTGGGCACGGTGCCCGAGCCAGGATGCCTCGGCGCGGAATTCATCCGGGACGGCCTGTTCGAGGGCGTAGACATCGCCGACCGCGAACGCTTCTTTCGTGATCGTTTCGATCAGTTCGGTCGCGCCCGTTGCCAAGCCGAACGGCTCTTTTTCGCCGGTACCGGAGTGGAATTTGACCGCCTCCAGTTTGTCCTTGGCCTTCTGGACCATCTTCGCCAGCTCTGGCGCGATCGACCCGTAGTCCTGACCGAACTCGTACGTCCACTGTGCATAGGCGTCAGCGGCGTGACAGTCGATTTCGGGCTGACCAAATTTCGGCGAGTCGTCCGTGGTCTCTTCGCCTTCGGCTTCGCGGTACGCCGCGACCATCCCGGTGGAGGTGACGCCCTTCCACTTATCGGTCGTGGTCTGTTTGACCTCGGCCATCGCGCGGATCGGGTTGGTCACTCCACTGGAGGTCGGGATGACCGTGGGGTCCAGCGTGTAGGGGAGCAGGAAGCCACCCGTTTCGCCGGTCAGGTCGAGGGCACGCTGCTCCTCGCTGGTGAGGCTCCGGCCCGAGATGCCCTTGACGAAGGCACGCCGGTAGGCGGGGTTCCCGGTCTTGATTAGGTGACGGGAGAACTCGCCCTGCTCGCCATCGAGGCTGATCTGCAGGCGCTCGAGGTGCGCCTGTGCGTCCTCTTTGTTCGCGTCTTCGTGAGCGGGGGTGGTCCGCTCGATGGCCCGCTTGCCGGCGTCCTGAAACAGGCGCCCTTCCTCCTGCGGGCTGGACGCCCTCTTACGGATCTCCAGCGCGTCCCAGAAGTCGTCGCCTCGCACAGCACCAGGACGCGCGGTATGGAACGTCGCGCCGGCCTCGGTGTTGCGGCCGGACTCGAACAGCTCGCCGACGCGGGCTTCGCGGGCCTCGCACTGGGAGATGGTTTTCTCCAGCTCGTCGACCTCCTCGTTGAGGCGATTCCACTCCTCGCCTTCCGCAGAAGTCGGGTCGAGGTACTTGCCCGAGTTCTCGGAGTCGATCTCGCGGACGCGCGACCGCGCCTCCTCAAGCCGCGAACGCAGCTCTTTCACTTTCTCACTCATGGTTGATGCCTCTCTTGTTCAGAGGCGCCAGGATGGCGCCGTGGATGCGCCGTAAAGGCGCTCTTTCTCGCGGCGTCCACGGTCAGGGTGAGGCTCAGCCTCGGCGCTTCCCTGTGGAGGTGCGTCTCCGCCCGAGATCTCGGGCGGCTGGGTTCCCTCGGCCTCATTGACCTCGGGCTCTACGGTCTCCTCCGGGGTGACCTCCTCGGTCTCCTCGGGCTTGTCCGTCGAAGTAGTTGGTGCGGTCTCAGTCGACTCGCTGCGAGTGGCGAAGCGCGCAGCGAGGTTGTGTGACCGCTTGGAGTCCTGTCGCTCCATTCGCTCAAGGGCAGCCTGTGCGACCAGTTCGCTGGCCTCCAGCGAACGCAGTCCGGCGCTCGCCCCCTCGTAAGCAGGGAAGGTGACCGGGCCGAACTCGACCACATGGGCCTCCTTGACGATCCGCTCAGGAATCCCCTGTGGGTTGTAGTCGCTGGGTTCGGGCTCTTCGTCGATCTCCTCGCGTATGACGCGGAACCGAAACGAGGCGCCATACAGTTCGGCTTCGAGCCCAGGAAGCAGGTCGCTGCGCACGTAGGGCGCGTCGAGCAGCGGGACCTCATACCAGGCCCCCGTGACGCCGGGGACGTGATCGCCCTCTGCGTCTTCTTCGAGGGTCCGAATCGGCCCCAGAGGCTTGTCGCCGATCATGTAGTCGTAGCCGTGCTGGAAGAGCACTTTCATGTTGTCGCCGTTGTCGCGGATCGTCTTTTTGAACGCGCGCGGCGCAAACATCTCCAGGAAGTTGCCCTCCCAGGAGTTGATCTCGGTCCACTGGTTGAAGACCGCGAAGTGGCCGGCCATTACCGGGCCGTCGGCCTCTCCCCCTTCTTCACCGGCAGCACGCAGCGCAATGCCGGAGACCTTCCCTCGCAGGAGGTTCTCCCGCGGTAGCTCAATCGTGCTTTTGGACATACGTCTATTTCCTCCTTGGAGGGGTCGGTGAAGCGCAGCGGGGACCGGCCCCACGGCGCGGGAGAGAACTGCGCGGCTACTCGCCGCTTGGAAGCGCAGGAACGCCGCCGGTTGCTCCCGGCATCGACGTTCCCGGTGGCTGAAGCTGAACGCTGAAGAGGCCGGTATGAACCAGGCGACTCAGATCGCCCGATTCGACTGCGGCCACGGCCGACTTAGGGGTGAAGCCTGCGTCGACGTACTGCCTGATCGTGATCGCTTCCTTGTGCTGGATTTCAGCTTCGTCCTTCAGGTCCTCCTGGAGGAAGCTGATATCGCGCTCGTCGTACCAAAGTTCAGCGCCACCGGGGGCTTCGACGATCGTCGAGAACGCTCCGGCCATGTTCCGCCAAAGCGGGCGAAGAGTTACGTCGGCATCTCGCCTGCGCGCCTGCCCGTAGTTGGCGAGCGTCGCGGCTTCCATCCCTTCCGAGAGCCCGACGATGATCCCCGAGACACCGGAGGCAACCGCGATGCGGTTCTCCCCGGCCGCCTGGACTTTCTTGAAGTCCACCTCTCGCATGTCGGCACCGACTACATCGGCTTTTGCCCCAGAGGCGAGCACCAGCGTCTTGTAGGCGTTTGCCGCACCTTCGTGGTTCTCTTTGAAAGCCTCAAGCCATTTCTTCAGCTCGTCTGGGTTCATGTCCTTGTCGAAGGAGACGACGAGGTTGGGCGAAGCGCCGTTCTCGAAGAAGCTCAGCTTGTGCGTCGTCGCAGCCTTGTCGCCCATGATCTCCCGGACCACCGGGGTCAGCCACGACATGCCGCGGAAGCTCGCCAGCGGATCCGGTATCGGGGCGAAGTGGACTACCTCGTCGCGTTCGAGGAACTCAGGCGTCTCGCCACTGCCCTTGCCGCCGGGCTCGTAGACGTAGCCGATGATCTCAGCGTCCAGATCCCAGGCCCCGATATCTCTCTTGGGTTCCGAGTAGCTACCGAGGATGATCGTCATCCAGTCGGGGCGCAGGCGAACGATGCGCTTGTTCGTCCCCCTGCCCCTGACAGTCCCGAAGAAGTTGCCTGCGAGGTCGGCGTCCTGCATGACGCGGGTGAGGAGGTCTCCGGTTGAGGCCCCCGGCCACGGTTTCTCGAGGATGCTCAGTGCTTCAGTCCCGAACAGCTCTCCCGGCCGTCCGTCTTTGAGGCGACGGAACTGGAACCGCGCCTCTGAGAACAGCATCATCCGCACCAACATGCAGGCAAAGACGATCCCGTTCTCCCGGTAGGCATGTTCCACGTACCCCTGGAAGCTGGCGGGGATCTCCTCCTGCTTTGCGCCCAACAGGGTCGGGGGCATCGAAGGGCGTAGGCCGTTCAGTCCACCAAGCTGGGAGAGGAGTTCGGAGAGCGTGATCGAGCCGCCGCTAGAGCGCGCCTCCGTGAGAGCGTTGATCAGCTTCATCGAACAGACCGGCGCCCGGCGTGGTACGCCTCGCGCTCCTTCGGCAGAAATTCAGCGGGTTCCGTGTCGTCGCCAACAAGGTGGCCCGCCTCGCGGAGCGCATCGTCCCGCTGCTTGCGGAACTCGTCCTCCCGGCCCTGCTGATATATGCGCTCGTAACGACGGCGGCGCCCAAGCATCAGCACGACCCTTTCCCGGGATCGGTTGGGGGCGGCGGCTTACCTTCAGCCGCACGCAGGCACATACGAACCCCCTCTGAGAAACCTTCCAGTCGAGCAAGTTCGATGGCAAGCTCGCGACGACGACCGCGACGCCATCGGGGACAGAACTCCAGGGCCAGCTCAGTTCGATGACGCTCACCATCTGCCTGGTCGCGGCGGTTCAGCACTGCGTCAAGGTTCGGTAGTGGCCGCTCCGCCTGTGCCATCAGCGCTCTCCTTCCGCGCCATCGTCAGGCCGAACCACCGATAGCTCAACACCCCGACCCACGACGATCAACTTGTTGTCGGGGACCGCTTCTTTGAGCTGCTCGGCAATCCGGACGACGCAGTCCTCGGGTGGATCGTGGTCGAGCTGAACCAGGACCTGATCTCCGGGGCCAAGGTCTAGCGAGGCGATCCCCTTCCCCTGCAGCCCTAAGCGTCGAAAGGCGAGGGTCCCAAGGAAAGCCCCGACGCCGGCGCCGATCAGCATGGCGATGGCCTGCAGCATCAGACCTCCACCCCCCAGAGCGCCCCACCAACAACAGCTCCCCCACCAATGATGAGAGCAGCAGGCGGGTAGATCATCGCCACCCCGATCACGACCAGGGCGGCACCGATAACCAGCAGGGCGATGGCGTTGCGAAGTCCAAGCTTCATGCGCGAAGTTCCTTTCGTGTCAGAGCCAGGCGACCAGCGGCTCGGCGCTCTCGGCGCTGCCGTGCTCGCCCAGTTGTCCAGCTCCAGCTACACCCAGATGACGAGGGGGTCGGAGTCCGTCGCCCCGCCCGCCTGGAGCACGTCGCCTCTCGCCTGCCATGACAAGATCGCGGCCATCGCTCCATCCATCGTCTTCGGCGAATCCGAGCGCTCCTTCTCGATCACCCAGAGCGGTTTTCCGTCTGCGTCGCCGAGGATCTTCAGGTTGCGTCGGCGAGCGTTGGCGATGTGCCGGGCGAAGTCCTCGTCGCCGTCATGGGATTGATCGCCAGCTTTCAGGGCGCTCGCAAAGTTCGCGACCGCCCTTGCCATCGGCCGATTGCGGTGCGTCTCCCAGTGGAAGATCCGCTCACCCCAGCGTTCGGTCCAGCGGGTGACAAGGTGGTCGATCCACTGGGGGTCGATGTAGACACGCTGGACGTTGAAGCGCTCGAAGACGTCGATCATCGCCGCGTCGATCTCGTCAACCGGGTGTTCGTAATCTTCATCGGCCAAGGCGGGCCGATCCCAGATCCCAACGTTCCATTGGTAGCCAGTTGCAACCTCAGTCGCGACTACCCCGAAACCGTCTCGGAACCGGGCGCCATCTACCCCGACCACCACGGCGGCACCCGCGGGCACCTCATGCTCAAGGTCCTCGAGGTCAGCCCATCGCGTCGCGCTGAATGCCTGGCGAGCGTCCTGGGTCGGCCGATTCAGCCAGACCCGCTCCCAGTAGGCGCGGTCGACCTTTGGGTCTTGAAGCCCGGCGATGATCGAGTCAACGTCCGACCACTCGGCCGCGGGACCCGACGCCTCGATGACGGCTGCTCTGACGCCCTCGTCGGTGCTCAGATCGTGGTCGTCGCTGGCCTGCCGGTGGAAGAAGAAGAGCCGCGGGTCATCGAGCTCACCTTTGCCGACCAGTTCGGCGTACTCCCAGGTCCCCTCCGCCACTGAGCCTTCACCGGGGACAAACGCAGTCGTCGTTTCGAGCGACCAGGCATCCGCCAGTTTGCGCTTGGGGATGTTGCCGAGCATGGTCGAGTGGGCGCTGACCAGGCGAGGAAGAATCCAGCGATGGGTTTCGTCGAAGGGCTCGAAGGTGGTCCGGGCGCCGTCTCGGGCATTCGGTGCCGACGCCAATGCGACCGCTCGGCCGGTGCCGTCGATTCTGGTGATCCGTTCGAGGCCAATGTCGAAGTCGTCGACCAGCGGGCCCTCTTCGAGGATCGCCATCAACGCCGCGTAGGCCAGCTCTTCGGTCTGCTCCTCCGTGACCGCGACCAACGGGATGTAGGGGTCTCGGACGGCGACGCCGACCGGCTCGCCATTGGCGTCGAAGCCGTCGCAGCGAACCGGGCCTTCCGGGTGAAGCTCGACCGCCGTTATCCACGCCGACTTCTCAGTCTTTGCGGTTCCCTTTCGCAGGGAGATCGCCACACGCTTGAAGCGACGTCGCCCGGCCTGCGGGTGCCCTTGCGGGTACACCTCGTACATCCGGTAGACCAGCCCGCGAGTCTCGGGGTCGACAATCGCGGGCTCGCCGCGAAGGTCGCCCGGTCCAAAGACGAGGTTGTCCTCGATGAACTCACAGACTTGAGGGCCGAGCGTCGGCCACGGCTCCTCATCAAGAGGAGGGACAACGAAGGTGCTCACGACTTAGAGTCGAGCGCCGCCCGTGGGTCCGAAGCGTCGCCGGCAGGTTCCTTCTGTCGGCGTTTCTTCCCCTTCGCTTTCTTCGCGTTCGTCTCCTCGATCGTCCACGCCAGGCGATGGCGATCGAAGGGCGTCAGGCCGAACGCCTGCTGCTGCAGGCGGATCTCGCCGGCCAGTTCCTTGCGAGCGGTCGGGCTCTCGGCCTCCCAGTAGTCGCTGATGAGAACCGCCAACCGGACCAGCGCGTGCTGATCGGCGTCGAGGTACTCCGGCGCCATCGGCGATGCCCAGATGTCTTTCCACCATCGGCGGGCCTCGGGGTGCCACTGCCGGGTGGGCAGTTTCGGCGCGCGAACTTTGGTTGCGCCGTCCAAGGTGGCCTTGGTCGACGAGCGGTTTCGCCGCGCTGGATTCTTCTTCGGGGGACGGCCTTTCATCGTTGGCCCCCTTTCGATTTCGGTAGCCTCGGCCGGGCGGGCGTCAACCCTCCCAATTTCGTACGCAGCTTTATCCGGGGGGCGCCCGGTGTCGGTACTCTGACGACAGAACATTACATAGTGCCCCCCTACCCCTGTGTCAAGGGGATAATCCCCAGCAACGGCATGGCGCGGTGCCATGTCCGTCCCGTCACCCTTGCGCCAGTTGCACTCGAAGCAGGCGCATTGGACGTTGGCGTAGAGGTGCGGACCGCCTTGGCTGACCGGGATGATGTGGTCAAGGGTCGGCGCGCGCGGACTGTTGAGCGGAGCGTCCGGGTCCGTCTGTTCGCCACAGATACCGCAGCGGTAGCCGTCGCGCCGATAGACCGTGCGGCGGTCGATGGGCTCGTAGGCCACGCCGTAGCGTTCGGCTCTCTCCTTGTCCTTCTTCCAGCGCTTGGGCTTACAGGCCGGGCAGTAATGATAGGTCGCTGGGTGCTGACCGCCCCGGTCGAGAAAGGGTTCTGAGCAGTGCTGGCATCGGCAAGAGATGAATCGTCTTGATCGCTGCTGTCGTATGCGACAGACGGGACCGGCTCGCACCACGGGTGGATCGGGTGGATGGCAGAGAGTGCATCGCGTTCGTCGCGGGCTGCGCGCCGGCCAAGTGGTTCGACAACCGAGGCAAGAGACCCAGTGGAGGTCACAGGCCAGCTCCGACCGCTTCGTGAAGTCCTTGCAGGCCTTGGAGCAGCAGTGCTTTGACCACTGCCTTATGTCCTTGTTCCTCTTGCGGAACCGCTGGCCGCAAGCAATGCACTCGACTTCAGCGGAGTTCGCCTCGGTTAGAGGACGGCCTCGGCGTTGTCGGCGCTTCGCCTTGGCCTTCGCTCGACAATCGGGACCGCAGTATTTCCTCGGCCTGTTGCCCGGTCCGCGGTCGACGGGGCCTCGGCACTCCAGACAGGGCTCCAGCGGAACTGGCTCAGGGCGAGCGCGCGGGTAATCCTTGGTCGCTGGCCTGCACTCGGTGCAGTACTTGCGCGGTCGGCCGCGCTTCTGCGCAGGCAGAGTCGCGCTGCAGACCATGCAGCATGTGGCTCCCACGAAGAGCCTGGCCTTTCCGCCCTCCGTTACAGGGCGGGTAACTTCAAGGTGCCCGGCGGGCGGTAACGGCGTCCGCCGGGTTCAAGGCGCGTCCACGTAGGGGCGCCAAGTCTTTGGGGTCAGCGCTGGGTTGCTACCGCTGCTGACTCTGAGCGATGACCTGATCCGAGAGCCGGTGGAGGTCGTCAGTGGCGATGACCACAGTCGCGTTGACGAGCTTCCGCTTGTCGGCTCTCCCCTTCACTGCGCGGGAAGCATCTCCTCAAGTTCCCTGATCGGCGCGTCCCACCCAGCCTCTTGCTCGAATCGCCGCAGGGCGTTGACCATCTGGCGGCGGTGATTGGGAGGCATTTCCGCGATTCGCTCGCGTTGGGACTGATGCTGGCGGACGCCGCCAAGGCGAAGTTCCTGGCTGCGCGTAGACAGGACGGTGACGATCGTCTGCCTCGCGCCGTCTCGCTTCGTGAACAGCGGGGCGGTCATCGGAGTATGCCGAGTGAGAGGATCATCTCTCGGACTCCAAGGCGTCGGCGGCTTTCCTCAGGAGCGCGGCTGCTTCGTCTGGAGGCAGCCCGACGACGAACACCCCGACGCCGCCCTGACCGGAAGTGACTAGCGCGCCCCAGTCCATCAGCCGTGCCTCGTCTTGCACCAGGCTATCTGCGGCGAGGTGGACTTCGATCTCTTTCACTCCGCGCACTCCATGAGTTTGTTGACCAGTAGCTCTTGGCCCAAGATTCCCCGGAACTCGTTGGGCGCTTCAGCTCGGAGACAGTCCCGGAGTGCGGTGCCCTTCTCGGTCAGCCAGGCGCCTTCGATGGTCCCGCCGTGCTCAGTGAGGTCGGCGCAGTCGAGCTGGCCGAGGGCGAGTTGCCGCTGCCCGATATCCGGGAGCAAGTCCTGTAGCGCCTTCTGGTTCTCGTAGAGCGGGTGGAAGTTGAGGAGGTCGAGGAGCCATTCGAGTCCAGAGACCGGATCGCCGCAACCGCAGATGAAGTGATCGAACAGAAGGTTGCTGGCCTCCTTCGGATCCATCGCCATTGTGCTGGACTCGCTCACCCTCGCCCGCCCCACGCTCTTTCGACAGTGCTGCGCTTGACCCGCGCCGTTTCCGCAGCCACCTTCCGGCGTTCGCTCTCCGGCTCCAAGCGCTGACCCTCCAAGCTCTCGCCACACTCGGCGCAGGCCTCGGGAAGATCGTGGTTCTGCGCCTCTTGCTGGAACTCGGCCACCGTCTCCGGTGGTGGACTCATCGTGAAGGCGGGAGTGAAGTGTTTGCAGGACCGACAGACGATGCCGATCTGTTCACTTGTCATCAGCCCCGCACCTCGTCACCGCGGTTCAGCGGAGGAACGTATTCGCCGAACGCGGCGATCAGAGCACATGGCACTCGGAAGACCGTCTGGGCGGCCTCGTCAACCTCCACGCGGACCTCGTCATCGGCGATGCCTTCGAAGGTCCCGATGACCACCTCGCCGAAGTCCGTCTTCACCACCACCTTGCGGGCCAAGGTATCGCCAGCGGTTGCCTCTTCAATGCGCTCGCGGACCTGCCGAGCCGTGCAGTCCTTGAACTCCAGCATCGGGATCATCGGCTCTTGACCACCGTGATCTCGATTGGCTCGGCCAGGTGGCGAGGTCTCGCGGTGACGCGCACGGTGCCCTCGGCCATATCGACCGTGGCCTCGTAGTCGCTACAGAGGTCTCGGAGTCGCCTGGAGTCGCCTGCGAAGTAGGCATCGCCGACTTCTTTGGCGAAGCGCTCTTTGGCCTCGTCATCCACGACGTGGCTCCGTTCGCTGGAGGAACTCCTCCACGTTGACGGGCAGCATCCACTCCGGCGTCTCAGGCGGAGATGAGTAGCGGCGAAGCAGCGCCTTGATCCGGTCCCTGAACTCCTCGGCGCGCTCTCCTCGATATCCGAGTCGCGGCGGTGCTGGCGTGACCGCAAGCAGTACGCCTGCCTTGAGAAGATCGGTGTTGCGGTGCCAATGCATCCAGAACCGCAGGCGGTCGAAGGGGATCCGGAGACGTTCGAGCACCCGGCCATTCTACCCCGCAACCCGGCGCTGGACCACAGCCTTGCGCCGTTCCCTCAGCCAGTCAGAGGCCAGGAAGTCCTGGGGCATCGAAGACCCCTTGCGGCTGTTGCAGTGCTGGCAGGCTGCGACGGTGTTTGAGGAGTCGTCTGCTCCGCCCTTTTCCAGCGGGATGTAGTGGTCCTCGATCGACGCTCCCTCGATCCCGCAGTAGTGGCAGCGGTAGTTGGCGGCCTCGAGAGTCTCTTCCCGCCGGCGGCGACTCGCGTAGGTGGAGCCGCGTTCTCCCGTCCTGCCCTCAGCCTTTCTGCGAGCTGCGTTCTTGCGCTTGCAGTCGGGGCAGCGGTTGCCTTTGGCTACTGGGCGGGCGCAGTCGAGGCAGGCTCGCATTCAGCCTCAGAAGTCCGACCCGATGTAGATGCCGACCGGACCCAACTCGATAGCGCGGTGGTCCCTACCGAGGTTGCGGACCCGCTCGCGGCAGGCTCCCCAGAGGATCGACGTGCCGCCTGAGCTTGGAAGGCCGGGGAAGGAGACGCCGCCCTTGCGGTGCAGGGTGATCCCGTAGCCCTTCGGGAGCGCCAGGAAGAGCCGGCCATCGCCTCGGCGCAACGCGGTGACCACGGGCCACTCGCGCTGCGGGAAATCCAGGGTCAGAGTGGCGCCCGATGCCTCGGCTTCGAGGCGGGCAGTGAACGCGCTACGGGGCTCAGTCATCTGGTTCCTCCCGTTCCGTCGGGGCGCAGGGCCTCTCGCAGCTCTGCCCTCGTCATCTCCGTCATCACCCAGCCTCTCCACTTGCAGTCCGGGCATCTCTTGCCTTTGCACTGGAGGCAGTAGATCGGGGTAGTGATCAGGTGGTCAAAGGCCACCTCACCGCCCCACCTTCGCCTTCGCCTGCACCCATGCTCTTCGGTGTAGGGGTAGAGGCTTTAGATGCTGGGTGATGAGGATGCCTGCGGTTACTGCTGCAGCTATGGCGAGGAGGTAGAGGTCGGTTCTGGTCATCGACGCCACGCTGACTTCGGCGTAGTGATCTCGGCGAGGCGCTGGCCGTTCACCATGACGGCGACCGTGACCGTTGCCTCGTCTGGGTTGCGCTTACCGAGACGGGCGCGGATCCACCCTGGCATCCTCATGCCGCCACCCCGAGCTCTTCCAGCCTCTCCCTTTGAAGCTGCTTGATCTCGTGCTCTGAGAGGGAGTCGGCGTTGGACTTCAGGTGGTCGACTTGCTCAGCGGGGAGGGCCAGCTCGCAGGGGCTGCAGAGTGGTCCCGGGTTCGTGGTGAGCAGGTGGGCGGAGCAACGGATGCATGGGCGTTCTGGCTTGTAGGGGCCTCGCTTGCGTTCCGTTGGGGGCTTGATGGCGATGGTGCTCATGCCGGTTGCTCCCACTGCCAGCCGCACCCTGCGCTGTAGCCGATGGACCCTCGGTAGCCGAGCGCTCGTGCGGCCCGCAGGAAGAGGTCGACGTCGGCAAGCGAGAGAATGCCGACGCGCCAGCCGAACTTGGTCTCCTCGACGGAGCACCGGCCGCCGGCCTCTTCGACGGCTTCGCGCAGATCCTCTGCTTCGTACTTGTTCGGGAGGTAGCCGCGCATCAGCCCTCGGTCCTTTCGTCCAGCACCTTCTGCGCCGCGGCGATCCGGTGGGGGCGATGCTTGTCCTCGAACCGCCCTGCGAGTTCGTCTCGCTGCGGGTGGTTCATCGGGAGGCTGATCGCTGCGCCGCAGGGGCACTCGTTGAAGAGAGGTCGCATCGCTGCCGTCCTTTCTCGTTGAAGCGGGCGAGTGGTAGGTTCGGCGCAATGGCCAAATGCCCACATTGCAACCAGCCCCTTTCGACCTACACCACGACGCTTGACAGCGACCCGCGCAACATCGAAGTGCTGATCTGCGCCCAGTGCGACAAGCTGCTCGGCGTAGTCGGGACGGTCTGAAGCGGCCACCTGCTCCGCCTGCCCTCTCGCAACTCAGGGCTCACAGCGGAAGCGAGGTGGTCCAGAAGCTCCGGCGGGTGCCGCCCCCGCTTCTCCGCCTCGAGAGGGCGGCGTCTTAGCTGTTGGACTACGGAGCCGTGAAGTTGGGTGCCGCCCGGCCGGGTCGCGTTATCTCCCAGCCAGGCAGCGTTCATGTGTGCGGGCTGCGACGGGCTGCAGGACGCCCCGATCGTGCCGCTGCCCTTTCAATTGCCGGCGCCTCAGCGCTCAGTCTGGGCCGGGGGTGTTTATCCCGGTGCCGTCCTGCGAAGTGAAGACCTTGCAAATCTAGCCGACCTCTGCTAGATTATTCCCATCAGCAAATCGCCCCCGCGAGTTAGAGGCTCCGGGGGCGCGGACCAAAGGAGATACCCCAATGGCCACGATGGAGACTAACCGCAGAAACCTCACTTGCGCCGAAACCGCCAAGCTGGTTCGGGCGGCTTTGAAGGAGAGCTTCCCCGGACAGAAGTTCTCGGTTCGATCCAGCACCTACGCGGGTGGGGCGAGCATCGATGTCACGTGGATCGATGGGCCGACCCAGCCCGCCGTTAATGAAGTGGTGAAGCAGTTCGAGGGCGCGACGTTCGATGCGATGATCGACCTCAAGGATTACAAGCCGCCGACCCTCCTCGCCAACGAGGACGGCACGTATGAGGAACTGAGCTACGGAGCCGATTGGGTGCAGACCGATCGCAGGTACAGCGAGGGCGTCGAAGCTGATGCCAAGGCGCGGATCGAAGAGCTGGCCGGGGTCGATGGGTTCGACTACAACGGGCGCTACGACGTGGACGTTGACCGCGAGACGGGGGATCTGTTCGCCTGCACGGGCCAGTGCCTCAGTGAGACGTACGGCTCGTCCATCCTCCACCGCTACCTCTACCGAAAGGAGTTCTAGTGGCAACCTCCGCGCTGACCGTCAGCCAACTTGCTGGCGAGCTTGGAGTCGGCGTTCGGACCGTCGCCGGGTGGTCCGAGCGCTACCCCGACTTCCCGAAGCCGGTAGTTGAGATTGCCTCCGGGCGCGCTTGGGATCTCGAGGAGGTCCGAGCTTGGCATGAGCGCAAGGCCCCCAAAGCGGGTCGGCCGCCTAAAAGTGAAGAGTGAGACCGAGCGACCTGGCTGGGTCAGCGTCGGCCCTGAAGGAGGATGTCGAAGCTCGAAGGGTGGCGAGACGGAGTAGGCGTGTACCGACGCCTCGTTCTTACGACCCGCAGCACTGGGCTGCGTTTCCGAGCGGGGTGACCCCGGAAGTCTCCGGAGCCACCCTTCCAACTTCGACGTTGTGAAGGCGGAGCGACAGGGATTTGAACCCTGAAGACGACTGATGCCGTCCTACGCCGCTAGCAACGGCGCCCCTCGTCCAACCGGACTCGCTCCGCGAGCGGAAGGAAGAGGAGTCGAACCCCCAGGAGTTACCCCGCGCTGGTTTTCAAGACCAGGTGCCGCCCACGCAGCCGTTCCTTCCGAAATGAAGGAGCTACGAACTTCGCGGGTGTGACGACAGGGCGTTCATGGGAACGGGCGATTCAGCCAGATCCGGCAGGGCGGGCCTGCTGTTCGCTCAGCCCCGCGCCGGAGTGGCCATATCGGTTGCGAGCAAGTCTAGGTGGTTTTGCGGCGGAAGGTCAAGCGAGGTCAGTCCTTGAAGGGATCGAAGGTGTCCGGCCCCGCCATCGCCACCCCGATGGGCCTTAGCCGGTGGACGATCTTGATCGTGTCGCCGTGAGCCTCCAGCACCGTGGAGAGACGCTTGTAGGCACCGGGCGCCTCGTCTGCCGCCGCGCCGCGCAGCTCGATGCCTTTCGCCTCAACGTCAGCAGTGGTCGCCTCCCAGTCGATGGCGCCCTCGGTCTCCTGCACCCAGCGCTTAGTAAGCGTGGGGTGCTCGCACTCAGGACACCCGTGCTTCGGTTTGTGGGTTTCGGGCGGCTGGGTCCAGTCGCAGTCGCGGTTGCAGCAGGACCAGCGTTTGCGCTTCTTCCCTGCAGCGGCAGTGCGAGACATGACGCGCCCTGCGCCGTGGACGGTCGAGAACAGGGCGGACTTCGCCGTCTCAGTGCCCTCCAGGATCACGCTATCCTCGGCCATCGTTGAGCCGACGAATCCCTGCTGGCCGGGGAAGGCCGGGGTGCATCCCTTGCGGACCACCCACCAGTGCTCGCCGTCGTGCTCCTCTCGCCACGCGAAGTTGTGGTGGTTGTGGACCTCGTAGCTCGACCAGGTGCCGATGATGTCCAGCACGGTTTGCACGACCACATCGCGGCCGGCGTAGGCGTAGGCGCCGGCGAGTTCCATCGCCTCGATGTATGCCTGCCCAAGCGCGGAATCGGTCGCGAAGACGATGGGCGGTGAGTCCATCTCGCCCTCGTTGGCGTGCTCCTCGAACTTGAGTCCCTGCGAGAGGGCGAGGAAGCCGGAGGCGGTCTTGTGGCCGAACCCGCGGCTGCCGAAGTGGACGCCGATCCAAACGAAGTCGTCCTCGTCTACGAACAGGTCGACGTAGTGATTGCCTGAGCCGACAGTGCCGAGCTGCTTGGCGGCGAGGTCGTAGAGCTGGCGCTGGGGGGCGAAGTTGGCTTCCTTGATCTGGTCGAGCACCGGATGGTCGGCGGGCTCGTCGTTGTTGCGTCCCATCCCGAATGAGACTCGGCGGACGATCTCGTCCATGATCTCGGCGATGCCGTCGCCCCTCTTGTTGCCGGCAGCGCTGCGTTCGCCCCGTTCGATGTCGTTAAGCCGGACGGTGGTTTTCACGGCCTTGTTGCCGCAGCCGATGTCGTAGCCCACGCCCGAAGGTGAGATGTGCTCTCGGTAGGCGACTGCACCGCCGATCGGCTGGGAGTAGCCGAGATGGTTGTCTGCGCAGAGGACCGCTCGGGCGCCCTCCTCTACTGCCTGGCAGCGCTTGATCTGGGCGATGGTCCTGTCGTCGGCCTCGCCGAAAATCGTCACGCTCATGCCGTTCCATTCTCCTTCTTTTCGAGTTGGGCGAGCTGCCGTTCCAGGTACCGGGCAGTGGAGCGACGGTGCTTCTTCAACGCATCATGTAGGCGCTGCTCGAGGTTGTGCCGCGTGACCAGCACCCGGCCTTTGGACTGCGCCATCGCGTTTTTCATCGACTGCTCTTCGTGGAGGCGACGATGCAGCTTGTCCTCCAGCACCTCGCCGCCATCGGGGACTGCTTGGGCCTCGGTCTGGGTGTAGGCGCCGTCGAAGCGGGCGCGCTCGATCTCGCTGGCAGTTGGCTCGGCCGCGAAGCCTTCGTCGTCCGTCTTCGGGGCGGAGCTGCCGCCCACCGTGCTCTTCAGGAAGAAGGATCGGAAGTCTTCGATCACGAACTCGGTCCGCCAGCCTTTGAGGGTGCGGGTGGTTTTCTCGACTCGGGCCCGCTGTTTGCCTGAGAGCTCGTAGACCTCGCCTTTCTCCCAGACTGGTTCGACCGGCCGAACGATCGCCGCGGTCTTGCCCTTGGCGAGTTCGCTTCGCTCCTCACGGCTCAGCTTGTGGGCGAAGAACGCCCAGTAGTCCGCCTCTGCTTGGTCGAACTCCTCACCCGCTAGGGCGCCGGCGCGGACAGCGGCTTTGTACTTGTGCAGTGCGAGGCGATAGTCGAACCACCGGGCGCGTATCCACCCGACCGTGCCGAGTGGCTCTACCGGCTCGGGCGGAAGGCGCTTGGGGCGTTCTGGGGCTTGACCATCGCCCCGGTACTCCTTCACCGGCACGGCACCGCGGACCAAGATCTCTCCCGTCTCGGCGTTGGGCTTGGTCACTCGGAGCTTTCCGTTGACCTTGCCTTCTTCGGGGACGCTCTCGAAGGTCGGGGGCGGGAAGTGCGGCTCGGGCTTCTGCTTGGTGGTGCCGACGTCGCTCATGGCCTCCCTGCTCTCGACAGCTCGCGGTTGACTTCCTCCGTGAAGCGACGAACGGACTTGGCAAAGGAGTCGAGCTGCCTGCCCTCCTCTTTCCGGGCCTGGACCAGGTCTTGCACCAGCGCGCCGAATTCGCGGCGGAGACCTGCTTCAAGCGAGGTCCGCCATAGACGCTGCCGCCTCTCTACCTGGCGCTGACGTAGGTAGAGGGGTGCTGCCAAGAGAGCGGCTAGTAGGAGGTTGCGCTTCATGCTGCTGCCACCTGGAGAGACTCGGCTAGCTTGCGCTTGCCACGGACGATTGCGTTATCGATCGTCTTCGGGGACACACCGAACCGGGCGCCCACCTCGTCATAGGACTCGCCTCGCTCATAGACGGCCTTGATCGACTCTCGCTCAACGAGCGTGCAGCGGCTCAGTCCAACAGCGAGCCCCGACGCAGCACCCGCGGACTCCTGCGCGTTCTCAAGCATTGCCGCCGGGTCGCGATTCAGGGGCCCCGCCAGGATCTCCTCAAGGGTCGTGTCTGAATCTGAGCTGAGGGGCTGGCTGAACGACGCGAAATGGTTCAGCGGCTTGTGCTTGGTGCGATTGGCCGTCTTGATCGCGGTGATGACCTGGCGCTTGACGCAGATGTCAGCGAAGTTGCGGAAACCCGAGTCTCGGTCGGGCCGGTAATCCCGGATCGCCTTCGCCAGTCCCAAGAGCCCTTCGGCAATGAGGTCATCGCGCTCCAAGCCGGGTGCGAAGTAGTCGAGAGCGTGGATCTTCGCGAGTCCGCGGTGTCGACGGACCAGGCGCTGAGCCGCGATCTGGTCGCCGCCCCTTGCTCGCAGTACAAGCTCGGCGTCGGTCACGCCGGCGACTCCTCAAGATCTCGCGCCGGGTCGACCAGACTATGGGGGTCGTCGTGCATCTGGACCCGGCGCGCCTCTACCCAGAGGTCTTTCAGGAAGGCCTTGGCGACTGCTCGTAGGGCACGGGCGTGCCTGTGGCCATCGTTCAGCGGGGAACCGGCTTGGGCCGGCCTACCGCTCGGCCCGCAACGAAGGCACTCGTCGGCGTGGACTGCATCGGCGTACTTCGCCCTCGCCTGGTCGTAGACCGCTCGGTACGGCGACCCCTTGCCAACCTGTTTGATCAGGCTCTCGGCGATCAGATGGGCGCGCATTTTCAGGTCCGCGTTCCAGTTGTGGCGCTGACCTCGTCGCCGGACCTGGGTGCGGGCATCCCCGTAGCCGCAGAAGCTCCAAAGCTGGGAGACCGACCGCTGAACCAGCTCTCCCGTCTCGGGATCGGGCCGGTGCAGTGGATCGCCCAGTGCGCCGAGAAGACGGCCGACCTGCTTCTCGCCGAGCCCGACCTGACCTTTGATCCACGGGCCGAGCGGGTGAGCCTTGACGGCCTTCTGCAACTCTTTGGTCGCGGCTCTCTCCGCCTCGGCGAGGCCCATCGCAATTGCGTCTAGGCGTTCCTCCTCTGGCGACCCGGCGAGGCCCTTGACCTGCCGAAGGGACCGGATGCGACTCTCCGTGGCGATCCGCGATTTCTCCAGATCGTCCAGAAGATCCGCGTAGATCGTCAGCAGGGGATAGTTCATGCGACGCCCTGCGTTTGAAATGGTGATCGTGACCCACTTGGGGGCGCCGCATGCGACCGGGCGTTAGCGAAATGGGGCTCGGCCCTCCTATGGCCTGGTCGAAGATCAGCCGGGGCGTTTCGGTAATGGGTATCGGAACCCCTCTGGCCCCGGCTAAGCACTAAGCACCTCCCGCACCTGCTGCTCGGGGAGGTCGCGCACGGTCCGCGCGTTGTCGTCCTCAAGCAGCATCTCGGCGAGATTGCGGTACTGCTCCGCGAAGACTTCGTTGGCCATCGCGAACCGTAGGTGATTCTCGGAGGCGTCGGAGAGGTCCGCGTACATGCAGTCGAGCAGCGGCTTGATCTCGCTGCCGGTGGAGACCTCCAAGCGGGCGAGGTCGAGTGATCCGTCTGCTTGACTCCGGCCGACCATCTCCCACCGGGTCGAGCGCGGGACGCCCAAGGCTTTCTCTCCGCCGCCTACTCGAGGCTGGCTCGCTCGCAGGAACCGCTGAACGGTTCGGATCAGAGACTCCTCAGCGAGGGTGCGCAAGGTCGGCTCATCGAGGGTCTGCGCGATCTCGGCAGCGATGTCCTCCGTTGGCCGATCATCGCCCGCCTCGACCGCCGCGGCGATCAGATCCTCAACCGACTGCTTGATCTCCAGAGGCGTCACTACCCCGCCACCTCCACCCGCTCAATCCCGCTCATAGCGCCAAATTCCCGCATCTGCCAACAGACTATCCCCAGTCGTCGCGGTGATAGCCCCTCTCCCCCGCGATCGGAACCCCGCGCAGGGTTGCCGAGTCGGCGTAGTAAGTCCAGTACTGGATGTAGAGGTTGCCGGCCCGCTCTCCCGAGCAATCCTTTCCGTCGGCTTCTGAAGCCTCAGCCTCCCTCTCGCGGCAATCGATCACGTGGACGAAGGCGGTGACCGGCAGGCGCGCATCGGTGCGGTGCACCAAACCCTCCGGTCCGTCACTGCAGCGGGGGGTGCGACAGCGGCGGAAGTCGACTGGCAAGGCTCGCGAACCCGCCTCGAAGACCAGCGTCGGCATGTGCCGACGAACCAACTCCCCCACTTCGGTGCCGTAGGCAGCAATCAGCGCCGGCTCGTCGCCGCAGCCGTCAGCGAGCGAGGCGGCGCAGAGGAGTCGGTCGGCCAGCGCCAGGGCCAGCGGTGCGCCCGGAACCCGTACGCCAGCCGCGACCAGGGCGAGCATCGCCACCGAGACGAGCAGCACCAAACCGACCCACTCGACCGTTCCCTGACCCCGCTCGGACCGCATGATCCGACGCTAAGGAGGAAGAATTCACGCGTGTGAGTCCCAAGTGCCGTCTCTGTGCCTTCTTGCTCGCGGCTCTGGTGCTTGTCGTCAGCCAGGGACCGAATCCCGAATCGGCGGCGGCAGACGAACGGCAAGTCATTGGCCACTCGGCTCAGGGGCGACCGATCATCAGCATCCGCAGAGGCCCCGAGGACCCCGCCGTGAAACTGCTGGTGGTTGGCAACATCCACGGAAACGAGCAGGCGGGAATGCAGATCGCGCGCCTGCTGATTGCGCTGGGAGGCCCCCGCGACGCCGAGATCCTTGTGATCCCCACGCTCAACCCCGACGGGATCGCCGCCAACACCCGGGGCAACGCCCACGGGGTCGACCTGAACCGCAACTTCCCGTTCGGATGGCGACCCCTGTCGGGCGGCGAATACTCCGGCCCGAAGCCGCTCTCCGAGCCGGAGTCGAGGGCCGCCCACCGCCTCATCCTCCGCGAGCGGCCCGACGTGACGATCTGGTTCCACCAACCCTTCGGCCTGATTGACCGCCCGGAGGGAAACCCCTTCGCAGCCCGCCGCTTCGCCCAGCTGATCGGCCTTCCCCTGGTCAGACTTCCCGGGCCCTACCCCGGCAGCGCCTCCCGCTGGCAGAACCACCGCTTCCCCCACTCGACCGCCTTCGTCGCCGAGCTTCCCCCGCAGGTCAGCGGCCGCCTCATCACCCGCGGCGTCACCGCCGTCTACAAGCTCGCCACGGAGCTCTCGAGCGCAGGGGTCGAGCGGGCAGAACCGCCCGGTTAGCTAGAGGTTGCCGATCTCAGCGGCGATGTCCGCTGCGGCCTGTTTGGCGTCGGCGAAGAGCATCGAGGTGTTTGGTTCGTAGAAGAGGTCGTTGTCGATGCCGGCGAAGCCGGGGCTGAGGGAGCGCTTGATAACGATCACCTCTTGGGCTTCGGAGACCTCGATGATCGGCATCCCTGCGATCGGCGAGTCCGGATCGTTTTTCGCCGCCGGGTTGGTGACGTCGTTGGCGCCGACGACCACCGCGACGGAGGTCCGCGCCATTTCCGGGTTGATCTCCTCCATCTCCTTCAGGTTCTCGTAGGCGACGTCGGCCTCGGCGAGGAGCACGTTCATGTGGCCCGGCATGCGGCCGGCAACCGGGTGGATCGCGTAGTTGACCGTGATGCCGCGCTGTTCGAGCTCGTCGGCGACCTCTTTGATCGCGTGCTGGGCCTGGGCGACGGCGAGGCCATAGCCGGGCACGATCACGACCGTGTCGGCGTAGGCGAGCTTGATCGCCGCGTCCTGGGCACCGATCGAGACATGGGGCCGCTCCTCGGTGGAGCCACCACCACCGGCGGGGGCACCACCGAAACCGGAGAAGAGGATGTTGGCGACCGAGCGATTCATCGCCGTCGCCATCTCCATCGTCAGGATCGTTCCCGAGGAGCCGACCAGGGTGCCAGCGACGATCAGGGCGACGTTGTCGAGGGCGAAGCCGGCGGCCGCCGCAGAGAGGCCGGTGAAGGCGTTCAGCAGCGAGATCACAACCGGCATGTCGGCCCCGCCGATCGGCAGGACGACGAGGTTGCCGAGGATCCCGGCGGCGATCAGGATGCCGATGAAGGTGAGCTGCGAGGGGTCATCGTTGCCGACGGCGATGCTGACGCAGGCGGCGACGATGCCGATCACCAGAACGCCGTTGATCACCTGCTGACCGGGCACCGCCAGCGGCCGGGTCGGGATCAGGTCCTGGAGCTTGGCGAAGGCGATGTTCGAGCCCCAGAAGGAGACCGAGCCGACCACCCCCGCGAAGAGGATCGGGATCAGGGTGTCCAGCGGAATCGAAGCGATCGTGCCGTGGTCGATCTCGCTGATCCCGTGGCGAATCTCGGCCCAGGCGATCAGGGCGACGGCACCGCCGCCGACGCCGTTGTAGAGAGCGACCATTTGCGGCATCTCGGTCATCTGCACGCGGACCGAGGCGATCACGCCGACCGCGGTGCCGATCCCGAGACCAAGGAAGATCAGTCCCCAGTTGCCCATCCCATCGAGCAGCAAGGTGGTGACGACCGCGACCGCCATGCCGGCGGCGGCGACCAGGTTGCCCCGTTTGGCGGTGGTCGGGTGGGTGCCCATTTTGATCCCGACGATGAACAGCGAGAAAGCGACGATGTAGAGCGCGGTGGCGGCGTCGCCACCCGGCTCAAAGACGGCGTTGACCATCAGGCGCCGCCCTTCCCGTCAGCCTCGGCCTTCGGTTTCGGCTTTTTACTGAACATGCCGAGCATCCGGTCGGTGACCATGAAGCCTCCGACGATGTTGATCGCGCCGAAGGCGACGGCGATCGTCCCGATCACGTACTCGAGCCCGTCGTCGGCGAAGCCGAGCACGATCAGGCCACCGAGCATGACGATGCCGTGGATCGCGTTGGTCTGCGACATCAGCGGCGTGTGCAGGGTGGTCGGGACCTTCGAGATCACCTCGAAGCCGACGAAGACGGCGAGGACGAAGATCGTGATCTCGGTCATCAAGTCCATGGCTACTTCGCTGCCCTCTCGTTTTTGATCTCGCCGCCCTGGGTGATGCAGGCGGCGGCGATGATGTCGTCCTCGAAGTCGACCTTGATCTCGCCCTCCTCGGTGATCAGCAGGCCGAGCAGGTTCTCGAGGTTCTTGGCGTAGAGCTGGGAGGCCGGCGCCGGCATCTCGGAGGCGAGGTTGCGCGGGCCCATCACCTTCACCCCACCCTCGACCACGGTCTGGCCGGGCTGGGTCAGCTCACAGTTGCCGCCGGTCTCGGCGGCGAGGTCGACGATCACCGAGCCGGGAGCCATGTTGCGGACCGCCTCGGCGGTGATCAGCAGCGGCGCCGGGCGGCCGGGGATCGCGGCGGTGGTGACGATGATGTCCTGTTTCGCCGCGTTCGCGGTGAGGGCGTCGCGCACTTGCGCGTTCTCCTCGTCGGTCAGCGGCCGGGCGTAGCCGCCCTCCCCCTCGGCGTCGGGGATGAAGTCCAGTTCCAGCGGCCGGCCACCGAGCGAGGCGATCTGCTCCCAGGCGGCGCGGCGGATGTCGAAGCCGGTGACGATCGCGCCGAGGCGCTTGGCGGTCGCGACCGCCTGCAGGCCGGCGACGCCGGCGCCGAGGACGAGGACCTTGGCCGGGGGCACGGTGCCGGCGGCGGTGGTCATCATCCCGAAGAAGCGGCCCGACTCGCGCGCCCCGATCAGGGTCGCCGCGTAGCCGGCGGCGGCGGCCTGGGAAGAGAGCGCGTCCATCGCCTGGGCGCGGGTCGTGCGCGGGATCGCCTCCATCGCGAAAGCGGTAACGCCGGCGCTGGCCAAAGCTTTGTTGGTGTCCGCCGCGACCCACGGGTTGAGGTGGGAGATCAGCAGCTGGTTGCCGTTGAGGCGGGCGATCGCGTCGACGCTCGGCACCGCGACGTGGAGGACAACATCGGCGCCCCAGGCGGCATCGGCGGCGCCAATCTCGGCTCCGGCCTCCTTGTAGGCCGCGTCGGTGTGGCCGGCAATCTCGCCGGCGCCCGACTCGACGACGACGTCGACCTTCTCGTTTTTCTTCAACGATTTGACGACGTCGGGGATCAGCGCGACGCGGCGCTCTCCCTCAGCAGTCTCTTTCGGCACTCCGATCTTCATAACGCGGCGCGGAAGGTTATGTGAAACGCCTAGGAGGGCGTCTCGACCCCCGCCAAAGCGGCCAGCCGCTCGAGCGTGTGCAGTTGCTGTGAGCGCTCGACGTGGACCGGGGAGCAGATCAGGCGATCGATGCCGGCGCCGCGGAAGCGCTCAACCCGCTCGGCGACTTCGGCCTCGGTCCCGACCAGCGAGGTCGCCTCGACGATCTCGTCCGGCATCGCCTCGAAGGCACCAGCGCGATCGCCGTCCTGGAAGCGCTTCTGGACCTCGTCGGCGACATCGCCGAAGCCGAAGCGGTGGGCGAGATCAACGTAGAAGTTGGTTTTGCGGCTGCCCATACCGCCGAAGTAGAGAACAAGGCCGGCCTTGACGACGCTTTTCGCCGCCTCTAGGTCGCCGTCGATCGCGACCTGCAACGAGGGGCTGACCTCGAGGTCGGAGCGCTGGCGGCCTCCCTTGGCGAAACCGGCCTCCAGATGCTCGCCCCAGGTCTCCTCGAAGGCGTCGACGCTGAAGAAGATTGGGATCCAGCCGTCGCAGATCTCCGCCGCCATCTCCACCGATTTGCGGCCGATCGCGCCGACGAAGACCGGGATCTCGTTGCGCAGCGGGTGGAAGTTGAGCTTTAGCGGCTTGCCCTCGCCGCCGGGCAGCGGCAGCGTGTAGTGCTCGCCCTGGTGGTTAACCGGACCCTCGCGGGCGATGATCTCGCGCACCACTTCGATGTACTCGCGGGTGCGGCCCCAGGGCTTTGCGTAGGGGACGCCGTACCAGCCCTCGGAAACCTGCGGCCCGGAGGGACCGAAGCCGAAGAGGAAGCGGCCGCCAGAGAGTTTGTCGATCGTCGCCCCGGCCATTGCCGCCGCCGCCGGGGGCCGCGCCGGCACCTGCAGGATTGCCGCGCCGAGGTTGATCCGCTCCGTCTTCGCCGCCAACCAGGCGAGCACGCTGACCACGTCGGAGCCGTAGGACTCCGCCGCCCAGACCGACTCGTAGCCGAGCTTCTCGGCGGCAAGGACGACTTCCGCGGCCTCCTCACCGGCCGGTCCGATCCCCCAATACCCAAGGTTGAGTCCAAGCTTTAGGCCCATCGCTCCCGCACCCTATTGAATAGGGGGCCCGATGGGTAATGGCCACCCCAGCATGGATCAAGGACTCTCCAGCAAGGAGGCGGCCACCCGCCTGCGCAAACTCGGGCCGCCGCCGGAGACCTCCTCGCGCTCGCTCTCGAGCATCGTCGCCGGCAATGTCTTCACCCTCTTCAACGCGATCATCGGCGCGTTCTTCGTGCTCAATATTGGGCTGGGGCTCTACGCCGACGCGATCTTCGGTCTGATCGCCGTCGTCAACTCCAGCATCGGCATCTACCAGGAGAAGAAGGCGAAGGAAACGCTGGACGAAATCGCCGTCCTCGTCGCCCCCCACGCGCGGGTAGGGCGCGACGGTGCCGAGACCGAGCTGACCGCCAACGAGGTGGTGCCCGGCGACGTGATCCAGGTCGGGCCGGGAGACCAACTGGTCGCCGACGGCGAGGTGATCGCCTCGCGCGGGATGACGATGGACGAGTCGCTCTTGACCGGCGAGTCGGACGGGATCCAGAAGGGCGAGGGCGACCGCCTCCTCTCCGGCTCCTTCTGTGTCTCCGGCTCCGGGCACTACGTGGTCGACGCGGTGCGCGAAGAGAGCTATGCCGGTCAGCTGGCAGGTGAGGCGAAAACCTTCCGCCACCCCCCCTCGCCGCTACAGGAAGAGGTGAACCGGGTGATCGTCGCCTCCACCTACGTGATGCTGCCGCTGGCGGTACTGCTGATCCTCAGCCTCAAACTCCGCAACGTGCCGCTGGAGGAGGCGGCGCAGACGGCAACGGCAGGCCTGATCACCCTGATCCCCGAGGGCCTGGTGCTGCTGATGAGCGTCACCTTCGCGGTCGCGGCGATGCGGCTAGCGAAACGCGACACCCTGGTCCAGCAGATGAGCGCGACCGAGAGCCTCGCCTCGGTCGACACGATCTGCGTCGACAAGACCGGGACCCTGACCGCCGGCGAGCTGCAGCTGACCGGGGTCGAGTACGCGGAGGGGATCGACCCCAAATCCGGGGCGACGGCTCTGGGGCGGTTCGCGGCCAGCGCTGGCGATCGCAACAAGACCCTGGAGATGATCGCCCAAGAGTTCCCGGGCAAAGCTGAGACCGTGCGGGGCGAGGTGCCGTTTTCTTCGGAGTGGAAGTGGAGCGGCCTCTCCCTTGATGGGGCTGGCGGCGGCGCTACCTACGTGCTCGGCGCCCCCGACATCCTCGTGGAGTCCGGCGCCCTCACCCTGCCGCCCGAGCTCGGCGCCAAACTTGAGGAGGAGACCGCCGCCGGCCGTCGCGTCGTCGCCTTTGGTCAGACCAGCGAGGCGCTGCCGGACGACCCGGCGGCGAAAGGGGCGCCGCGGCTGACGGCGCTGGCGCTGGTCGTGCTGGAGGAGACGCTGCGACCGGACGCCGCCGAGACGATCGCCTACATGCGCGAGCAGGAAGTCGACCTGAAGCTGATCTCCGGCGACGCTGCGGCGACGGTGACTGCGGTCGCCTACGCGGTCGGGGTACCGCGCGACGCGGGCGTGATCGAGGGTCCCGATCTGCCCGAAGACGAGGAGGGGCTGGCGAAGGTGGCGATGGAGAACACGATCTTCTGCCGGATCAAGCCGGAGCAGAAGAAAGCCCTGGTCGGGGCGCTGGTCGCCGCTGGTCGCTACGTGGCGATGATCGGCGACGGGGTCAACGATGTGCCGGCGCTGAAGCGGGCGCGGATGGCGGTGGCGATGGGCTCGGGCACTCAGGTGACGAAAGGCGTCGCCGACGTCGTCTTGCTCAAAGACAAGTTCTCGCGGCTGCCGGAGGCGGTCGGCGAGGGGCGCCGGATCGCCCGCAACATCCACCGCCTCGGCCGCCTCTACCTGACCAAGACGGTCTACGCGGCGGCGTTGATCCTGCTCGTCGGGGTGCCCGGCTTCGAGTTCCCCTTCCTCCCCCGCCACCTGACCGTGGCGGCACTGCTGACGATCGGGATCCCGTCCTTCGTCCTCGCCCTGATGCCCTCCGACGGACCGCTCTACCGCGGCCGCCTGCTGCGGGCGCTGGCCGCCTTCGCGGTGCCGGCGGGGCTGGCGACGGCGATCGGCTCGATCCTCTCCTTCTTCCTCGTCGACACGATCGCGGGCGCCAGCGTCGAGGCCGGCCGCACCGCGGCGACGACGACGCTGATCGTCCTCGGGCTCGCCTTCATCCTCCTGCTCGAGCGCGGCCCCGGCCGCGAGCACATCGCGATCCAGAGCAACATGCTGGCGATGGTCGCGGCGCTGGGCGCTGGCTTCGCCGGGATCCTCGCGCTGCCGTTCCTGCGCGACTTTTTCGAGCTGGTTCTGCTCAGCGCCCCGGAATGGTTCCTCGCCCTCTTCTCGGCGGCGATGGGCCTGACGCTCGCGAGCATGCTGTGGAAACTGCCGCAGATCGAACGCTGGGAAGTGCCGGAGGAGCGGGTCGAAACGGACCCGGACCAGTCCTAGGCGTCGCGCGGCGGCAACACGAACTGGCTGACGATCAGGTTCGCCGCCAGGCGCGGCTCGGAGCCCTCGCGGCGGCGCTCGATCCGGACCTCGATCACGACCGTGCTCTTGCCTACGTGCAGGGGCTCGGCCCGGGCCTCGATCTCGTCTCCGAGGATCCCGGCGGCGAAGACGTTGAGCTTGAGCTCGATCGTGGTGAAGTTGTGGCCGGCGGGGATACAGCGGAAGGTCGACCAGGCGGCAACGGTGTCGCCAAGCGCGGTCCAGACGCCGCCGTGGACGAAGCCGCCGGGGTGCAGGTGGCGCTTATCGACGACGATCTGACCGCGGGCGTGGGTGTCCTCGACCTCCAGCGGATTGATCCCCAGATCGCCGGGGAAACTGCCGGGGAGGAAGGCCCGGACGGACTCCGGGGTGATCATCGAGCTCGGGTGCTGCGCGTCGTTCATCGCCGCGGCAGCTTATTCCTCCGGGTCGAGGCCGAAGCCGTCGAGACCGTGGTCGCCGTAGGGCTCATCCCGGTCGCGCACCGCCTCGCGGAAGCCCGACTCGGCGGCGCGGCGGACGAACCCGTGCCCCTCCTCGGTGTGGCGGGCGATGCCGTCGAAGAAGGTGCCGAGCACCTGGGTCTGGGCAAGCCCCTGGGCGTGGACGGTCTGATTGACCAGGAGCTTCATCATCACCAGCTGGTTGATCGGCATCCGGGCGACCCGCTCGAGCAGCCGCTCGAAGCGCTCGTCGAGTTGTGCCGCCGGCGCCGCCTCGGTCGCCAGTCCCCACTCCGCCGCCTCGGCGCCGGTCAGCGAGTCGCCGGTAAGCAGCAGGCGCTTGGCCCGCATCGGACCGAGCCGACTGGCCCACATCGCGGTGGTCGGCGAGCCCCAGACGCGGGCGGGCGGGTAGCCGATCTTGGCGTCTTCGGCGATCACCAGCAGGTCGGAGCAGAGCGCCATGTCGGTGCCGCCGGCGACGCAATAGCCGTGGACCTTGCAGAGGACCGGCTTCTCGGAGTGGAAGAGGCTCATGAAGCCGCGCACGTTGCGACTCATGAACTGGTAGTCCGTGACCGGATCCCAGTTCGACTCCGGCATGTGGTTCTTGCCAATCGTCGCCGGGTCGAGCGGCGAGCCGGCGGGCGCCTCCCCTCCCAGCTCGCTCATGTCGCCCTCGGCCGAGGCGACCAGGTCGTAGCCGCCGCAGAAGCCGGTGCCGTTGCCGGCCAGGGCGATGGCGTGCACCCCAGGGTCGAGGTTGGCCCGCTCGACGCACTCGGCCAGCTCGACCGGCATCCGCGGGGTTATCCCGTTGCCGCGCTTGGGGCGGTTCAGGGTGATGCGCGCGACTCGATCGCCGACCTCGTAGGTGAGCGTCTCGAGTCGCGCCATCGCGGTACTCCTAGTTCGTCCGCTCCACGAGCATGGCCTTGCCCTGGCCACCGGCAACGCACATGGTCTCCAGGCCGACCTGCTTGTCGTCGGTCTCGAGGACGTTGAGCAGGGTGCCCATGATGCGGGCGCCGGTCATCCCAAACGGGTGGCCGAGGGCGATCGCGCCGCCGTGGGTGTTGAGCTTGTCTTCGGCGATCCCGCATTCGGACATGATCGGGATTACCTGGGCGGCGAATGCCTCGTTCAGCTCGACCCGATCGACGTCATCGATCGTCATCCCAGCGCGGTCGAGGACCTTCTTGATCGCGCCGATCGGGGCGACGCCCATCAGCTCCGGCTCGTTGCCGTAGGTGGCGGCGGTGATGATCCGGGCGCGCGGGGTCAGGCCCAGCTCCTTGGCCTTGGTGTCGCTCATCAGCAGCACCGCGGCGGCGCCGTCGTTGAGCGGGCAGGAGTTGCCGGCGGTGACGCCACCGCCGCCGAAGGCCTCCGGCAGTTCGGAGAGCTTCTCCAGGGTCGAGGAGGCGCGGGGCCCGTCGTCCTTGCTGACCTCGGTGCCGTCCTCGAGCTTGACCGGGACGATCTCGCGATCGAAGAAGCCGTCCTCCTGGGACTTAACCGCCAGTTCCTGCGAGCGCTGCGCGAACTTGTCCATGTCGGCGCGGCTGACCTCGTATTTCTTCGCCACGTTGACGGCGGTGATGCCCATGTCGATGTAGGCGTTGGGCTGCCCGTTCTCGCCGATCAGGTTGGGGTTGCGGTCGTCGACCCGAACCGGCTCGGAGGCTTCGTTGAACTTGCTCACCCACTCGACTCCGACCGCGAGGTAGGCGTCGCCCTCGCCGGCCTTGATCGCGTTGCCGGCGTGCCGGATCGCGTCGAGGCTGGAGGAGCAGTAGCGGGAGACGGTGACCCCGTTGACCTCCTGCGGCAGCTTCTCGCTGAGCAGCGAGATGATGCGGCCGATGTTGAAGGCCTGCAGGCCCTGCGGCATGCCGACGCCGCAGAAGACGTCCTCGATCAGGGCGGGGTCGACGCCCGGGTTGCGCTCGAGCAGCTGGTCGACCACGTAGGCGCCCATCTCCTCCGGGCGCAGCTGGGCCAGCGAGCCCTTGAAGGCACGGCCGATCGGCGTGCGAATGGTGTCGACGATGACTGCTTCGGGCATTCCGTTTTCTCCTTGAAGACTTGGAAGGGCTTGCGACTGCGGCAGCAGGGTAGTTGACGGGGGACATGGGCGTTTCGTGCGGATCAACACAAACTTTCGCCGGGGCGTCTTGACTTCGCGTTACATTCGCCTCAATCCACCTCGCTGGGAAGGCGAGATTTGTCGCACAGCGGCAACGAAAGGAGGGCCCCTTCATGCCTGAGGGTTACTGCGTCAAAGAGCGCAAGAAGGTCGAGATTAAAGACGCCAAGCAGGTGACGATGAAGAATGGTCGGCCAGCGATCCAGGGTGTCTGCCCGGACTGCGGGACGAAAATCTTCAAGATCGGAAAACTCGAATAGGGACCCTTCAGAGAAGCATCTGAACCCGGCGCTGCCGGGGAGCGTATTCCGGGTCGAATGATCCAGTTAGGGACTTCGGCCCGGGGCGCGCTCAGCCGCGAACGTGATGTCCGCGAGGCCTACGCCGCGCACGCTGGCGAGCTGTACGGCTTCGCGGTTCGTTCGCTGGGAGACTCGGGGCTGGCCGAAGAGGCCGTTCAGGAGACCTTCGTCCGCGCTTGGCGCGCTGGCGATCGCTTCGACCCGAAGATCGGCTCGCTGCGGACCTGGCTGTTCGCGATCCTCCGCAACGTGGTGATTGACCTTGGCCGGGCGCGGTCGATTCGCCCGGCGCTCGCCGACGGCGGGCCCGAGCCGAGCGTTGAGCCACTGGAGGAGGCGCTGCTCGCCTGGCAGGTCGAGGAGGCGATGCGGAGGATCGGCACCGAGCACCGCCGGGTCCTGGTCGAGACCTACTACCGCGGCCGGCCCTACGCCGAGGTGGCAGAGGAGCTGGGGGTGCCAGAGGGCACCGTGAAGAGCCGCGTCTACTACGGGCTGCGGGCGCTGCGCGTCGCGCTCGAGGAGATGGGCTATGAAGACTGAGGGATGCCGGAAATGGCGGGAGCTGCTCGGCGCCTATGCATTGGGTCATCTGCAGGGCGCCGAGCGGCTTGGGCTCGAGGCTCACCTGGAAGGGTGCGACGAGTGCCGCGCCGAGCTGGCGACGCTAACGCCGGTGGCGGAGTTGCTCCCCCACGCCGACCCGGCGCGGTTTGAGTCGGCGCCCCAGCCGCCGCCGGAGCTGGGCCAGCGGATCGCGGCGGTGATCGAGGCGGAGAAGCGGCGCGATCGTCAGCGCCGCCAGCGGCGGCGCTTTGGTTTCGCGCTCGGGGGCGCAGCGGCGGCGATCGCGGCGGCGGTCCTGCTGCTCTTCGTCCTCCAAGGGGACGGCGAAGACCCCACCCGGCACGTGAAGTTCACCTCCCTCCCCGACGACGTCAGCATCTACGCGACGCTCGAGCCCCACGCCTACGGGACCGAGATCCACATGTACGTGAAAGGGGTCGCCTCGGGCACCCTCTGCCGCGTCTACCTGCGGGGGCCCGGCGGAACGGACTACTCGGCGGGGACCTTCCGCTACCGCTGGGGCGACGACTCCAACGCCATTCTCAGCTCCGCACTTGACCTCTCACGAACCAGGGCGATCGTCGTGCACGCCGGGAAACGGACCTTCGTCGCACCGGTGGATGCGCCGGTCGCGGGGGCGAGCGACGGAAACGAGGAGGAAGCGACGTGAGACGAATCAATTACGCGCTGGTGTTGCTGGTCGCCCTGGCGATAACGGTCGCCGGCTGCGGTGACGGCAGCGATTCGAACAGCTCGGCCGGCGGCTACAGCGGCAAAGGCGGCGGTGGCTACGGCGGAAGCCGGGATGCGACTTCCGAATCGACGTCCCAGGGCAGCCCTGGGAGCGCCGGGGTTGTCTCGACGGCAAACGTCGGCGAGCTGGGGACGATCTTGGTCGCTGCCAACGGGCTCACCCTCTACGACTTCCACAAAGACCAGGGCGGGAAGTCCTCCTGCTACGGCGCCTGCGCCGGAGCCTGGCCTCCCCTGCTAACCGAAGGGGAACCGAAGGTCGAAGGCGGCGCCGAAGCGAGCATGCTGGGAACGACCAAGCGCAAAGACGGGACCACCCAGGTCACCTACGCCGGTTGGCCCCTCTACACCTACGTCGGCGACGAGAAACCCGGCGAAGCAAACGGCAACGACATCGACCAGTTCGGCGAGGAGTGGTACGCCCTCCAACCCAACGGACAAGAGCCAGAGGACTAGGTCCCTCACATCGCGTGGTTCCTTTCGGTCACTCATCGACCGAAAGGAACCACGCGATCGACCCTGGGGGGAGAGATTCCATGCCGCGGTTCCTTACGGATGCATGGCGACCAAAAGGAACCACGCTCAAGTGCCGGGGGAACGGCGACGTCGTGTTGCCGAGAAGGCGACCGACCAGGGTGGCGTGGTCTCGGTGGGGCAGTTGCAGGACTCTGGAGTGTCGATGCGCTCAGCGTCAAGACAGGCTGCCAGCGGTGGTCTTCACCGCGTCCACCGTGGTGTTTATGCCGTCGGGCATCGGTCGATTTCGCGACTTGCTCACCTGCGCGCGGCACTGCTTGCTTGCGGCGAGGGGGCTGTGGTCTCCCACGGCACGGCCGCCTCACTACACGGTCTCTGGGACTCCTGGCCGCACCTGATTGACGTCACCGTTCCCGTGGAGGCGGGACGCAAGATCGATGGGATCCGGTGTCGCCGTTGCCGCTATCCCGTCCCCGAGGAGATCGAGATTCACCAGGGGGTCGCGGTCACGACGCCGGCCCGCACCTTGGTCGACCTCGCGGGGATCGTCCGCCTCGACGCGATGCGGAAGACGGTCGGCCGCACCGCAATCCGCAAGCAGCTCGATCTCCAGGCGGTTGACCTGGCGATCCACAACGCCAAGGGCAGGCGCGGGCTGCGAATGCTCGAACTCGCGCTACTCCCCTACCGCACCCAGGACGGCAAGGTGCCGGACCTCCGCAGCGACTTCGAGACGCTGATCCTCCCGCAGCTACTGGACATGGGACTGCCGCGCCCGCAAGTCAACGCTTGGCTCCACATCGACGGCGAGCGGTTCCTCGTCGACTTCCTCTGGGAGGCGCCCTCGGTCATCGTCGAAACCGACGGGCGCGAGACGCACGAGACCCCAACCGCCTTTCAGGGTGACCGCCGCCGCGACCAGTTCCTCGCCGCCGCCAGCTACCGGGTGCTGCGCGTCACCTGGAAGCAGATCCACGGCGAACGCGCCGCGGTCCTCGCGCGCGTTGCCCGCGCGATCAGTCCTCCGCGACGGCGCTGAGCTTGGCCCGCTTGCGATGGGAGATCGAGGGCGGAACGAGCTCGCGGATCTCGGCGAGGAGGCGGGCGGAAAGCTCCCCCGGGTCCTCGTCGGGGCGGGGCTGGCCGCCGGCGGGGTCGAAGAAGCGAATGCGGAGCCGGGGGCGACGGGGAAAGCCGGTGAGGTCGCTGGTGCCCTCGATCGCGACCAGGATGACGTGCGCCTCCGGCACTTCGAGGGCGAGGCGACCGATGCCGCTGCGCGCCCGCAGGACTTTGCCTCTCGACCGAGTGCCCTCGGGGAAGACGCCGATGCAGGCGCCGGCGCGGAGGATTTCGATCGCCCGCGCCAGGGCCTCCTTATCGCCCTTGCCGCGTTGGATAGGAACCTGGCCCATGCCATCGAGGATCGGGGCGAGGCCGCGGACCTTCCAGAGATCGGATTTGGCGAGGGCGCGGATCTGCCGCCGCTTGCGAGCGGCGATGCCGACCATCACCGGGTCCCAGTGACTGTCGTGGTTGCCGACGACCAGCAGCGGGCCGGACTCGGGCATCGCCTCGAGGCCCTCGACCTGCAAGCGACCCCACCAGGCCACGGGCCGGTTGAGGTTCATCGCCAGGCTGTAGGTGCGGGTCCGCTCGTTCATCGGCCCGGGAGTTGTACTGGATAGCCTCAAGCGCAGTGATGACGGAGACGCAGCGCGGCGGCGGGATCGAGGTCGAATCTCTCGTCCGCGAGTTCAAGAACGGCCCGCGCGCGGTCGACGGAATCGACCTCGAGGTCGCCCAGGGGGAGATCTACGGCTTCCTCGGTCCGAACGGCGCCGGCAAGTCGACGACGGTGCTGATGCTGACCACCCTCCTCCCTCCCACCGCCGGCAGCGCCCGGGTCGGCGGCTTCGACGTGGTCAGCGAAGGACCGCAGGTGCGCGCAACGATCGGCGCCGCCCTGCAGGAGGCCGCGCTTGACCCGCTGCTCACCGGCCGCGAGCACATGCGACTACAGACCGCCCTCCACGGCCTCGGCAAGGGCGAGCGCGAAAGCCGCGGCAACGAACTGCTGGAGCGGGTCGGCCTCGCCGACGCCGCCGACCGCAAGGTCGGCGGCTACTCGGGCGGGATGAAGCGCCGGCTCGACCTCGCCCTGGCGCTTGCCCACCAGCCGCGGATCCTCTTCCTCGACGAGCCGACCACCGGCCTCGACATCCAGAGCCGCACTGCGCTCTGGGAGGAGGTCGCGCGACTGGCCGCCGAGGACGGGGTCACCGTCTTCCTCACCACCCAGTACCTGGAGGAGGCCGACGCCCTCGCCAACCGGGTCGGGATCATCGACCACGGCCAGATCGTCGCCGAGGGCACGCCGGCCGAGCTGAAGGCGGAAATCGGGCGGCCGACGGTGGAGGCGATCCCACGCGAGGAGGCCGACCGTGAGCGGATGGCTTCGGTCCTGTCCCGCTTCGGCCAACCGGCCGGCTCCTCCCCCCGCGCCGTCGCCGTCCGCCTCGAAGGCAGCGAGTCACAACTGGCCGAGGTGGTGCGGGCCCTCGACTCGGAGGGGATCGCGATCGAGCACCTGCAGCTGCATGCCCCCTCGCTCGACGACGTCTTCCTCACCAAGACCGGCCGCTCGCTCGAGGGCGCCGACGAGGAGGAGGCGGGGACCGGCGAGACCGAGGCGATCGCTTCGGCGTGAATCGCTCGCTCCGCACCCAGGTCGGACAACTCGCGCGCCGCTCGGTGCTGCGCACGCTGCGACAGCCAGCGCAGATCGTCCCCTCGATGGTCTTCCCGCTCTTCCTCCTCGCGGTCAACTCCAGCGGCCTTGAGGACGCGACCAACCTGCCCGGCTTCCCGACCGACTCCTACATCACCTTCGCCCTCGCGGTGCCGTTCATGCAGGGCGCCCTCTTCTCGGTGTTGAACTCCGGCACCGACCTCGCCCGCGACATCGAAACCGGCTTCCTCAACCGGCTGGCGCTGACGCCGCTGCGCGGCGCCGCCCTGCTCAGCGGCCTCCTCGCCGGCTCGATCGTCCTCGGCCTAGTCCAAGCCGTTGCCTACCTGACGGTCGGCCTCGCCGCCGGGGCCGAACTCGCCGCTGGCGCTGGCGGGGCGCTGGTCATCATCGCCCTCTCGGTCACGATCACCGTCGCCTTCGGCACCCTCGGGCTCTTCGCCGCCCTGCGCCTGGGCTCCGGCGAGGCCGTGCAGGGCCTCTTCCCGGTCTTTTTTGTCTTCCTCTTCCTCTCCTCGATGGCCCTGCCGCTCGACCTGCTGACGACCGACTGGTTCCACGCGATCGCCGCCGCCAACCCGGTCTCCTACCTGTTGGAGGCGTTCCGCTCGCTGCTGATCGAAGGCTGGGAGCTCGGCCCACTGCTGCTCGGCTTCGGCATCGCCCTGGCGATCCTCGCGATCGGGATGGCCGCCGCCAGCGGCGCCCTGAAGACGAGGCTGGTGAGAACGTGAGCACCAACAGCCCCGCCGGCTTTCGCGCCGTCGCCCTCGCGGTCGCCTGGCGCAGCGTCCACAACTTCCTCACCAACCCAGCCTTCCTGGCACCGGCGCTGCTCTTCCCGCTCTTCTTCTTCGTCTCCTTCGCCGGCGGCCTCTCGGCGATCGGAGAAGTCCCGGGCTTCGACTTCCCCAGCGGCTACACCGCCTTCCAGTTCGTCTTCGTCCTGCTCCAGTCGGCGGCCTTCGGTGGCGTCTTCACCGGCTTCGCGATGGCCCGCGACTTCGAGACCGGGTTCGGTCGCCGCTACATGCTTGCCGCCAGCCGCCGCAGCGGCATCGTCGCCGGCTACGCGCTGGCAGCGGTCTTCCGCTCGATCGTCACCTGGGTGATCCTCACTGCGGTGGCGTTGATCGCTGGGATGGAGGTCGGCGGTAGCGGGGGCGAAATCTTCGCCCTCTACGCGTTAGCGCTGATCGTCAACGTCGCGGCGACGATGTGGGCGGCAGGGGTGGCCCTGCGAGTGCGCTCGATCCAGGGCGGACCGCTGATGCAGTTCCCGGTCTTCCTCATCCTTTTCCTCGCCCCGGTCTACGTACCGCTTGACCTGCTCAGCGGCTGGATCCACGCGGTCGCCTCGATCAACCCGGTGACCGCCCTGCTCGAGGCAGGCCGCGGCCTGATCTCCGGCGACCCGGTCCTGGTCGGCGCCGCCTTCGCAATCGGCCTAGCCCTCTCGGCCCTCTTCGCCCTCTGGGCCAAAGGCGGCCTTCGCAGCGCCGAAGCCGCGGGGTAGCTAAAGCCGGATGGCCTAGGCGGTGAGAGTGGTCTCCGCCAGACACTCAACTGCGAGCCATAGCGAGCAGTGTCTGGCGGAGACCACTCTCACCGCCTTCCCCACCACTCCAAGACACCTAAGTGACGAAAGTCACGCCGCTTGAACACGATCACAGGGAACCTGGCTGTTCTTAGCTCTCTGCGGCGAATTCCGGCAATTTCAAGCGCTCCTGACCTAACGATCTAAAGTGTCATTTGTGACGCAGAGACCTCTCGAGTTAATCCTTGCTCGCAACCTGATGTCGGCCCTCTCGACGCCGGCCTTCCTGGTTGATGAGGGTGGCTTGCTCGTCTTCTATAACGAGGCCGCCGGCCTGCTGCTCGGCAAACGCTACGAGGAGCTGGGAACGGTCGGTCCGCAAGAGTGGGGCTCGCTCTTCGGCCCCTTCGACGAGAGCGGCGAGCCGATCCCCTACGACGACCTGCCGCTGGTCCAGGCGGTCCGCGCTGGCCGCCCGGCGCACGCCGAGCTGACCGTGCGCTCGACCGACGGGACCCAGCACGAAGTCGAGGTCTCGGCCTTCCCGATCCTCACCCCGCACGGCTCGCAGGGCGCGATCGCCGTCTTCTGGCCCTCGCTGCGCAACGGCAACGGAGTGCTGCCGGCGTGAAGGTCAAGCTCTGGGGAACGCGCGGTTCGATTCCCGCCCCAGGGCCGGAAACGATCCGCTACGGCGGCAACACCTCCTGCGTTGGCGTCACCCTCTCGGACGGCTCGACCCTGGCGCTCGACGCCGGCACCGGGATCCGCTGCCTCGGCCTGGCCCAGCCCGACGAGCCGGCTCGCCTCCACATCCTCCTCACCCACCTTCACCTCGACCACATCCAGGGGCTGGTCTTTTTCGCCCCCGCCTTCCGGCCGCAGACCGAGATCGTGATCTGGGGACCTGCATCTCCCGAGGCCTCGCTGCGCGATCGCATCGCCCGCTACATCTCGGCGCCGCTCTCGCCGGTCGAGGTGCGCGAGCTGCCTTGCGACGTTTCCTTCCGCCACTGTCCCGAGAGCGAGTGGGAGATCGGCTGCGCCCGGATCCGCGCCGCCTCCGTCTCCCATCGCGGCCCGACCCTCGGCTACCGGATCGACGACGGCGACTCCTCGCTCGCCTACATCCCCGACCACGAGCCGGCCCTGGGCGCCGACCTCGACCAGCTTGAGGAGGACTGGATCTCCGGCTTCGCCCTCGCCCGCGATGCCTCGCTGCTGATCCACGACGGCCAGTACACCGACGCGGAGTACCCCAACCACGTCGGCTGGGGTCACTCGGCGACCTCCCACGCGCTCAGCTTCGCGCGGCGGACCGGGGCCGAGCGCACCGTCCTCTTCCACCACGACCCTCTCCACTCCGACGAGCAGCTCGACGCCCTTGGAGCCGAAGCGCGGCAGAAGTGGGCCGAGCTCGGCGGCGACCCAGCCGCGATGGAGCTGGGGGCAGAGCGGGCCGAGTACGAGCTGCCGGCCCGAGCCGCCCGCGCGGCGGCGCCTGCCTAGCCGCCGGATCAACAACTCAAACGAATTGATCATCTAGGCTGACGAGGTGTCCCCGGCCGAGAGGATCGAGGCAGCCGCAGCGCGCTCGCCGCTGGTCCGCGAAGCCTTGGAGCAAGCCCGCTCCGACCACGCCGGCCAGATCCGAAACGGCAGCGGCGGATTGCCCTACATCGAGCATCCCATCCGGGTGGCGGCGCTGCTCGACGAGCAGGGTCACGAAGAGGTAGTGCTGGCGGCGGCGCTGCTGCACGACGTGGTCGAGGATTCGGAAACGACCCTTGACGAACTGCGAGAGCGGTTCGGCGACGAGGTAGCGGGGATGGTCGGCGCCCTCACCGACGACGAATCGATCGATTCCTACCGCGAGCGCAAGGCCGAGCACCGCGAACGGGTGGCGGCCGCTGACGAGAGGGCACTGGCGATCTACGGCGCCGACAAGCTGACCAACGTCAGCACCCTGCGCGAAGCCTGGGCCGAGGAAGGCGAGGCGATCCGCGACGAATTCAAGGTGCCGGTCGAGCTGAAGCTGGAGATCTGGGAAGAGGACCTGGGGCTGCTGCGCGAGAAGGCGCCGGACCTTCCCTTCCTCGACGAGCTCGCGACCGGGCTCAGTGCTCTTCGGAGCGCCCTAGAGGCTCCTGCTCAGCCGAGAGGCTGAGCCGCCGCTGCAGCGGCAGCGCGAACCAGAAGAAACCAAAGGCGAGGAGTGCGAGGGCGCTGACGACGATCGTCGCCGTGGCGCTGAAGAGGTAATCGGTGACCATCGTGATCGCCCCGGTCATCGCCAGCGCCAGGAAGACGAGTCCAGCGATCGCGAAGCGGTTGGCGTAGAAGACGAGCCTCTTCTTCTGCTGGTAGCGGAAGGTGAGCCGGTGGTAGGAGGTCGGGGCCATCAGCAGCACCGCTGAGATCGCGGTGCAGATCAGCGTCCCGAAGTAGACGTCCTTCTGGAAGTTGGTGATCTCTTCAAAGCCCTGCTGGAACGGAACCGCCAGCAGGAAGGCAAAGAGGACTTGGACGCCAGGGAGGGCGACGCGCAGCTCCTGCAGCAACTCGGAGAGGTTGCGGTCGAGGCGTTCCTCCTCGGTCTCTTCGCGACCTGAATCGCGGCCTTGCGTGTGTCTCTGAGCCACGTCCCGTTGCATTCCCGCAACATACGGGAATCGAAACCGCCGTCGTCCTTTTTAACCGCGATCTCCGCGTCCACGACCATCCGGCGCTGACTGCAGCAGCAAAGGCGGAGCGGACGGTGCCGTTGTTTGTCTTCGACGAGCGGCTGCTGGGGTCGCGTTTCGCGGCGGCCAATCGGGTTGCCTTCATGCTCGAGGCGCTGCGGGACCTCGACCAGGAGCTCCGCAGACGCGGCGCCCGCCTCTACATCCGCCACGGCGATCCGGTACGAGAGGCGATTGCGGTGGCGCGGGAGTGCGGCGCCACCGCGCTGCACGTCAGCGCCGACTGGAGCGCCTTCGCGCGGGCGCGGGAGGAGCGGCTGGCGCGGGCCTGCGAGGAGGAGCGGGTCGAGTTCGTCGCCCATCCCGGAGTGACCGTGGTGCCGCCGGGAGTGGTGACGCCGGGCGGGGGCGATCACTTCAAGGTCTTTAGCCCCTTCCACCGCGCCTGGGCCGGGGTGCCATGGCGACAGCAGCACGGGGCGCCGCGGAAACTGAAGGCGCCGGCGAAGCTGAAGGTCGGGCGGCTGCCGACGCTGGAGTCGCTGGTCGGCGGCAGCATCTCGCCCCACCGCCAGCCGGGTGGCGAGGACGAGGGGCGGAGGCTGATGCGGGCCTTCCTCCGCGACGGGATCGGGGAATACGAGCAGCGCCACGATGACCTGCCCGGCGACGCGACCTCCCGGCTCAGCGCCCACCTGCGCTGGGGCTGCGTCTCGCCGCTGGAGCTGGCGCGCGAGGCGGGCGAGCGACGGGGCGGGGCGGCCTTCGTGCGCCAGCTTTGCTGGCGCGACTTCCACCACCAGGTTCTGGCGGCGACTCCCTCCCTCCCCCGCCGTGACTACCGGCCGCGGCGCGATCGCTGGTCGCGCTCGCGGCGGGCGCTGGAGGCCTGGCGCGAGGGCCGCACCGGCTATCCGCTGGTTGACGCGGCGATGCGGCAGCTGGCCGAGGAGGGCTTCATGCACAACCGGGCACGGATGACCGTCGCCTCGTTCCTCTGCAAGGACCTCTACATCGACTGGCGCGAGGGCGCCTGGCACTTCTGGGACCTGCTCAGCGACGGCGAGATCGCCAACAACGCCGGCAATTGGCAGTGGGTTGCCGGAACCGGCAACGACACGCGACCGAACCGGGTGCTGAACCCGCTGCGACAGGCGCAGCGCTTCGATCCCGAGAGCACCTACGTGCGCCGCTACCTACCGGAGCTGGAGTCGCTGCAGGGGAGGGAGATCCTCCGGCCCTGGCTGGCGAAGGGCTTCAAGCGCCTCGACTACCCGGAGCCGGTTGTCGACCACGACGAGGCCGCGGCGGCGTTCAGGGCGCATCGCGGCGCATAGGATCGGCCGATGGGACGACTGGCCGTCATCCTTGGCAGCAACGCGCTCGGCCCGGGTGGCGAGGAGATCGCCGCCGCGGCGGCCGCGCAAGGGGCGGCGATCGTCCAGCGCCACAACAGCGCCGAGGGCACCTTCGTCCTCCCCCACCTGATCGACCACGAGGCGAACCTGCGGCCGCTGCTCGAGCAGGGTTGCGACCGGGTGCTGGCGATCGGCTCGGTCGGCTCGCTGCGCCCGGACGAGCTCGACGTCGGCGCCCTCGTCTGCCCCGACGACTTCATCGCCCTCAACGGCGGCGACTCGATCTTCGGCGACGAGCGCGCCCACTCGGCGCCGCGCTTCGAGCCGCGCTGGCGGGCGGAAGTGATCGAAGCCTGGAGCGAGGGCGGCCAGGCGCCGCGCGACGGCGGCGTCTACTGGCAGGCGCGCGGACCGCGCTTCGAGACCCCGGCCGAGATCCGGCTGATGGCGGCGCACGCCGAGGTGGTCGGGATGACGATCGCTTCCGAGTGCGTCGTCGCCGGCGAGCTAGGGCTCGATTACGCCGCCCTCTGCGTCGTCGACAACCTCGCCAACGGCCTCAGCGCCGAGGAGGTCAGCACGGTCGGAATGGCGGCCGACCGCGTAATCAACGCCGAGCGCCTGCGCGAGGGCCTAGCCGCGGTCCTCCCCCGACTCGGGGCGGTGGGCCGATGAAGGTGCGGCTCGCGAAGTCGTGGTTCCTTTCGGTCGCCAAGCGCCCGAAAGGAACCACGCGATGACGTTGGTGGTTAGGGATGCGCTTTGGGATGGGGAGCGCGTTGGGGTTCGTTGCGAGGACGGGACGATCGTGGCGATTGGAGCCGAGGTCGCGACCGAGGCCGGGGACGAGACGATCGACGCTGGCGGCGCCCACCTGGTGCCGCCGCTCGTCAACGGCCACACCCACGCGGCGATGACCCTGTTTCGCGGTTCCGGCGGCGACCTGCCGCTGATGCCGTGGCTGGAGGAGAGGATCTGGCCGGTTGAGGCGAGGCTCGCCGAGGAGGACGTCTACTGGGGGGCGCGCCTGGCCTGCGCCGAGATGCTGCGCAGCGGCACCACCCGCTTCTGGGACATGTACTGGCACCCGGGCGCCACCGCTCGCGCCGTCGCCGACGCTGGCCTCCGGGCGACGATCGGGGCGCCCCTCTTCGACCTCAACAGCAGCGCCGAGCAGCTCCGCGAGGCGGCCCGGCGTGGATTGGAGGCCCTAAGTGGGTATGGACCCGAGATCACTCCCGCGCTCGCCCCCCACGCGATCTACACCGTCAGCGAAGAGTCGCTGCGCTGGATCGGCGAGCTCAGCGCCGAGCGCGACCTCCCCGTCCAGATTCACCTCTCCGAGACCGAGCAGGAGGTGCAGGACTGCCTCGCCGCCCACGGCGAACGACCGGCCTTCTACCTCGACCGGTTGGGGCTGCTGAGCGAGCGCACCGTCCTCGCCCACGGGGTCTGGCTCGACCCCGAGGAGCTGGCGCTGGTCGCCGAGCGGGGCGCCACCGTCGTCACCAACCCGGTCGCGAACATGAAGCTCGCGGTCGGCGGCGTCTTCCCCCACGCGGCCGCGCGCAAAGCGGGGGTACCCGTGGGCTTGGGAACCGACGGTGCCGGCTCCAACGACTCGCTCGACCTGCTCGCCGACCTGAAGACCTTCGCCCTGATCCAGAAGCACGCCGCCTCCGACCCGACCGCGATCGACGCCGCCGAGGCCTGGGCAGTCGCCACCGGCGCCCGCGCCCCGTGGCTCGGCGCCACCCCGATCGAGCCCGGGGCACCCGCCGACTTCCTCCTCCTCCGCGCCGATTCGCCCGAGCTGGGGATCGGCGACCTCACCGCCGACCTCGTCTACGCCGCCAGCGGCTCAGCCGTCGACACCACGGTGGTCGCTGGCCGCGTGATCATGCGCGGCGGCCGGGTTCCGGAGTCGGAGGAGATCGTCGCCCACGCCGCCGAGCGAGCGGGGAGACTGGGCCTGTGAGCGACGGTCCGGCAGCCTCCTCGGTCCGCTACGAGGAGACGACGAAGGTCTACCCCGGCAACTCGGAGCCTGCCGTCGACCACCTCACTCTGGAGGTGCCGGCGGGTGAGATCTGTGTCCTCGTCGGGCCCTCGGGCTGCGGCAAGACGACGGCGATGCGGATGGTCAACCGCACGGTCGAGATCACCTCCGGCGACGTCCTCATCGGCGAGAGCTCGGTCCGCGACCGCGAGCCGGCGCAACTGCGGCGGGAGATCGGCTACGTGATCCAGCAGATCGGCCTCTTCCCCCACCGCACGATCAACGAGAACATCGGCGCGGTTCCGCAGCTACTCGGCTGGAAGAAGGAGCGCACGCGCGAGCGGGCGGCGGAGCTGCTGGAGCTAATCGGGCTCGACCCGGAGCTCGGCGAGCGCTACCCGACTCAGCTCTCCGGCGGTCAGCAGCAGCGGGTCGGGGTGGCGCGGGCCCTGGCGGCCGACCCGCTGGTGATGCTGATGGACGAGCCCTTCGGCGCGATCGACCCGATCAACCGCGAGCGCCTGCAGAACGAGTTCCTCCGCCTCCAGGCGGAGATCCGCAAGACGGTCCTCTTCGTTACCCACGACATCGACGAGGCGATCAAGATGGGCGATCGGATCGCGGTGATGCGCGAGGGCGGCCGGGTCGAGCAGTACGCGACCCCAGCGGAGCTCCTGATGGCTCCCGCCAACGAGTTCGTCGAGGACTTCGTCGGCGCCGACCGAGCGCTGAAGCGGCTGGCGCTGATGCGGGTCCGCGACATCTCACTCTGGGAGGCGCCGCTAGCGCACGTCGGCCAGGCGACCTCGGAGGTGCGGGCGAAGCTGGCCTCGCCCGACGTCGAAGTCCCCTACCCGCTGCTGGTCGACGACCAGCGCCGCCCGCTCGGCTGGCTCAGCGAGCGCGACCTGACGACGGAGGTCGTCCCCAGCCGCCCCGACTCGCCGCTCGGTCCCGTGCTCGACCTCGACGACGTGATGCGCGACGCCCTCGCCGACCTGCTCCAAGGCGAGGCGCAGTACGCGCCGGTGGTCGATCACGAGCGGCGGATCATCGGCGTCCTCTCGGTCGAGATCATCTCCGAGTTCCTCAAATCGCCGAAGGCGAAGAGCGACGAGCACCCGGCCGTGGAGCGGCCGCATGAATAGCCCGCTGACGCTCGCCGCCGCCGGCGAAGTCGGCGGCGATTTCTTCAAAGAACGGACCAGCGACACGCTGCCGTGTCAGGCGAAACCGAACGAGCCCTTCTGCTTCGACTGGGCAAGGGAAAACATTGATCGCTTCGGGACGCCCACCGCCCAGCACCTGGAACTGGTGGTGATCTCGGTGCTGATCGGTTTCGCCATCGCCTTCGCTATCGCGCTCTTCGCCCACCGCAGGTCCTGGCTCCAACCTCCGCTTCTCGCCGCCACCGGCATCCTCTACACGATTCCCAGCATCGCCTTCTTTTTCCTGCTGCTGCCAATCACCGGGATCGGCAAGGACACCGCGATCATCGCCCTCGCTGCCTACACGCTGCAGATCATCTACCGCAACACGATGCTGGGCCTGGCCAACGTCCCCGCCTCAGCCAAAGACGCGGCCCGCGGCATGGGCTACACCGACCGCCAGATCCTCTGGCGGGTGGAGCTGCCCTTGGCGATTCCGGAGATCGTCGCCGGCCTCCGAGTCGCGATCGTCAGCACGATCGCGATAGCGACGCTGGCGGTCTTCATCGGCGGCGGCGGGCTCGGCACCCAGATCTATGGCGGCGGCAACCTCACCTTCCCGACCAGCGTCTTCATCGCCCTGGCAATCGTGCTCCTGATGGCGATGGTGTTCCACATCGCCCTCTTGGTGGCGCAGCGATTCCTCACGCCGTGGCGGAAGTCGAGAGCAGCATGAGCGCACTTCAGCTTCCGCTCGGCTCCTTCGGCGGCGCGATCGAATTCATCTTCAGCGAACAAACCTCCAACGTCACCGGCGGCGCGAAGGTCGGTGGCTTCGAGCAGGCGGTCGAACTTGCCCTCAAGCAGCTCGAGGTGACCGCTCTCGCCCTGGCCGTGGCGCTGGTTCTAGCACTCCCACTCGGCCTATACCTCGGCCACAAGGGGAAGGGAGAGCTGGTTCTGGTCGGCCTCGCGAATGCGGGCAGGGCTCTGCCCGAGCTGGCGCTGATAGCGCTGGTTGCCGCGCTGATCGGCATAGGGCTGGTTCCGGTGACCCTTGCGCTCGCCGTGCTCGGCATCCCACCGATCATCTCCAACGCCTACGTCGGCGTTCGCCAAGTCGATCCGGCCCCGGTGGAGGCCGCTCGGGGCATGGGGATGGGTGAGTTCGCAATCATCCGCAAGGTCGAGCTGCCCCTCGCGATCTCCACCGTGATGGGCGGCATCCGCGGGGCCACGATCGCCATTCTCGCCACCGCGACGATCGCCCCTCTGGCGGGAGTTGAAACCCTCGGCGACTACATCATCAACGCCTCGATCTACGGCGACGACGGTCGCCTCGCCGGCGCAATTCTCGTCGCCGCCCTCGCCCTCACCCTCGAGGGTTTGCTCGCCCTTCTGCAGCGTCGCCTTACTTCCGACGGGCTGAAGGTAAAGACTGCGTAACAACGACCCACTGACTCGTCCACCAAACCACCCCCAAGGAGGCATCAAGTGAGGATCGACAAGACGAGATGGCGAGCGCTGCTTGCCGCGCTCGCGGCACTCGCGCTGGCGTTAAGCATCGCCGCATGCGGCAGCAGCGACGACAGCACCACCAGCGGTTCGACCGAAGGCGGCGATACCGCCGGCGCCATCCAGTCCAACCCCGATAACGGGAAAGTCAGCCTGACGATCGGCTCGAAGAACTTTCCCGAACAGGAAATCCTCGGCGAAATCTACGCCCAGGCCCTGACCGCAGCCGGCTACAAGGTGAAAAGCGCGCTCAACCTCGGCTCCGAAACCGTGGCCCTGAAAGCGGTGAAGTCGGGGCAGATCTCCGGCTACCCGGAGTACGCGAGCACGGCCCTCACTTCGTTCTTCGGTCTCGAACCCGAAGAAGTCCCCTCCGACGCCACCGAAGCGTGGGAAAAGGCGAACGAAGAATTTGAAAAGGAGGGCCTGGAGGCGTTTGAACCGACGCCGTTCGCCAGCGCCAACGCCGTCGGCACGACCAAAGAGACCGCCGACGAATACGAATTGGAAACCGTCTCCGACCTCGAAGGGGTTTCCGAAAAACTGTCCCTCTATGGCTCCCCCGAGTGCCGCCAGCGGATCGACTGCCTGGCCGGGCTGGAAGAGCTGTACGGGCTGAAATTCAAGTCGTTCACCCCGGTCGACATCGGCCTCCGCTACACGGTGCTGGAAAAGGGTCAGGCGGATCTCTCGATCCTCTTCACCACCGATCCCCAGCTCTCGGCCGAGAGCGACAAATTCGTCATCCTCGAAGACGACAAGGAAGTCTTCCCGGCTGGAAACGTGATCTTCGTGACCACGCAGAAAGTCGCCGAAGAAGCCGGCCCCGACTTCGAAGAGACGATCCTGCAGGTGCAGGAAGGGCTCGACCTGAAAGTGATGCAGGAGCTTGACGCTCGGGTCGAACTCGAAAAGGAAACGCCGAAGGCGGCAGCCAAGGCGTACCTCGAATCGGCCGGTTACATCGGCAGCTAGGCAATGAGGCTTTCCGGGGGAGGGTCCATGCCCTCCTCCGGATTGACCTTTCTCGGTGGGGGTCCGGTCGTCCTCCGCGGGAATGTTCGCGAAGCGGCGATATGCAATCTGGTTATTGCCCGCCATAGGCGGGCTCTACTTCAGGGAGCAGCCCCGTTAGGGG
>DATDLJ010000105.1:0-2433 GCA_036519395.1 Solirubrobacterales bacterium | reverse complement strand
CGAAACCTCCAGCTGATGAGCGATCCAAGCGTCCGTTCGACCCTGCCGGACCCAGGTCCGGATCTGGTTGAGCTGGGGCTTGAGCGATCTGCGTGCCAAACGGCGGCGGACACTAGCAATCACGGGTCATAACGCCCCTCGTACGGCCGCGTATGACGGTTGCCCATTGCGCGGACGCCCATGGCTTGCTTTATTGGTGTCAGCAGGGGTTGTTTTGTGTCCAGGCATGGGAGGCCACGGACGTGCTCGTCCTAACGCGTAAGGGCAATCAGTCGATCATGATCGGTGACGACATCGAGGTCTCGGTGTTGGCGATCATGGGCGAGAAGGTGAGAATCGGAATCGCGGCGCCGCGGTCGGTGCCCGTCTTTCGCAAAGAGGTCTATCTCGAGATCCAGCAGGACCGGGCCGAGATGGACGATGACGAGGAAGAGGCTGCGCTCGACGGGGCTGTCTAACCGACCAGCATCGCCAGCGTCTGGAACATCACGATCGTGACGATCACGGCGGTGAGCACGATCGAGAGGGCGAGCAAGGCGAAGCGAACCTTCCCCTCCTTGCGGCTGCGCTCGACCCGGCGAACGCGCGCGCGCTGAGCCGACTGCTTGCGCAGGCTCTCCCGGCGAACGACCGACTCGGCGGCCTCCTCGCGAAAGGCTTCCTCGAACTGCGCAAGCGATTGCCGCATCCGCATAAGGGCGGGAAGGCTACCAGCGTGCTGGGCGCGAGCACCCTCCAGCGCCCAGTCTCGGAGGGGACTCAGGCGGCGGCTGTTTCCCTCGCCGCCTCGTCGTAGACCTTGACGAAACGCAGGTAGTTGTCGGCTATCTGCTGAGCCGCCGCGTCGCGGTCCAGGTCGCCGTCCAGGAAACCCTTCAGCGCGTCCCACCAGATCGTCCGGCCGATCGCAAACCCCGCGTAACCCTCGACCGGAGCGCCCTGGCGCAGCCAGTGGTCGACCTTCTCGTCGTCTGCTCCGCGGCCGAGCACCACGCAGATCACGCCGTCGCGCCCGCCGCGGCGAGCCGCCTGGACGATCCGCTCGCAATCCTCCTGGGTGTCGATGCCCTCGATCTTCCATACGTCGGCCTCGACGCCGATGTCCTGGAACTCCTCGATGGTCTTGATCATGAGGTCGGGCCGCAGCTCGGCGTCGAAGCGGTCGGTGTCGCCGCCGACCTTCTCGAGCTGCTCGTCCTCGGCCGGCACCAGCAGCTCGAAGAGGAACTTGCGGTCGTGGTCGTGGAGCCAGTCCGAAAGGCGCTTGAGGCGCTCGGCCTGGCGCTTGTTCATCTCCGGGTCGCCCTCGGGGTTGTAGCGCACCAGAACCTTGGAGAAGTGAGGGTCGAACTCCTCGATGTGGGCGCCGAAGTCGTCGCCGTATTCGAAGTCGAACTCGTCTTGGCCCGACTTCTCGACCGGCATGGCCAGCAGCAGACCACGCTCCTTGGCTTCACCGGGCACGTCCCGGGGCGCTCCGAACTGCTCGTCCACGAGCACGCCGGTCACCTCGGGATCCACCCCCGCGTCGACTGCCTTGAGCATCCCCTCGAAGATCAGATGCTTCGCGTCGGAGATCTTGTCGGTGTCCTCCGCGCTGGGATCGCCCTCGATTCCGAACATCTTCTTCTGAAATGAGCCGCGGTGATCGAAGGCGAGAATGTAGAGCTTGCCGTCATAACCAAGTGCCATGTAGGGGTTATACCCCTAACCCTGTGGATACGATCTCCCCGTGGAGCACCGTTTCACGGGCCCCTCCTACACCATCGGGGTAGAGGAAGAGCTCATGATCGTCGACGGGGACACCCTCGACCTCGCCAGCTCGATCGAGGGGCTGCTCGAGGCGCTCGCCGACGTCCCCAAGGAGGGGGAGATCAAGCCCGAGCTGATGGAGTCGGTCTGCGAGATCGCCACCGAACCCTGCCGCGACACGCGCGAGGCCGGATCTCAGCTGCGTGCCCTGCGCCGGCTCGCGCAGCAGGCCGCCGGCGAGCGTGGTCTCGCCATCGGATCCTCGGGCACCCATCCCTTCGCCATGTGGGAGGACCAGCGCGTGGTGGCTCAACCGCGATACCGCGACCTGATCGCCGACCTTCAGTTCGTCGCTCGCCAGGAGATCATCTTCGGCATCCACGTGCACGTGGGCCTCGACGATCCCGACAAGGCCGTTCACGTGGCCAACGGAATGCGGGTGCACGTCCCCCTGCTGCTCGCGCTGTCCGCCAACTCTCCTTTCTGGCGCGGCCAGGTGACCGGCCTCGAGTCCACCAGGACGCCGATCTTTCGTGCCTTTCCGCGCGTCGGCATACCCCCTCGCTACGAGGACTTCGCCGACTGGTCGGCCCGGATGGACTTCATGGTCGAGTCGAAGGTCATCCGCGACTACACCTACCAGTGGTACGACGTTCGCCCGCATCCGAACTTCGGCACCGT
>DATDLJ010000104.1:0-6177 GCA_036519395.1 Solirubrobacterales bacterium | reverse complement strand
ATTCGGACTCTGTCGCGGACTCGCGAGGCAGTTGGGTCGGAGGTGCGGATTCGGGTCGATGCCAATGAGGCTTGGGATCTGGAGACCGCTAAGCGAGTACTGGCCGAGCTGGAGCCGCTGGGGATCGAGCTGGCGGAGCAGCCCGTGGCGGGTCTGGGGGCAATGGCGGAGCTCGCCGCGTCCACCTCGATCCCCCTTGCCGCCGACGAGAGCGTGGCGACGCTCGAGGAGGCCGAGCGGGCCGTGGCCCTGGGCGCCTCCGAGTTCACCGGGATCAAGCTCTCCAAGGTCGGCGGGCCCGCAGCGGCGCTGGCGATCGCCGACGTCCTCCCCGCCTACATCACCAGCGCCCTCGACGGGCCGGTCGGGATCGCCGCCGCCGCCCAGGTCGCGCTCAGCCTGGCCGAGACCAGCCACCCCGAACGTCTCCACCTCGCCCACGGCCTCGCCACCCAACGGCTCTTCGCCGAGACGGTCGCCGCGGTCGAGTGTGAGGTGCGCGACGGAATGTTGCACCTCCCCTCCGGCCCCGGCCTGGGCGTCGAGATCGACGAGGATGCCCTGCAGGCACATCGCATCTAGGACGCCGCCGTGGACCCGACCAACGCCAACACCGCCCTCGCCTCCGCCTTCACCGAGGAGCTCGCCCGCGGCGGCTTGAGGCTGGCGGTGATCTCACCGGGTTCGCGCTCGACGCCGCTGGCGCTGGCGCTTTGGCGGCAACCGGAGATCGAGGTGAAGGTGATCGTCGACGAGCGCTCGGCCGGCTTCTTCGCCCTCGGCGCAGCGCAAGCCAGCGGCGAGCCGGTGGCGCTGCTCTGTACCTCGGGGACGGCGGTGGTCAACTACCACCCAGCCGTGGTCGAGGCCGACGAATCCGGGATCCCCCTGGTCGTCCTCAGCGCCGACCGACCACCCGAGCTGCGCGGGATCGGGGCCGGGCAGACGATCGACCAGATCAAGCCCTTCGGTTCCTCGGCCCGCTGGTTCTGCGAAGTCGGCACCCACGAGGCCAACGACAGCGGCCTCCTCCACTACCGCTCCGTCGCCTGCCGCGCCCTCGCCACCGCCCGCGGGGAGACGCGGCCGGGACCAGTTCACCTCAACCTGCCCTGGCGCGAGCCGCTGGCGCCGGTGTCTGTAGCCGGTGCGGTCACCGCGACCGACCCGCTTGCCCTACAGGGACGCGACGACAGGCCTCTGACCGCCGTCACCCATATCGACCTCGAGCCTTCGCCCTTCCTGCTCGACGAGGTCGCCGGCCACATCGGCAACGCGATCTCCGGGGTGATCATCGCCGGGCGCCAGCTCGACCCGGAGCTGCGCGAGCCGCTCGCCCACCTCGCCCGCGTCTCCGGGTTCCCGATCCTCGCCGACCCCACCTCGCAGCTGCGCTGCGGACCCCACGACCGCTCCCACGTTGTCGCCAGCTACGACCTGCTGCTGCGCGAAGAGCACTTCGCCCGCTCGGTCGTCCCCGACCTGATCCTCCGTTTTGGCGAGATGCCGACCAGCAAGCCGCTGCGCGCCTGGGTCGCCGGGAGTGGCGCCGACCAAATCGTGATCGACCCCTACGGCGGCTGGAACGAGCCGAGCCGGCAAGCGGCGGCGATTCTCCGCGCTGACCCGACCGAGCTGGCCTCCGGCTGGGCGGCGCGAGTGGAAGGACTGGAGGGGCGGGAACGGCCTCTGCCCGACCGTTGGCTCGATGCCGAGACTTCCGCCCAGGCCGTTTTGAGCGAGGCCCTCGAGACGGGCGGGGGCGAGGCGATCACCGAGCCCGCCCTGCACCGGGCACTTGGCGCCGCTCACCGCGACGGCGACCTCGTCTACACCGCCTCCAGCATGCCGATCCGCGACCAGGAGACCTTCCTCGCCGCTAACTCCACCAACGTCCTCTTCCTCTCCAACCGCGGCGCCAACGGGATCGACGGCTTGATCTCCTCCGGGATCGGCGCCGCGCAGGCCAGCGGCCGACCGACGACGATCGTCACCGGCGACCTCGGCCTGCTCCATGACCTCGGTGGCCTGGCAGCGCTGCGCGAGGTTGAAACCCCGGTTCGCATCATCGTCATCGACAACAACGGCGGCGGCATCTTCCACTTCCTGCCGCAGGAGGCGGCACTCGGCGGCGAAGAGTTCGAGGCGCTCCTGGGGACGCCCCGCGGCGTCGACGTCGCTAAAGCAGCGGCACTTTTCGACCTTCCCCACCGCCGCCTCGAGTCGCTCACCGATCTACCGGAGGCGCTCGCCGCTGGCACCAGCTTGATCGAGGTGGAGACCGACAGGCAGAAAAACGCCGAGCTCCATCGCAACCTCGCGTCAGCCGTGGCACAGAGCCTGAAGTAGGCCCGCTCACAGTATCCGGACATACCGGTTGAATACCGGCGATGCTGCTGCGGAGGGTCGGCTTGCACCGAGCGGTTCGATCAACCGTGATCCTAGGCGCGGGCGCATCGCGCGGTGCCAGCTTCGCCGATTCCAGCCGGCAGGTCTTGCCGCCGCTAGACGCCGACTTCTTCGAGCAGGCCCAAAGAATTGACGAAGCACAGTTCAACGGCGCCGGGCGAGAAGTCATCGACTTCGTGCGAGATGAGTACGGCGCCACTCAGATGCCGACCCTCGAGACGCTGTTCACTCAAGCCCAGGGATACGAGCAGTTCGTTCGCCAGTTTTACTCGCGCCCTGGTCCGAAGCCAGTTCGGTACAAGAAGCAGCTTGGCTACCTACTCGAACTGATCCCCCGTGTCTTCGAAGCCGCCCTAAAGGACCAGAGGTGCACGTGGCACGATCGCATCGCCCACGCGATGCGCCTCGAGGACACGATCATCAGCTTCAACTACGACGTGCTGATCGACGAAGCGCTGAGGAGGCTCTCGGAGGGAATCTGGAAAGCCAGCCCGGGATATGGCATCTCGATCTCGAGGGGCGCCGCCACGTGGTCGGCGCCGCGCAAGCGGGGAGCGTTTCCGAGCAAGAATTACCTGCGCCTACTGAAGCCACATGGCTCGCTCAACTGGTCCCTCGAAGACCGAACCAACCGGCGCCTGCGACTCGAGGCCGATCCGTATTCCACCCCGGCCGCCAGCGACAACATCATCCCGCCGACCTGGGACAAGGCAATTCTTCAGGAGTGGCCCTGGAAGCCAATCTGGAAAGAAGCCAGCCAAATGCTCCAGCGGACCCGCTGCCTCATCGTCATCGGATACTCCGTCCCGCAGACGGACCTCACCTCCCAGGCACTCATACGGTCATCTCTCATCAACAAGAAACTGCGCCTGCTGATCGTCGCCAACCCCGACCCGGCGGCAAGAACCAGAGTCATCGACCTCGCTCGCGGTGGGATCGGAGCCAGCACCCGGATTCTCGAGCTCGACAGCCTTGGGGACTTCGCCCAGCTCTTGGACGAGACGCCGGACGAGAAACGAGCACGACAGGCGACCACCCGCCAGTTACAGGCCCTGAGGATGCGGGTCTTCGACCTCGAAGAGGTGGCGGATGACCTCGGCATGTACGACCTTGACGAGATCGAGTCGCAAGCCGACAGCATCGACGAGATCGAGACCCGGGTCAGCGAACTGGAGCAGTACGACCTGGACAGCATCGAGGACAGCGCATCGGAGGTCGATGATCTGGAGCAGCGGGTCTCGGCCCTTGAAACGGAGATCGAGGCCTTGGAGTAGGGCCGCAGCTGCCCTACTCGGCCAGCAACGGCAGCAAGGCCCCGAGCTTGACCTCAGTCTCGGCCAGCTCGGCGGCCGGGTCGGAACCGGCGACAACGCCGACGCCGGCGAAGAGGTGGGCCTCGCGATCGCGGAGGAGGGCGCTGCGGAGGGCGACGCAGAATTCGCCGTCCTCGGTGGCGTCCATCCAGCCGACCGGGGCCGCGTACCAGCCGCGGTCCATGCCCTCGAGGTCGTCGATCGCCGCGGCCGCGGCCGGCCAAGGCTCGCCGCCGACAGCGGGGGTCGGGTGGAGGAGTCCGGCCAGGTCGATCGCCGATCGCGGTTCGGCCAGCTGGGCGACGACCGGGGTCGCCAGGTGCTGGATGTTCGCGACCTTGACGATCTCGGGCTCGGCCGCCGCCTCGACCCAGACCGCGTGCGGGCGCAGGGCGCGGACGATCCGCTCGGCGACGATCCGCTGCTCGCGGCGGTCCTTGTCACTGCGCAGCAACTGCTCGCCGAGGTGATCGTCGACGGCCGGATCGGAGCTGCGTCGGGTCGACCCGGCCAGCGCGACAGTGGAGACGCTGGCCCCCGAACGCCGCACCAAGAGCTCCGGGCTGGCGCCGATGAAGGCCGCCTCCGGGGTGCCGCAGCAGAAGCAGAAGCACGTCGGGAACTGCTCGCGCATGGCGCCGAAGAGGGCGGCGGGATCGTGCGCGGCGGCGGCGCTGACGATCACCTCGCGGGCAAGCACAACCTTGCTGAACTCACCGCTGGCGATCCGCGATGTGGCTCCGTCGACCGCGGCTTCAAACTCGCTCGGCGGGCGGGCGCTGCGAATCTCGGCGTGGGCGGTCGGGTGCGGGTCGAGCAGCGGCAACGGCGCCTCCAGGCGCAGGCCGCCAAGACGCGCGGAGAGCCTCTCCTCGATCGCCGCGACTTCCTCCCCAGACTGCACCACGGCGTTGACGGTGAGGAAGGCGCGACCGTTGCTGCGACAGATCGAGATCTCCGGCAGGACCAAGGAGGCTGGCGCCATTGAGGACCAGGTCGAGGTTGACCCGCCATCGGCGTCAAAAGCGAAGCCGCCAAGCCAGACCGGGCCGGCGCCCGCCGGCAACCCGCGCGGCTCCTCCAGCACCGCGTCACCGCCGATTCGCATGCACTCGCTGGCGACGTCGCGGAAGCGCCTGTTGCCCCGTGAGCTGACCTCGCGCGCAACCCCCAGCCCCGCCAGCGCGAACTCCCGGTCCGGCTGCTCCCAGCAGAACCAGCGGTCCGAGGCAAGCCGGGAGGCAAAGACGACCGCGCAGGGGTCGTCGATCTCGACCTCCCTAGTGATGCTTACAAGGGTGCGCCGTCCCCGCCCGACGGCCTTTGCCAGTACCGAGGCGAGGTCGTTACTCGTGACCACGCCCGATGGCAATCTCGCCGGTGCGGACCATTTCGACCAGGCCGTGGGGGCGAACCATCCGCTCGAAGGCTTCGATCTTGTCGGCGGAGCCGGTGACCTCAATCGTCATCGTCCGCCGCGCCACATCGACGATTTTCGCCCGGAAGATCTCCGCGAACTGGATGATCTCGGCCCGATTCTCGACCGCCGAAGAGACCTTGAACAGCGCCATCTCCCGCGCCACCGTCTCTTCCGGCTCCATGTCGCGGATTTTCAGCACGTTGATCAGCTTGTGCAGCTGCTTGGTCACCTGGTCAATCGGGTGGACCGCGCCGTCGAGAGTGAGGGTGATGCGCGAGACGCTGGGGTCGTCGGTCGGCCCCACCGCGAGCGTGTCGATGTTGAAACCGCGACGGGAGAAGAGCCCGGCGACGCGGGCCAGTACTCCCGGCTTGTTCTCAACCAGGATCGAGAGGATGTGCTTGCGGCCGCTGAGCTGGCCGGCGACGTGGAGATCCTCCAACTGCACGACCTGAGGGGTCCCGGCCTCCATCAGCTCACTGCCTTCCGCGGCGCCTCGACCATGTCGCGGGCGGCGTTGCCCGGCGGGATCATCGGGTAGCAGTTCTCTTCGCGGGCGACGCGCACGTCGAGCAGCACCGGGCCGTCGTGCTCCAGCGCCGCGGTCATCTGCTCCTCGAGGTCGGCGGAGTTGTCGCAGCGCATTCCTTTGGCGCCAAAGGCCTCGGCCAACTTCACCCAGTCAGGGCTGGAGCCCATGTCGACCGAGCTGTAGCGGCGGTCCCAGAACAGCTCCTGCCACTGGCGGACCATGCCCATGTAGCCGTTGTTCATCAGGAAGACCTTGACCGGAACCTCTTCGGTCACGCAGGTCGCCATCTCCTGGATGTTCATGATCAGGCTGCCGTCGCCGGCGACGCAGACGACCTGCTCGTCCGGGCAAGCGACCTTGGCGCCGATCGCGCTCGGCAGGCCGAAGCCCATCGTCCCCAGGCCGCCGGAGTTGATCCAGCGGCGGGGCTTGTCGAAGCCGTAGTACTGCGCCGCCCACATCTGGTGCTGGCCGACGTCGGAGGTGATGATCGCGTCGCCCTG
>DATDLJ010000103.1:0-14597 GCA_036519395.1 Solirubrobacterales bacterium | reverse complement strand
GCCATCAGGAACGAGATCAGCGAGAGCTGGCGGATCAGCTTCTCGGTGTCCTTCGCCACTGGTCGGCAGGATAGTCTGCGGACAGCGCATGGACGTCCTGCGAAACCTCTTCGGCAACCTAAGCGCGGGCATTATCCGGCTTTTGGTGACGGTCGGAATTCTTGTTGCGGTCTATTTCTTGATCGTCAGGCCCGCCCTGGACACGACCGAAAACATCAGCCGGGAAGCCAACCAGAGCATCCAGAAGTCATTCCAGAACAACGATCTGAACGACATCAGCGGCACGATCGAAGACGTCAACCGCCAGGTTCAGATCGAAATCAAGAAGTCGTTCCGCACCTCAAAGCAGCAAGGCGACGCCGACAAGCTGATCAACTGCATTCAGCGCGCCCACCAGAACGTCAACAAGATCCAGCGCTGCAGCGAACGCTTCGGGTAGCTCCCCTCAGAATGCCGCTGCGCCGATAAGACCGATCAAGGCGGCGACAATCACACAGAAGCCGCCGACCAAGGTCCGGTTGAGGCCGTCGAACTTTGCGTCGATCCTGGCCTCCAAGTGCTCGAACCAGGCGTCCATCCGAGTGAAACCCTGGTCGACCTTCCTATTGAGATCGTCCAAGCGCTCATCGGTCCATTTCTCCCTGGGGTTCATCATCACGGCCATGATCGTAGCGTAAGGTTTTGTCTGTAACGAAACAAGACGCAAACCTCGCTGAAGCGAAGAAACTTTGTGAATTCTTCGGAACTTCTAGGCGGCGCGCTGGGCGAAGAAGGCGCTGCCGGAGAGAGCGCGGTCGAAGCCCGACCAGGACTCGCCGGCGGGGAGCTGGCGCTCGAGGCGGTCGAAGCTGCCGAGGCGACCACCGAGGTTGTCGATCATGTGGACGAGTACGGCCTCGCGGGTGGCGGGGACGACCGGCGAACCGTGCTCGAGCGAGCCGTGGTGGCTGAGAATGATGTGGAGGACGCACTGGGCGAGGTGGGGGTCGAACCCGGGCAGATCCTCGATCGCCCGGCGCACGGTGTAGTAGCCGAGCGGGATCTCGCCCTGGAGACGACCGGCGTCGGTGAGGTCGATCGCCAGCGGGTCGTCGTTGTAGGCAACGCACTTGCCGATGTCGTGCAGGAGGGCGCCGGTAACGGCGACGTCGCGGTCGATACCTGGGAAGAAGTTGGCGGCCGCGGAGACGGCCTGGGCGACCGAGAGCGTGTGCTCGAGCAAGCCGTGCCGGTAGGCCTGGTGGTAGGTCTTGGCGGCGGGCGCGACCTTGAAGCGCTGCCAGGTCTCCGAGTCTTCACCGAAGAAGCCATCCAGCAGCTCGCGTAGGTCGGGGTTCTGGATCGTCGCCAGCAGCTCGCGCAGGTCGCTCTCCAGCAGCTCGGCGGAGAGCTCCGACTCGGCCGCCAGATCCGAAGTCTCGTACTCGTGCGACTCGGCCTCGCGGATCGAGGAGATCTTGATCTTCGCTCCCCAGCGATCGCTGACTTCAAAGGCGCCGCTGACATGGACCGGGGTGCCGGTGCAACAGAGCGCGTAGAGCGTCTCCGCCTCCTCCCAGCAAACCGCCTCGGCGGTGCCGGTGGCGTCGCCGACCGAGAGCCGCAGCCAGGGGTCGCCGTTGCGCTTGCGCCGCAGCTCACGCTCGCGAACCGCGTAGACCCCGCTCACCCGCTGGCCGTCCTCGAGCTCGCCGAGCGGCACCCGGACGGCAGCCTCGACCGGCGCGGTTGCCTTCCCGTTCGTCTCCGCAAGGACCTCGATCTGCGTCTGCTCGGTCATGCTTCGACCAAGGTAGAGACGAAGGCGGACGCGCCCCATAGGCTGCGATCGTGAAGGCGGCGGCCAGAGAAGTCGGGGCGGCGGCAGGCGCTCTCGGCGCCTACGTGACCACGGTGATGCCGCGAGTCCGGAGCGAGCTGCGGCGGTGGGGACCGCTGCTGCCGGAGAAGGCGGCGAACGCCGAGGCGGTCTCGGTATTCGCGACGCTCGCCCCACGCTCCGCCCGGCCCGCCGTGGTGCGGGCGATCGCCGCCCTGCAGGTTGCGATCGACCTCCGCGACACGCTCGAAGAGGCCGGGGAGAGCGAGGCAAAAGCCAGCGACCGCCTGGCCCACTTGGAGACCGCCTGGAGGGAGGAGGTCGCCGGGCTTCCCTCCTACCCGGCGGTCGCCGAGCTGCTCGAGCGCGCGGTCGGGCGCTGCGCGGAGGGCCAGCGCCGCACTCACGCGGCAGCCCGCCAGGGGCCAGATGAGCTCCGGCGCTGGGCGGAGGGCCTCGGCGCGCCCAGCGAGTACCGCTGGTGGGAGGTCGCCGCCGGGGCCAGCTCGTCGGTGGCCGCCCATGCCCTGATCTCGGCGGCGGCGGACCCCGCCACCAGCACCGAGGTCGCGGCGCAGGTCGACGCCGCCTATCACCCGCCGATCGGCGCCCTCACCGTCCTCCTCGACGACCTGGTCGACCTCGCGGCGGACCGGGCCGGCGGCGAGCACAGCTACCTCGCCTACTACGGGGACGGCGACGAAGCCGCCGAGCGACTCGGCCTGATCGCCGATCGGGCCGAGGACTCGATCGAGCGCCTCCCCCACGCTCGGCGCCACCAGGCGATCCTCGCCGGGGTCGCCGCCTACTACCTCAGCTCGAAGCGGGCCGAAACGGAGATGGGGCGAGCGATCCGCGCGCCCCTGCTCAACACCGTCGGCCCTGGAGCGACGATTTTGACCTCGTTCCTGAGCCTGCGCAGGATTGGAAAACGCAAACGGTCCGGGTAAGTGGGGGCACCACCCGGACCGCGTACGTATCGAGAGGCCGGGCCGTACAGGGAGAACGGGTGACCTCGATACCGGAAAATTCGCGGGTGGGAATTCCCCGCACCGGCCCGCTAAATAAGAACATAGACGGACCAGTTTGTCAATTCAAACATGGCCGCTAGCTGCCCGGTTAGCCCAACTACGCGCGTCCTCGAAGCCCACGTAGGGAAGTAGGGTGAGGAGCACAAGCTCGGGGCGCAGACTCCGCAGCCGATCTATCTTCCCGGTCCGGAGCTGTTCGCCCACCAATCCGATCACGCCCCCTATCAGGGCCTCCTCGGTGACCGGGGGAAGCCCCGCCCGAGGAACCGGAACTTTGGCTTTGAGTAGCTTTGAAAGCCGACAGATAGCCGTTTGGTAGCGATCCAGCGAGTATTCCCCCGTCCGCCCGACCGCCAACCACTCGATCACGTCGGGGTTCGCGATCGCAAACTCGACGCCCGCGTAGAGGCCGGCGGAAACCTGGGCCGGCCACTCATGCTCCTTCCTGCATCCCTCTTCAAGCGCTGCTTCCAACTGGGTCAGGGCGAGCTGGGGCACCATTGAATTGGAACGCTAACATACCGCTTGGGCGAAATGGCGGCTAGCGTGCGCGGCAGCTGCGAGCTATCCCGGTGCTGATTTCCTTGCCATTGGCGAGCTTGAAAGTGGCCTTGGCAAAGGAGAAGAAGCCAGCGGTGAAGCGGCGTGGAATCGGACACGAAGCGCTGACATAGCTCCGACTCTTGCCGCGGTAGGAGTAGCGACGGGCGAGCGTCACTTCAAAGCGTGCGAAGCGGGGCCAAGGACCGAGCGCGGGCGACAGGTTGGCGACGAGCGCAGTGCCAAATCGACCCTCACCCCGCCGGATTACGAAGGGTATGACGGCGACAGTCGGGGGATCGACAGCGGAGGCGTGCATGACTACGGCGCGACGCCCACCAACCCGACCGTTGAAGGCGAGCAGGTGGGTGCGAACGGCAAACGGCGGCTGGTTCGGGAGCACGACCTGGGTCTCGATCCACCCGCGCCCGACCAAGGCGGGACGGCAGGCGGACAGCGCCTCGGCAGCAGTCGCATTGCGCAGGCGCTGCTGACGGCAGATCGGCAGCCCGCGCGTGCTGAGGGTCGCCTCGCTGGGTAGTCCCAGCTCGACCCGGGTCACCCTCGGCAGCGTGGTGCGATCCGCGGTTTGCAGACCGCCGTCGAGGCGAACGGACACCGGCGCAGCTCGGTCGCGTGGCAACTTCAGCGGCGACAGCTCTCCGTCGAGCGAGACGATCAGGTTGCCCCGCTGACTGCGCTCGCCATAGGCGAACCCGGTCAACCCGACGGCGAGCACCGCGAGCAGGAGCACAGCCGCGAGGAAGCCACGCCAACGCACGTCCCTCACGACCACCGGGCTCACCCGTACCTGGAGAACTTGAACTCGCAGGAGTCGAAACCGAAGGGAAGGATGACGCTGTTGGCGAGGTTGCCGCTGTGGATGAATCGCGCGATCAGTCGCTGGGCCTTGACCGCGCGGTTGGCCCGCAGGTTGTCCGTCACCCCCCGCAGGTAGCCCTCCTGGTCGCCCAGGTAGCCGAACCAGCGGCTCAGCTTCGGCCGATCGGCGGAGGGCCGCGGAACCGCCTTCATCGCCCGCACGGTGCCGGTGAAGATCTCCGTCGCCTTGGCGAACTTGGCCGCGGCGGCCGCCAGCCGTTCGGCCTTGATGTCGGCCCGTGCGCCCTTCATCACCCGCTGCGTCGCTTCGTTGTCGGGCTTGCAGATCGCCTCCAGCCGTTCCACGTAATCCTCGCGGGTCGGCGCTTCCGCGGCAGGGGCCGCCGGCGCGAGCAGCAGAGCTGCCGCCAGGGACGCAATCGAGATCAACCTAAGCACCAGTGGGACTCCTCTCCGGGATCAACAGGTCACGGCGGGGAAGGATTCGGTCTAAAACAGGCGGCACCCGCCAGACCCGGTCGCCGATCAACAACATCAAGGCCGGCAACAGCACGATCCGCACCACGGTCGCATCGAGCAGGATCGCCACCGTCAGGCCGACCCCCATCTGGCTCACGGTCGCAATCGGCGCCGTCGCGAAGGAGATAAAGACGGCGGCCATGATCGCGGCGGCGCCGGTGATCACCCCGGCGGTCTTCTCCAGCCCGAAGGCGATCGCGGCGCGGTTGTCGCCGTGGCGATCGTAGTGCTCCCGCATCCTCGCGATGAGGAATACGGCGTAATCGATCGAGAGTCCGAAGGTGACGCCGAAGATCGCCCCGGCACCCACAGTGTCGATGTAGGGGTGGCCGCCGAGGGGATAGCCCTCGGGGATCCTGCAGACCAGCGTCATCACCCCTATCGCGGCCGCCACCGAGGCGAGGTTGAGGCAGATGGTCAGCAGCGCCAGCAGCGGCGCCCGCAGGATCACGACCAAAGCCAGCAGGGTGAAGAGGACGAAGGCGCCGATCACCAGCGGCAGCCGCGCTTCGGTGGCGGCTCCATAAGCATTGAGGGTCGCCGCGCCTCCGGTGACGCCGGTGCGCAGGTCGCCTTCGCGACCGATCTGCTCAGCGTCGTCCAGGAGACGTTCTCCAGCCTGCTTTGAACCCTCGCTGCTAAATGGGTAGCCGGAGACGATCAGCATCCGCGCCGCCTGCCCGCCCTGATCGATGCTGACCGCCTCCGCCGCCGTGGCGCGGTTCGGTTCCGGGGCACCATCGAGCGCGGAAAGGACAAAGTACCCGGAGTCGAACAGCTTCGGCGACTGGGATCGGAGCCGAGTGGCGCCAACCGCCAGCGGAGCCGAGATCGCCGTCACCCGCACTCCCGCGCGCGCCAGCTTCCGCTGTAACGGATACGAGCGTTGGAAGCCCTCGCTGAGGCCGGCCTCGAGCGCGCCGGCGCCGCCCCGCAGTTCGATCAGCCCGGTGGAGAGCCGCTCGGCGCCGTCGCCGAGGCGCTGTAGGCCGCTACCCAGGCCGCTGGCCGCATCGGAGAGCTCCCCCACCCCTTCTTCCAACCGCCGGCCGCCGGGTACGAGGCGGTTGAGGCCGCCATTGACCTCTTTGGCCACTTCCCTCAGGCGGCGAATTTCATCGCGGTTGAGGGCGATGGTGCGGGCCAGGGTTCGTGCCTGGGTCGCTGCCGGGGTAAGAGTCGGGTCGCTTGCCGCTTCCCGTTCGAGCCGGCGGGCGAGCTTGCGGGAGCGAGCCAGCTCCCCTCCCCGCACCCGCGGCAGCAACGATCGCAGGCCGAGGGCCAGGGCAAGGCTCCCAACCGCGGTCTTCCGTTGGCCCTGGGCGAGCTTCTCGCTGCCCTCCTGGAGGCGTTCGATGCCCGCCGTCGCTTCTTCGCCGCGCCCCGCCGCGCGCTCCAGTTCGGTCGCAATCAAGCCCGCCCCGGCCGCCGCCCGGCGCGATCCTTCGGCCAGCAGGCCGCTACCGGCGGCGCCTTCCGCGATCCCCCCGCGAAGCTGCTCCACCGCCCGCGCCGCGCGCCGCAGGCCGGGGCCGAGGCGGTCGAGCTGCTGCGGCGCTTCGGCACCGTCACCGGTCAGCTTCGCCCCCAGGGAACGGATCGGACGAGCTCCACGCACAATTGGACCGGGACCGATAACCGCGCGAATCCCGGGCTCCCCAGCTATCTGGCGCTCCCATCTCGCCAGCAGGTCGAGATCTTCTTTCGTGGTGATCGGTCCGCGTTCGGTGGCGGCAACGAGGACGAAGGGCGCCTCCCAACCGGGACCAACTGCACGGTCGATCGTCTCGGCGTCGACCCGCGCCGGGTTGGAACTCGAGAGCTCGTCGATCCCAGGGGCGCCGGTGGTGAACCCGATCACCGGCAGGATCAGCAGAGCCAGGGGAACCGCCACCACCACCGCGGCCAGCCCCGGCCGGCGCAGCGCCGCGGCGGCGGCAGTTGCCACGCTCGTCCTCCTCGAGCCTCGATCGCGACCGATCCGCCCAGCGTTGATCCGCTCGCCCAAGAGGGCCAGTAGCGGCGGCACCGCGAGGGTCGAGACGAGGACGCTGATAACCGTTACCACCGCAGTCGCGGTGGCCAGGGAGAGCAGCAGCGAACCGGGCTGGAGCAAGGCCGAGAAGACGAGGGCGACGATCAGGGTGATGCCAGCGAAGAGCGTCGTGCGCCCGGCGCTCGCCCGGGTCGCCGCGGCGGCGCGCCAGGGATCCGGATCCCTCTCCAGCTCCTCGCGGAAGCGGGAGACGATCAGCAACGAGTAGTCGACGCCGAGGGCAAGGCCCATCATCGTGCAGACGACCAGCGAGAGCGCGTCGATCGTCATCGTGCCGCTGAGCAGGGTGAGGACACCGCGTCCGGCAACCACCGTCAGCGCCCCGAAGGCGAGCGGGATCGCCGCGGCAACCACCGAGCGGAACACGAACAGGAGGATGAGGATCAGCAGCGGCGCCGCGAGCAGCTCCGCCCGCTCAGTCGCTTGTAGCGATTCCTCCTGGAGGGCGCGGGAGACGGTGGCGAAACCGGACTGCGTGGCAGCGACGGGCGGTCGCACCTGGGCCTCTACGGTCGCTTCGAGCGACGGCACGGTATCGCGCATCGCGGTTGCAAGTGGTACGTGATAGTCGACCAAAATGAGAGCCTTTTGCGGTCGCGGTCTCAGCGCCGCCAGCGAGCCCCGGTCCCAGGGTGAGATCACGGTCGCCTCTCGGTCGAGCCTCAGCGCCGCGACCAGGCGGGGGCCCTGTCGATCGATCGCCCGGACCGGTCCCCGGAGCAGAACGACGAACGGGGTGGAGTCGCCAAAATGGCTCTCCGCAAGAGCTTCACCGTTTGATGCAGTGGTTCCTGGTACGTCGAGCGAGAGTGGCTCCAGCCGCTCCTCGACCCCGAGTCCGACAATCCCCAGCGCGACACAGGCCGTCAACACGGCCAAGAATCCCGCGCGAGATCGGCGCGGGTTCACCGACCGACTGTCCCTCCCCATGGGGGCGATTCTACGCGAGGCTGTCGCTGGGGATGGTACGTATATGTCCTCGTTTACCTGCCGTCGCGACCCGTCGTCCCGCAGCCGTCCACCCGCACGCTCGCCCGGATCCGGTGGGCCTTCCCGTTGTGACCGCCGAAGGAACCAGCAACCTGCGGCCGCGCGCTGCAAAGACGGATGTTGTTGACCAACAGGCCCCGCCGACCGCCGTTCAGGGACAGCTCCAGCCGACTAAAGGGAATGTCGGGGAGCTCCTCGAAGGTGGTGCGGAGGCGGCCGTTGGCTGCGTCGATGTCGGCGGCGAGGTCGATGCGCAGCTGACCGTCGAGGGCGGCAACGAGGTCGGGGAGACGCCCATCGCTCGCGCGCAGGTAGACCGGCCCCTGCAGCGGCTCGTCGAGCAGCGGGGTCCAGATCGTCGCCTCGCCGTAGAGCGAGCGCGCCGGGCAAGTCCCAGCCGCGAACCGTGGCCGCGGACAGACCCCGCGGATGTTGGCGTTGTCGAGCAGCTCGGTACTCGGCAGCAGGATCGAGGCCCGGCTGATGTTGGCGTCGCCGGGCCTCCCCCTCAGCACCACGCGCATCCTGGGGTGGCCTCCGCGCCGCGGCGGAGCGCCCGAGAAGCCAAGTGAGATGCGGGGCTTAAACCCGAGCCGTGAACAACCGCCGACCTGGAAGGGAGCCGAGATTTCAGCCTCACCCCCCTCCGGGGAGAGAACCCGCCCCTCGGTCGCAGCCTGGTTGCAGCTCGTCGGGTTGACTACAAAGCCCTGCCGGTCGAGCTCGATCTGCAGGGCGCGCAGATCGAGCGGAACCCCGGAGAGGATCGTCGGCAAGGTTCCTCGGACGCGCAGCCGCCCCGTTTCACGGTCTACTTGCAGAGCAAAGCGGGAGCGAACGGTGCCGAGATAGAACGGGCCAGTGAGCGCTGGGACTTCGATCACCAAAGACACCGGCGCCCGGTCATATGGCCCGGAGAGGTAAGCGCTGCCCGTCAGGGCGACCGGGCGAAGGCCGGCGCCCGCCCACGCCGAAACCGTCCCGACCCGGCTCTCCGCGGAGCACTTTCCCCCCGCAGGTCGACAAAGCGGGATCCCAGCCAGCCTCGCGCCCAGCCCTCTCGGGAGGCTGATGTCGACGGCGCCGAGACCCTGCGAACCGTCCTTGCGGACGATCCGCAAAACGAAGGGCGCATCGTCCCCGGCCACGGGGTTCGTAGTCCCGGCTCGAAGAACGGGATCGTGGGGTGCCTGCGCCGGGCTTGCGGGGCAGCTCACCCCGCCGGGCGAGCGATCGATGGCAAATGAGCCCGACCGATTCGCGTCCGGGCCCGAAGCGGGTGCGGACCATGGTTGTAGCTCGGCGGTGGCGAGGTAGGCGCCACAGGCCAGCGGAGTTCGCAGCAGTCCCCGCTCGCCGCCGAAGAAGTCCATCGAGATCTCTTGGAGAGGGATTTGGGGCAGGTCCTCGACCAGGAGCCTCAGCTGTCCCGTTTCGGGATCGGGGCTAAGCCGCCCGGCGAGCTTCAGCCTCACCCCGATCTCCGCGTCGTCGAAGACGAGGTATACGGCGAAAAGAGCGCCGAAGGGGTTGGCGCCCGGACTGGCCAGGTAGACGGCGCCGGTAATCGGCTGATCGGCGAGGGAGGTGCGGATCTGTGCCGTGCCCAGCCTGGAGCCATCGGGGCAGGAGTCAGCTGAGAGGCCGTTCATGTGGATCTCGGCCGCACGACACCCCACCCTCCCCTCGGCGCCTGCAGGGTTGATGACCAAACCGGCCGGCAAGTCCAGGACCAGGCGACGTAGATCCGCGGTCGCCGGCGGACCTTCAGGGTCAACCGCGTGGAAGGAGAAGTGAGCCGACAGCCCCGCCGGACTGTCTGCGCTCGTGGTGCTGGGAGCGACCGAGATCGCCGGATCGAAGAGCAGCGACCCGCAACCGGTTGGCAGAGGGGAGGACGCGCTCGCTGATCTGTAGAAGCCCGGCGCCTCCCAGGTGTCGAACGCCACGCCTGATTCAACGGGCCGCTCGCAAGAGGTGGGCAGGCGGAGCAGAGTCGACGAGGGCCCTACAGGGCAGCTTCCGCGCGAGTCTCCTCCCAGCGACAGGCAGCTCCCGCGTACGCGGTCGTGGCCGGGATCGCTGGGATCGCCCCAGATCGCGATACGCACCGCCCGGAACTCCGCCGCGTTGCCCGAGATCCAGGCGGAGGCGCCGCCATCTCTGCGATGGATTTCCGCCAGCACGAAGGTGGATGAGAACTGGGAGGAGCGGAAGCCGAACGTCGCCGCGGCGCCACCGGCGGGAGTCATCGCGTAGAGCGGGAACGACATCGGCAACAGCGACATGGGATCGACTTCGACCGTTCCCACCGCGGCCGCGTCGGGGCATTCGCCCTCGATGCCAGCTTCGAGCTCGTACACCGCACAGACCGCGCCAGCGTCGACTCCAGAAACCACGCCCGGCGGCAGCTCCATGCGCATGCCCCGCAGCAGGCCACCCGCCGGCTCGAGCGAGCTGGTCCCGGAGACGGCACTGCGGGCGAACTGCAGCCGGTAGGCGAAGGGCACGGAGCCGGCTTGCGTCGGCGAGCTGCCGTCGGCGGCTAGGAAACCCGCGTCGAGGGCAACGACCGCGGGCGGAGCGTCCTGGCTGGAGATCGTGTGCGCCGTGGTCGCCGTGCCCGGCACCCCACCGCCCCCTTCTACCTGGGCGAAGTTCTCGATCTCTCCTTCGGGCATGTCGGGTGGGATCTGCACGCCGATTCGCAACTGCATCGCTTCCCTTCCCAAGGTACGTCCGTCGAGGGTCGCGGGGATCGAACAGCTGACCACAACGCCTTCGGCGGGGGTAGCAGAGCTTCCACACAAATCTGCGCCCACTTCCTGCGCCGAGCCGAACGTCCCGTCCACCCCGCCGAGGGCGATCGACGTAACGACGAGGCCCGCGGGCAGCCGATCGGCGATCGAGACAGAACTGTCATCGAGCGCCGCTCCGGTTGCGTTAGAGACCGACAGCTCCACCTCCCCGCTCTCCCCAGGGCGGAAATTGGTGGGCAGCCCTTGCGACTGAAGGTTCCATGCCGGCGTCGGCGCTGCGGTCGCAACCTCGGAGCCCGCTAGGGCCAAGACGGGCGCCAACAACACAGCAAAAAGCACCGTGATAACGGTTAGTCGACAGCGAACGGTGTATAGGTAGGGCGAATCCATCAGTCTGAAATGGGGACCCTCCCGCACCCGTCCCAGATCGCTCCCAAGCTAGCACACGCAACAATGGGTAACCGAACAGGAACATCAACCCGTACCTATAGGTGCAAAAAAAGCACCGCACGACCATAGCCGTGCGGTGCTTTCGCCGTAAGCATCTACAGCATGTAGAGTTCTAGTTCGAGCGGTCCTTCGGTGGCCGTGAATTGCCCGATGGTGGCCGAAACACCATTGGTTTCGATGCCTTTCAGGGTGAATCCGAGAAGCCGACCACTCTCATCGAGGTTCGGGACCAAGCTCCACGGATTACCCCAATACTGCATCCTCGGGTTGGCCACGTACGGTTCCACATAGGTGCCCACCTCGATGTTTCCAGCGGCTTTCGAGATCTGCGGCGCGGAGCTGATATTTACGCTCCAGCCGCTGGAGACATTGCTGAACCCGCCAACGACCGGCGCCCAATTGCTCCAATATCCAGTCCCCCAGCAGTTTTCAAAGTCGCGGGTCAGACTCACGACGCGCCCGACAGTGCCCGCTTTGCCTTCAATCTCAATCGTGGCGAGGCAACCGTGCGAACCTGACACCCCAGGGGCTTCGCGTCCGAACCATCCGGTGAATACCTCACTCGCGGTTTCGCCTGGTTCGAGTTGATAAGGACCTTCTCCGCTCATCCCATAGCCCCACGTGGATGCAGAGGCCGAGGCGGGTACGACAACAGCAAGAGCCAGCAGTGCCGCGGTCGCCAACAGTAGTAGCTTCTTCATTTATATCTCCTTGGATAAGACAAAACACCAGTGTCACCGAGTGTCCCGTGTGTCATCGGTACTTACCATTGCCAGCCTGGGAAACGGCAACGGTGACATTTGCCTTGCTGGCAAATTCGTCCATTTGGAGCGCAGCTTCGAGCTCGGCGCCACAGGATCCGAGCGGCCGTTCGAAGCGCTCTTCGATAACCCGCAGGCGGTTGGACACGGTACGACGATCGACGCCGAGGGCGGCTGCCGCTGAGGAGGCATTGCGTTCAGCCGCCAGGTAGGCACGGAGGGTTTGCCGGAGCGTCTCACCTTCGCGCTCCTCGCCGAGGGGGTCGAGAAAGATATGGGCAAGCGACGTGGCAAGGACGTCGTCTTTCATCATCGCCGCAACTAGCGCAACATCCGCATATGCGGTCTTCCTTTCCGGCGTGAGCTTCGCGACCGGAAGCGCCGCCCTCGCCTGGCGATGGGTCAGTCGCCATGCATCCAAGCCCCATCCCGCCTCCCCTGCCGCCAACAGCTCGCCCTGAGGCCATGACTTCGAGCCGGCACGAAAAAGGGCCGACGGCGTGATCTTCTCTCGTCCGCCGAACCAAGCCCAGGCGAGTTCCGGCTCTGGGACGACGATCAACACCTGCAACCCAAGGCTGATCGCGATCTTTCTCAGGGCCGGCTGCATAGTGGCACCCGTTCCGATGACGCCCAAGTGCCACGCTTCCAGCTCGTAGCCGAGGTCGGGCAACTCGGTGGCCTCCCCTTCGAGGAGCATCCGCACCTTGGCTATTTCCCTCTCCCCACCGCGATCGAGATGGCTGTCCGCCTCGCGCCCGTACTCCCCGGAAGCCGTCGCGACGAGTCGATCGAAAAGCACCGCCAAGCGCCGTTGGGCCGTCTGCAGTTCGGTGGCTGGGACCGATCTCTCTGCCGCGAGCTGGGCGAGGATGTTGCTCAATAGGGTGAAGCCCGCCAGGTAACGGCGCAGTACCGTATCCAACGGCACCTTATTGCGGGCGGCATTCCGTGCCTGGATCAGGAGCTCGGCAGGCGCATCGCCCGGGCCCAACTCCCGAGCGGAGTCGAGAACGTCGATCACCAGAGTCAAGGCGGCCCGCACCGCATCGCGCAACCCAGCTGTGTAGGAGGGGTCTTCCACGTCACGGGGATCGGAGATCGCGTAAACACGAGTCAGCGCCGTCTGTTCGATCTCGTCGCGGCGCTCCCTCAGCCTCGCCGCCAGCTCCATCTATCCACGCCCCCTCATCGGTAGAAGACGACGAAGAACGGCTCCTTGGAATGCGAGCCGGCGTTGTAGGTCTGCACCTCGGCGGCTCCGGCCTGGCAGCTTTCCGACCCTCCCAGGGTGATGTAGGCAGAAACCTGATTGTGGCCTGCATATTCAGGGGTCACCTGGGCGCCCTTAGCGGGGAAGGGCATCGCGATGCAATATGAGCCTGGGTAGAGTTTTCCCTGTTTGACGTCGCTGACGTCGATCCCCTTGGAATCGGCCGGGAAGACGGTTCCTTCTACGCTGACCCGGGCAAAGGCTTCGGGATTGGCGTTGGCGGCGGTCTCGGCGTTGTCGGCAAAAGCAGCGCTCGGCACCTGCCCCAGGCTCGCCTCGTTGACCTTGGCGCCGGTCACCGCGTCGCTCGAGATCTTGTCGGTAGTCACAACCTCGCCAGCCAGCTTCGGCGTGACGACGGCGCCGTCCGCGATCTTCGCCGACGTGATCGCTTCGCCGGCGATCTTTCCCTTCTGCACAGCGCCGGCCTTGATCTTCGGTGCCGTGACCGCTTGCTTGCGCAGTTTTTCTGCCGTCACCGCGCCCGGGCGCAATGCCCGCTCGCCGACGGAGCGAGAAGGCAACTGGCTGGCGGCATAGGCCGACCCGACGCTCAGTACGATCGCCAGCGCCAGGGTTGAGGTGACATTCGCGTAGCTGAGCGACCTTCTGCGAAATGTCATCGGTCAACCTTGCAACTGCGAATGATCGTCGAGCTGACCCTGACCCCACCGGCGAACGACAGGCGCGTGCGCATCAAGGGGAAGACCGCACTGGAAAAGCCGGGTGGCGCCGGACAACCAGCGGCGACGAAACCGCGCTTCAGATTCAGGCTGATCCCGGTGACGTATCCCCACTCGCCGGTGACCCGTGGCAGGGAGGCCGAAAGAACGGTGCCGTAGGTGCCCTTCGCCTTAGCGATCTCGAAGGGAAGCACATAGGAGGTGGGTACCGGAACGGTTCCGTAGATATGCGCGAAGATCGCTGGCTGGCCGCCTAGCTTGCCGTAAAAGGCCAGCACCTTCCCTCGTGAGGGAAATGGCGACTGCTCGGGGATTCTTACGTCGGCCGAGAACCGTCCTTCCCCGATCAAGGACGAGCCGCAGGCCACCAGCGCCTGGGCGCTGGTGGATGGGTCAATCTTGCCGAGCCGGCATACCGGCACGCCTTCAGTCCTCAGCCGGCCGTGGGAGTTGAGTCCGATCTCGATCGCGGTCAGCTTTGGGATCCCATTAGCCGATCCCGGCCTGATCTTCCCGGACACCGAGACGGCAACTGGGGCGACCCCCTGCCGAGGCAAACGGTTCGGGGCCAAGTTACCCGACACCGAAACCCGCACCCCACCCGCCTGGTCGACCTCAGCCGAAGCGGGAACGGCGAGGAGGGTCGCGGAGGCGAGAGCCGCGGTGACGGTCCCCAAGCTGCGCCGTCGCCACCTCATCAGCGGCGGTGCTTCTGCTTCGCTGACTTCCCCTTCCCACCCCCGCAGCCGTTCTTCAACACCGGCCTCGAGGTGACTTCCCGCCCGTTTTGCCCGCCGAAGCGCACCGTCGCCCGGTTGACCGTCTTGCAGAGGTTGCGGCTGTTGACCAGCAGGCCCTTGCGACCGCCCTGCA
>DATDLJ010000102.1:0-46314 GCA_036519395.1 Solirubrobacterales bacterium | reverse complement strand
GACGATCGAGGCCCAGAAGGAGCGCTGGTCGAAGGGCAGCAGGTAGCCGGTGAAGGCCATCGTCATCGTCAGGATCAGCAGCACCACGCCGATCACCCAGTTGAGCTCGCGCGGGTACTTGTAGGCGCCGAAGAAGAAGGTCCGCCCCATGTGGAGGAAGATCAGGATCACCATCACCGAGGCGCCCCATTTGTGCATCCCGTGCACGAGCTGGCCGAACGGGACCTCGTTGTTGATGTGGGCGATCGAGGCGTAAGCCTGGGTCGCCGAGGGGACGTAGAACATCGCCAGGAAGACGCCGGTGACGGCCTGGACGATGAAGGCGAAGAGGGTGGCGGAGCCGAGCGTGTAGAACCAGTTGGTCCCCTTCGGCACCTTGCGGAACAGCATCCCCGTGAGGAAGCCACTGGCGGCGAGCCGCTGATCGACCCAAGCGAGGGCGTCGACCGGGGCCTCTTTGCCTACCTCGAGCAGCTTGTCGCCCGCCGATTGCTTCTCCGGCGGGGTCTTGAGATCGGCTGGGGCCTGGCCCTTGGGCGTACCGGCGCTGCCGGGCTTGGCCGGTTTACGCAGCGGCGGGGGGACGACGGCGTCGGGGATCTTGGGTTTGCGAAGTTTCGGCATCAGGGCGGTGGGAAGGTGGATGGCCGCGGCGGGTAGAGGTACTCCCAGATCCCGCCGGTGAACTCCCCGGGGTCACGGGCACGAACCGGCTCCATCTGCGAGGTGACGCTGTAGCGCGGGCCAACCTCGACCTGGCCGTTGACGACGCGGGTCTGGAACTGGTCGAGCGGGCGGACCGGCGGGCCGCCGATTCGCTTGCCCTGGAAGTCGTAGACGCCGCCGTGGCACGGGCAAATGAAGTTGCCGGCGGCCTCGACGAAGCGGACCGGGCAGCCGAGGTGCACGCAGCGGTTGGAAACGGCGACGAAATGGCCCGGCTCTTCTTCGAGGTCGGCCGAGCTTTTGCGCACGTAGGCAGTGGTCTTGCCGGCGTCGCCGATCCCCTCGGTCTCGGTGAAGACGACCTGGCGGTAGGTGTCCTCGACGAAGTCGGTGACCGGGCCGACCCCCTCCCAGCGCTCCTTGCCGCGATGGAAGATTGGGGCGACGGCAAAGCCGACGGCGGGCAGGACAATGCCCGCTGCAGCGAGGCCACCCAGGGCCTGGGACGCGACCGTGAAGACGTGGCGGCGCGTCATCGACTCCCCCTCGAAATAGCCGGGGGGGTCGGGCTTTACCCGCTCCTTGACTGGTGCCTCATCGGCGCCGTTTACTTTGTTCGCGTCGTCTGCCACAGGTCGTTCGCGTAGGGCTTCGCAGTTTATTGCTTAAGGGGTGTGACCTGCGTCACACTTACCCCATCTCTGCAGAGGCCGTGATCTCCTCGGCGGCTTTTCGCCATAGATCGTCGATCCCCTCGCTCGTCCCCTCAGCCTGGAGACGGGCGCAGGTGCTGATCAGGTCGGCGAGGATCCCCACCGCGCGGGTGTCGCCGAGGGTGGCAAGGCGGTTGAGGCCGAGGGCGTAGAGGTAGTCGCCGGCGAGCAGGGCGAGGTCGGGATCGTGGCCGGCGAGGAGGCGGGGCTCCTCGTAATGGAGGAGGTAGCCCTCGCGGACGGCCTCGACGACGAGCGCGTACTCACCGCCGCCGGCCAGATCGCCGAGGTGGGGCGGCTCGGCTGGGTCGACCACATGCGGAGAGATCGGTGTGTCCTCGGAGCGGAGCTGGTCCGCCAGCAGCCGCAGGGCATCGCCCGGCGTCGCGTGGTTCTTTTCGGTCGCCATAGGTCCGAAAGGAACCACGACTTAGACGTTTGCCTCTTTGAGGGCTTCGGCGGCAGCCGTGAGCGTTTGGTCGATCGCTGTCTCGTTGTGGGCCAGGGAGACGAACCAGGCCTCGTACTGCGCCGGGGGCGGGTAGATACCGCGCTCGAGCAGTGCTCGGCAGAAGCGGGCGTGGGCCTCGGTGTCGCAGGCGGTCGCGGTGGCGAAGTCGGTGACCGGGACCTCGCTGAAGAAGAGAGTGACCAGGCCCGGGGCGGCGGCGACCTGCAGCGGCTTGCCAGCCGCCAGTTGCTCGAAGCCGCTGGCGAGGCGGTCGGTTAGGGCGCCCAGGCGCTCGTAGGCCGCAGCGTCGAGTTGCTCCAGCGTCGCCAGGCCGGCGGCAACGGCGAGGGGGTTTCCCGACAACGTGCCCGCTTGGTAGACGTCGCCGGCGGGGGCGATCCGTTCCATCTGCTCGCGCGGGCCGCCGTAGGCAGCCGCCGGCAGGCCGCCGCCGATCACCTTGCCCATCACCGTCAGGTCCGGCTCGACCCCGAGTAGCTCCTGGGCGCCACCGCGGGCGACGCGGAAGCCGGTGATCACCTCGTCGAAGATCAACAGCGCGCCGGCCTCTCGGGTTGCCTCGCGGAGGAACTCGAGGAAGCCCTCGGCGGGCGGCACGACGCCCATGTTGGCGGCGATCGGCTCGGCCAGAAGCGCCGCCACCTCGTGCTCCTGCAAGGCCCGGCTGACGGCCTCGCGGTCGTTCCACGGCACCACCACGGTGCTCGCCGCCTGCGCGGCGGTGACCCCGGGGCTGCCGGGAACGCCGAGCGTCGCCAGTCCCGAACCGGCGTCGGCGAGCAGGCCGTCGGAGTGGCCGTGGTAGGCGCCGGCGAACTTGATCACGACCTCGCGGCCACTGATCGCCCGGGCCAGCCGCACGGCGCTCATCGCCGCCTCGGTCCCGGAGCTGGTCATCCGCACCATCTCAACCGAGGGCATCCGCGCCGCGACCTCCTCGGCCAAGCGCACCTCCGCCAAGGTCGCCGCACCGAAGCTCGTGCCCCGCTTTGCCGATTCGATCACGGCGGCGATCACCGCGGGCTCGGCGTGGCCGAGGATCAGCGGCCCCCAGGAACCGATCCAATCAAGGTAGCGGTTGCCCTCGACGTCGAACAACCAGCAGCCTTCGCCGCGTTCGATGAAGATCGGGTCGCGGCCGATTTGGCGCAGCGCCCGGACCGGCGAGTTGACCCCGCCCGGCAGTACCTGCTGCGCCCGCTCGAACAACCGGGCGCCGTCAGGAATGTTCTGCCTCCCAGCGCGCGTAGTCATCGGTGAAGTAGTGGAGGCGGATCTTCTTGTACTCGGTCGAGGAGTAGAGGGTGGCGCGGTCGTCGGGACCCATCCCGCACTCCTCGGCGATCGCGTCGAGGACAGCGTCGCACTCCTCCTTGGAGCGACCGTGGGCCATGGTGAAGACGCTGTAGGGCCAGTCCTCATAAGTGGGGCGCTGGTAGCAGTGGGAGATGCCGCGGAAGGAGGCCATCCGCCCACCGACCTCCATGATCTGGTCCTCCGGCACCTTCCAGACCCCCATCCCGTTGGCGGAAAAGCCGGCGCGACGGTGGTAGAGGATCGCGGCGACGCGGCGGAGGATCTTGCGGTCGGTCATCGTCCGCAGCCGCTCGAGCAGCTCCTCGGTCGAGACCCCAATCTCCTGGGCGGCGGCGTCGTAGGGACGGGCGACCGCCGCCATTGGTCCTTGCAGGGCCTTGATCAAAGCGATGTCGTCCTCGTCGTAGGGCTGGGGTTCGAGCTCGCGCGGGGGCGCAGCTTCAACCGCGGCGGCGAGCGCCTCGGTCCCCTTCTCCATCTCCAGGTTCATGTTGATCTTGAACAGGGTCAGGGTCGGGAGTTCCCGCATCGACTCGGCGCCGGTCTCCTCCATCAGCGCTTCCAAGGTCCCCTTCAGGCCGAGCTCGGAATCGGGCGGGGTGGCGATCGTGAACCACATGTTGAAGTCGTGGGTGCGAAGGTAATTGTGGGAGACGCCTGGGTGGGCGTTGACGATCTTCGCTGCCCGCTGCGGGTTCTCGGAATCGACTTTGGCCGCCACCAGCATCGAGTCGTAGCCGAGCGCGCGGGTGTCGAAGATCGGCGTGATCTCGCGGATGATCCGGCCGTCAAGCAGACGCTGGGTGCGGTCGAGAACGTCATCCAACTCCAGCTCCGCCGCAGCGGCGACGGCGGCGAAGGGCTCGGGGTCGAGGGGGAAGTTCGACTGCAACAGGTTCATCAGCCGCTTGTCGGTCTCGTCAAGCGGAATTGCGGAGCCGTCCTTGCGGGACCGCGCCTTCGACTGCGGAACTTTCACCGAAGCCACGCCGCGGCCTCCTTTGCGTAGTAGGTGACGATCGCGTCGGCGCCGGCACGGCGGATCGAGGTCAGCGCCTCAACCACAGCGGCGCGCTCGTCGATCCAGCCATTGGCGGCTGCCGCCTTCAGCATCGAGTACTCACCGGAGACGTGGTAGGCGGCGACCGGGGCGCCGGTTGCCTCTTTGACCCGGCGGACGACGTCGAGATAAGGGAGGGCCGGCTTGACCATCAGCATGTCGGCGCCCTCCTCGAGGTCGAGTTCGGCCTCGCGCACGGCTTCGGCGGCGTTGGCAGGATCCATCTGGTACCCGCGGCGGTCGCCGAACTCCGGGGTCGACTCGGCAGCGTCGCGGAAGGGTCCGTAGAAGGCGGAGGCGTACTTGGCGCTGTAGGCGATGATCGGCACGTCCGGGTGCCCCTCCTCGTCGAGCTGGAAACGGATCGAGCCGACCCGGCCGTCCATCATGTCGCTCGGGCAGACCGCGTCGGCGCCGGCCTCGGCGTGCGAGATCGCGGTTTTCGCCAGCAGCTCGACGGTGACGTCGTTGTCGGGTTCGGTGCCGCCGTCGCGGATCACGCCGCAGTGGCCGTGGGAGGTGTACTCGCAGAGGCAAACGTCGGTCATCACCACCAGGTCGGGGTGGGCGTCCTTCAAGGCTCGGACCGCCATCTGCACGATCCCCTCATTGTCGTAGGCACCCGAGCCGGCGTCGTCCTTGACGCTGGGGATGCCGAAGAGCAACAGGGCGCCGATCCCAGCCGCGGCGATCTCGCCAGCCTCTTCGACCAGGTTGTTGATCGAGAAGCGCTCGATCCCCGGCATCGACGGCACCTCCTCCCGCACCCCCTCCCCCGCGACGACGAAGGCGGGCTGGATCAGGTGGGCCGGTGAGAGCTCGGTCTCGCGGACGAGGCCGCGCAGGGTTTCGGTGCGGCGCAGGCGGCGCAGGCGCGTGGCGGGAAAGGACATCGGTTGGCGAGTTTAGGGGAGGGGAGGGGGTGTCCCTACCGGACCCGCTCGCTTCGCTCGCTCCAAGTGTCCGTACGAGACACCCCCTCCCCTCCCTACCAGCGCAGTAGCTTGTTCGGCCGTGGAGGCCACGGGGGTTGTCAAGCGGTACGGCGAGCGGGAGGCGCTGCGGGGCGTCTCGCTCAAAGCAGGTCCTGGGGAGCTGGTGGCGATCATTGGGCCTAACGGGGCTGGGAAGACGACGTTGCTTTCGATCTTGGCCGGGATCGTCAGGCCCGATGCGGGGGAGGTGGCTTCCGCCAGCGGCGCGGTCGGCTGGGTGCCGCAGCAGGCTGCGCTCTACCGGCGTCTGACCGTCGAGGAGAACCTGTTGTTGTTTGCCCGGCTGGAGGACCATGAGGACCCGCGGGCCTCCGCCGAGGAGATGCTCGAGCTAACTGGGCTGGGCGAGCGGCGGGGAGAGATCGTCGCCCGCCTCTCCGGCGGCAACCAGCAGCGGATCAACATCGCGATCGGCCTCCTCTCCCGCCCGGCAGTGCTGCTCCTCGACGAGCCCAGCGTCGGGCTCGACCCGCGGCAGCGGGCCCGCCTTTGGGAGTTCGTCTCCGGACTCGCCAGCCACGGGACGACGGTGATCTTCTCCACCCACGACATCCAGGAGGCCGAGCGCTACGGCGGCCGGGTGCTGGTGCTCGCCGACGGTGAGTCCTTGTTCGACGGTTCGGCCGAGGAGCTGCGCGAGGCGGTGCGAAGTGAGGCGCCCGCGGCGGCCGATCGTGATTTCGAGACCGCCTTCGTCGCCTACCTCCAGCACCGGGGCCACTGATGCGGGGCGTGCGATGGCTGCTGCTGAAGGACCTGCAGATTCTGCGGCGCTCGCCGCTGCAGGCGGTGCTGTTGGTCGCCTACCCAATCCTGATCGCGGTGCTGGTCGGGTTCGCGATCTCCCGCGGGCCGGAAGACCCGCGGGTCGCGTTCCTCAACGAAGTGCCGCCGAACACGCGGATCAACGTCGGCGGTCAGCAGCTGCCGAAGGCGAACGTGAAAGAGCGGGTCTGCGACCGGGTTGAGTGCGTCTTCGTCAAGGACCGCGAGGAGGCGATGAGCAAGGTCGAATCGGGCGACGTGCTGGCGGCGCTGATCCTCCCCTCCGACCTCGTCAACAAGATCAACTCGCTCTCGACCCTGACCCCGGGCGTGCCGAAGGTGGAAGTCCTCGTCAACGAGGAAAACGCGGTCAAGGCCGAACTCGTCGACGACCGAATCACGACGCTGCTGGCCCAGGCGAACCTGACGATCGCGCGGCGGATCGGCGCCGAAGGCGGTCGCTACCTGAAGCTGCTGGTCGACGGCGGCGAGTTCAGCGTTGTCGGGCAGACGGTGCAGGTCCTCGGGTTGCGAGCGACGGCGCGGATCTTGGCGGCGGTGACGCCGGCCCTGCCACCTTCGTTGCGCCCCGCGCTGGCGGAAGTCAACGAATTTGCCACCCAGGCGCGCGACAACCTCGATGTGGCGGAGCCGTTGATCAAACGCCTGGCGCAACCGATCGCGGTCAACAAGGTGGTGGTCGGCGGTGAGAGCCCGCCGCTGGAAATCTTTGCGATCGCGGTTGCCGCGACCTTCACCCTGGCCTTCGTCGTCGTCCTCCTGGTGGCCGGGTCGCTGGCACTGGAGCGGGAGGAGAACGCCTTCCCGCGGCTGACCCGCGGCCTCGTCTCCAGTGGCGGGCTGCTCGGCGAGAAGGTCCTACTCGGGGTTCTGGTCGGGCTCGTGGTGACCCTGCTGATGTTGTTCGGGATGGCGCTCTTCGTGCCCCTCGAATGGAGCCGATTCGGGCTCTGGCTGTTGGCGATCCTCGGCGCCGGGGCGGCGTTGGGGGCGGCCGGGGCGGCATTGGGAGCGGCGGCGCGAGAGGTGCGCGCGGTCTCCCTGCTCGCCTTCATGATCACCCTGCCGGTGGCCTTCCTCTCGCTCGTTCCCTCCGGTGCCGTCAGCCCCGCCGTCTTTGACGCGATTCGCTACCTGACCGCGCTCTTCCCCTTCAAGCCGGGACTGGAAGCGATCAGCGCCGCGCTCGACGAGGCGGGACCCGGAATCGGGGCGCCGCTACTGCACCTGGCGATCCTCTTCTGCGCCTACTCGGCGATCGCCCGGCTGGCGCTGCGGCGCTTCGCTTCGGTCTAGGTCTAGAGCGCCGGCAGCGGTTTGAGGCCGCCGCGCTCGACGCATCCGCACACGAACTCCTCCAGTGAGCGGTCGGGCTCTAGCCGGGCGCGGACGCACTCCAACACCGCCGCCTCGTCGAGCTCAGGCAGGGTCCGCCCGGCGGCTCGAACCGCTGCCAGGGCCACCGGCGAACCGCCGATCGAGAGGGAACCGTGCTTGCTGCGGTAGGCCGGCATCCCCGCGACCTCGACCAGGTCGTAGTTCGGCTCGCTCGCCGTCAGCAGGGCGCGCTGCCGCGGCGTTGGGTAGGTGATGAAGACCGGCGCCAGCGTCCCCGGGCTTTCGAGCAAGGTCGCCGGCACCGCACCGTAGGGGGAGACGTGGGCGGAGTAGACGACGTCGAAGCCCTCCAGCTCGGATTGCAGGACCGGCATCTCCTCCCCCGGCAAAGGCGACAGCTTGCGGGCGAGCGCCTCGGGCGCGGCGTTGGCACCGTAGGCGAGGAGCGGCGAGCGCTCGGCGAGGTCTGGACCCGCCGCGGGCAGTTCAGCGGCCTGACCGTCGCGGTAGAGATAGGAGCCTTCGGGGGTCGCGTAGGGGTAGTCCAGCGCCCGCTCCAATATCGCTGCCGGCTGCCTCGGATCTCCCATCGGGCCCAATCTCGCAGATAGGGTCAAACCACTATGCGGGTTCTCTTCATCGGTGACGTGGTCGGCAGCCCCGGCCGGCAGGGACTGCGCGAAGCGATGCCGGCGCTGCGCGAGCGCTACTCGCCGGACCTGGTGATCGTCAACGGCGAGAACTCGGCCGGCGGGGTCGGGATCACCCAGCGCACCGCGAACGACATCTTCGACGCCGGCGCCGGCGTCATCACCAGCGGCAACCACGTCTACCGCCACCGCGAGGCCTACGACTTCCTCGACTCCGAGGAGCGGGTGATCCGGCCCGCCAACTACCCGCAGGCGAACCCCGGCCGGGGTCACACCGTGATCGAGGTCGGTGGGATGCGGGTGCGGGTGATCAACCTCAGCGGTGGCGTCGGGCTGCGCGTCGCTCGCTCACCCTTCGACACGGTCGACTCGATCCTCAGCCACCACGAGCAGGACGCGGTGATCGTCGACTTCCACGCCGAAGTGACCAGCGAGAAGGTGGCGATGGGCTGGCACCTCGACGGCCGCGTGGCGGCGGTGCTCGGCACCCACACCCACGTACCCACCGCCGACGGCCGCGTCCTCCCCGGCGGCACCGCCTTCATCTCCGACGTCGGGATGACCGGCTCGCGGACCAGCGTCCTCGGGGTGAAACCGGAGCAGGCGCTGCGCTCGCTGATCACCCAAATGCCGACCCGGTTCGAGACGGCAACCGACGACATCTGGGTAATGGGCGCCCTGGTCGAGGTCAATCAGCAGGGGTTGGCTGACTCGTTCGAGCAGGTAATGACGCCAGTGCAATAAGCAGCAGCGGGTAGAACCAAACGATGTAGAGGTAGAACCAGTGGTGCAGGGTTAGCTGGAGAAGGATCAGCAGGGCAGCCGAGAGGGCGGCGAGCTGGACTACCGACTTGCGGCGGGGGATGAAGGCGAAGGCCAGGGAGAGGGCTCCGAGGCCGACGAGCAGGGTTAGGCGGAGCGGCTCTAGGGAGGTTTGGCCCCAGATGCTGAAGGGGGAGTCGCGGCCGGCTTGGGTGGCGATGGTTCGGTCGTAGAAGGTCTTTAGGCCCGGGTCGATTGCTGGCCAGGTGATTGCCAGGACGGTGATCACGAGGAAGCCGATGATGAACAGGACCGTGGGGCGGCCGAGGGTGTCCTGCGCGCAGGGTCGTGCTCGGACACCCTCGGCCGAACTCGGGCGGGGTTGATTGGGCTGTGGTTCGAGGCCGGGTCTATAGGTCAGGAGCATGGGTCCCAGAGGGGCCGCTACGAACTTGGACCAGGTGGCTGCGGCGAAGGTGGCTCCACGCGCTAGTGGCCGTCCGAGGAGGAGCAGGGTCGCTACGAGGAGCGCTGCTACTAAAGAGTCGTTGGAGTTCGACTCGAGGACGTAGGCGGTGTAGGGGTAGGCCGCCCAGGCGAAGGCTAGGGTCGCGGCTAGGCGGTGGCCCTCGGGGCCGGGGCGGATTCGCCTTCCCACGAGGAGCAAGAGGATGAAGGTGGCGATGTCGAAGAGGACCGCGGCGCCGTGGGCGGCGGGGATGTCGTCCCACTCGCCGGTCCAGGGCCAGATCGCCTCGAAGGGGACGTAGGTGAGGTAGTTGAGCGGGCCGTAGGTGTCGCCGCTGGCGATGTCGTCGGGGAAGTTGTCGTACAGCGGTTCGCCGTGGGCGATCCGGTCGGCGCCGACCACCCCCGCGTAGCCGACGTCGATCGCGCCGGCATCGGCGACGTTGAGGCCGACGCGGAAGCCCATCAGGAAGAGCGCCGCGATGACCAGCACGGTCACCGACCAGACCGGGCGCAGGCCCTCCCCTCTCCCCCGCAGTCCGATCCAAAGGCAGCGGCCGAGGAGGTAGAGCAGGACCGGGTAGACGAGCGGGACCGAGACGCCGATCTCGGCCCGGTTGAAGAAGTAGTGGGAGACGCCGAAGCCGAGCAGGACCAGGAGGTCGAGGTTGGCGACGCGGCGCAATCGCCGCCAGTCGACCAGCCCGATCAGGAAGATCAGGCAGAGCGGGAGGAAGACGTAGGGGGCGTTGAGCTTGTGGCCGAAGGCGCCGGAATACCCGCGGGCCATCTTCCAGGCCACCTGGTAGCCGGTCCACGACTCGGTCACCTCGCCGCTCTGAGGATCGACCAGGACCAGCGCCAACTGGTCGCCGTCGGAGAAGTAGGAGACCTCCCAGTGGCCCTCGTCCATCCTCGCCACCGGCGCCATCTCGCCGTGCTCGCGTTCCTGTTCGCGGACCTTTGGATCGCGGTCGGCGGCGGCGATCGCTTCCGCCTGGCTGACCTTCTCCGGCTCCGCCGCCGCTGCCGGTTGCGCGCTTAGCGCCAGGACCAGCAGCGCGGCAGCAAGGAGGAGGGCCTTCACGTCGCTCCGAAGTGGGCGCGTATCGCGGGGGCGACATCGCGCAGCGTCCACTGCTCGCGCTCGTCCGCCGCCTCCGGCCCGCAGCCGACAAAGAGAAGTGGACCGAGCGAGTCGCCCGCGTGCAGAGCGCCGTGGCTGCCGCCACCGGCATGGCTGACCCCGCCCCAGTCGACCGCCTCGAAGCCGGGGGCGAGGGAGACGACGAAGTCACCCGCGTGCGGCGCGGTCAGCGCCGAACAGACCCGGGCCAGGGGATCGGGGTAGGTCGCGCTGCTGAGGCGGCCGTCCTCGACGCTGGCCTCGAGCGCCTCCAGGTCGCCCTCCACCTCCCAGCCGCCGCCGCGCAGGTCGTTGACGGCGGAGCCGGGCCGGAAACGGAGGGTCGCCTCGCCGCGCTCAACCACCGCCCACTCCCCTCCCGCCGGGGGTATCCCCGGGCTCGCCCGCCGCAGGGGCATCCCGTCGGTGTCCGCCAACCTGCAAACCAAGTCCACACCCTCGATCACGCCCAGCCGCGCTGCTACCTCGCTCGGCTCGGCGCGCTTCCCCTCCCCCGGCAGCAGGTAGATATGGGCGGCGCGGCCGGTGGGACTAACCGCCAGCTGCGCTTGCTCTGGGCGCTCCTCCGAGGGCTGTAGGACTGACCACTCCGAGCCGAGTAGCTCCGCCAGCGGCAGGCCGCGGTGGACGTCGGTCTGGGCATGGTCGGCGAGGAGGATGACCGCGTGGCCCTCGAGGAACTCGTCGAGACCACCCGCCGCCTCGGCGAAGGTCGCGAAGCTGGCGTCCGCCTTGGCGATCGACTTGACGCTCGCCTCCGGCCCATGGCGGTGCGAGTAGTTGTCGTTGTCGGGCAGCGAGAGGAGGAGGAAGTCGTAGCTGTCATTGCGCAGCAGCTCGGCCGCGCAGCAGGCGGCGTAGCCGTCGCGGTTGCCGGGGATCGAAGTTGATTTGCAGGGCACCTCTTGGCTCGCGTAGAGGTCGCCGTAGAAGAGATCGGTCGGTCCCCAGGTGTGGTGGTGGAACTTCAGTTTGGTCGCGTCAACCGCGCGGCGCAGCAGCCCGTCGAGCGAGACCTCGTGCCGCTGGCGGCCGCGGTAGATGAGGAACGGCGTGCAGGCGCTGCGCTCGCCGGCGTCTTCGAGGGTCTCGAAGACCGTCTCCACCTCGGGGCTGAGGTGGGCGAGGTTCATGTTGTAGACGAGGTCGTAGAGGGCGCGGAATACGCCGAAGGCGCGGGTCGCCTCCAGCGATGACCCGTACTCGACGTAGCGTCGCTCGAGCCGGTGGTACCAGTTCATGCCGCTGATCCAGTGGCGGTCGGCGCCGACCCCGGTGACCATCTCCGCGCTGGCGACCGGCGTCACCGAGGGGAAGCTGGAAACGCAGTCGGGAATCAGCACCCCGCGCTCGATCAACGCGCCGAAGGTCGGCGCCCGCCCCTCCTCGACAGCGCGCAAGAGCATGTCGGTGCGCAGCGAGTCGACGTAGGTGAGGACGAGCTTCTTGCGAGGGGGCATCGTCCGAATGATGCCCGGCGCGCGCCGCGACTAACGGAGGACGCGGAGCCCGGCGTGTTTGCGCTGGGCTCGGCGGTGGCGGGAGATCCCCAACCAGAGCAGGGCGAGGATGACGAGGATCACTGCCGGGGCGATAAGCAGCGCCGCCGCAACCACGATCAACGCCGCCAGGCCAACGATGAAAGCGAGGGCGCCGCCGCCACTGCCCTCGCGGCGACTGGCTCCGTAAACGACGTCGCTGATCACGATGCAGCCGAGGGCAGCGCCAACGGCGGCCAGCGCCGCGCCGGCAGCAGCGTCAAGCAGGAAGCCGGCGATAAGACCAATCACCGCGGCGAGCACGGTCATCCGGCCGCGGGCGGAACCGTGGGTGCCGGCGGTGCCGGCGAGCATCCCGATTGCGAGGCCTATTCCGAGGTCGGTGAGAAGGTCCACATGCGAAAACCTAACCAACCGCGGAGACCGGGCGTCGATCCGCCACACTTCACGGATGAGCGAAGTGCCCGAGCCGACCCATCGCCGCCGCGCGCACACCAGCACCCGCGACCTCGAGCGTTACGCGGGACTGTTCGCCGAGCGGACCGCGGTGATGCGCTCCTCGGCGATGCGTGACCTGATGGCGATCACCGCGCGGCCGGAAGTGATCTCGCTCGCCGGCGGCCTCCCCGACACCTCGACTTTCCCACCGCAGAGCTTCGCTGCGCAGATGACCCGGATCGCCCAGGAGTCGGCGGCAAAGGCACTGCAGTACGGGCCGACCGAGGGCTTCGAGGAGACCAAGGACTGCATCGTCGAGGTGATGGGAGCCGAGGGAATGCTGCCCGACCCCGACGACATCATCGTCACCACCGGCGGCCAGCAGGCGATCGACCTCGTCTGCAAGACGCTGCTCGACCCCGGCGACGTGGTCATCTGCGAGGCGCCGACCTACCCGGGCGCGATCCCCACCCTCTGCAGCTACCAGGCCGACGTGGTCCAGGTCGAATGCGACGAGGACGGGATGCAGGTCGAGGTGCTGGAGCAACTGCTGGCCGAGCTGCGCGGCGAAGGACGGCGACCGAAGTTCATCTACTCGGTGCCGAGTTTCCAGAACCCGGCCGGGGTGACGATGTCGCTGGAGCGACGGCACCGCCTGGTCGAGCTGGCGCGGGCCAACGAGCTACTGGTTGTTGAGGACAACCCCTACGGGCTGCTGCGCTACGGCGGCGAGCCGATGCCGCCGCTCTACCAGCTCGATGGTGGCGACTTCGTCATCTATCTCGGCACCTTCTCGAAGATCCTCTCACCCGGGATCCGCCTCGGCTGGGCGGTGGCGCCGCCGCCGCTGATGGAGAAGATCGTCCTCGGCAAGCAGGCGGCTGACCTCTGCACCTCGACCCTGACCCAGTACTTCGTCCGCGAGTACTTCGCCGAACGGCGCTGGCAGCGCTACATCGACGACCTGGTCGAGATCTACCGCGGCCGCCGCGACACGATGCTCGAGGCGCTGCACACTTACTTCCCGGCAGAGGCGACCTGGACCGAGCCCGAGGGTGGGCTCTTCATCTGGGCGACCCTGCCCGAGTACATCAACACCAGCGACCTGCTCGCGAAGGCGCTGCGCGCCGACGTCGCCTTCGTTCCCGGCCAGGCCGCCTACGTCGACGGGCGCGGCAGCCACTCGATGCGGCTCAACTTCTCCGGCGTCGACGATGAGGAAATCCGCGAGGGAGTGCGGCGGATCGGCAAGGTGATCGCCGAGCAGGTCGAGCTCTACGGCACCCTCACCGGCGAGCAGCGAGTGCCTCCGCCAGAGCAGGAGTCGACGCCGAACGTCCTCCCCTTCCGCAAGGCGGGTGAAGCCGGGTGAAGGTCGCGGTCCTCAAGGGCGGCCGCTCGCTGGAGCGCGGGGTCTCGCTGCGCTCGGGGGCGCGGGTCGAGGACGCGCTCGAACGGCTCGGTCACGAGGTGCTTCCGATCGACGTGGGCCCTGACCTGGTCAAGCGGCTCGGCTCTGATCGGCCCGACGTCGCCTTCGTCGCCATGCACGGCGTCGGCGGTGAGGACGGCACCGTGCAGGAGCTGCTGGAGATCCTCGGCATCCCGTTCACCGGTCCCGGCGCGGCGGCCTGCGCCCGCTGCATGGACAAGGTGCAGGCGAAGGACGCAATCGAGGACGCCGGCCTCCCCACTCCCGAGTGGTTCGCCTTCAACCAGACCGCGTTCCGCGAGTTCGGCGCCGCCGATGCGTTGGGGCGGCTGGAGGAGGCGCTCGGATTTCCGCTCGTCGTCAAGCCAAGTAGCGGCGGATCTTCGCTCGGGGTCAAGTTCGCCGCGGCGGCAAGCGAGGTTCCACAGGCGCTGGTCTCGGCCTTCAGCTACGACGATCGGGTCCTGGTCGAGCGCTTCGTCGATGGCCGCGAGCTAGCGGTCAGCATCGTCGGCGATGAGGTGCTGCCGGTAGTCGAGGCGATCCTGCTTGAGGGGGATCGCTACGACTTCGAGGCGCGCTACGAGATCGGTCGCACCCGCTTCGTCTGCCCGGCCGAGCTGAGCGACGAGGAGGAGCGGGCGGTCACCGAGGTGGCCCTGGCCACATACCGCGCCCTCGGCTGCACCGGCTTCGCCCGGGTCGACCTGATCCTCGGCGAGGCAGGGCCTTGGCTGTTGGAGGCAAACGCGATCCCCGGCCTCACCGACACCAGCCTCCTCCCCCAGGCCGCCGAGGCGGCGGGGCTCTCCTTTGAGCAGTTGGTCGAGCGGATCCTCGACCTGGCGCTGAAGCCGACCGCGGCCTAAGACTCGCCCTGGGCGAAGTCGTCGGGAGTCACCTCGTCGAGGAACTCCTTGAATTTGTCGACGACCTCCTCGGTGTCCTCGACCTCGTGCTCGAACTCGATCGCGGACTCCTCGATCACCTCCTCGGCGGCAAAGATCGGTGCCGCGACGCGGACGGCAAGCGCCAGCGCGTCGGAAGGGCGAGAGTCGATCTCAACCTCGGAGCCGTTGATCGAAACCGTGATCGAGGCGTAGAAAGTGTTGTCGCGCAGCTCGGTGACGGAGACCCGCTCGCACTTCGCGTCGAGGTTCTCGAGCACGTCAGAGAGCAGGTCGTGGGTCATCGGCCGGGGCGTCGAGGCTCCCTGCAGCTTCATCAGGATCGCGGCCGCCTCCGGATGACCGATCCAGATCGGCAGGAAGCGGTTTCCGTCCACGGTCTTCAGCAACACAATCGGCTGCTTGCCGACCATGTCGAAGCTGACGCCATAGATCTGCATTTGCTGCAAAAGGACTCCAGACCGTGGTTGGAAGCCGAAGTATAGGTCGGCCCTTACCCGCTCTGGAAGTGGCGAGAACCGCGCCGGCCCTGCGTCGGCGCGATGGGCGATCCTGGATTCGAACCAGGGACCTCGTCCTTATCAGAGACGCGCTCTAACCAACTGAGCTAATCGCCCGGGGACGGCGATGATAGCGGCGGGGCGCTGGGCAGTCAGCTGTCGCCCCGGCCCCAGCTCTCAGCTCGAGCGTTTGCGCAGTCGGCGGGCCAGAGCGTGGGCTTGGCGGACGTCATCGAAGCGGAGCTCGGCGACGATGCCGTCGCCTTTGGCGCGGGCGCTGACTTCGTGGCCGAGTGCCTCCTCAAGGGCCTCAGCCACGTCGCGGAGGGCAGCCTGGGCGTCGGGATCGCTCGGCGCTCGCCTCGGTTTCGTCTTTGGCTGGCCAGCCAGCCGAACCCTCTCCTCGGTTTCGCGTACCGACCAACCCGCGCGCGCAGCGTCGCGAGCGAGGCGGCGACGAACGTCGTTTCCGGCGGCGGCGAGCAGCGCCTTGCCGTGCCCCTCGCTGAGGTCACCGGTCTCAAGCATCTCCAACGCCTCATCCGGGAGCTCGAGCAAACGGATCAGGTTGGAGACGGCGGGGCGGCTGCGGCCGACGCGCTTCGCCAGCTCCTCTTTGGTTAAGCCGAGCTCCTCGACGAGCGCCGCGCAGGCCTTCGCCTCCTCAACCGGGTTGAGGTCCTCGCGGACCATGTTCTCGATCAGCGCCGCCTGCAATCGCTCGGCTTCGGCCTGGTCACGGACAACCGCCGGCACCTTTGGGATCCCCGCCTGCTGCGCGGCGCGCCAGCGGCGCTCGCCGGCGACCAGCTCGTAGCTGCCGTCGGGGAGGGGTCGGACCAAGAGCGGCTGCACAACCCCGCTGGCCTCAATCGAGGCGGCGAGCGCGGCGAGCGCTTCCGGATCGAACTTGGTCCGCGGCTGCGAAGGATTCGGCTTAATCAGCTCGACCGGCAGCTCGCGCAGCTCGCCGGCGTCGGTGGCCTCCGTTTCCGGCAGGATCGCCGCCAGGCCGCGGCCGATCCCACGGCGGTTGCTAGCCACGGGTTGCCAGCTCCTTTGCCAGCGCGCGGTAGGCGACGGCACCGTGGGACGAGGGCGCGTGCTCAGTCACGGGAAGACCATAGCTCGGCGACTCGGCGACTCGAACGCTGCGTGGAATGACGGTCTCGAAGACCATCCCGTCGAAGTGGTCACGCAGCTCGGCCTCGACATCTTGCGCGAGGCGCGTGCGCTCGTCGTGCATGGTTATCAGCAAACCCGAAACCTCAAGCTGAGGGTTTAACTCACGGCGAATCAGGCCCAGGGTTTCCAAAAACTGGACGAGACCCTCGAGCGCCAGGTACTCAGCTTGGACCGGAACGATGACACGGTCGGCGGCGGTTAAAGCGTTGACGCTGACCGGGCCGAGCGCAGGGGGGCAGTCGAGCAAAGTAACCGCGAAGCGCTCGCGGATCGGCCCGAGACGGTCGCGCAGGCGCGTCTCCGAGCCCTGAATCCGGGGCAGCTCAACCGCGGCCCCAGCGAGGTCGCGGTTAGCGGGGACGATCCAGAGGTTGTCGGGCCCGGCTGGGCGGGCCGCCTCGGCGACCGAGGTGTCGCCAGTAAGACAGTCGTAAGAGGACGGGTGCAGGTCCCTGCCGCCGCCGAGCGCCACGGTCGCATTGCACTGCGGATCAAGGTCGACCAGGAGGGTCTGGTTCCCCTCAACAGCAGCGCAGGAAGCGAGGTTGACGGCGGTCGTCGTCTTGCCGACGCCACCCTTCTGGTTCGCTACTGCGTAGACCTTGCCCATCAGGAGTCCAGCCTAGAGAAGGCATTCCCGGCGCGTTTTCAAGCGGTCGGATAGCCTCCCGCCCGTGTCCGAGAGTTTCGACTGGCCCGACAACCCCGCCGAGCGTGCGCAAGAGCTGATCGAGGGTGTGCTTGATGAGCTTGACCTCGACGGCGAGGTGGCCGTCGAGGAAGACGACGAGCGGATCCTGCTGACGATTGAGGGGGGGGACGATTACGGCCTCCTGATCGGCAAACGCGGGCAGACGATCGACGCGCTGCAGCTGCTCTGCTACCAGGCCGCATTTCGCGGGCTGCGCGAGCGCAAGCGGGTGATCGTTGACGCCGCTGGCTACCGGGCGCGGCGGCGAGAGACCCTCGAGGGGCGGGCTGACCGCGCCGCTGAGCAGGCGCTCGCGAACAAAGCGGTAGTCGAGATGGACCCGATGAGCGCGCAGGAACGGCGGGTCGTGCACGAACGGTTGAAAGAGCGCTCCGGGATCGAGACTTACAGCGAGGGCGATGAGCCCAACCGCTGCGTGATCGTCGCGCCGCTGCTGCCAGAGTGAGCGCCGATCCGTCGGCAGCCCTGGATAGCGCTGCGCGGACGAAGCTAGAGACGGTCCTGGGCCTGCTCGCCGAGGAGAAGGCCTCGGTCAGCTCGATCGTCGACGAGCGCGCTTGGCAGGTGCACGTCGCCGACAGCCTCACCGGACTGGAGGTGCCGGAGCTGGCGGCGGCACGGCGAATTGCCGACGTCGGCGCCGGAGCAGGGTTCCCGGGCCTGGTCCTAGCCGTGGCGCTGCCCGAGGCGCGGGTCGACCTGATCGAGTCGGTCGGGCGCAAGTGCGACTTCATCCGCGGCGCGATCGAGACGGCGGGGATCGGCAACGCCACGGTCCTCAACGCGCGCTCGGAGGAGATTGCCGCGGGAGACGGTCGCGAGGCCTACGACGCGGTCACCGCGCGGGCCGTGGGCCGGCTCTCGACCCTTGCTGAGCTCGCTTCCCCGCTCCTGAAGCCAAATGGGGTCTTGGTCGCCTGGAAGGGTAGGCGGGACCCCGAGGAGGAGGATCAGCTCGCGAACGCGGCCTCAGACCTGGCAATGGCACCCGCTCAAGTCCTCGACGTCGGCAACCGCGCCGGCAGCGAGCACCGCCACCTTCACGTCATCCACAAGGCCGGACCCACCCCTCCCAACCTGCCCCGCAATCCCGGCATCGCCAAGAAGCGGCCGAAGGGCTAAGGGGTCAGCGCCGGCGCTTCTTCTTGCGTGGCGGCGGGGGGGGCGGTTTCGATGCCTGGATCGCGGCCGCTCCCTCGGGCGTCGCCGTAACCGGGGGCGGGACGACTTTCTGGATCACCAGCTGCTGACCGATCGTCCAGATGTTGGTGGTGATCCAGTAGAGGATCAGGCCGGCGGGGAAGCTGAGGATGAAGGGGACGAAGATGAAGGGCAGGACCATCATTAGGGTCCGCTGGCTTTTGTCAGCGGTGATCATCATCACCATGCTGGAGACCAGCTGGGTGCCGACGTAGAGCACGATCAGGGTGATTAGTTCGGCCCCGGTCGCCTTCGCGGTGAGGTCACTGATGAAAAAGAATTCGGCGCCGTGGCCGCTGCAGCTGCCAGCTGCCGGGCAACCCATGTCAGCCGGGAGCTCGTTTTTGAGCACGAAGAAGAGCGTGATGAAGACCGGAAGCTGCGCTAGCAGGGGCAGGCAGGAAGCCAGCGGGTTGACTTTGTTCTCTTTGTAGAAGCGCATCATTTCCTGCTGGAGGCGCTGTTTGTCGTTCTTGTACTTCTCCTGCAGCTCCTTCATCTGCGGCTGCAGAGCTTGCAGAGCCCGCATCCCTTTCAGCTGTTTGTAGGTCAGCGGCAGCAGGACCGCGCGGGTGCAGACCGTCAGGGCGATGATCGACATTCCCCAGCTGAGGCCGGCGTTGTCGTGAAAGAACACCAGGACCGAGTTGGCAACATCGATCAGCGGCTGGAGGATGTTCGCGGTAAGGGGCGTCATCTAGTGGGTCTCGTGCCACTCGGCCGGGTGAACCGGGCCGGTGCGGAGCGTGAATCTATCGGGGATGGGGTCGAAGCCGCCGTGACTGAAGGGGTTGCAGCGCAGAATCCGCCAGGAACCGAGGAGAAAACCGCGGATCACGCCATAGCGTTCGACCGCTTCCACCGTGTACGCGGAGCAGGTCGGCTCATATTTACAGCGGCGGGGCAGGCGGGGGGAAACCCAGCGCTGGTAGCCCCGGACCGGGGCGAGGAAGATGCGTTTCACGTGGAACGGCCCCCGGCCAACGCCTCTTCAAGATTGGCCGCCACACCCGCCATTCCCTTCTGCTCGATCAGGTCCTTGAGCTCGGTCCGGGCAACGATCACGAAGTCGTGGCGGGGTGGCAGATCCTCGGAGAGGCTCCAGAAGGCCTCGCGCAGGGTCCGCTTCACCTTGTTGCGCTCGACTGCACCGCCAACTTTGCGGCTGACGGAGACGCCGAGTCTGACTTCCTCACGCTCTTCGTCCTTGCGCGGGAACTGGTAGAGGACCAGGTACCTGGTTGCGTGGGAGGAGCCGTCGCGATAGACGCGGTCGAACTCGCCGCTGCGCGAAAGGCGCCGTCGCTTCGACGCCATCAGGTCAAGGAGTGAGGCGTTTGCGCCCTTTGCGCCGGCGGCGCTTAAGGACAGCGCGGCCGCCCCGAGTGCTCATCCGCGCACGGAATCCGTGGGTCTTTGCCCGCTTCCGCTTCTTTGGCTGGTAGGTGCGCTTCATGCCGGCGGAAGTATAGGGACGCGCCCGAAAATCTTTTCTGCGGCATTTGCGAGGCACCCGGAATCGGTGCTCAGGCACGGCGCTATGGTCGCCGGCCGGTGCCCAATGACTTCCCCCGACACGATCTCGACGCCCTTTGGCGGGCAACCCAGGAGCGACTGAGGTCGGCAGTCCCGGAGTCGACCTACCGCCTTTGGCTCGAGCCCCTGCAGGTTTCCGGAGCCGAGGGCGAGACGCTCTTCCTCACCGCCCCCGACAGCATCCGTGCCTGGACGGAGCGGCGGTATTCCTCGCTCATCGCCGAAGCCTTGCGCGATGGAACCGACTTCCAGCAGGCGAGCTTTGGGACTGCGAGTGAGGGCAGCGCGGAAGACGAGGTCGACCTCAATCCCAATTACACCTTCGAGCGCTTCGTGATCGGGCCCGGCAACCGCCTGGCCCACGGTGCGGCGCTGGCCGTGGCCGAGGCGCCCTCGGAGGCCTACAACCCGCTCTTCCTTCATGGCCCACCGGGGCTGGGCAAGACGCACCTGTTGGCCGCAATCGCCAACTACCTGCGCGAGAACGCCGCTGGGCTCAGCGTCCGCTACACGACCGCCGAGTCCTTCACCAACGAGTTCGTCGCTGCCCTCAGGTCCTCCGGCGCCAACGCCTTCAAGGCGCGCTATCGCGACATCGACGTCCTCCTCATCGACGACGTTCAATTCCTTCAGGGGAAGCCGGCAACCGAGGAGGAGTTCTTCCACACCTTCAACGCCCTTTATGAGTCCGGGAGCCAGCTGGTGCTCTCCGCCGACCGGATCCCGAGCGAGCTCTCGACCCTCGCCTCGCGCCTGCGCGACCGCTTTGAGTGGGGCCTGACCGTCTCGGTCGAGCCCCCCAACCTCGCCACCCGCCTCACCGTCCTCCGGCGGCTGATCGAGGAGGCCGGGGTCGAACTGGCCGACGCCGGCGCCCTCACCGAGCTCGCCAACCGGATCGACGTCAACGTGCGCCAGCTCCATGGCGCGCTGACTCGCGTCCTCGCCCATGCCTCGCTGATGGCCAAGCCGCTGAGCTCCGAGTTGATCGCGGAAGTGATCCCGCGCGGCCGGCCGGCCCAACCCACCTCCGTCGAGGAGATCCAGCAGCGGGTGGCCGAGCGCTTTGGAATCTCCCGGGCTGAACTGGTCGGTTCCAGCCGCGCCGCCACCCCATTGCGGGCGCGGCAGGTGGCGATCTTCCTCACCCGCGACCTCACCGACCTCTCGCTGCCGCAGATCGGTCGCCTCTACGGCGGTCGCGATCACACCACTGTGCTCAACTCCCTGCGGCGGGTTGAAGCCAACCTCGGTGACGACGAGGAGCTGGCGGAGAAGGTGCGTGAGTTACGCGGAGCTATCCACAACCCTGTTGGCGAGGAGCGCTGACAGCCGGCGGCGCTGTAAGAATCCCCAGCTTCCCACAGGCTCGTCCACATCCTTGAAACCGCAGCCGGTCGCCAAATCCAAGCCGTAAATCGTTTTTCCACAAGCCCTAACTCAACTTGAAAAGGCATTCATCAACTTGAAGCTCACGACCAAACGAGAAGACCTCGTCGCCAAGCTCTCGATCGTCTCCAGGGCTGTCTCCACCCGCGCCGCCACCCAGGCTCTCTCCGGAGTTCTCCTCAAAGCGGAGGATGGCCGCGTCACCCTCGCCGCCACCGACCTCGATCTCGGGCTGGAGACCACGCTCGAGGCCGGCGTCGAGACGGCGGGAACGGTTCTGCTGCCCGGCCGCCTATTTGCCGAGGTCGCCCGCTCGTTGCCCGATGCCAACGTGGAAATTGAGGCGCGCGAGGCCGAGCACGACGTCGAGATTCGCAGCGGCGGATCGAGCTTTCACTTGCGGGTGCTCCCCGCTGAGGACTTCCCCAACCTCCCCCAGCCCGGTGATCAGCCCGGCCTGAAGATCCCGGCCGCCGCGCTCGAAGAGAGCATTGACCTGGTTGCCCGCGCCGCCTCGCGCGACGACATGCGCCCGGTTCTCACCGGCGTCTTCGTCAACGCCAGCGGCCGGGAGATGACGATGGTTGCGACCGACTCCTACCGGCTGGCGGTGAAGCGCACGGAGCTCGAGGCGGAGCTCGGCGGCGATATCGAGGCGAACATTCCCGCCCGGGCTCTGCGCGAGCTCGGCCGGATCCTCTCCTCGGAGGGGGCCGGCGAGGCAACGATCTCGCTGCTGGCAAACCAGGCGGTTTTTGTCGCAGGGTCGATCCTCCTCTCGACGAGGTTGATCGACGGCCAGTTCCCCAACTTTCGACAGCTCCTGCCCGAGTCCTTTGAGCACGACGTGCGCCTGCCGCGGTCGGACTTCCTCGACGTCACCCGCCGCGTCAGCCAGTTGGCCCAGCGCAACGCGCCGCTGCGGCTGTCGTTCAAGGCTGGGGAGCTGACGGTGGCGGCGGAGACGCCCGATGTCGGCGACGCCCAGGAGACGATGCCGGCGGCCTTCGAGGGGGAGGATCTGGAGATCGGCTTCAACCCGGAGTTCCTCAAAGAGGGGATCGAAAGCATCGCCGGCGACGAGGTGCTGCTGCGCCTGATCTCGCCGCTGCGGCCGGGTCTGCTGGAACCGGTTGAGGGAGACGAGTTCCGCTACCTGGTGATGCCGATCCGGCTCAACGTCTAGCGATGGCCGCACCGGCCGAGTGAGCGGGCCGTGCTCGTCACCGCGATCGAGGCGAGGCCGCTGCGCAGCCTCGACCGCACCCGGGTCGAGTTGGAGCCCGGCATCGTCAGCGTCATCGGTCGCAACGGCACCGGCAAGACGAACCTAATCGAGGCGCTCTACTTCGCCCTCACGGGCCGTTCGTTCCGTACCGCCGATCGCCGCGACCTAATCCCCTTCGGCGGCTCGTTGGCGCGGGCGGAGGCAACGGTCCGTGACGACGATGGCCTCGAGCGCAAGCTGCTTGCCTCGGTCAGTCGCAGCGAAGGCCGCCGCCACCTACTCGACGGCAACCCGGCGGACCCAGCGACGATCGCCCGCAGCCGTCCACCGGTCGCCGTTTTTGCCCCTGACCGGCTGACCCTGGTCAAGGGTCCACCAGCCGAGCGCCGCGCCCACCTGGATGGATTCATCGCCGCCCGTTGGCCGGCGCGGGCGGAGCTGCGCAAGCGCTACGGGCAAGCGATCGCTCAGCGCAACGCGCTGCTCTCGCGGCTGGCCGCGGGCTATGGCTCGCCCGCGGACCTGGGGATTTGGGACGCGGGGCTCGCCGCCGCAGCCGCGCCGCTGATCACCGCTCGGGCCGAGGCAGTGGCTGAGCTGAGCGAGCCGTTCGCCACCACCGCGACCGAGCTGGGCTTGGACGGCGGAGCGCTCGAGTACGCGCCGCGAGCGGCCGGCTCGGCGGAGGAGATCCAGGCGGGTCTGGAAGAGCGCCGCGAGCAGGACGTCCGCCTCGGCCGCAGCTCCTGGGGTCCCCACCTCGACGAGCTGAAGCTGATGACCGCCGACCGCTCCCTGCGCCGCTTCGGTTCACAAGGCCAGCAGCGGGCGGCGCTGCTGGCCCTCCTATTCGCTGAGCGCGCGGCGCTCCTCGCCGCGCGCCGAGTGACCCCGCTGCTGCTCCTCGATGACGTGATGAGCGAGCTAGACCCAGAGCGACGTGAGCTTCTCGTGCAGCGCCTCGACGATGGCGGCCAGGTCCTGATTACCGCTGCCGACGAAGAGTCGGTCCCGGCCGCCGCGCTCCGCCAGGTGGTGCCGATGCCACCCCCGCAGACAGAAAGTGCCGCCGCATGAGCCGCCGCCGTGCCCCTCGGCCCGCCGCCAACGCCTTTCAGGCAGCGCTCCAGAAGGCCGCCCCGCAGACGTCCCTGGCAGCGATCCAAACCGCCTGGTCAGCGGCCGTCGGCGAGCAGCTCGCAGCGGTCGCTGTTCCGGCGACGGAACGCGGCGGAATCCTGACCGTGGAGTGCGCAGACGCGATCTGGGCGCAGGAGCTGGACCTGATGCAGGCGAAGCTGCTGGAGCGGTTGCAGGAGGAGGTCGGCGAGCGGGCGCCAAAAGCCCTTCGCTTCCGTGTCAACTCAGAGCGCTTTTAAGCACTCTTTATCCACGATTTGCAGGGACTTTCGCTGTCGCCAACAGCTTGTCCGCGCGCCTCAACTGGTATTCTTATGGCAACTCGTTTTACAGCCCCGACCAACCGTGGAGTGAGCTCCAGGCGTCGGGGCTTTCTGTGTCAATCGGAAGGGACTCATTGCCTGAGAAAAAAGCCAGCGGCGACTCATACGGGGCCAAGGACATCACCGTCCTCGAGGGACTGGAAGCGGTTCGCAAGCGCCCCGGTATGTACATCGGTTCCACCGGGCCGCGAGGGCTGCACCATCTCGTTTACGAGGTCGTTGACAACTCCGTTGACGAGGCTCTGGCTGGGCACTGCGACAGCGTCCGGGTAATTCTGCACCCGGACAACTCCTGCACCGTTGAGGACAACGGCCGCGGAATTCCGGTTGAGACGATGGCGAAAGAGGGCCGCCCGGCGGCTGAGGTTGTGCTCACGGTCCTCCACGCTGGCGGCAAGTTCGGGGATGGCGGCGGTTACAAGGTCTCCGGCGGCCTGCATGGGGTGGGTGTCTCGGTCGTCAACGCCCTTTCTGAGCGCCTGCACCTGGAGATCAGCCGCGACGGCTACGTCTGGAGTCAGGACTATGAGCGCGGCAAACCGCAAGGGGATCTCACCAAAGGCGAGAAAACCGACGCTCACGGGACCAAGATCACCTTCCTTCCCGACCTCGAGATCTTCGAAGAGATCGGGTTCGACTTCGACGTCCTGGTCGAGCGCCTGCGCGAGACGGCCTTCCTCACCCGCGGCCTGAGGATCGAGCTGGTTGACGAGCGCGGCGAGACCAACAGCGTGGTCTTCAAGTACGACGGTGGCATCGAGGACTTCGTCCGTCACCTCAACGGCAATAAGGACGCGGTCCACAAAAAGGTCATCTATTTCGACGGGGGCAAAGAGGAGGGCCAGGTCGAGATCGCGATGCAGTGGAACAGCTCCTACCAGGAGTCGATCTTCAGCTTCGCCAACAACATCAACACCCACGAGGGTGGCTCGCACCTCTCCGGCTTCCGCTCCGCCTTGACCAGGACCCTCAACTCCTACGCCCGCAATAAAGGTCTGCTGAAAGAGAAAAAAGACGACAACCTCGCCGGTGAGGACGTGCGCGAGGGGTTGACCGCTGTGATCTCGGTCAAGCTCCACGACCCGCAGTTCGAGGGCCAGACCAAGACCAAACTCGGCAACCCGCCAATCCGCGGCCTGGTCGAGGAGATCGTCAACCGCAAGCTTGGTGAGTTCCTCGAGGAGAACCCGGCCGACGCCAAACGCGTGATCATGAAGGCGATCGACGCCGCCCGAGCCCGCTCGGCGGCGCGCAAGGCACGCGACCTCACCCGCAAGTCGGCATTGGAGAACTCGACCCTGCCGGGCAAGCTCGCCGACTGCTCGGTCAAGGACCCGAGCCTGGCCGAGATCTTCGTGGTCGAGGGTGACTCCGCCGGCGGTTCGGCGAAGCAGGCCCGCGACCGCAACACGCAGGCGGTGCTGCCGCTGCGCGGCAAGATCATCAACGTCGAGAAGAGCCGCATCGACAAGGTCCTCGCCAACAACGAGATCCAGGCGCTGATCACGGCGATCGGCACCGGCGTCCACGACGAGTTCAACATCGAGGACGCCAGGTACCACAAGATCGTGATGGCGACTGATGCCGACGTCGACGGCGCCCACATCCGCACCCTGGTTCTGACCTTCCTCTACCGGCAGATGCCGGAGCTGATCAGCGAGGGCTACGTCTACATCGCCAAGCCACCTCTGTACCGCGTCAAACAGGGCAACCAGGAGACCTATCTGGAGCGCGAGTCCGAACTTGAAGAGTTGCTCCTCCGCGACAAGCTGGAGCAGTTCGAGCTGACCGACGCGAGTGGCGAGAGCCGCAAGCTGACGCCGAGTCGTTGGCAGGCCTACATCCGGCGCTCGAAAGAGTACGAGGGCTGGGGCTCCTCGCTCCAGGCAGATTTCGGCCACGAAGTGGTGCGTTTCCTCGAGGAGTCGAGTCTGCTCGACGAGCAGGTGGCGAGCGTGGCTGCTGCACGTGACCTACTTCAGCGCGGCGGCGGTGAGAACGAGCCGTTCGACACCGAGGTCTTAGACAGCGGCGAGGACCTCGTCACGGTCAAGGCGATCGAGCGCAAGAGCGGTTTGGCGAGAACCCACCGACTACCGGCCACCCTGTTCGCACACCACGACTACCGCAAGTTCGCCGAGGTCCACGCCACCTTGCTGAAACAGGTCGGCCGCCCGCCCTTCGAAGTGAAGCGCGGTGAGAAACGAAACGTCGCGCTCTCGTTTGAGGCGTTGCGCGGGGCGGTGCTGGAGCTGGCTCGCCAGGGTGTGCAGCTGACCCGATTCAAGGGATTGGGAGAGATGAACGCCAAGCAGCTGCGCGAGACGACGATGGATCCCGCTTCGCGGACGCTGGCCCGGGTCACGCTCGAAGATGCGACCGCCGCCGACACGATCTTCTCGATGCTGATGGGCGACCAGGTCGCACCACGAAGAGAGTTCATCGAGGCCCATGCGAAAGAGGTGAAGTTCCTTGATGTGTAGGCGCACCGGGAGCTTTGAGGAGGAGGCGAACTGATGGCTCTTGACGCCCTGACGGGAAACATCGAGGACCGCGGTCTCGAGCAGGAGATGCGCTCGTCGTATCTCGATTACGCGATGAGCGTGATCGTCGGGCGCGCCCTGCCGGACGTGCGCGACGGGCTGAAGCCGGTACACCGGCGGGTGCTCTACGCGATGCACGACATCGGCCTGCAGCCGACCCGGCCGTACCGCAAGTGCGCCTTCATCGTCGGCGAGGTGATGGGCAAGTACCACCCGCACGGCGACTCGGCGATCTACGACACCTTGGTGCGGATGGCGCAGGACTTCTCGCTGCGCTACCTGCTGGTCGACGGTCAGGGCAACTTCGGCTCGATCGACGACGATCCCGCCGCCGCGATGCGGTACACCGAGGCCCGCCTCGGCCGCCTCGCGACCGAGCTGCTTAGGGACATCGACGCCGACACCGTCGACTTCGGGCCCAACTACGACGAATCGACCCAGGAGCCGCAGGTCCTGCCGGCCCGGTTCCCCAACCTGCTGGTCAACGGCACCTCCGGGATCGCGGTGGGGATGGCGACCAACATCCCGCCGCACAACCTGCGCGAGGTCGCCGGCGCGGTTGCTGCCTACATCGATAACCCCGCGATTGACCTCGCTGGGTTGATGGAGCACATCAAAGGCCCGGACTTCCCCGGCGGCGGGCTGATGAGTCGGGAGGGGATCCGCGACGCCTACGCCTCCGGTCGGGGCAGCATCAAGGTCCGCGCCCGCGCCCACGTCGAGCCGCTGAAGGGGGGCAAGGAGGCGATCATCGTCACCGAGCTCCCGTTCATGGTCAAGAAGGGCGGCGAAGGCGGCCTGATCACGAAGATCGCCGACCTTGCCCGCGACAAGAAACTTGAGGGTATCTCCGACCTCCGCGATGAGAGCGACGAACGCTCCGGGATGCGCTTGGTGATCGAGCTCAAACGCGGCGGACCGCCGGCCAAGGTTGTCCTCAACAACCTCTACAAAAAAACGGCGATGCAGTCGACCTTCGGCGCCAACATGGTGGCGCTGGTCGACGGCGTACCGCGGACGCTGAGCCTGCTGGAGCTGATCGAGCACTACGTCGATCACCAGCGCGAGGTTGTCACCCGCCGCACCCAGTTCGAACTGCGACGGGCCGAGGCCCGCGCCCACATCCTCGAGGGCCTGCTGGTTGCGCTCGACAACCTCGACGCGGTGATCAAACTGATCCGCGCCTCGACTGATCCCGACGCCGCGCGCGACGGGCTAATGGAGCAGTTCGAGCTTTCGCGCGAGCAGGCGCAGGCGATTCTCGACATGCGCCTGCAGCGGCTGACCGCGCTCGAGGCCGACAAAGTGCGGGCCGAGCACGCCGACTTGATGGAGCGGATCGGCGAGCTGCGGGCGATCCTTGGCGATGAAGCCAGGGTGATGGGCCTGGTCAAGGACGAGCTGGCCGAAATCGTCGAGGCCTACGGCGACGAACGCCGCACCGAGCTCGCCCACTTTGAGGGCGACGTCGGCATCGAGGACATGATCGCCGACCAGCAGATGGTGATCTCCCTGACCGCCTCCGGCTACGTCAAGCGGCTGCCGCTGGCCACCTACCGCCAGCAGCACCGTGGCGGCGTCGGGGTGATGGGGATGAACCTCAAAGACGACGACTACATTGCCCACCTCCATATCTGCTCAACCCATGACTTCCTGCTCTTCTTCACCAACCGGGGCAAGGTCTACCGGCTCAAGGTCTACGAGCTGCCGGAGGGCTCGCGCACCGCGAAAGGCAGCTCGCTAAACAACCTCTTGCCGCTGCGCGAAGGTGAGCGGGTGATGGCGGTGATCCCGACCCGGGACTTCAAAGAGAACAAATACCTTGCCTTTGCCACCGCCCAGGGCCTGATCAAGAAAACCGAGTTCCTCGCCTACAACACGCCAATCCGCGCCGACGGGATCATCGCGATCAAGGTTCGCGACGGCGACGAGCTGGTGCAGGTGCGCTTGACCTCGGGTGAGGACGACATCCTCATGGTCTCCCACTCCGGCCACGCCTCGCGCTTCTCCGAGGAGCACGTGCGGACGATGGGCCGCGACACCAGCGGCGTCAAAGGCATGAACGTGTCCGGCAAGGACAACCGGGTGCTGGCGATGGACGTCGCCCGCAACGACACCGAACTCTTCGTCGTCACCGAGAACGGCTACGGCAAGCGGACGCCCGTCTCCGAGTACCCCGTCAAGGGGCGCGGGACGAAAGGCGTCCTCACCGCAAAGCTGACCGAGAAGAAGGGCGGCCTCGCCGGCGCTCTAATCGTCGGCGAGCATCAGGACCTCCTCTTCATTTCCCAGAACGGGATGGTCCAGCGCACCTCCGTCGGCGGCATCTCGCAGATGGGCCGCTCCACGCAGGGGGTAAAGGTGATGAACATCAAGGACGACGATCGCGTCAGCGCGGTCGCCCTGGTGGTTGAGTCCGAGGACTCTGCCGATGCAGGCGCCGCCGAGAACGACGGTCAGGGCGAGCTGCCCGAGGCCTCACCCGACGGCAGCGGCGAGTAGACCGGCTTAGAACCCGGCTTCGAGAAAGGTCTCGTAGGCGGGCCCGGTGAGCGGGAAGCCCGGGGCGCCGGGGAAGTCGATGCTGAGGTTGCCGGTCCAGGTGGTGGAGCCGTCGGGCGCCGCGCGGTAAAGGCCGGTGCCGTGGAACGGTCCGCCCGGCGAGAACTTCCCGACGGTGATGGATTCGTTGAAGTCGAGCTCACCGCGGTCTCCGACGATCGCCATGTGGAGGATCCCCAGCTTCCCCCGGTTCTCTTCGTGTTGGGCGAGATAGACGAGCCGCTCGCGGATGCTGAGAGCGCCGAACGCGGTCGACTCGACGCCGTCGCGGTCGCTGGCGACGAAACCGGTGAAGGAGTCTTCGAGGGCGGCGGAGCTTCGCGCCCGTCCCCGATTGCCCGGCAGGCACTTCGGCGCGACGGAGAGAATCGATCCCTTGACCCGGTGAGTGCGGATCGTCAGGTAGTCGTCCTCACCGCGGAAGCGAAGGTTGCCGACGAAGACGCCGCGCTTGACCACGAACCTGCTCTTGCCGCGACAGTCCCTCCGCTTTCCGAACCAGGGTCGGTGCCGCGACTCGCGAAAGCGCATTGAGATCTTGCCGAGCTTGCCAAAGGTGGCCCGCAACCGTTCCGGCTGCGCGACTCCGCGCGCCAGGTAGTAGGTCGCGGTGCCCCACTTGCCCCCGCTGGTCCGGGAGACGCGCAGCGCGACCGCGCTGCCGTCGGTGACCACGTTGACGTCGTAGGCTCCGGGCGCGTCGACCGTGAGCAGCGTGCGGAAGCCTCGCTCTGGGGTGAGCGGCGGGCCGACCTCGGTGTCCAGCGAAATGGGTGGGAGCAGAGAGAGGGGCAGCTCCTGCGCCGAGGCCGTCGACGCGGTGCCGAGCGCCAAGATCGAGCAGAGGAGACCGAGCACGAGAGCTCGCCGGCTCATTTAACCCTCACCGCCCTGCCATAGAGCCGCGCGACTTCCTTGCCGAAGTAGGGGCCGTAGTCGGGGCTCTCCTCGTCGAAGTAGCCGTAGCTGGTGACCCCGTTGATCGTGTCGCCGCGGATCATCCAGCCGCCACCGGAGGCGCCGCCCGTGACCCCGCAGACGACGGCGAGGTTGAGCGGCCCTGGAAAGATGAGCGAGTGGGGGTCGTGGCCGATGTACTGGGTGCCGTCGCAGAGTCGCTGCGTTTCGCCGTCGAAGGGATCTTCCGCCGGGTAGCCGTGGACGTCGAAGCTCTGCGCCCGCTTTAACCCCCAGGCGATTTTCGCGGCGCCGACGGCCTCGGTCAGCAGTTCCCCGGCCTCGTTGCGCCCGACGACCATCGCGCCGACGTCGTAGTTGGGGCTGCCGTCGGTGGTTCGCCACCGCTTGGTGGTGTCGATCCAGCGGGCGGGGAAGACCCCGAAGGGGCGCTGTCCGTAGCGGTAGGCCGGAACGAAGGCGGCTTCACCGGGGAACCAGCGGCTGATCGAACCGCTGTTGAGGCAGTGCGCCGCGGTGATCACCACGCTCTTATTCGCGGAGCGGACCGCGGTGCCCGAGCAACGGCCGTAGCCGAAGATTCCAAGGGAGAGGACGATCACGCCGTGGATGCGAAACCCGGGTGCCGCCGGATCGGGCACCTGCTCGAAGTCGGAGTCAATCGCCGCCGGATCGGCGGCCGATGCTCCCGCGCGGTCCGAGCGCAGCTCCAGTGGTTTCGCCATCTGGATCCGGGCCGGGGTCCAGAAATCATTTGCCTGCTCGGCGGAAGACGGCTCCAGCCAGACACCGCTAGCCGACGCCGAGGGCACGGCGACGGCACCAACGATCGTCATCGAGATAAGAAGGGCACCGAACGCGATCCCCGCGAGCGCTCGAGCCCAACCGCGCCGGGCAGCAGTCATCGATCGCATTCTACTTGCGCGCTCAGGAACCCCGGCGTGGGGGCTAGGCAGCCTGCGGAAGGTACTGCTGCCAGGCCGCGGGGATCTTCGGGCTGGCCACCTGGATGAAGACGGTCGGCGGCGGTGCCTTCGGGATCGTCGCAGGGTGCATGTGGATCTCGCGGGGGAGGCGGTTGCCCTTGCGCCGGTTGCACGGCGGGCAGGCGGCGACGATGTTCTCCCAAACCGATTTGCCGCCGCGGGAGCGGGGAATGACGTGGTCGACGGTGAGGCCGGATTTGGTCGAGCCGCAGTACTGGCAGGTCCAGGCGTCGCGGGCGAGGACGGCGCGGCGGGTGATCTTGCGCCGGTGCGCCTCGCGCGGGATCCGCACGAAGTTGACGAGGCGAATCACGTCGGGACGCTCCATCGTCATCCGCTCGGAGTGCAGTGCCGCCCCCTCGCGCTGCTCAAGAAGTTCGGCCTTTTCCTTGAGGAGCAGGACAGCAGCCCGCCTCAACGTGCAGACGTTGATCGGCTCATACGTCGCGTTGAGTACCAGGACCCTGGCCATGCTGGGAGGAAATTGTAGGCACTCAGCCTCCTCCCACGGGGTAGGAGCCTAGAATCCGGACCGAGGCGGCCTTCGTCCGCAGCGCCGCGATCGCCTCGGAGACGCCCGCATCGGTTTCACCGCCCTCGAGATCGCAGAAGAACATGTACTGCCCAAGACCTTGGCGCAGCGGCCGCGACTCGATCCGCGTCAGGTTGATCCCGCGCTCGGAGAACTCGCTCAGGCAGTCGACCAAAGCGCCGGGGTGATCGGCACCTACCTCGGAGAAGACAAGCGAGGTCTTCCACGCTCCCGCGCCGATTGGCTCGGTCCCCTGCGGGGCGATCCAGACGAAGCGGGTGACGTTGTCCTCTTGGTCCTCGACCCCCTCCAGCAACAGCTCGCACTTATAGAGCGCAGCCGCAGCACGCGCTCCCAGCGCCGCCCACGGCCGCGCCGACTCGCTGACCATCCGCACCGCGGCCGCGGTGCTGCTGACGCTGCGCCGTTCGACCTCGGGGAAGGTCTCGCGCAAGAAGCGCTGGCACTGAGCAAGCGGCTGCGGGTGTGAGAGCACCGCCTCGATCTCCTCGACCCGCACCCCCTCCCGCGCGATCAGGTGGACCCGTACCCGATAGTCGTGCTCGCCGATGATCGTCACCCCGCCGGCGTCGAAGGCAAGCGCGTCGAGGGTCGGCCGGACCGAGCCCTCGAGCGAGTTCTCGATCGGCACCAACGCCCGGTCCGCCTCGCCGCGCTCGACCGCGAGGATCGCGTCGTGGATCGTCGCCGTCCGCAGCGGCCGGTACTCGCCGGCGGCAACTGTCTCGCCGAGGGCGTCCTCGGTGAAGGTTCCGGCGGGGCCGAGGTAAGCGATCTTCATAGCCGCAGGATCGCCGATTTCCCCGCCGGCCGCGCCGCCGCTATTCGATCAGCAGGGTGTAGGTCGCTTCGTTGTTTTCGGTGATGTTCTCGCCAGGCACCGCTTCGACTACCACTTCGAGCGTGACTTCCCCGCTCGGCGTCGGCGTCAGGGGGATGACTGCGATCCCGGTTTCCCCGACCGGCAGTTCATCGATTTCGCCTTTGATCGTGGTGCCTTCGAAGGTGACGGACACGCCGACGCCGTTCTCGGTCGCTTCGCCCGAGTTGAGGGCGCTTACTTCGACTTCGACCCCTTCTTCGGCGCTGATCGTCGCCGGCGCGCCTTCGACCAGTTCGGTGCCGTTGACGACTACGGCCGAGAGTTCGGTGCCGTGGACGCCGGAGACTTCACCGGCGCTGTTGCCGCTGATCGCGCCCAACGCTTCGCTGACCTCGGTCTCGTCGAGCCACTTTTCATCCGGCAGGAAAGTGTCTTTCGGCAGGTCGCTGTCGGAGATGTTGTTATCGGCGAGAACGCCGTCGACTTCCGGCCGGACCACGGTTTCGTAGATCACGTCGGCGGCGAACAGCTTCTGCATCTGTTTGGCGATCCCGGCCATCGCTTTCTCCGCCCCCGCGTCGCCGAGCGCGGTCGGCATCTTGTTGGCGATTTCGTCCATCGCGTTGGCGCGCAGTTGGTAGACCAGCTCGAGGTTGGTCTGCGCTCGGTCCATGTCGCCGGGGGTCCCGAGGTCGTCGATCCGGGTCGCGTAGGTGTCGATCGCGCTGCGGTCGGCGTTGACCTGGTCGACGAAGTCGGTGACCGAGAGGTTGCCGGGGTCTTCGAGCTTGCCGAAGAACGATTTGCTCGTCTGCTTGGTCTCTTCGACGATCTGGGTGACGTTGCGGGCGTAGTCGCTGAGCTCGCGGTTGGCGCGGGCGTCGAGGCAACCCTTGACCCCTAGTACGAGCAGGATCAGGAGAACAAGGCCGCCGCCAAGGGCAAGCGCTCGCCGCAGCATGATCTGCTGGCGCTCGGGTCTGCGTTTGGGCCGCTCGCGCCGGGGGGAGCGTCGTGAGGTGAAGTCCTCCACGGAGGCGAGAGTATGACCTCTACGGTGGTTGCAGCGTCAGTTGCCGCCGCAAACGGCACCTTTTTCCCAACCGCAAACGGCGCAGGAGAGCCGCGCGGAGCGGCGAAGTTTGAAACGCGATGGTCGGCTCCCTGGTGCTCAACCGCTTCCTGATCGAGCGCCGCATCGGTAGCGGCGGCTTCGGCGTTGTCTACGAGGCCTGGGACGGTCGCCTCGAGCGCCCGGTCGCGGTGAAGGCGATCGAGCAGCGGGGCGAGGCCGGTCGCCGGGTGCTGCGCGAGGCCCAAGCCGCGGCGCGGCTCAACCACCCGGGCATCGTCACCCTTTATGAGATGGGCGAGGAGGACGGCAACGCTCTGCTCGTCACCGAGCTGGTCGAGGGCTCGACCCTGGCCCGCCTTGCCGCCAGCGATGAGCTCTCCGACCGCGAGATCGCAGAGATCGGTGCCGATCTCTGCGAGGCGCTAGATCATGCCCACTCGCGCGGCGTCGTCCACCGCGACATCAAGCCGCAGAACGTGCAGGTGATCGAGGACTCCGAACCGCGGGCGAAGCTGATGGATTTCGGCGTCGCCCATCTTGCCGGGGACTCCCCCCTGACCGCCGCCGGCGACGTTGTTGGGACCCTGGCCTACATGTCGCCAGAGCAGGCAGAGGGACGGCCGGCGGGACCAGAGGCCGACGTCTACTCGCTGGCCTTGACGCTGTATGAGTGCTGGAGCGGCGAGAACCCGCACCGGCGCCCGACCCCGGCTGCGACCGCGCGGGCGATCGGCGGCCGCGTCCGCTCGCTGCGCCGGCTCCGCCCCGACCTGCCGCGGGAGCTGACCGCGACGATCGATGCCTGCCTCTCGCCCCGGCCCAACCACCGCCCCTCGCTGGAGGAGCTGGGGACGGCGATCGAGGACTCACTCGACCAGCTGAGCGACCACCTGCCCGGTTCTTACGGCCGCGGCCTTGTCACCCGGGTCGGCGCCCTCGCCGCCGCCGCGACCGTCGGTGGTTTCCTCGCCCTGCACGGGGCGGCCCTGCCGTAGATGAGCGATCTCTAGGATTTCCCAATCGGCGCTCTAAGTCGCTTGGAGTCGATGTTCGAAGGCCTCGTCGAGGGGGTGTTCAGCCGCGCCTTCAGTTCTGAGGTGCAGCCGGTCGAACTGGCGCGCAAACTGGCGAAGGAAATGGACGCCCACAAGACTGCCTCGGTCCAGCGCGTCTACGTGCCGAACGAGTACACGGTTTTCCTCTCGCGCCAAGACCGCAGCAAGCTCGAGGGCTACGAGCGCTCGCTGGAGCAGGAGCTCTCCGGCTACCTGCTGGAGCACGCGCGGCGGCGCGGTTACGACCTCTTGACCCGGCCGCAGGTCGATTTCGAGACCGACGAGCGGTTGCGGCTGGGGGAGTTCGGGATCCAGGCGCGGTTGGTAAAGCCGCCGGCGCACGAGGGGCAGGCGCCAGAACAGGGCGAAGAGGGGCACACCATGGTCTACTCGGCGGTGCGGGAGCGCGACCGCGGCCGGCCGAAACGCCCCGAGCAGGCGGTCGGGGCACTGGTCTCCACCCGCGCGGTGGTCTCGCTCGACGACAGGCGCTACGTGCTGGATGGCCCGCGGGCGACGATCGGGCGCTCGAAGTCGGTCGAGTGCGTGCTCTCCGACCCCAACGTTTCTCGCCGCCATGCGGAGCTGAGGCGGGCCGAGAACGGCGACTGGCAGATCGTTGACCTCGGCTCCACCAACGGGATCAAGGTCAATGGCCGCCGTGTCCCCTCGACTCGGCTCAGCCCCGGCGACCAGATCACCGTCGGCACCACCACCTTCACGTTTGACATAGAGCAGTAGCGCCGGCTGCCGCCGTCATTAAGGTGCCTGTCGCGTGGATTACGACCCCATCTCAGTAGCCCTCAAGTTCGGCTTCCTCGCCGTCCTCTACCTGTTCGTGCTGGTGATCGCTCGCGGCGCGCTCAAGGACCTGCGGCGGACCGTCTCGCCGGCCCCGGACGCCACCGGCTTTCATGCCGCGCCGGCCTATTCCGAGGCGCCGCGCGGACCCGACGGCTGGCTTGTGGCCGAGCGTGGCGGCGGTCTCGAGCGCGAGCAGCGCTTCGATCTGATCGGCGGGCTCTCGATCGGCCGCTCAAAGGAGGCGGACGTGCGGATCGACGACCGTTACGCCTCTAGCATCCACGCCCGCGTCTTTTCGCGCGAGGGGCGTTTCTTCGTTGAGGACATGAACTCGACCAACGGCACCTTGTTAAACGGCGCCACCCTGCATGGGGAGGCGGAGCTGATCGACCGCGACACGGTCCAAATCGGTGACACGATCTTCAGGTTCGAGGTGGGCTGATGGCCTTGCGGATCGCGGAGGAGGCAGTACGCACCGACACCGGGCGCCAGCGCAACGCCAACGAGGACTCGCTCTTCACGAACGCGCCGCTGTTTGTCGTCGCCGATGGAATGGGCGGCGCCCAGGCCGGCGAGGTCGCCTCGAAAGCCGCGGCCGAGTCTTTTGCCACTGAGCTGCCGCAGGAGCCGCCGGAGCGGGTGCTCGAGGAAACGATCGAGAGAGCGAACCGGACGATCCACGAGCTTGCTCGCAAGGACCCGAGCCTGGCCGGGATGGGGACGACGATCACCGCCGCGATCGTCGACCTCGCGGGCGAAGAGGTGGCAATCGGCCATGTCGGCGACAGCCGCGCTTACCGCCTCCGCGGCAACAAGTTCGAGCAGCTGACCCGCGATCACTCGCTGGTCGAGGAGATGCGGCGCAAAGGGCAGCTGACCGACGCCCAGGCCGAGGACCATCCGCAGCGCTCGATCATCACCCGCGCCCTCGGACCCGAACCCGAGGTCCAAGTCGACCTGCAGACTGTCCCCGCCCAGCACGGCGATGTCTTCCTGATCTGCTCCGACGGGTTGACGACGATGCTCGACGACGAGCAGATCGCCCGCATCCTCACCCGCGCCACCTCGCTCTCCTCGGCGGTGCGGGCGCTGGTCGACGAAGCCAACCGGGCCGGCGGCCGCGACAACATCACGGTCGTCGCCTTCCGGCTCGAGGACACCGCCGCCCCCGCCGCAGCCAATCCGGGGGCAGGTCCCGACGAGGGGGCGACGCTGATCGGGACGAGCGCCGAGGAGGCGGGGCTGACCGGGACCGAGGTCCGGCGCCGAGCTGCCGCCGAGGCGGCGCGGCAACGGCGCGAGGATCTGGCGGCGCGTCCCCGCGGCGGCCGCTGGCGCACCGCGGCCAAGGTCCTCGCCGTGGTCCTGGTCCTCGCCGCCGTGGCTTTCGGCGCCTGGTACGCCAACCGCCAGGTTTGGTTCCTCGGCAGCGACGACGCCGGTCGGGTCGCCCTCTACCGCGGCGCCCCGTACGAGCTGCCGTTCGGGATTGAGCTCTACAGCGAGCGCTACTCGATCCCGGTCCAGACCGAAGCGCTGCCGCCGAAACGGCAGGACGCGGTCACCGGCCACAAGATGCGCTCGCGCGAGGACGCCGTCTCCCTGATCGAAGACATCGAAAAGAGCGAGGGCTTGCGTTGACGTCGGCGAGGAACCGGGAGCTCCTCGCCCTGGTTCCCGTCGCGATCCTGCTGACGGCCGGCTTCGCGGGGGTGTTCTCGCAGGAGAACGAACAGCTCGGCAACCTCAGCCTGATCTACGGCGCCTACTTCCTGGCCGTCTGCCTGGCGACCCACATCTTCCTGCGGATCCGCCTCCCCAACGCCGACCCCTACCTCTTCCCGCTGGTCGCCACCCTGACCGCCTTCGGGCTGGTGATGATCTACCGGATCGACGAGACCTTGGCCCGCGACCAGGCCAACTGGTTTGTCCTCGGGCTGGTCCTCTTCGCGTTGACGATCACCTTCCTGCGCGACTACGAGGTGCTGGAGCGCTACCGGTACACGATCGCGATCGCCGGCCTGCTGGTGCTGCTGGCGCCGCGGGTACCGGGGATCGGCCAGCAGGTCAACGGCGCCTACCTCGGGGTAAAGATCGGGCCGATCGCCTTCCAGCCGGCCGAGTTCACCAAGATCGCGATCGTCGTCTTCCTCGCCAGCTACTTGCGCGAGCACCGCGAGGTGCTGATCGTCGGCGCCCGGCGCGTGCTCGGGGTGACGCTGCCGCCGCTGAAGCACTTCGGGCCGATGCTGGTGGTCTGGGGGGCGTCGATGTTCATGCTCGTCTTCATCCGCGACCTCGGCAGCTCGCTGATGTTCTTTGCCGCCTTCCTGGCGCTGCTTTACGTGGCCACCGGGCGCTTCTCCTTCGTCGTGATCGGGATGGCGATGTTCCTGATCGGCGCCTGGTTCTTTGCCAGCACCGTGCCCCACGTCCACGATCGGATCGAAATTTGGCTCCACCCCTATAACGACCCGGAAGGCACCGGCTACCAGATCCTCAACTCGATCTTCGCCCAGGCAGACGGCGGCCTCTTCGGCGCCGGCTTCGGGCAGGCGCTGATCGTCGTGCCGGGGACGAACCAGGCGCTGCTGCCGGCGGCGCAGACCGACACGATCTACTCGCTGATCGTCAACGAGGTCGGCCTCTTCGGCGCCTGCGGAATGCTCCTCGTCTACCTGCTGATCGCCGCTCGCGGCTTCAAAATCGCCCTGCTCGCCAACGACGGCTTCTCGAAGCTGCTGGCGACGGGGTTGACCGCGGTGTTCGCGATCCAGGCCTTCGTGATCATCGGCGGCGTCACCCGGGTGATCCCGCTGACCGGCGTCACCCTGCCTTTCATCAGCTACGGCGGCAGCTCGATCGTCGCCAACTTCGTCCTCCTGGCGCTGCTGCTGTTGATCTCCGATCGGGCCCGCCGGGAAGCCGCCGAACCGGCGGGTCGGATGGCCGCGATGGGGGCCCCGGCGTGAACCGGCAGATCGTCAAATTGTTCGCCTTCATCGTCGTCCTCTTCGGGGTTCTGGTCGGCTTCACGTCCTGGTGGTCGGTCTTCGACGCCGAAGCGCTGAAGGAAAAGGACGCCAACAAGCGGCTGCTGTTTGAGCAGCAGCAGATTCCCCGCGGCCGCATCCTCGCCGCCGACGGGACGGTGATCGCAAAGTCGGTGCCGAAGGGGACGGGCTCCTCGAAACGCTACGTCCGTCGCTATCCCGAAGGAGCGTTGTTCGGCCACCCGATCGGCTACAGCTTCGTGCAGTTCGGCGACAGCGAGTTCGAGCAGTTCCACAACAAGGAACTGATCGGTGAAGGTTCGGAATTCAGCTCGATCCTCGACGAACTGTTGAACGAGCGCCAGGAAGGAAACGACATCGTCACCAGCATCGACGCCGACGCGCAGCGACTGGCGTTGGCCGAGCTCGAGGAAGCCGGCTTCGGCGCCGTGGTCGCGATCGAGCCCGCCACCGGCGCGGTCAAGGTGATGGCCTCCAACGCGCCCCTCGACCCCAACCGGGTGCCCTTCGACTTTGAACAGCTGAGCCAGAACGAGATCGACAGGCCGCTGGTGAACCGGGCGACGCAGGGCCTCTACCCGCCGGGGTCGACCTTCAAGGTGGTGACCGCCGCCGCCGGGCTTGACAGCGGCGCGATCACCGCGGAAACGACGATCGACGCGCCCGGCTCCCTGGAAGTCGAAGGGACGCCGCTGCAGAACGACTTCAACCAGGACTTCGGCCCGATCGGGCTTGACACCGCGTTGACCAACTCGGTCAACACCTGGTTCGGCCAGCTCGGCCAGCAGCTCGGCAACGACACTCTCTTCCAGTACATGGAACGCTTCGGCTTCAACGCCACGCCGGCGATCGACCTGCCCGAAGACGAGGTCGAAAAGAGCGGGGTCTGGGACATCGAAAACGAAGAACTGCTGACCGCCAAAGACCCCGTCGACCTCGCCCGCCTCGCGATCGGCCAGGAGCGGCTGCTGACGACGCCGCTGCAGATGGCGCAGGTCGCAGCAGCGGTGGCGAACGGGGGCAAGCTGATGAAGCCGCAGATCTGGAAGCGGGTGATCGATCCCGACGGCCGCGTCACCGAGACGATGGACCCCTCCGTCTACAGCGAGGCGATCAGCGAGGAGACCGCGGCGGAGCTGACCACGGCGATGGAAGGAGTAGTCAGCGAAGGGACCGGGACCAACGCGGCGATCTCGGGGGTGCCGGTGGCGGGCAAGACCGGAACCGCGGAAACGCCGGGCAACAAAGCTTGCGGCGGGGGGGTCGACGAGAACCAGGCTTGGTTCATCGGCTTCGCCCCGGCCGATGACCCGCAGATCGCGATCGCGGCCTCGGTGGAGTGCACGGAACAGTTTGGCGGCGACGTTGCCGCCCCGATCTTCCGCGACGTCGCGGAAGCAATCCTGAACGGAGAATGAGGAGGAGCGGTGGCTGAGGTCAGCGAGGGAAGGGTCATCGAGAACCGCTACAAGGTCCTGCGCCGGCTCGGCAGCGGTGGCATGGCCGATGTGTGGCTGGCCGAGGACACGCACCTGCAGCGGCAGGTGGCGCTGAAGATCCTGCACCGGCGGTTCCTCCAGGACGCGGAGTTCGTTGGGCGCTTCCAGCGCGAGGCCGAGCACGCGGCCGGGCTGACGCACCCGAACATCGTCGCCGTCTACGACCGCGGCGAGGACGACGGCGTCAACTACATCGCGATGCGCTACGTCGAGGGGCCGACGCTGAAGGAGCTGATCGACCGCGGGCTCAGTCCCGACCAGGCGGTTGCGCTGGTCCGCCAGGTGCTGGAGGGGGCGCGGTTCGCCCACCGCAACGGCATCGTCCACCGCGACCTGAAGCCGCAGAACGTGATCGTCGACGCCGAGGGCAAAGCGGTCGTGACCGACTTCGGCATCGCCCGCGCCGGGGTCTCCGAGATCACCCAAACCGGCTCGGTGATGGGGACCCCGCAGTACCTCTCGCCGGAGCAGGCGCAGGGATTCGACGTCACCCCGGTCTCCGACCTCTACTCGATCGGGGTGATCCTCTATGAGGCGCTGACCGGGCGCGTTCCTTTCGAAGCCGACAGCGCCGTCGCGATCGCGATGAAACAGGTCGCCGAGACGCCGCAGCGGCCGAGCTCGATCAACCCCCAGGTCTCGCCGGCGCTCGACGCGGTGGTGATGCGGGCGCTGGAGAAGGAGCCGGGGCAGCGCTTCCAGAGCGCCGACGCTTTTATCGCCGCCCTCGATGGGGCGCTGAAAGACCCCGGTGTCGCCCAGGGAACCGCTACCTTCGCGGCCGTCTCGCCGGTTGCCACCGTCGAGGAGGTGCCACCAGACGAGGAGCGCAAACGCAAATGGTGGGTCTGGGCGCTGGTGGCCGCGGCGATCCTGATCGGGTTGCTGATCGGGCTGGCGCTGACCCGCGACACCACGACCAAGGTCCCGGGCGTGACCGGCAACCAGCTCGGGGTCGCGATCACCCTGCTCGAACAGCGGGGCTTCTCGGTCGGCGAAGTGGTCCGGGTCGAGCGCGACGCACCAGCCAACGAAGTGCTCGAGCAGGACCCTGCGGCGTCGCCGCCGGCCGACCAGGCCTCGCTCGACTGCGCCTTCCTCAGCTTCTTCTGCTCGAAGCCGGAGGTGAACCTGACGGTCAGCTCCGGGCCGGGCAGCGCCAAAGTGCCGTCGACTGCGGGCCTGAGCGAGGAAGAGGCCAGCGAAGAGCTGGAAGCGGCGGGCTTCGAAGTCAACGTTGAACGGGTCAACTCGAAACAGGTCAAAGAAGGGCTGGTGATCCGCTCCGAACCTGGCGGCGGCAACACCGCGACCAAAGGCTCGACCGTCACCCTCTTCGTCTCGCGCGGTCCGAAGCTGACCAAGGTCCCGGTTTTGGTCGGCAGCCAGCGCGGCGTAGCGGTTGAACGGCTCCGCGGCCGCGGTCTGGAAGCGACCATCAGCGAGGAAGAAAGCTCCTCTCCGGAGGGTCAAGTGATCAGCCAATCGCCCGACGCCGGCAGCGAGGTCGAACCCGGCTCGGCGGTGGCGATCGTCGTCTCCAGCGGCGAAGAAGAAAAACAGGCGAAGGTGCCGAACGTGATCGGCAAAGAACGCCGCGAAGCGGTTGAAGCGATCCGCGCCGCCGGGTTGCAGCCGAACGTCGAAGAAGAAGAAACCGAAGTGCCGAGCCAGTCCGGTCGGGTCATCGACCAGTTCCCGCCGCCGGGGACCGAAGGGGAACCGGGTGACACGGTGACGATCACGGTCGGCAGATTGGTGGTTCCAGCGAGCGAAGAAGAAGGGGAAGCGGAATGAGGGTTGCCGTCCTCTCGGGCGGGCGCTCCTCGGAGCACGACGTCTCCCTGCGTTCGGGCGGCGCGGTCGCGCGGGGATTGCGCGAGGCCGGCCACGAGGTGGTCGAGGTGACGATCGCCCGCGATGGCCGCTGGGGCGCTGCCGGTGGCACGGTTGACCTGGTCCCGGGCGGCGGGCTCCTCGGGGCGGACGCGGTGTTCCCCGCCCTGCACGGCGCCTTCGGCGAGGACGGCAGCGTGCAGGGCCTGCTCGAGTGCCTCGACCTGCCCTACGTCGGCTCCGACGTGCTCGCCTCGGCGGTCTGCATGGACAAGCTGACGCTGAAGCGGCTGTTCGCCGAGCAAGGGGTGCCGCAGGTCGAGTTCACCGCGGTGGAAGGGAACGAGTGGTGGGGTCGCTGCGAGGAGCTCGGGCTGCCGCTCTGGGTGAAGCCGTCGCGGATGGGCTCCAGCGTCGGGATCACCCGCGTAGCCGACCTCGCCGATCTCGACGCCGCGGTTGAGCTGGCCCTCCGGCACGACCCTCGGGTGATCGTCGAGGCCTCGGCCAGCGGCCGCGAGGTCGAGTGCTCGGTGCTCGGCAACACCGAGCCGCAGGCCTCGCTGCCGGGGGAAATCGTCTCCCAGGGGGTCTGGTACGACTTCGAGGCCAAGTACACCGAGGGCGGGATGGAGCTGCGGGTCCCAGCCCCGATCGGCGAGGAGGCGATCGAGCGCGTGCGCGAGCTCGCGGTCTCGGTCTTCACCCTCGCTGGCTGCTCCGGCCTCGCCCGTTGCGACTTCTTCGTCGAGCCCGACGGCTCGGTCCTCGTCAACGAGATCAACACGATGCCGGGCTTCACCGACACCAGCGTCTACGCCAAGCTCTTCGAGGCAACCGGGACCGACTACCCGACCCTCTGCGACCAGCTTGTGACGCTGGCGGTCGAGCGCCACCAAGAGGCGCGGTCCTACGAGTTCTGAGGGCGAGTGGTGAGTTAATCCGGCTATAGGCGGGTTAACTCACCACTCGTCAGTAGGCGGTGTTGCGGGAGCGGGGGCGCGGCAGCGACTTCGACCACGCTGAGGTAGCGACCGTAAGCTCCGAGCCGCGTCTCGTCGATGCGGGCGAACCGCGCGCGCTCAGCGACCCAGGCGCAACTGGCGCGGAGGCGATCGGGAAGGGAGACTGGGGACATGGCAGAAGCACGAATATCGATTCGCGAGGCGACGGTGGCGGACGCCCCGCAGATCGCCCAGCTCCTCCACGACTTCAACACCGAGTACGAGGAGCAGACGCCACCCGTCCCGGAGCTGACTCGCCACGCCGAACGGATGCTGCGCGAGGGCGAGATGGTCGTGCTGTTGGCGGGGGAGGGCCCGGACGGGCTGGCACTGCTGCGCTTCCGGCCATCGGTCTGGACCGAGCAGCAGGAGGCCTACCTGCAAGAGCTCTACGTGGTGCCCGATCTGCGCGGCCAGGGGATCGGTCAGAAGCTGATGGAGGCGGCGATCGCCGCCTGCCGCGAGTGCGACGCCGGCTGGATCGAACTGAACACCGGTGAGTCCGACGTCGCCGCCCGTTCCCTCTACCGCAAGCTCGGCTTCACCAACGAAGAAGGGCCCGACGGGACCGCGATGCTCTACTACGAGCTCGAGCTCTGAGCGGCCAGTTCGGCGAAGCCGATCCCCGGCGGCGGCTGCAGCAGCTCGGGGTGGAAGAGGTGCCCGAGCAGCTCGACGCCCTCGATCAGCCGCGGTCCCGGCCGGGAGAAGGTGGAGGCGGCGTCGACCGCGAACAACCGTTTGGCGCCGAGCGAGTCGAGACGGTCGCGGTGCTCGCGCGCTTGCGCCAATGAGTCGTCGAGATACCACCCGCACGGCATCGAGACGACGACCTCGGGGTCGAGTCCCCGCAGCTCATCCCACTCGACCTGCGGCGACTTTTGTCCGGCTCGCCCGATGACGTCGGTGCCGCCGGCGATCGCGATCATCTCCGGGATCCAGTGGCCGCCGAGGAACGGCGGATCGAGCCACTCCAGGGCGATGACCCGCGGCCGCTCGACCTTCTCCACCGCCCTGCGCACCGCTTCCAGCCGCCCCTCGAGCAGTTCGCGTAGGCCCTGTGCTCTGACCGGGATCCCAGCCGCAGACCCGAGCCGGGTCACGTCCTCCAGGACCTCGCCGAGCGTGCTCGGGTCCTGCTGCAAGACCTGCGGCTGCCCCGGCAACCGCGCCGCGACGGTGACCACGTCCTCGTAGGAGACCGCGCAGACCTCGCAGACGGCCTGGGTGACGATCAGGTCCGGCACCAGCTCGGTAAGCCGCTCCTCGTCGAGGGTGTAGAGGGCACGGCCTTCGCCGACGATCTCCTTCACCGCCGCGTCGATCTCACCGGCGCTGAGGCCCTCGGGCAGGACCGTCGCGGTCAGGTGGGGGAGCGACTTCGCCTCCGGCGGCCAGTCGCACTCGTGGGTGACGCCGACCACGTCCCCCCCGAGGCCGAGCGCGAAGAGCATCTCGGTCGCGGAGGGGACGAGGCTGGCGATTCTCATGCTGCGACTATTTCACCGCCGCGACGAGGGCGTTGGCCCCGCCGACCATTCCCGCTTTGTTGGGATGGATCGGGGCAGCGGAGGTACCGGGCACGAGCGGTTCGACCCAGCGGGTCGAGGTGCCTTTGCAGGCGTCGTGGCCGATGCTGGCCCCGTACCAATTAACGAGCGTCGCTCCGTTGGCCGCCGCCTGCGTCGCCAGCATCGAGTTCAGCCGTTGCTGAGTCGAGCGCAGGTAGGGGACGTCGGTAAATCCGATCGGCATCTGCGGCCAGCAGCCGAACCCCGTCTCGGGGAAGATCGCCGGGTAGTTAACGACGTAGATTTTCGCCGCGGGCGAGCGGGCTTTGATCCCCTGTAGGACCGCCGCTACTTTCGGCGCCGTCGCTTCGATCCGCGCTTTCAGCTGATCGACCCCGCCCGAGTTGTATTTGTCGAGGCAGGGATGGCTGAACGGGTTGACCGTGATGCAGCTCTGCGCGACCTCGGAGAAGCCGATGTCGTTGCCGCCGATCGTCACCGAGACCACCGTCGTGCTCGCGTCGAGCGAGTTGAACTGCGGCGGGTTGGGTCCGTCGGGATCGACGTTCTGCGGGTTGGTCATGTCCTCCGTCTCGGCGCCGCTGCAAGTTGCGTCACGCAGGGTGAGCCCGATTGACGGCGCCGCCAGGTGGGCGTAGTTGTTGCTCGACTTGAGACAGCCGAGCGGCAGCAGCGGGTTCGGGATCAACGGCCCGGCCGCGTATGAGTCGCCGAGCGCCGTGTAGTTGGCCGCCGCGGCGCCGCCGGTAAAGCCGGCGAGCAGCATCGCCATCGCCACGAGAGCAAGCAGTCCCGCCCGCAGGCGGTGGAATGCGATCGTCTTTTTCATTTTCTCTCCTTCCCAAGATCAGAACCAAGAGCTGCGAAAGCTCAAGTATTCTGATAGTAACTTTTAAGTAGTGCAACGGGTAGAGGAGAAACGTCCATGAGGCGAATGTCGGTGGTATTTGCGGTAGTCGTGGCGATGCTCGGACTGGGAGCGAGCGCCGCTCGGGCTGACCTGCCGGTGATCTACAACGGCGTCTACGGCTACGCCCACACCAGCCCGACCGCAAGCCCGCCCGGCGCCAACGATTGGAGCTGCGCCCCAACCGCCGCCCACCCGCGTCCGGTGATTCTCGTTCACGGCACCTTCGCCGACCGCTCGAACAGCTGGCAGGCGATCTCGCCGCTGTTGAAGAACAACGGCTACTGCGTGTTTGCCCTCAACTACGGCGCCTACTCGGGCAGCAACGCGATCGGCGTCTACGGAGTCGGCGATATCCCCAACTCGGCGGCAGAACTGGACGCCTTCGTCGACCAGGTACTGGCTGCGACCGGCGCCGCCGAGGTCGACCTTGTCGGCCACTCACAGGGCGGGATGATGCCGCGCTATTACTTGAAGCACCTGGGTGGCGCCGCCGAGGTCAACGCCCTGGTCGGCCTCTCGCCTTCCAACCACGGCACCACCCTCCTCGGCCTCTTCACCCTCGCCGACTTCTTCCCCGGCTCATCCGAGTTCACCGGTGCCCTCTGCCCGGCCTGCGAGCAACAGCGCGCCGGCTCACCATTCATCACCGCGCTCAACAGCGGCGGCGAGACGGTGCCGGGGGTCGAATACACGGTGATCCAGACCCGCTACGACCAGGTCGTCACCCCCTACACCTCGGCCTTTCTCTCCGGTCCGAACGTGCGCAACATCCTGCTCCAGAACCAGTGCCTGCTGGACCTGGGCGACCACCTCTCGATGCCCTACGACCACATCGTCGGGGCCGACATCCTCACCGCGCTGGACCCGGCCACTCCGCGGAAATTCATCTGCACGCCGATCGCCCCGATCGCCGGCGGCTAAAGCGCGTCTGGCACCGCGGCTCAGAGGATCGAGCCGTCTTCCCCGCGGTAGGGCCCCGGCTTTGGCCGGGGCCTGCCGCCGGGGAAGGCGAGGCGCAGAATCGTCCGCTGCACCATTCCCAGCTGCTGGCTGAACGGACCGCTGTTGTAGGGGAGGCCGTAGCGCTCGCAGACGTCTTTGACCTGCGGGGCGATCTCGGCGTAGCGGGTGCTCGGCATGTCCGGGAAGAGGTGGTGCTCGACCTGGTAGCTGAGGTTGCCGCTGGCGACGTGGAAGAGCGGGCTGCCCTCGATGTTGGCGGAGCCGGTGAGCTGGCGGATGTACCAGCCCCCGCGGCTCTCGTCCTCGACCTCCTGCTGGGAGAAGGTGTAGGTCTGGTCGGGGAAGTGGCCGCAGAAGATGATCGCGTAGGCCC
>DATDLJ010000101.1:0-28821 GCA_036519395.1 Solirubrobacterales bacterium | reverse complement strand
GCGTGGGATATGCCGAGCATCCAGCGCAGGCATATCCCACGCCGGGACGGGCCCCGCCGGCCAGCAACCTCAGTCCCCGTCGAACTCCGCCGGATCCGGTCCAATCCGCTCGCCGGTCTCCAACCGCTCGATCGCCGCCATATCGTCCTCGCTCAGCTCAAAGTCAAAGAGCTCGAAGTTCTCCCGGATCCGCTCCGGCGTCGCCGATTTCGGGATCACCACGTTGCCGAGCTGCAGGTGCCAGCGGAGGATCACCTGGGCGGGGGTGCGGTCGCGATGGGCGGCGATCGTCCTGATCGTCCCGTCCTCGAGCAGGTCGCCCTGGGCGAGGGGACTCCAGGCCTCGGTGGCGACCTCGTGATCGGCGTCCCAGGCCCGCAACTCGGCCTGCTGGAAACGCGGGTGCAGCTCGATCTGGTTCACGCTCGGCTGCCGCTCGGCTTCGCTCTTCAGGCGCTCGAGGTCCTCGACGCGGAAGTTGGAGACGCCGATTGAGCGGGTGCCGCCTTCCTCCTGGATCCGTTCGAAGGCGCGCCAGGTCTCGAGGAAGAGGTCCTGGTCGGGACGCGGCCAGTGGATCAAGTAAAGGTCGACGTGGCCGGTCCCGAGCCGCTCCAGGCTCGCCTCGAAGGCGCGCAGCGTCGAGTCGTAGCCCTGCTCAGAGTTCCACAGCTTGGTGGTGACGAAGACGTCCTCGCGGCGGACGCCGGTCGCCGCGATCGCCGCCCCGACCCCTGCCTCATTGCCGTACGCGGCTGCGGTATCAACATGGCGGTAGCCGGCCCCCAGCGCCTCCTCCACCGTCTCCTGCGTCTCCTCGGGCGGGATCTGGAAGACGCCGAACCCGAGCTGGGGGATCTCGACGCCATCGTGGAGGGTTAGGGCAGGGATTTTGGTCGCATTGGTCATGCGCCCTCGGCTACCCCCGGGACGGCTGATTCATGCGGAGCGAGCTAGGAAGTCGCCAGGCCGATGGCGAGCAGCGGGAAGGCGCTCATCACGCCCAAGTAGGCGCCCATCGCGGCGCCGCTGCGGAAGGTGGCCGTGCGCGAGCGGGCGCCAGTAAAGGCGCCGATCAAGACAAACGCGGCGGCGATTCCGAAACCAAGCCAAAAGACGGGAGGCATGCGGCGGCGAGAATACCCGAACAGGGGAAGGAATCGCCGCCCGCGCGGCAAACCGCTTCCCCATGAACCAGTCACCCGCCCAGAACAGCAAGCTGATCCTCGCGGCGATGATCTTCGCCGTCTCGATGACCTTCATCGACCAGACGATCGTCGCGATCGCGATCCCGACGATCCAGGACGACCTCTCGCTCTCGGCGACGGGGGTGCAGTGGATCATCAACGGCTACCTGCTGTCGCTCTCGGCCCTGTTCGCCTTCGGCGGCCGCCTCGCCGACATCGCCGGCCACCGCCGCATGGTCGTGCTGGGCGTCGTCATCTTCGCCGTCGCCTCCGCCCTCTGCGGCGCCACCCCTGCGACCTCAGTCGATGAGACCTGGTTCATCGTCTTCCGGGTGATCCAGGGCGCCGGCGCGGCGATCATGTTCCCGGCGGCGCTGGCGATCGTCCTCAACGCCTTCCCGGTCAGCGAGCGCGGGCGGGCAATGGCGATCTTCTTCGGGATCGCCGGCGGCCTCACCGCAATCGGCCCGCTGGCTGGCGGCTACCTGGTCGAAATCACCTGGCGGGCGATCTTCTGGGTCAACATCCCGGTCGCGATCATCGCCCTCTTCCTGATCTGGAAGTCGAAACCGGCCGACGAGAAGCACCCGGCGCCGATCGACTACAACGGCACCGCGCTGATCACCCTCGGCATGGGCCTCGCCGTGCTCGGCATGCAGCAGTCGAGCGTCTGGGGTTGGGGCGACTTCAAGACCTGGCTCTGCATCGCCGCCGGGCTGGTTCTCCTCGCCGCCTTCGTCCGCTACGAGCTGCGGGTTGAGAACCCGCTGCTGCGGCTCTCGGTTTTCAAGGACCGGGCCTTCGCGGTGGACAACGTAATCCTCTTCCTGCTGATGATCCCGTTCGTACCGCTGTTCTTCTTCGCCAGCATGTACGCGCAGATCTCGCTCGGCGAAAGCGCCTCCGAAACCGGGCTCTACCTGCTGATCTTCTTCGCCGGCTTCGCCCTCGCCTCGCAGCGCGGCGGCCAACTGCTCGACAAGGTTGGGGCCCGCAGCGCGGTCGTCCCCGGCTGCGCGATCGCCGCCGTCGGCTTCTACCTCTGGGGCAACTCGCTGACCGAACTCTCGGTCTCCGACCAGTGGTACTGGATCGTGCTCACCGGAGTCGGGGTCGGGCTGGTCCTCGCGCCGGCCAACACCGACGCGCTCAACCGGGTCAGCCGCGACCGCTACGGCGAGGCAACCGGGATCACCCAGACCGTGCGCAACTTCGGCTCCAGCCTCGGACTGGCGGTGCTCGGCTCGATCCTGATCCTCGAGAACCGCTCCAACCTCGAAGCAACCGCGGACGAGAACGGCATCCCGAAACAGATCGGCAGCAGAGTCGCCGACACGATCAGCCAGGGCAGCGGGACCGGTGAAGTGCCGCCGGACCTGCCGCCGCGGGTACAGAAGGTGGTCGACAGCATCCCCCACGACTTCGCCCTCGCCTCGCGCACGGTCTTCTACGCGATGGCCGGAGTGATGGCGGTCGCCTTCGTGATCGCCCTGGCGCGGATGCCCGCCGGCAAAGTGGAGGAAGAGGCGTGAGGCCCATTTGGCGCCCCCGGCCTGACCCCACCAGCTAGGTTTCGGGCGTGAAGATCCTCGCTTTCAGCGATCTCCATCGCGATCTCGAGCAGGGCGCGCAGCTGGTGGAGATGTCAGCCGAGGCCGACGTCGTGATCGGCGCCGGCGACTTCGCCTCGGTGCACGAGGGGTTGGAGGAAACGATCGGCGCCCTCGCAGGGATCGAGGTGCCGACCGTCCTCGTCCCTGGTAACAACGAGACTGCCGATGCGTTGCGGTCTGCGACCGCAAGCTGGAGCGCCGCCACCGTGCTGCACGGTGAGGGGGCGTCGGTGAAGGGCACCGAGTTCTTCGGCCTCGGGGCGGGGATTCCCGTCACCCCCTGGGAGTGGAGCTTCGACCTCGATGACGAGGCGGCGACCGCAATGCTCGCCAACTGCCCCGAGGGCGCGGTCCTGGTCCTCCACTCGCCGCCCAGGGACCACTGCGACAGCGCCGGCAACGACACCCACTTCGGCAGCCCCGCCCTGCTCCGCGCGATCGAAGAGAAGCGACCCCGCCTCGCCGTCTGCGGCCACATCCACGAGTCCTGGGGCTGCGCGAGCCAGATCGGCCCCACCCCGGTCCGCAACCTCGGGCCGGCGGGCACCTGGCTCGAGGTCTAGCCGCTCAGTTTCAGCCGGCGAAGACCCGCGGACCGAATTCGCAGCGGAAGTCTCGGCACGAAGTAGGAACCAAGGCGGTCGGATTGGAACCGTCGGCTCCCGAAGTCCAGTTCAGCCAGAGTGCCCGCGATGTTGGAGCCGTCCGCGGGCGCGACGAAGTACTTACGGGGATAGCTGATCGGGAGTTCGCCCTTCGAGTCCCCTTCGCCGGTCTCCGCCGGCCGGCGGAGGAGATCAGCCGGCTGCCGTCCGGGGACCAGGCGACCTCCCAGATTTCTTGCCCAGAAGGCCGTTCCGAATGAGCTGAGAGTGACGATGTCGTAGCGGACGGCCTGCGGCAGTGGGTCAAACCGGCGCAGGTGACTGCCGCCAAGTCGCACCGAGCCAACCTCCTCGCGGCGAGGTGCGGTTCGCGAGCGCCGACGGTGAAGAAAATCCTGCCACTGCCGGGCGCTTGCCACCGGCAGGGCGAGCACAATGCCGACAGCCAAGCTGCTCTCTCGCAAAGCAATCCCGGCTCGGACCCGTCCCTCCGTTCAACCCTAACCGGGGACGTCTAGGGGCTCGACCGATTTCCCATGGCAGCATCGTGTGAAAGTGGTTGTCTTCATTTGTGGTTCCTTTCAGACGTTCACCGACCGAAAGGAACCACGCACGGCCCGAGATCTCGGCGTGTCTCGTTCCGTGGTTCTTTTCGGCCCCTGAGCGTCCGTAAAGAACCACGGCATGCGCGGCGGCATACTTGCGGCTGTGTCGCATCGACTACTCAGAGCCGACGACGCCTTCTGGCGGCGCTCGAACCAGATGCAGACTTGGAACACGGACCTCGGCAAACAGCTGGAGGCGTCGCAGATGGGGGCGCGGATGTGGCGGCTGGAACCGGGGCAGGCGTCGACCAAGCACAGGCACTTCACGCAGGAGGAGCTCTACGTGTTGCTCGAGGGCGAGGGCCGGGTGCGGGTTGGGGACGAGGTGCTGACGCTGGCGCCGCTCGACTCGCTCCTGGTCGATCCCGATACCGACCGCCAGCTGTTCAACGACACCGACGCCGATCAGCTTTGGCTGGTCGTCGGCGCTCCCCAGGAAGCGATCACCAGCACGCTGGAGATGAGCGAGGAGCAGCTGCAGCACATGTACCCGGACGGCCCGAAAGCGTTGCCGCCGGAGTTGGACGAATTCAGCGGACGCTGAATAAGTGACCTCCGGAGGGCGTTTATTCAGCGGACGCTGAATTCGGCCCATCTGAGAACCTAGAGCGCCAGGGAGACCGGCTCTTCCAGGAGCTGCCGAACGCGGGCGAGGAACTCGGCGCCCTCTGCCCCGTAGAGGATGCGGTGGTCGCAGGACAGGGTCGCCTTCATCAGCTTTGCCGGGACGACCTCGCCGTCGCGGACGGCTGGCGCCTCGCGGATCGCACCGACGGCCAGGATCGCCGCCTGGCCCATATTGATCACCGCGTCGAAGGCGTCGATCCCGTACATCCCTAGGTTGGAGACGGTGAAGGTGCCGCCCGAGAGCTCCGGCGGCGTCACCGAGCCGTCGCGGACTTTGGCGGCGACGGCGCGGGTGTCAGCGGCGATCTGCCGCAAACCCTTCTGGTCGGCATCGAAGATCGTCGGCACCACCAAGGCTTCCTCGGCCGCCACGGCGACGCCGACGTTGACCCGCGAGTAGAGCTCGAAGCGGCCGTCGCGGTAGCCCCCATTGGCTTTCGGAAACTCGCGCAGGGCGATCGCGCAAGCCTTGACGATCATGTCGTTGAAGGAGGGGACGTCATCGCCCTCCCTGGTCGCGGCCTTGATCGCCGCCCGCGCCGCGACCGCCTTGCCCATATCGATCTCGATCGTCAGGTAAAAGTGCGGCGCGGTCGCCTTCGACTCCGCCATCCGGCGCGCGATCGTCTGCTGCAGCTTGTTGGGGTCCTGGGTCTTGACCGATCCCTTGGCGGTCTCGGACGAGGGTGGTTGGCCAGCGGGTCCTGCCACCTGCGGAGGTGCCTGCGCTGCATGCTCGGCACCTCCTCCGGCGTCACCCGCTGGAGAAGCCGCCTCCTCCACATCGTGCTTGACAATCCGCCCTCCGGGTCCCGAACCGTGGAGAGATGACAGGTCCAGTCCCTTGTCCCGCGCCAATCTCTTCGCCAAGGGCGACGCTTTGATCCTCTCTCCATCAGGGGAAGCGGCATGACCCTCATCCGTCTTCTCCTCTGGGGCTGGACCCTGATCGTCAGTCTCCTCCGCCTCTCCCGTGGGTGACGTCGTAGGGGGGACCTCCTCCTGCTGCGCAGGAGGAGGTGGGTCCCCTGCGGCGGCAGGACCCGCGGGCCGAGCGCCCGGTCCCTCACCGTTCGAGCCCCCATCCCCAACCCGAGCAATAGGAGTCCCGATAGGAAGCGTCTCTCCCTCCTGAGCAAGGATCTCGGTCAGCGTCCCCGCCACGTCGCTTTCGTAAGCCATGTTCGCCTTGTCGGTCTCGATTTCGACCAGCTCGTCGCCGACCGCGATCTCGTCCCCGACCTGCTTCAGCCAGGAGAGGATCGTTCCCTCCTCCATCGAGTCGGAGAGGCGAGGCATCACCACCTCACTCATGGGGCAGCTCCATACCTACAGGTTGACACTTCGGCCCGCCGGCTCTCAGCCACTGCGGAGCAGGGTCCCGGCGAGAAGGGTGGCGGCGGCTTGGCGGAGGACATCGGTGCTGATTTCACCCATCATCGCCTCCTGCCGCGCCTGCAACCGGCCGACGGTTGCAATCGGCTCCACGTCGGAGCGCGGTTCCGGCGGCGCCGTCGCCAGCGCCTGGCCGTAGGCGAGGCAACCTTCGACGCCTTGGGCGATCAGCTGCGCCCGGTAATCGGCCCCCTCTTCGATCGGGTGCAGGTTGTCGGCCTGCATCAAGTCGGGGCGGGTGGCGACGGTCCCGGCCCAGTCGGGCACCTGCGTCCCCGGCCGCGAGGCGGCGAATTCCGCCACGACCCGGTTCTTGCCCGTGTTGTCGACGCCGTTGACGGTGAAGCCGTGGACGGTCGGGACGACCATGCAACGATCGCCGACGATTTCCGCGACCTTGGCCAGATTGCCGGCGAGGATCTCGGGATATTCGGGGTTGTCGTTGGTGCCCGCGTCAAAGACGATCACGTCCTGGGAGGGGTCGTAGCTTTCCTGGAAGAGGTCGAAGATCTGGAAGCTGTTGTAGCCGCCGACCGCGTTGATGGTGAGTTCAACCCCGGGCAGGTAACGGCTCAGGTAGGGAGAGGTCAGATCCTCGAGGCTGTCTCCAACCACCAGGACGTGCGGCGCCGAGCGTGCCTGGGCGACCGGCGCGCACAGGCAGACGAGCAGAACCGCCGCCACCGCCGCCCCGCCGAAAGCCCTGATTAGCCGCACGGGAAGGGTTTCTACACGACGTAGACTGCCGCGCGTGTTCGCCGCTCGACTCCGACTTGCAGGCTGCGCCATCCTCGGCGCGCTGCTGCTCGCCGGCTGCGGGAGCGGGAGCGACTCGGAGACGACGACCGAAGCCACCTTTGCCAGCGACGAAACGGCCCGGACCACCGAAAAACCCACCGCATCTCCTGGGGAGAAGGGCAAGGCCCGCCCGGTTCCCGGCGGCGACCTCTGCCAGAGCCAGCTCGGCAGCTTCGTCGGCTCGATGGATGGTTTGCGGCGGCGGCTCGCGGTCGGCGTCACCTATGACCAGTACGTCGCCGAGGTGCGGGGGATCCGCTCTACCTACGGCGAGATCCCGATCGAGAAGCTGCAGATCGACTGCCTGAGCCTGGTCGCCACCCCGAGCGAGAAGGCCTTCAACCGCTACATCGAAGGCGCCAACGACTGGGGCGAGTGCGTCTCCGAACTCGGCTGCGCCACGGCGACGATCGAACCGGTCCTGCAGCGCCGCTGGCGGGTCGCTTCCCATTTCCTCTCCGAAGCGCAGGACAGCCTCAACGCGATCGCCAGCTGAGCGGGCACAAAAACGCCGGGGCCGCCCTGTGGACGACCCCGGCCTGGTGCAAAGGAACGAGCGCGGGAACTGCGACCGAGCGGGACAAGACCCGGCTCCCTGCCGCTCGCCGGTGCCCGGGGTGGATTCCGCCGGGCGCCCAAACCAGTGCGGCGCCTAGCGGCCCTGCACCTCCAGAGTCCCATTAAGCATGTGATTCAAGTTAGGACCACCTCCTTTCTCTGGTCAGAGAAGTGAAGCAAACGCGGAGGTCGGGGTCGTCGATACGTCACCCGGATCGGATTGGTTTATCAATTGGCAGGCGGGTATTCAGGGGGCATGTCAACCGCACTGATCATCGCCGTAGTCGTCGTTGTCGCCATCCTGCTGGTTCTCGCCGTGGTGGCCGGCCGCAAGCGCCGCGCCCAGCGCGAACGGGAACGCCAGCGGCTCAGCGAACAGGCCGGCGGCCACCGCAACGAGGCCGAGGTGCACGCCAGCAAGGCGCAGGACCACGAGGAGACGGCTCGCGAAGCAGCTGAGCGAGCCGAGCGCGAGCGCAAGCTCGCCCAGCACCACGGCGAGAAAGCCAACGACCTCGAGCAGAAGCTCTAGACCAAGGGGAGGAAACGAGATGCTGATCGGAGCCGTAGTCGGAATCTGCGTCCTGCTATTGATCCTCGGTTTCCTCGTGCCCAGGCTCTCCAACCACGCCAGGCGGGGTACCGACAAAGGCTTTTCCCTCGGCCAGCGTGCCGGCGGCAAGGCGCCCGGTCCGATCGGTCGCCTGCTCAGCAAGTCGTTCGGCAAATCTCAGCGCGCCGCTGACAAGAGCCACTCGACGGGCAAGTCGGCGCGGCAGAAGCTGCCGTTCTAAACCACAGCCGCCAACGGCAGTAGTAGGTTCGACGCCGTGAGCTGGGTGGAGATCTTTCTCGTGCTCGTCGTCTGCCACCTGGTCGGCGACTTCCTGCTGCAAACGGACTGGCAGGCGCGGTGGAAGTACGGCGGGCTCGGGGCCGATTCGATTCGCCGCCGGGCGCTCCGCAACCACCTCCTCACCTACATGCTGGCCTTCGTCCCCGCCTTGATCTGGATCGCCGGGGAGAACGGGCTCGGCGGCGCCGTCTTCGCCGCGTTGCTGATCGCTATCCCCCACTGGGTGCAGGACGACGGGCGGCTGCTCGACCTCTACATGGGGACCGTCAAGGGGATGAGCGAGGAATCACCCGGCCTGCGGGTCGCCGTCGATCAGTCCTTTCACGTCGTCGTCCTCTTCCTCACCGCGCTGATCCTCGCCTGAGGGCGTCGTCCAGACGGTGATCGCCTGGGTGCGGCCGCGAACCTCGAGCTCGCCGACCAGCTCCAGCCCGCCGTCACCGTCGCGCAGCGCCCGCCGGGTCGAATCGGCGACGAAGAGGCTGTGACCGGAGCCTTTGGTCATGCTCTCCAGCCGCGCCGCGGTGTTGGTCGTGTCGCCGATCGCCGTGTACTCGATCCGCCGCCGCGAGCCGACCTGGCCCGACATCACCGTGCCGCTGTTGAGGCCGACCCCCATCGCGAAGCCGCGCTCGATCCCCTCCCCCGCCATCCACTCGTTGAACCGGGCGAGGCGCACCTCGAGCATCTCCCGCGCCGCCGCCAGCGCCCGGTCAGCGTGGTCGCCCTGCTCGATCGGCGCCCCGAAGACGGCCATGATCCCGTCCCCCATGTAGGCGACGAGGGTGCCACCGTGGTCCATGATCGCGTCGCTCATCTCCTCCAGGTAGTGGTTGAGGACCTCGATCACCCGGTCCGGCGCCATTGACTCGGAGAAGCTGGTGAAGCCACGCAGGTCGCTGAAAAGGACCGTGCACTCGCGGCGGACGCCGCCGAAGCGGAGGTCACCGTCGCCGCGGGCGAGGACGTCGGCGACGACCGCTTCCGGGACGAAGCGGGAGAAGGTGTCGCGCACGCGCTGGCGCTCGAAGGCAGTCAGCACGTAGTTGACGGCGAGCGCGCCGAGGGTCGAGAGGGCCAGCGCCAGCAGCGGGTAGACAACGGGCAACACGATCCCGGCGTTAAAGAAGAGCTGGGTCGCCACCGCGTAAGCGAAGGCGAGGCCAAACGCGACCGCAAGCGAGGGGATCGGCCGCATCCGCAGCGTCACCCCAGCCGGGACCGCCGCCAGCAGCAGGATCAGCAGCAGGTCGATCAGTTGCCCGGCGGAGCCGAGCGGGAAGCCGTGGGCGGCGGTCCAGGCGGCATTGGCCTGGATTTCCGGCCCCGACATCAGTTCGTCGCCGCTGGTCGAGGTCGGATGTACGTCCTGCAGCGAAGGGTGGGTAGCGCCGACGATCACGGTCTTGCCGCGGAAGACCGAGTCCGGAACCTGACCACGCAGGACCCGCGAGTAGGAGACGCTGCGGAAGGTCTCGGGCGGGCCGCGGTAGTCGATCCAGGCCTCGCCGTCGGCTTCGAACTCGCTCGGTTCGACCGGCTCCCCGAGCTCCGCTTCGGCGGTGGCGACGGCGAAGGTGACGAGGCCGTCGACTTGGTAGTGCATCTTGCGGATCGTGCCGCCGGGATCCGGCACGACGGTGGTGTTGGCGGCGCGCGCGTCCACCTGCGCCAGCACTTCCTCGCCGCCGAGCACGCGCGTACGTCCCCCCGCCGCGACTTCGGTGGTCGAGAGAACGACGCCGCCTTTGCGGGCGATCGCTTCGATCAGCGCGTTGTCGTCGCGGACCGTGGTCGGCTCGGTGAACTGAATGTCGACGGCGACGACCTTGGCTCCGGCTTCGCGCAGGCGGTCGATCACCTGGGCATGGAGGCGACGCGGGAACGGCCACTGCTCTTCGAGCTGGTCGAAGGTGACGTCGTCGATGCCGACGACGACGATGTCGTCGGGCCGCTCCTGGGTGCCGCGTACCGAGAAGCGGGCGTCAACCGATTGCAGCTCCAGCGAGCGCATCAGCTCCGCCGCGTAGGCGCCAAGGGCGATCGCCGCGGCGGCAACGATGACGCTGACCATCGCCAGTTCGCGCCGCCGGCGCGGTGAGCGCGGCCCGCTCACGGTTCTGCCAGGTAGCTCTTGCCTTTGCCCAACGGGAAGGTTTTGCCGGCGGCGAAGTCGCGGACGGTGACGACGCCCTGTTTGACCTTGAAGAAGGTGCCGCTGCAGCGATCTTCGGTCAGCCAGATCGTCCCCCGCACGGTGGCCGAGCCGTTGTTGCCTTCGGTGCGGAACTTGCCCTTGCCGCTGCCCCAGAGCTTGCGGCCGGACTTACCCGAGGCGCTGGCGCCGGATCCGCGCGCCGATTTGCAGGCGTTGAAGTTGCCGCCGCGCAGCTTCAGCACGACGAGGCCGCTGCCCTCCTGCTGGAGGACGAGGAACTTGCCGCCGAAGAAGACCGCGGTTTGGGTCTCGCCGGCTTTGTTGATCGAGGTGAGGGTGACCTTGCCGCGGGTTGCGTCGACGATCGAGCCGACCGGGATCTCCTGCCCGTCTTTCAGCAGGGTCGGTTTTTTCTCCCCCGGGCGCTGGACGAAGACTTTGCCTTCCTTCGGCGTGACGACGACGCTCTCACCGTTTTCCGGAGTCGGCCCGGCGAGTTTCAGGGCTGCCGGGTTGTCCGCTTTCTGGGGTGAGGGCGGCGCGATCTGCGGCGCGCACTGCGAGAACTCGGAAGTCGATTCCCCCGCCTCGCTGACCTGGGTCGTGGCGGTGGCGGTGATCACTTTCTGGTCCGGCGGGATCGGCAACAGCCCTTCTTCGCCCTCTTCGTCGCCTTCTTCTTCAGCGGTGAAGAGGGCGACGCCGCTGCTGTCGGTCGTCACCGTCCAATCCTGGATGTAGGTCTGGCCCTCGCCCGAACCGCTCGGGTCGCATGCCTCGTTGGCGTAGAAGTCAACGTAGTAGGTCGTTTCCGGAGCGCCAACGAGGGTTCCGCCGATTTTCGTTTCCGGTTCGTACTGAACGGATTCGATCACGGGCGGAGCGATCTCCTCGCCGCCGAGAATGTCGATCCCGAGCGCGTCGTTGTCGAAGATCGAGTTGGCGTAGATGACGACGATGCTGTCGGCGTCGTCGACTTGGACGCCGGCGCCACCGTTGAAGGCGACCGTGTTGCCGCCGCTGCCCTCGCCGATCCCCGTCACCGCCGTCGATTCGGCTTCGGTGGTCACGTGGATCCCCGCGCCGCCGTTGCCGATCGCGGTCTGGCCGCTGACGTTGGTGCCGATCAGGTTGTCGCCGATCGCGGTGTTGAAGCCTTCGTCGACGATCCCGTCACCCTCGTTGCCGGAGATCACGTTGCCGCAGACGACACCGCCGATTCTGGTGTTGGTCGCCTCGGTGCCGACGGTGATCCCGGTGCCGTTCGGAACCGCGGCGCCGCCGGGGTCGAGGCCGAGGTAGTTGTTGCAGGCGACGTTTCCGGTACCGGCGGCGAAGAGGATGCCGCTGCCGAGCACGCCGGTGATCGCCAGCCCCCTGATCTCCGAAGCTCCTTCGTCGACCCGGAGGCCGTACTCGGCCGCCGCCTGGGTGCCATCGATCTCGATCACCGGCTCGCCCGCCCAGGCGCCAGCGGTGTCGCCTTCGATCGCCAGGGGATCGATGATCGCCGGCAGCTGGCTCTGCAGTTCGATCGTCCCGGCGGAGATCACTTCGAAGTCGATTTTGTCCGCGACCTCTGCGTTCGCGTTCGCCGCCTGGATCGCGTCGCGCAGCGAGCAGGGAATCGAGACTTCAATACAGGCGAAGGGAGTGGCTTCGTCCAGGTCGTCGAGGGTGTTGACGAAGTAGGTGTTCGCCCCCGCGAAAGCCGGCAACGCAAGCAGAGCGAGGACGGCGATGGCGAGAGTGGAGGCGAGCGTCTTCAAAAAAGGATCGGGCACTTTAACCGAACATTGGTAGAGCGCCAAAGAGCGTTTATCGTGCCCGGCTCATGGAGAAAGCCGCACGAAAGCTCGCAATCAGCCTTCGTGCGCTGATGATCGATCTTGAGAACCGCGACCTCGGCCTGCTCGGGGTCGCCCGGATCGGGATCTCCTTCGCCAGCTGGAGCTTCGCGATCGCCCTCGGCGTTTACGGGTTTGAGGCCCACGGCGTCGTTGGCGTTGGCCTCGTCGCCTTGATCCGGCTGCTGCCCGGCGCGATCGCCTCCCCCTTTGCCGGCCTGCTCGCCGACCGCTACCCGCGCCGCGACGTCCTCCTGCTCTCCAGCGTGGCGATGGCGCTGGTCCTCGCCGGGGCCGCCTTCGCCGCCGACCAGAGCGCCTCGACCAACGTCGTCTTCATCTTCCCGGCGCTCTACGCGATCGCTTTCGCCGCCTACGTCCCCGCCGAGGCGGCGCTGTTCCCGGTCCTGGCCCGCACCCCGCAGGAGCTCTCGGCCAGCAACGTCAACCACGTGGCGATGGAAAACGCCGGCTTCATCGCCGCCGCGATCGCCACCGGCTTCCTCCTCACCGCGACCTCGCCCGGGACCGTGTTCGCGATCGCCGCCGCGGTGACCGCGGTCGTCGCCCTGCTTCTGTTCGCGGTCAGCCGCGACCGCCGGCCCGAATACGACGAGGACGAGGACATCGCCGGCGTCCTCCGCGAAGCCTCGCGCGGCGCCCGCACCCTGCGCGAGAACCCGGGGCTGCGACTGGCCTCGCTGACCCTGGTCGCGCTGCTCTGCTTCGAGGGCTTCGCCGACGTCATCCTCGTCACCCTCGCCCTCCACACCCTCCACCTCGAGGAGGGGAGCGTCGGCTTCCTCAACGCCGCCTGGGGGATCGGCGCCCTGCTCGGGGGCGCCAGCCTGGCGCTGCTGCTTGACCGCGGCCAGCTGGTCGTCGCGATCGCCGGCGGCAGCCTGGTGATCGGCGCCGCCACGGTGCTGCCCGGGATCTGGCCGGAGGAGGCGACCTCCTACCTGGGCTGGTTCGGGATCGGAATCGGGTTCACCTTCGTCGAGGTGGCGGCAAAGACGCTGATGCAGCGGCTCGGCGACGACGAGACGATGGGCCGCCTGATCAGCTCGCTCGAATCGGGGCGGCTGGCGGCGCAGGCGCTGGGCTCGATCGGCGCCATCGTCCTGGTCGAACTGCTCCACCCCGACGGGGCGCTAATCGCGCTCGGGGCACTGATGCCGATCTTCGTCTTCCTCTGCTGGACCCGGCTGCGCTCCTACGAGGTCGGCGCCCCGGTCGCCGAGGAGCAGTACCAGCTGCTGCGCGGCAACTCGATCTTCGCGCCGCTGCCGATCGCCACCTTGGAGCGGCTCAGCCACGACCTTGTCCCGATCACAGCGAAGGCCGGCGAAGAGGTGATCGTCCAGGGCGAGGTCGGCGACGCCTTCTACGTGATCGAGGAGGGCGAGGTCGAGGTCTTCGAACACGGCGAGTTCCGCCGCAACGAGGGAGCGGGCGAATCGTTTGGCGAGATCGCCCTCCTCCACGACGTGCCGCGGACCGCGACCGTGCGGGCGACCGTCGAGACCCGGCTGCTGTCGCTCGAGCGCGAGCAGTTCCTCTTCGCCGTGACCGGACACCGGCGCAGCCAGCAGCGCGCCCGCTCGGTCAGCGAGGAACGATGGATCGTCCGCGACTGATCCTCGCCGCGGCGCTGGCGCTGCTCGGCCTCGGCGCCCTGGCCCCGGCGGCGCGGGCCGCGCTCAGCGCCGAGTCGATGCTCGCGCCGACGACGGTGACGGCGATCGACCTGCAGCTGCCGCCGGCCTCGCTGACGGCGCTGGAAGCCAAACCCGACGAGTACGTCGAAGGGACGTTCCGGATCGCCGAGAGCGGAGGGACGCCGGCGAGCGTCGGCGAGTTCTCGTCGCCGCTGACGGTAGGCATCCGCCTCAAGGGCGGCAGCGGCTCCTTCAAAGACCTCGACGGTAAGGCCGCCTTCAAAGTCAAGTTCAACGAGTTCGTCGCCAAACAGAAATTCCTCGGGCTGAAGAGCCTGACTCTGAACAACATGGTCCAGGACCCCTCGATGGTCCACGAGGTCCTCACCTACGAGGCCTTCCGCGCCGCCGGTATCGCCGCGCCCAACGCTGGCTACGCCTACGTTCACCTCAACGGGATCGACTACGGCCTCCACCTCAACCTGGAGTCGATGGACGACGTCGCTCTGGAAAAGCGCTTCGGCGCCTTCGATGATCCCCAGCACCTTTATGAGGGCGGCCCGCTGTTCGAGCTGGTTCCCGGTGGGGCGGGCGCCTTCGAGGTCGACGAGGGGGACGATGGCGACCTCTCCGACCTGGAAGCGCTGATTGCCGCCGCCAACGAGCCGGAGCCCGATTTCTCGACGCGGATGGCCCCGGTCGCCGACCTGGCGCAGATGGTCCGCTTCTGGGCGGCCGAGCGTTACCTCGGGCACTGGGACGGCTACTCCAGCCGGGAAGTCAACAACTACTACCTCTACAGCGACCAGGACGGCATCTTCCAGATGCTGCCCTGGGGAACCGACCAGGCGCTGGACCACTGGTGGCACTCGTTCAGCGGCAACGGCGGCATGCTCTTCGACCAGTGCCTGGACGAGGAGGTATGCCTCGCTGCTTATGAAGAGGACCTGGCCGAGGTCGCCGCCACGACCAAAGCGCTCGGCCTCGAGGACCAGGTCGATCAGCTGGCGGCGCTGCTGGCGCCGTGGCAGGAGCTGGAAGCAGAGGAGTCGACCCGCGCCCCTTACGACGCCGACCAGATCGCCGCCGGAATCGAGGCCGTGCACACCTTCCTCGCTAAACGGCCGGGGATGCTCAAAACCTGGCTCAACCTCGGGCCAGACGAACCCGATTCGGGAGGCGAGGATGACCAGCAGGGCCCCAAAGGTCCGGCCCTGCCGCCGCCACTCCCAACCCTTCCCGCCACCCTCGCCAACCGAGTCGAGATCGACCGCTCCAAACTCGGTCGCGGCCTGGCAATAGTCCGGGTCGAGGCAACCGGCCCTGGAACCATCTCCCTCGCCGCCACCACCGGCCCGCCAAACAATCGCCGCCGCGCCTGCACCATCCCCCCGCGCCCGATCGATGCCGGCCCCAACACCCTCACCTGCCGCCTCTCCGTGGCCGTCCGCGAACGCCTCCGTTTGCGGCCGATGAGCCTGCGCTTGACCATCGGGTTCCAGTCGGCTGGCGGCGAGCCTCCGCTCACCCTCACCCGCCAGATGCGACTGCCACGCGAGGCCGGCTGAGGTCGGTTCTCAGTACGGCGTCAGCTCAAGCCCGACCAGCGCCAGGGAAGCGGCGATGAACAGCGGCACGATGTACGCGGTTGCGTAGATCGGCGATCCGGTGAAGGGAAGGACCGCCTCCACACATGACACTGCCCCGGTGAAGAGCGACGCCGGGGCGGTGATCAACCGCGCCAGGCGTGGTCCTCCCCCGACCTCATGGCCAGCGTGGAGCCTGATCAGTTCCACCTCGCGGAAGGTGGGAATCGACATCACCCCTGCGCCGAGTCCTGCCAGCAGGCCGATCCCGGCAGCTATCCCGTCCTGTTCCAACATGCCGCTGAAGATCGACAATGGACCCAGCCATTCACCTTCCGTCGCCGCCCCGGTGAGGAGATCCGGCCGGCGGAAAATTACTGGGGAGATAACTACGCCGAGGCGGTCTGAGCGCCAGAAAAGAACAGTCATGGTCACGAGGCAGAGAGCGAGCGCGAGCATCCGCGGGGCGAGCAGTCCAATCGCGACCGCCCGCGGTGAAGCGGGTCGATCCTTGGGCGTGAGAGCAACGTCGCCTCCTGGCACCTTGAGCCAATGGAAGCTGCGAGCGTCGCAGCCGACGATCATGCCGCAGAGAGTCCTGAGTCCCGACATGAGCAGGGCAGCCGGCCAGAGGAACAGGTAGAGGAAGGCCATCGCCAGCACGGTGATTGGGAAAACCGCAATCGCGAAGACAACGCCGAGAGCGCCATAGGTGAACCACACACCTCCCCAAACCGAGCGTCGGCCGTTCGCCGCGATCTTGCGATCGAGCTCGATGTGCCCGCGCCTGGTCAGACACTTGGGTCGGTCGCAGGCGAGGATCAGCCTGTGCCTGCGAGTAGCCAACCCGAGCCGCTTTCTCACCGCACAGGCGATGATCGTGCTGTTCGGAAGCACCCTTAAGTGTTCGCCGGGGCGACTGACGAGCGCCAGCAACACGTGACCTTCACCAGGGTCAGAGGATGCCGCGCCACCAGCCGCCAGCACTTGCGTCAAGCGCATCACCTCGATCGACTCCGGGTCGAGCTCGGGGCGATCGCGTCGGGAGGGGTGCGGATCTATAGAGAACACGCGGCGCACCAGCGCCCGCGCGAAAGCGAATAGATCCATCACGAAGACGATCAGCATCAGGCGCATCGAAGATCGGTACTTCGGCCTGCCCTCCTCGCCCGCAGTCTGGTTTCTGGACTGATCCGACCGCAATCGCCGCAGCGCCTTTTCGTAGGAGAACCCTCCTCTTTCAAGGATCAGGTTCGGCCAGGGTGAGATCCGCGCCGACATGATCGCCAGCGAAAGGTGCGTCGGCGTGATCGAGGTTTCGTTCTCGAGCTCGGCGATGACACGGGCCCGGATGACGATGTCTTCGATTTGATCGGACATTCGCCCTCCGATCAGGCCGGTTCGTACCAGAAAGGGGCATCGACCAAGCGGATGTTCTCGAAGTAGGCGCGGCGCGCGGCGTCAGTCATCACACACTTTTCAATGCTGGGCCGCGTCGCACACCCTGCGCGGCGCTGCATCTTGTGATCGAAGCAAGCGAAAAAGCGCGCGCGGTCGTCTGCATTGAGTGCGTCAGTTTCCAGCGCGCTTCCCGCGTACTCCCAAGCCGCACCAAGGAGGTGAGCGCGGAGGGCAAGACATGCTCCCAGCAGCATCCGGCCGGGTTCTTCGGGCGTGGTCCCGGTCGGTTGGGAGATCAGTTCCGCTTCGAATTCCTCGGCCCCGGCGACCCTGGGCACGGCGAACGCCTCGCTCAAACCCACCTTCGCCGCAAAGAAGACATCGTCGAGGCGCAATCCGTGGCCACATCTCCCCAACTGTTCTGCGAAGACCCCGACTTCGAGTCCCTTCGTCAACTCCATAACCGCAACCGATCGGTTGCCGGTGAGGTAGTAGGCGCAAGCCAAGCCCTGCCGAGCCTCCGCCGAGTTGGGAACCATCTTCAGGACTCTGTTCAGGTCACGTACGGTGGCCCCATATTCACCCCGCCTGAGCGCCTTCTCCCCGCGAGCAAGAGCTGCCGCCGCACGCTCATCGGGGACGGCGTGCCAAAGCCCATAGGCGAAGAACAACAGCATCAACGCCCCACCCCCAATCGCCCCGACACGAGTAAGCGCACGCCTACCCCGCCGCCACCCATCCTTATGACCCCCCAGACCCAACACGGTTGAGGAAAGCAAACTACTTTAGGAACACCTGAGTCGCCCGACCGTCCAACTCCGATCCGAGCACGTCAACGCGCCCGACCGGCTTCGAGCCCGTGACCTTCGGTTTCGTAGACCAACGCGGTCACTCGGCTGGGCTACGGGAGCGCGATTTCACGGGGCATGTTGCCCCCGCGGGCTCCTCAGCGGGTCGCGGCTTCGGGCATCAGGACGCGCGTGCTGCCGTCTTCTGCGACCAAGACGACGGGGAGCCCTTCGTCGGCCGCCCGCTTGATCTCGTGGCCGGCCGAGGCGGTGTCAGAATCGATGAAAGCAGCCCGCTCGGGATAGGGCGAGTGGCCCTCGATCGCAAGGTCGATCGCTTCGTCCATCACCTTGGCGGCGGGGGATCGTCCATTGTCGATGCTCATCGCCTCTTCCATCCTTCAATCATCTCGACATAACCGCGCTCGATCTCAGCGATTGCGGCGCGCATTCCTTCTCCAAGAGTACCGGCATGAAACGGCTCCCCCGGCTGCTTTCCACCGCTCCCCGTGTATCGGTGCATCTCGTTGTGCCCATGAGCGCCGTCATAGACCCGGATCGTCTCGGTGGATCCGTCGAGCGCCAGCAACAAAACGACAGCGTAGTCGGTGATCTCCCGTCCATCCGTCGTGAACTCGACCCGGAGGAGAGCCCCGAGAACGTGATCGAGAACTCGCTGATAGTAGGCGCTCATGAAGCGAGACTCTCGGACTCGGTCGGCTTGATGCCGCAGGAACTCGCTCGGCCCAGCTCAGCCGATCAAGCGGCCCTGGGAAGGTCGTGGAATCCGGTTCCGGGACGCATCTCCGTATAGGAGTCGAGGGATACAACTACGGCTCGCATCTGCCCGTGCTTGGTGAGGACGAACTTCTCTGCGTCTCCGCTCTCCAGACAGTCGACGAGCTTTCCCAGCTCGCGCGTTGCATCCCGAATAGTCCGAAGCTCGTCGTTTGAAACCTCGACTCGGCCCATTGCCCCTCCGTCGTGGTTGTGGATTGACTTGACAGGTCCGACGTTAATCCCGCGACATGACGGCTTCACAAGGTGTCAGACAAAGTGGCAGCTTTTCTGTCCGAGCTATCGGCGAAAGTTCGCGCACAGACCGCGAACTACTCGAAAGAGAGATACCCGGCATGGCCTTCAAAGACGTCGTCAACGTTCCCATCACCAAGATCGACACCGTCATCGAGGTCATCTCCAAAGGAGATGGCAGCCACGAGCGAGACCAGGTGATGGTGAGCAGCAACCTCACCCTTGCTGCCGACATAGACAGTGCGGAGGAGGCGACTCTCCTCCTGCCAATGGCCAGTGAGGCGCAGCAGCAGCCAATCGTCCGCTACACCGACGAGCACGTCAAAGACGGAGTCGTCTTCAAATTCGACCCGATCGACCGCTCCCTCAACGACCAGGAGCTCATCGAGCGGCTCGAAGCCCTCGCGGACGGCACCGGCAAAGCCGAGCAAAACAAAGTCGCGACTCAGATCGATCGTTGCGCAGCGGGGCTCTCCTCAGCCGTCGTTCGCGTAAAACCAGGCCAGCGGAACCTCAGGCTGTTCTACGAGATTTCGGCACCGAAAGCCGAGGACGGGTCGTTCGAATTCCAGGTCATCGGTCCACTGCCCTCATTCGTGATCCAGGGTGGCGGGTCCATCAGCCTCCTGAGCATCCTGCCTCGAGCTACGGCCGTTGAGAGCGCTGTCGGACTTCAGAATCCCAATGACGAAGGCAGCGCGATCGAAAAGATGGAACACGACCTCGCCGGACGCCGAGTGATCGGCTGGTTCTGGCAGGTCGACCCGCTGTTCAAGGTTCGCTATCGCTACTGACCCCGCCCTGCCGAAGCTCCGGGAGCTCTAAAGCAGCTCATGACACTCAGGAGCGCACGCTTAGGGCGCTTCCCAGCGGGCAGCACGTCAACGCGCCTGACAGGATTCGAACCTGTGACCTTCGGTTTCGTAGGCTGGGAGAGCGTGGCGCTGGACGGGCGATTGCAGCGCTGATGTGGCCGAGATGCGACCTACATTGCTTCCGGACGGCGGAGTACAAGGAGCTACTGTGCCTCTCAGAGTTTTAGGTATTGCTCAAGTCCTTCTGGGGCACTAAGGTGCGCCGCTCCATGCGAGCAGATATTCGGAACCTCTCTAGATGCCGCGCCTGGCTTATCGTCGCTTGCGCCCTCTGTGTCGCTATTGGCGGTCTAGCCTGGACGCCAAAGGCGCACTCAATCTCAGCCCCGATCCATATTTCCGGCACCGCGGGCGAAGGCGTCTTCATCCGGCCCGAAGCCAATACGTCCCGTCCAGCAATCGGCTGGATGCCAGAAGGGGCAAGTCCGGATTACCACTGCTTCGTCTGGGGACAGAACATCAATGGAGTCCCGATTTGGTTCAACGTCACCTATAACGGCGTCACGGGGTATTACGCCTCCTATTACGACGACAGCTCCTATCACTCCAACGAGGAATTGACTGCTAAGTACGGCATTCCTTTATGCGGATCGGGAGCACCTACTCCTCCCCCTTCGAGTCCGGGAACTCCCCCAGCAACTCCGCCCGGAGGCAGTGGGAGCGGTTCGACCCCCCCAACCTCGACTCCCACCACCGAAGCCGCAGGGGCACCACGTATCCGGTCTGTTTTCTATTCCGGAACGGATAGCCGCACCGGCCTTCACGGACTTCCCGCGGCCGACCACAATCTCGGCCTTAACGAGTGGCGGAGTGACGGCATCTGCACCTCCTCCCGCGCAGTCAACATCCCTTCGGGCGTCGAAATCCTGGCCGGCTGGAGCAGGGGCCGGCTGGGTCCAGCCTACTTTCTAGACGGGGCGCGGGCCAGGTGGGAGGAGATTCATTGGATCATCCTTTTTGACCCGGGCAACGCCTCTGAAATGCAGGGCAACTGCGATGAGACCTTAGATATCAATGCGCTCCTCGCCGATTGGCTAAAGAGCAATCCGCGCAACCACTTGGTTGTCCTTGCCGGACGGCGCACCGAGGAAAAGACCTTTGGGTATTGGGGCCATCCTGATTTTCAGGGCCTATGGAAGTACTACCTCGCCGGCATCTGGAACCAGTACTTTGCAGAACAGGCGCTGATCTGCGACTACGACAACATGGATCATGAGGATGTACTCCGCAAGTTCTCGTGGATTATCAGAAATCCGCTTGACTCTTGTCCTACTGCGGACGGCGCCCCAACTCCAGTTGCTTGGCACCCATGAGCCTTGAGGGACCGCCGTGCGGCGTTCGACGATGGCTACTTCTCCTGGCCGCCCTTAGCTTCCTCGGATTTCCAGGATCTGCAACGGCCAAAATCGTGCCCGGAATTGGGATCGCCCGGGTTGAGGTTGGTTTCAGCGAAGCTCACGTGCGCAAGCTGCTCGGGCCTCCCGAGCGCATCGTTCCTCCGGAGTGGCTATACAAAGGCAGATTGAAGGGCCGCATCGGCTTCAATACCAATGGGCGCGTCAACCGCATTCTGACTACCTCGAAAAGCCAGAGAACCCGTCGTCGCGTGGGGCCGGGGGTTTCTCTGCGTCGCACTCGCAATGCCTACCCTGGCGCTACTTGTAAGCGACGCCAAGGGCTCAAATGGAGTGCTCTTTGCTTCTTGAACTCAGGCAGTGGTCAGAAGAGAGTGCACACTGATTTTCTCTTTGACAATCGCTTGCGTCTACGCGTGGTCGACATCTACAGGGGCTGAACAGCGGGTAGAGCCGCCTCTCGGCTTCCTGGGGACGAGTCATCGCCGAACCCCCGCACCGAGGTTCGAAGAACATAAACGGGACTCGCGACGAAGCATTGAGCTGGCGTCCGTGCTTGACATTCTTAAGCGACGGCTACTAGACAGTGATGACCGCAGACTCAACCGGCAACTCAAGCTGCACCGCTACTGGACTGTAGAGGTCCACCCCCTGCGCTTCGGTCCGCAACGAGACAATGAGGCTGTATCGGATGGGAAGGTCCTTACGGTCGGGGTGTCTCCGGTTCTTCCACCACCCCCCGACAGGATTGACAGCGAGTACCCCTGATCTGGCTAGTTCGGCAGCCGATCCCTCCCAAATATCCTGGTGCAGCGACCCCAGATTTCGTTGGTTGGGACCCACGAGCCAATTCGTCGTCCCGCCTGAGGGGCGGGCTTCGTCCTCCTCACGCTGAGCTTCCCGGTTGACCCGAGCCAAGAATTGACCCGTGGTCTCTGCGGGTCCGCGCAACTCGAAGCGCAGGCCGTGAGAGGCGTAGGCATAGCGACGACGCCAGCCGCGTCGAGCAGCGTTTGGCTCGATGAAGTACGACAAGGTGGCTCTAAGCGAGACATCAGCCTCGCCAAGATCCTGAAGGACTTCTTCCGGCCACGGCATGCTATGCAGTCGCAGATGTCGAGCCCTGAAGTCCTCACCTTCGAAGGGCACGAATTCGTCCTGCGCAATCATGACCACCGAACTGCGGGCCGACGCAAGGACTCGCTCCTCCGCGGGAACCCCCCAGCCGTAGCGCCGAAGGAGCGAAAGCCTTTCCGTCTTGTTCGGCGCGGAATCGATGCGGCCGCGCATCGCTGGAGTCCACTCAGCGGCGTGTACCAGCAGACCTCGCACCGTCTCCGGCCAGTAGGCCGGATAGGTCGCTTGGGTCAACGCTGCGAGTCTCGCAGCCTGCGCCGTCGCAGCGCTGGTGGCGTTTGCAGATCCCAACGCGAGATCATCGCGGGCATCGGTCGTGCGAACCGACAACACAGGATGTCGCTCATGAAAATCGGTGGCCCCGTCCGTCATAACGTTGCCACCCTCCATACAGATGTCCGGCTTGAGGGGCCACGAGCGCCGAGGGAAGGTGACGGAGGTTCGACTGTGAGGAGAAAGATCACCCGCCGCACCGAGGACCGACCACCCCGCAAAGGTCGGATCGCTCGGGAGTTGATCGAGGTCAGTATGGGCGCCGACGGTTAGCGAGTTCCAAGATTGAGCCGGATCATCTACGGCGGCAAGATCGCACGCAGCGAGATAGTCAGCTTCAAAGTCATGCACGTTCCCTGCGGAAATGAGAAACAGCCTCGATGCGGCGGGGTCGGGGGCACCAAGGAGCGCCAGACCGTCGTCTGAAGTCGAAATATCGACGCCAGCGGCGAGCGCATCGACTGACGCCGACCACAGCGTCGGCTCTCCTGGACGGTCAGATGGGGTGGTGACCGGCATGCAAAACACCCGGGGACGAGCGACGGTGGCCTCAGGCATCGAAACGGCCTCGGCAGTGACTAGGCCATAGGTAACCGGATCATGAGCGTCCTGATCGGCATCCGGCAGGATCTTTACCGACTCAAGCCGGTGACGAATCTTCAAGTTCGTCACGCTCAGCAGCGGATCGTCCAACGGACCGAAAAGACTCAGACCAGCCATTGGCGTTCCGTGATTCTGAGTGTCTCCGATAGGTCCTGGCACCACAGAATGAACGTCTTGCTCAGAAAGTGACCCCGCGATTAGAACGTGGCTGCGTCTAACGCCCGTATCGAGATGACAGACCGCGGGTGCCGCTTCGTTTGGAAATTCCAGTCGCTCAGAAAGATCCTCGACAAGCTCTTGCTGCTCCGTCAGATCGAGGTCCTCGACGGTTTGAACAAACTCTGGCCGTCGGATCTCTGCCAATGGGACTGAGGTGAACGGCAGCGCCTGAAGCTCGTCCCACGTGCCCTCCACCCAGGCAACCGTGCGATCAGTTAGTTCAAGCGCTCGCTCGACTATTCGCAGGTTGCGCGCAGCAGCATAAGCACGGAGTAGATCGAGACCATCCTCATTCCGACGAAGCCAGAGCTCCCACCACCGTTTGCCGGTCTGGGGAGGAGCCCCAGCCGACTGCCACAGATCCGCCAAGACAGCTCGCCGAATGCGGCCAAGATTGGCGATGAGTTCGCTCCCGTATGGATTCCCTTCGCCCTCGATAGTGGAGAGATAGCGTTCAAACAGCCCCATGAACGACTCGCGGTAGCGGTCATTGATCCAAATGGTCGCCCGTTCACCCTGGTCACCCTCTACGTCCTCCGTCGGAGTAACGGAGAGCAGAAGCCACATCGGGAGCTTGGGTTTTTTTCGATGACGCGAAAGTCGTTCTAAGGATTCGAGGCGAAGAGGAAACGTCGGATCGGCTCCCTCGAGCACGACGATCGATCCGAGGGCCCGAAGCTCCTCCTCCTCGAAGTCGGTTGCAGCCCGCTCCGAGTCAACCTCGTCAAGTGCGCCTCGCGCCTCTTCGCGCATCGCAACCCCCTGAGTGCGCGCCTCGACCGGGCGGATCTTTCGATCCCCCCTTCCTTTCCGGGTGAAGTCGCGACTATCGACTCGGTCGCGCACAAGAATGTGCGCAAGCGCTTGGCTGGCCTCCATCAGCGCTTAACAGCATGACGAGCAGCCCTTCGATTTTCGAGTGCTGCAGATAAATCGCCCGAAAGAACTTGGCTATCTCCGCGGATTAATACTTGCTTGGCAGCCGCCTCTGCCACCTTCTCTAGCTCAGCATGGCTCAGCTCATCAACCGTTTTTTTCGTCGCGATCTTGGCGAGTGGCAGACCCTTGGACATAGGTCCAAGCCGGGTCCGAAGGACCTCACGTGCTTCCGCGAGCTTTGGCAACTCGTAGTGAATGACCATGTCGAAGCGGCGGAATAGAGCCCGATCCAAAATGGAGCTGTGGTTGGTCGCTGCAACCACGATGCTCTCCGGCGCTGCCTCATCTAGAAAGACCAAAAATGAATTGAGGATGCGCCTCGCCTCCCCAATGTCGTTCCCACTCCGATCTGCTCCAAGCGCGTCGAACTCATCGAAGAGATAAACGGCGCGCTGGTCTCGGATTGCATCGAAAACAAGCCTGAGTTTCGCCGCAGTCTCTCCCAGGAATTTGCTCAGCAGGCTCTCAAGTCGAACCGTCAAGAGAGGTAGAGAAAGTTCGTGCGCGAGCACAGCTGCGGTCAGGGTCTTGCCGGTGCCTGGAGGACCCTCTAGCAACAGACGATGAACAGGTGCAAAGCCTCTCTCAGAGAGAGATCTCCGTTGTCGTTGCTCGGCGAGCACCTCTTCTATCTGTGCGTGAATCCGATCAGGAAGAACAAGATCACGAGTTCGGGCCTTGGGGAATGAGGCGGTAACAAGATCCGCAAGATCACCGCGAGGACGGGCGATGGGAGTGACGTTGCGAACGGCCACCGGCTCGGTCTTCGCGGCCTCAATGGCCTTCTTCAACTCTCCCGCTAACTTGCTGTGCCCCCGTCGAGCCTCTTGTGCAGCAATCTGCCCTGCTACGGCGTAGAAGGCGGCATCGTCGCCCTCAGCGTGGCTCTTAAGAAGTGCCTTTATGTGGTCTCCGGAGCCGGCCATAAGGAGCAATCATTCCAGAGAGGCCAGTCAACCCTTCCCAATTGAGAACCCGGAAATTCCTTGTTCTGCCGGAGCTGCTTAATTCCCCCGCCTCTCAGCCAACAACCGCGCGAATCGTTTGGAAACCCTCGCCGGTCGGGTGCGTATAGCGGGCGAGCATCGTCTCGACGCGATGGCCGGCTATCTCGGCGAGATCGGCATCGTTGACGCCAGCAGCGCGTAGATCCGTGACGTAGCTGTGGCGACACTCGGAGGCTTCCTGAGTCGGCTTCCAGAGGTCGCGGTAGAAGTTGCGCTCTCGCCACATGCGGCCGGTCGAGGTCGCGAAGAGCAGCTCGCAGTCGCCGTTGAGCCGTAGTTGAGCTTCCAGCATCCACCCGAGGGTTGCGGGGACCGGGACGACGCGGCCAGCATCCTGCTCGCCGTGGTCGGTCTTCGTTCCCTCAAGGACCACGCCCTCGTGAGCGGTGCGTCGGACCTGAAGGGTTTCGCCGTCGAAGTCTTTGCGCCGGAGTGGCAGAACCTCCCCCAGCCTGAGCCCACAGTCGGTGAAGACGCGGACCATTGCCTCGTAGCGACCAGCCGCCTTTGCGAAGCGGTGCATTTCCTCGAAGGTGAAGACGCGGATCGGGCGGGGCTTCGTCTTCGCTCGCGGGTCGTTGGCTCTGATCCTCACCCCCTTGAACGGATTGAGGTCGCAAACTTCATCGGTGATCGCGTCCTCAGTCATTGCCGAGAGGGAGCGGATGATCCCCACCGCTCCCGTCGTGGCTCGACCTTCGGTCCTGAGCATGTGGTCGACCAAGGCGAGCGTGTGACGCCGGCGCAGCTCGCGCAGCGGCCAGTCCTTCAACGGGATGCCCTCAATCTCCACTTCGGTGACGCGGCTGACGCGATGCTCGTTCGTGGCGTTGGTTCGCTCCGAGCGCGGGTGCCTCTCGGTCCAGGTGGCGAAGTAGTCGCCGAGGGTGTCCGGGCGATCCGAGAGGCCATAGGCCTCGTCGATTGCTTTCTGGGCGTCGGCCTTCCGGTTGAAGGTGCCTTTGCCGCGGTTCCAGGTGGGCTTGGCAATGTGGCGCTTGCCGTCCCTCCCGGTGTAGCGCGCGACCCATACGACCTGTCCCGACGGGTTGCGGCGCTTGACAGGCGAGTCGCGCCTCATGACGCCTCGTCCCGGTGACGCGCAAGGAAGTCCTCGACGTCGGCGGGGTCGATCCGCCTCGCCGCTCCGAGCTTGTAGCTGGGCAGCTCCCCCCGACTGATCCAGTTGCGGATGGTTCGGTCACTGACCGCGAGGAAGTCGGCGAGGGTGCGCTCGGTGAAGAAGCTCGGCTTGCTGGCTTTCCTCTGCATGCCACCTCTGTCCAGATGGAAAGGCGTCTGCATCGGGTGCAGTTCTGAAGCCTCAGGAAGACCGAAGGTCAGACCCCTCCCGCCCCTCCTTACAGGCGGCCTCCGCACGGCGAAGCCGTGCCAAAATCGGCCGCCCGGAGGGGCGGTCGGCAGCTCGTTAAGCGCCTCTTGCTCGCAGCTCGGAAACGGGCGGCTCAGGCACGAATCCGGAGGGTTCGTAGTGTGTCGGGGGTTGAGGTTGGTGCCTTGGAGAGGGCTTCGGGTTCTGTGGCCTAAGCCTCCCTGCCCTCTCCTGGCTGATCTATCTGCTTCTAGATGCGGTGTCTCCGATCTTTGCCTTTGAAGATCCTTCTGGCTGATCTTTGGGCTTGGTCTCATTTGGCTGGTTGCGAAAGGCCGAGAGCCGGACGCGCCCACGGCACCTCGTCCACCAACGGCGTCGCTGCGTAGAAGTGCTCAACCGCGCCGCGTGCCGGCCGCTCGCGGACCAGCTCGACCGCTCCGTGGTCACGGAGGACGCGGACGTGGAGTGCGACGTTGACCAAGGGCTGTTTCGTGAAGTCCGCAAGTTCCTTGGGGCTCAGCTCCTCCCCCTCCTCGACGTAGAGCCGCCAGAGCCGCCTCCGCAACGGATGGCGAAGGAGAAAGAGGAGCGCTTGATCGCTGACCTCGATAGGCACGCGCCTCACCCCGCAGAACGGACGGCGAAGCCGCCCGGCCGGACGGGAGCGGGCACCCTCCACTCGATCCCGTCCAGCAGCTCCTCCGGCCTCACGTCGAGCGCTGCCGCGAGCTTGATGAGAGTGTCCACTCGCGGCAACCGGGTCCCGTTCTCCACCATCCCGATCTCGGTCCGGTGGAGGCAGGCGAGCGCGCCGAGTTCTTCTTGCGAGAACCCGGCGCGACGACGTGCCATGAACAGATTGCGGCCGAGGCGCTTAGCGGCCTCCTCGTCCCTGAGCCTGCCGTCCATCAGATTTCCGCCAGCTCGTGGAAGAGCAGAGCGGCCCTGGTCGGGACGACGCGCCTGTTCTCGATGTCGAGCAGGCCGCCTCTGGCGAGGTCGCGAACGGCTCGGCGGTGGCGGTCGCGCTCCTCGAACGTCGCCGACAGGCCGCCGGTCATTTCTTTCAGCAGCTCTATGTCCGTCAGCGTCTGCGGATAGAGCGAGAGGACGTGTCTCAGGACCGCTGCCTGGTCGCGAAGATCCTGCTCGGCGGTGGTCGAGGCGCATTCACTGTCGGCGCCTCTAGGCTTGTCGTGCATGGGAGCTAACCCTCCTGTGCCACGCCCCCGGCTGTTCCACCAGCGCGGGGGCACTTTTGTAGATCGGCCCAGATTAGCAGGGTCGTAGAGACCCCTCTACACCCCGGCTAATCCTTGCGGAGGATCTGCGCTACGCGGGTGAAGTGCAGGCCGGTCTCATCGGCAATGTCGCGCGTCGAGAGACCGGCAGCCTGAGCGTCTTCGAACGACTTACGCCGCGTCTCGCGGAGCGCTTCGAGCTTGTCCTGCGCCTTCTCGAAATCGGCCTGCGCCCGCCGCACGGCTTTGCGTGCTTTGGCCTCTGGGTCGCTCGCCATTGCCACGGACCCTATTGGGCCAGAGAGATGAGACCAGGATGAGACCGAGACCTCGCGGAACGCCCCGGAATCGCCCGGCGCTCCTCGGAACGCCGATCCAACCCGAAGCCGATGACCTGGCTCTGCACCGGGAATAACGCGGCACTCCCCGGAGCACAGCGGAACGCGCCTGACAGGATTCGAACCTGTGACCTTCGGTTTCGTAGACCGACGCTCTATCCAACTGAGCTACAGGCGCGGGAAGTCGGGGGTGGCGCCCCGAGGGGTCGATTCTAGGGGCTTTGGGATTGGGGGCGCTAGGCGCTGCGGTCTTTGAGGCGGACGTGCCAGCGAACGCTGGCGGCGGCGACGAGGGTGCCGTCGCCGTCGGTCAGCTCGATCTCGCAGGGGAATTCGACCTTGCCCTCGGCGTCGAGCGTCGCCAGCGCCTCGTCGGCGGGCATGCCGAGCCGGCCGCGGGCGGTGATCACGCCCTTGGCGATCTTCTCGTAGGAGATCTCGGCGCTGCGGGCGAGCGGGGTCACGTCCCCCATCCGCTCGGCGAAGGCGCCGACGAAGGCCGCGCCCGAGGCCGTCTCGGCGGCGGTGAAGAGGGCTCCGGCGTGCTGGGAGCCGACGTGGTTCAGCAGCTCCGGCCGCTCGGGGAGCAGCACGGTCGCCTCGCCGGCGGAGACCTCGGTTATCTCCAGGTTCAGGTGCCCGGCGAAGGGCACCGCCTGGGTCATACCTTTGGCGATCAGGTCGAAGTCGGTCATCGCGCCACCTTATTCAGCGACCGTGGAACTCGGCGTGCCCCGGCCCGCCCTTCTCGAGGAAGGTCTGGACGGCGTTCTGCAGGTCC
>DATDLJ010000100.1:0-14159 GCA_036519395.1 Solirubrobacterales bacterium | reverse complement strand
AGCTGCATGATCGCCTTAGTGAGTATTTAGAGCGAGTCGAGGGTGGGGGCGCGATCGTCGTTACCCGGCGTGGTCAGCCGGTGGCTCGTCTGAGCGGACTCGGTGAGCGGCCGCTCGACGCTCTCGCGCGCCGTGGGTTGGTGAGGATGCCACAGGGCGAGCGCTCGTCTCGTTCCGCGCAAGTGAAGGGCGCCGGTTCGGTCTCCGATCTCGTCTCCGAGCAGCGCGCCTGACCTTCTATTTCGACACCTCGGCGCTGGTCAAGCTCGTTGTTGTCGAGGATGGATCCGAGTTGGCGGCCGAGCTCTGGAACAGCGCCCATCCGGCGGCGTCGAGCGTCCTTGTCTATCCCGAGGGCCGGGCGGCCCTCGGGGCTGCCCGTCGACTGGATCGGCTCGGCGCGGATGAGCACGGCAAGGCGCTCGCGGACTTTGAGGAGCTGTATGCGGAGCTGGCTACGATCGGCGTCGATCAGGAGCTTGCGATTCGGGCTGGCGAGTACGCCGAAGATCTAAGCCTCCGCGGCTACGACTCAGTCCACTTGGCGACCGCGCTCGAACTAGGAGATGACGAAGTCGTCCTGGTTACCTGGGACCGAGATCTCGCGCGGGCGGCGGAAGAAGTTGGCTTAGGTGTCGCCGGCTCCGACGGCGACCCGGATTAGTGGTTTCGCGCTCCGTCTATAGGTCGACCAGACACAAGTGCGGAAGCCTTGCGCAGGCCGCGAAGAGCGCAATTTGCGGCGAAATTGGCCACCAATTGGCCACCAGACGCTAGGTGCGGTGACATCGCCGACTAGCTCTGGACGAGAAAACCCCCGCTTTGCGGGGGTTTTCTATGCGGCTGAATGGAGTCGAACCATCACGGGTGTTTCCACCCACAAGGCCCTCAACCTTGCGCGTCTACCAGTTCCGCCACAGCCGCTTGAGGGCGAGGGATTCTAGATGTTTGCGTGCATCAGGAGGCCGCACCTTGCGAGCATCCGGGGGAGGCGGTAGCCTACGAACAAGTGTTCGAAGGCAATTTGCGCCTATTTGACCCGGCACCGGAGGAAACCGATTCAGCGATGGAACTTGACCTGACCAAAAGGCAGAAGGAGATCTTCGACTTCATCCGCAAGTACGCGGCGAAGACCGGTTACCCGCCGACGGTCAGGGAGATCGGCAAAGCCGTTGGTTTGCACTCGTCTTCTACCGTCCACGCGCATTTGGCCAACCTGGAGAAGTTGGGCTTGGTCAGGCGCGATCCGTCGAAACCGCGGGCGATCGAGCTGCTCTTCGACAAGGCAAAGCGGACGATCAGCTCGGGTAACGGGCTGCCGCTGGTCGGGCAGGTTGCTGCCGGTGCGCCGATCCTCGCCGAAGAGAACATCGAGGAGTACCTCGAGATCCCCGACGTGATCGGTGGCGAGGACGGCGACTACATCCTCCAGATCCGCGGCGAAAGCATGAAGGACGCGGGCATTATCGAGGGCGACTACGTGATCGTCCGACCCAGCGACGATGCCGCCAACGGCGAGATCGTCGTCGCCTTAATCGGTGAAGAGGCGACCGTGAAGCGGATCTACCGCGAAAAGAAACACATCCGACTGCAGCCGGAAAACGAGGAAATGGAGCCGATCCTCACCACCGAGGCGCGCGTCCTCGGAAAGGTTGTCGGAGTTTTCCGCAAGGTCTGACGCCGAGGTGGCTCAGGGCCACCGGCCGGCTTCGATCTTCTTCTTGTAGCGCCGCTGGCGTCGGCGCGCGTCCCACAGCACTAGCGGCACCAGCCGCAGGCCGAGTCGCGGGAAGAGGTCGAAGAGGCGCAGCTGTGGCCCGCGCCAGCGCGGGACGATCAGAATCGGGCGCGGCCGCTCGGTCAGCCTGCCGACTTCCCTCGCTACCTCCTCGGCGGTGAGGAGGCGACCAGAAAACGACGGGGCGGAGTTGGGGTCGTCGAGCTTGTCCTCGAGCATCGGCGTCCAGATCCCGTCTGGGCAGACCGCCGAGATCTCGATTCCCTTGACGCCAGTGCGGCGCAGGTCGAAGAGGGTGCCAAGGGTGAAAGCCATCGCCGCGTGCTTGCTCGCCGAGTAGGCGACCTCTCCCGGCGCGGCGACGATCCCGGCCAGGGAGACGATGTTGACGATGTGGCCCTGGCCGGCAGCGCGCATCGGGCCCAAGGCGGCAACCGTTCCGTTCATCAAACCGGTGACGTTGACGTCAAGCATCGTCTGCCGCAGCTCGGCGCTTTGCTCCCACGGCGGGCCGGGGAAGAAGACGCCGGCGTTGTTGACCCAGAGGTCGAGCGAGCCGGTGCGGCCAATCGATTCGGCCAGGCCACGACAGGCAGCCTCATCGCGGACATCCAGAGCCGAACCCCGAGCCTCGTCGCCCAGCTCGGCGGCGACCCGATCGGCGGCGCCGGCGTCGACGTCGGTGACGTGGACGCGGTAGCCGCGCTCGATCAGTTCCGTGGCGATCGCGCGGCCGAGGCCGCTGCCGGCGCCGGTTACCACCGCCGTTCGCATGGCCAGCACCATAAACCGCTTCGGCTTGGCCGGGTGAAGCAGCCGAGCTACCCTTGATGGGCGAGCCGAGCGGACCGCGGAGGGAGAGAAAACCCTTCGAGGAAAGTCCGGACACCACAGGGCAGGGCGGTGGGTAACGCCCACCCGGGGAAACCCGCGGGAAAGTGCCACAGAAATGACACAGCCGATGGCGCGGCCACACGTGAGTCGCGTACAGGCAATGGTGAAATGGTGCGGTAAGAGCGCACCGGCGTCGCGGTGACGCGGCGGCCAGGCAAACCCCGCCCGGTGCAAGGCCAAGCAGGACCGTCGACCCGGCTCGGCGAGGTCCAGGTAGGCCGCAATAGATAGATGGCCGCTCACGACAGGATCCGGCTTACAGGCTCGCTAAGGGAAGGGTCTCCGAAAGGGGACCTTTCCTAGTTCTGGAGCCAAAAACCCACAATTTCAGCGACCTATGCACCGTTTTCTGTCTTAGCGTTTGCTAATCTGCCGCCAACTTCCGCTGAATCTCCGCCTACATAACGCGGGGAGCGGGGGGCCCAATCAGTTGGGGCGAGTCGCGGCGACTGCCGCGTAGCGCAGCTCTTTCAGCGCGAGCCCGTCAGCTAACCCCGTAAGCGCCTGGAAAGAGATGCAGACGATCAAACAAAGCTCCCTGCGCTGGGCCATTGTCCTGGCGGCTTTTTTCGCCCTCTTCGCGGGTGCCGTAGCTGGTGCCCAGGCGGCGACCGGCGGCGCCTCCAGCTATACCCCAAGCACCGAAAGCGACGGGGAACACACCTTCGGCGCCTGGCGCTACGGCGGCGCCAGCTGGTACGGCCCGGGCCTCTGGGGCAACAAAACGGCATGCGGTCAGACCTTGCGGCCGCAGACGATGGGCGTCGCTCACAAGACGCTGCCGTGTGGCACCACGGTTAAGTTCGTCTATCACGGGCAGGCCGTGGTCACCCAGGTGATCGACCGCGGTCCCTATATCCACGGTCGCGCCTGGGACCTGACCAAAGCGGTCAGCGACACGCTCGACTTTGAAGGCGTGGGGCGGGTGCGCTACGCGGTCGCGCTCGACGACGCGGCCGCCGCCAGCAACCGCTAAATCCGGCTGCTCCAGCCGCTCCGAGCACTACCCTGCCGTGTTTAGGCAGGTCCAATGACGAGAGGAGCAGCGTTGATGTCGAGGGTTTCGCAAGGAGCAGTAGCCGCCGCCGGGATGCAGAGGGGGCGCTGGTTGGCGCTGGGGTTTGCTGTCTTCTGCGCTATCGCGCTCCTAGTCAGCCTCACGACCAGCAGCGAGGCGGCCAAGGTCGGTAAGACCACTGTGATCCTCGGCCAGACCGCGACCGAGCCGGATCCCTCCTGCCCGAACCTGCCGTGCCAGGCGATTGGCAGTGTCACCGGTTTCCAGGTCAACAACGGCCAGACGCGGCTGCCTTTCCTGATCACCGCCGACGGCACGATCAAGGCCTGGACGCTGACCCTGGCGCAGCCGACTAACAGCCAGCGGACTTTCTTCAACGGCTTCTTCGGAACTCCGCCGCAGGCGCGCCTGGCGATCCTGCGCCGGGTTCCCGGTACGAACCCGCCGCGCTACAGCCTGCGCCGCCAGGGCTCGGTCAAGGTACTGACCCCCTACCTGGGGCAGACGGTCAAGTTCAGCGCCAACCTCAAAGTCGAAAAGGGCGACATCGTCGGCCTCACGGTGCCGACCTGGGCCCCGGCTTTCGCCCAGGACCTAAACACGAACAACGTCTGGCGCGCTAGCCGCGAACCGGGAACCTGCAAGAACGCGACTGACATTCGCCAGGGCGAGCCGCAGGAAAAAGTCGGCCGCCACGCAACCTACGGCTGCAAATACACCACGGCCCGCCTCCTCTACACGGCAACCCTGGTGGAGGGGCGCTAGCCCCTCAGCCGCTAAGCAGCAGCTGAGGGGAGAGCCCTGGGACCGCCCTGGTCCTGGGGCAGCGCCGCCGCACTCGCGATCAGGCTCTGGAACTCATTCAGAGCTAGCTGCCCAACCGCCTCGAGGATCTCCTCGTCGGTCCAGCCGATCTCGCGCGCCTCCTCGTGGAGGTGGAGCGGTGGGGGTCCCTCAGGGTCGAGCGTCTCCTTGAGGAAGGTGAGGAGCGCTGCCTCCTTCGGGTCGGCTGAGGTGAAGCTGCGGGCTTTGGAGACCTCGTCGAGGCCGAGCCCTGCTCGCCGTGCCGACTTCGCGTGCTGGGCGATGCTGTAGTTGTCCTCGCGGTACTCAGCGACGGCGAGCGCGATCCGCTCCCTCGTCGCCTGCGGCAGGACCCCGCCGCGTAGCTCCGACCGCATCCGGGTGTACGCGCGCAGGACTGCGGGCGCTCCGGCGAGGACACCGACGAACTTCGTCACCGCGCCGCCGGCGGCCTGAATGCTCTTGATCAGAGGGGCGCTGTCATCGGGCGCCGTCAGCTCATCGTGGATTTGGAATCTGCTTACTGCGGTTTTAACCGTCACGGGCGTCTCGCTTCTGGCTCTGTCTCGGGCGGCAAATCGTCTTTACAGAGCCGTTATCTGGCCTTTACTTTACTTTTAGCCGCTTACTTACTTGACGTAAGTTATACCTAGATAACCGGACACTTTCAAGCCGTTACGCGGCTCTTATCTCTACCCGTATTACGTCGTCGCGCACCAGATCGGTTCATTCGCCTAACCTTGCGGCCTTCGCAACAGCCAAGGAGGCAATGAGGCATGGCAGAGCAACCCCGTAGCGCCGCCGACGTAATCGAGCTCGTCAAAGAGCACGACGTTCGCTTCATTCGCCTCTGGTTCACGGACGTTCTGGGCCAGCTGAAGAGCTTCTCGGTCAACGCCACCGAGCTCGACGATGCCTTCGCGGGTGGCATGGGCTTTGACGGTTCCTCGATCACGGGCTTCAACCCGATCGAGGAGTCGGACATGCTGGCGGTGCCGGACCCGGCGACCTTCGCCTTGCTTCCCTGGCGCCCAGGGGAGGACGCGGTGGCGCGAATGTTCTGCGACGTCCAGGTTCCCGGCGGCGGCCCTTACGAGGGTGACCCGCGCTGGATCATGCGGCGGGCGCTGAAACGGGCCGAAGACCTCGGCTTTGACGCCTACAACATCGGCCCCGAGCTGGAGTTCTTCTACTTCCGCTCCGCCAAGCCGGAGGGTGGGGTTCCCGAGGTGCTCGACGAGGGCGGCTATTTCGACCTGACCACGCTCGACGCTGGCTCTGATCTGCGCCGGGAGACGGTCCTGGCGCTGGAGAAGATGGGGATCCACGTCGAGTACACCCACCACGAGGTCGGCCCCTCCCAGCACGAGGTCGACATGCGCTACAAGAACGCGCTCGAGATGGCCGACGACTGCATGACCTACCGGATCGTCGTCAAGGAGTACGCGATGAAGTACGGCTACCACGCGACCTTCATGCCGAAGCCGCTGTTCGGCGAGAACGGCTCCGGGATGCACGTCCACCAGTCGCTCAGCCGCGACGGCAAGAACGCCTTCTACGACGAGGACGATCCCTACTACCTCTCGCCGACCGCGAAGTCGTTTATCGCCGGTCAGCTCAAGCACGCGCGCGAGATCTCACCGCTCTTCGCCCAGTGGGTCAACTCCTACAAGCGGCTGGTCCCCGGCTACGAGGCGCCGGTCTACCTAGCCTGGTCGCGGCGCAACCGCTCGGCCTTGATCCGGGTGCCGCTTTATCACCCCGGCAAGGAGTCGGCGACGCGGGCCGAGCTGCGTTGTCCCGACCCCGCCGCCAACCCATACCTCTGCTTCGCCGGGATGCTGCAGGCGGGGCTGGAGGGAATCGAGAAGGGCTACGAGCTGCCGGAGCCGATGGAGCAGAACCTCTACCACCTCTCGCAGGAGGAGCTAGCCCATCAGGGGATCGAGCAACTGCCGGCGACGCTGGGCGAGGCGATCGAGGTCGCGGCTGAGTCGGAGCTGGTCCTGCGCACGCTGGGCGAGCACACCTTCCGCCGCTTCGTTGAGATCAAGCGGCAGGAATGGGACGACTACCGGGTGCAGGTCACCCCTTACGAGATCGAAAACTTCCTGCCGATTTTGTGAGTCGTGGTCTAGGCGACCGGGGCGTCGCCCGAGCTTTGGCGTGGCTTCGAGAGCGAAGACGGCCACCAGAATTTGTCCCCCAGCGTTAGAGCTGCGGCCGGGACCAGGACGCTTCGTACCAAGAAGGTGTCCAGGAGGACGCCGAAGGCGACTACGAAGCCGAGCTCGGTAAGGAAGGTGAGGGGGAGGACGGCGAGGACCGAGAAGGTGCCGGCGAGAACGATGCCGGCGCTGGTGATGACCCCGCCGGTTACCGCCAGCGCTCGCAGCATTCCCTGTTCGGAGCCGTGTTTTTCGGTCTCCTCGCGGGCGCGGGCGACGAGGAAGATGTTGTAGTCGACGCCGAGGGCGACGAGGAAGACGAAGGCAAAGAGCGGTAAGGACGGGTCCGAGCCGGGGAAGCCGAAGATCACGTCGAAGACGAAGTAGCCAACGCCGAGGGCGGCGAGGAAGCTGAGGATCACGGTGCCGATCAGGACCAGCGGCGCCATCACCGCGCGCAGCAGTCCGATCAGGATCAGGAAGACGACGACGAGGATGATCGGCGGGATCACGGTCGAGTCCCATCCGGCCGCGTCACGGACGTCGGCTTCGATCGCCGAGGGTCCGCCGACGAGCGCGCCGGAGTCGGCTTCGTGGGCCGCGTCGCGGATCGGGGTAATTAGTTCAAAGGCCTCGGTCGAGTAGGGATTCGGTTCGAGCGTCGCCTGGATCAGGGTTCCCGGCGATCCCTGGGCGACCGGACCGGAGACGGCCTCGACCCCGTCGACGCCTTCGACCGCTTGTTTCACCGCCGCGACATCGCCAGCTTGGGGAACGATCACGTCGGTGGGCGCGGTGGCCCCGGAGGGGAAGCTGCGGTCGAGCAGGTGCTGACCTTCAACCGATTCGACTTCGGTGCGGTAGCTGTCTTCGCTGGTCAAGTCGGTGGAGAAGAAGGCGAAGCCGGCGCAGAAGATCAGCAGGACGACGATCGAGCCCGCCATCACCCGCTGCGGTCCCGCGGCGACGCGCTGACCGATCCGGGCCCAGATGCCGTGCGTCTCGTCTTTGGTGTGCTCGAGGCGATGACGCCGGATCTCGTAAGGGGTGAAGACGGCGCGGTCGAGCGGGCCGACGATCAGCGAGGGGAGGCGGCGGCCGCTGAGGATCCGCAGCACCCAGTTGATCAGCACCAGCGGCAAGAGAATGAGGACGACGATGCAGGCGAGCACGACCTGGAGGAAGGCGAGGAAGCCGGAGCCCTCGACGATGCGGCGGCGGGCGCCCTCGGAGACCGCTTCGGCGCGTGGCGCCGTCTCGGGGGTGTGGGGGACGAAGGGCCAGAAGGCACGGCGGCCAAAGATCGTCAGCAGCGCCGGCAGTAGGGTCAGCATCGAGAGCGCCGCGCAGGCGATGCCGATCGCGGCGATCGGGCCGAGGCCGGAGGTGCCGTTCACCTTCGCCAGCAAGAGGCAGAGGAGCGCCGCGATCACCGTCAGCGCTGAGGCGAAGATCGCCGGTCCGGCTGAGGCAAGGGCGGTTCGCATCGCCTCGTGCTTGTCGGTGGTGTGGTGCAGCTCCTCGCGATAGCGGGAGACCAGCAACAGCGCGTAGTCGGTGCCGGCGCCGAGGACCAGAACCGACATGATCGAGCTCGACTGGCCGTTGATCGTCACTCCGAGCTCGGAGACCCCGTAGCCGATCGAGCGCGAGAGGGTCTCGGCGAACATCACCGCGATCAGGGGAATGACGAAGAACATTGGCGAGCGGTAGATGACGATCAGCAGGAAGATCACCAAGCTGACCGCAGCCAGCAGCAGGGTGCCGTTGATGCCTTCGAAGACTTCGATCGCGTCGGCGGAGAAACCGGCGCCGCCGGTGATCTTGACTTCCAGGCCGCCGGCTTCGTTGTCGATCTCCTCGCGCCAGAACTTGACCGGGTCGACGATTCGTTCACCCTCGCCTTCGGCGTTGATGTAGGAGGTGACGATTGCCGCCTTGCCGTCTTCGGAGCAGACGGGGCCGACGAAGGGGCTGAAGTCGGCGGGCTGGCCCGGGACCACGGTGGTCGGGGTGGCGCAGACCGTCCCTTCCGACCCGGCCTTGGCCTGGTCGAACTCGCGGTCCGGCTCGGCCGGTTTGCCGCCCGCCGCCGCGGTTTCGCCGTCGGCGATCAGGCCGGGGAAGGGCTTGGAGGCCATCTTCCCGACCGTTTCTTCGATCGTTTTGAAGTCACCGGGGGTGAGCCCCGACTCACGCCGGAAGATCACGACTGCGGGGGCGATTTCGCCGTTCTGCAGCTCCTCGGTGGCGTTCAGCGCGGCGGTCGATTCGGCGTCGCCGGGCAGGTAGGAGGTTGCCTCGTTGTTTTCCGCCTCTTCGAACTTCTCGGGCAGGCCGGCGGGGCCGGCGGCCACGAAGATCGCGAAGAACCAGACGGCAAAGACAACCCACTTCGACCGGCGACCTGCCGGGAAGGTGAAGAACGAGCCACGCATCGGGGCGCATCCTTACAGAGATGCAGGACCCTTCGGGTTAATGGGTCACAGAAGCTTCGCCAGCTCGGCGGCACTGGCCACTGGGAGCTGGCAAGTGAAGTTCTCGCAGACGTAGGCCGCGGGTCGGCCATCGACGGTGGTGCGGCCGGCCAGAAGCGGCGGTTGCTCGCGGCCCTCGGCGCCGCCCGCGAGGACGAGGTGGGGGCGGTGGCGCTTGCGGATCTCGGCGCTCAGCTCGCCGAGGTCATCGCCGACGAGAGCGACCTCGCGGGTGGGGGAGAGATGGAAGTCGAGCGCCCGCAATAGGTGGGCGAAAGCGTCGGGGTGTTCGACTGCCGGTCTGCCGAACAGCGCGAAGATCGCTTCTGCCTCCTTCATGTAGCGGCGCTCTCCGGTCAGGGCCGCCAGGCGCAGCAGACCCATCGCCGCGGCGCTGTTGCCGGAGGGAATCGGGTGGTCGCCTACCTCCTTGCGGCGGGCGATCAGATCCTCGTGGTCGGTGGAGGTCGAGTAGAAGCCGCCGCGCTCAGGGTCGCCGAAACGGGTGATCATCGTCTCCGCCAGATCTTGGGCCCGCTCAAACCAGCGCGGCTCGAAAGTTGCTTCGTAGAGGGTGAGCAGCGCCTCGAGCAGGAAGGCGTGGTCCTCGAGGTAGGCGTTGAGATGGGCGCGGCCGTCCTTGTAGGTGCGGAGGAGGTTGCCGTCACGGTCACGGAGCTGGTTGAGAACGAACTCGGCGGCATCTCGGGCAGCGTCTAAGTACTCGTCGCGATGAAGCACGGCGCCGGCCTCGGCTAACGCCGCAATGGCCAGCGCGTTCCAGGCGGCGAGGCGCTTGTCGTCGAGGCTGGGGCGGACTCGCTCACCCCGGGCCTCAAGGAGCGCTCGCCGCGCCTCCGCCAGGCCGGGTGGCTCGGGTGCTGAGGCGCCGCCGGCGAGGTGGAGCACGCTCGCGCCCTCGAAGTTGCCCTCCTCGGTGACGCCGTAGTACTCGAGGATTGGCTCGGCCCCCTCGCCGAGGACCGCGCGGATCTGGGCTGGGGTCCAGACGTAAAAGCGACCCTCCTCGCCCTCGGAGTCGGCATCGAGGGCCGAGTAGAAGCCGCCCTCGGGGCCGCGCATCTCGCGCAGCATCCAGTCCAGCGTCTCCTCGCAGACGCGGCGGTAGCGGTCATGGCGTAGCTCCTGCCAGCCGTGCAGGTAGGCGCGGGCGAGCAGGGCGTTGTCGTAGAGCATCTTCTCGAAGTGGGGGACAAGCCAGATCGCATCGACCGAGTAGCGGGCGAAGCCGCCGCCGAGCTGGTCGTAGATGCCGCCGGCGAGCATCCCGTCCAGGGTCAGCTCGACAACCTCGGTCTCGCCGCGAGCTAAGAGCAGCTCCAGCGAGGAGGCGGGCGGAAACTTGGGAGCGCCGCCGAAGCCGCCGTTGCCTCGATCGGCTGCCCCCAGCAGGCGCTGCACCGCCTGTTCGAGGTCCTCGCCTCCTGGTAGCTCGTCGCGCGGCTCGATCGCCCCGATCGCTCCCAGTCGCTCACGGGTCACCGGCGCTTTTTCGCGGATCTCCTCCCGCTGCGTCTCAAAAGCGTGGACGACCGCTTCCATCACCATCCGGAAGCTCGGCATGCCGCGCCCCTCGTCCGGCGGGAAGTACGTGCCTCCATAGAACGGAACACCGTCCGGATCGAGGAAGACGGTCATCGGCCAGCCGCCGTGGCCGTTGATCGCTTGCACCGCCTCCATGTAAATCGCGTCGACGTCGGGGCGCTCCTCGCGGTCGACCTTGACGTTGACGAAGTGCTCGTTCATATAGGCGGCGGTCTCCGGGTTCTCAAAGGACTCGCGCTCCATCACGTGGCACCAGTGGCAGGCCGAGTAGCCGACCGAGAGCAGGATCGGTCTGTCCTCTTCGCGCGCTCGCGCCAGTGCCTCTTCACCCCAGGGGTACCAGTCGACCGGGTTGTCCCGGTGCTGGAGCAGGTACGGGCTGGTCTCCTGGGCGAGGCGGTTGGGCATCCTCATTGAACCTACCCGGCGCCGGGCAAATCGAGTATTTGCCGCCTGCGCTCGCTGAAATTGGGGCGAAGCTGAACTTTTTCGGGGCGAGGGAGGGTTGTTCGCGATGGCCCCAATTACCTTCATGGTGGTGCAGAGTTCAAACAAACCAGGGCATCCCGATCCGGATGTCGATGTCGTGCTGGCCAAGCTTTCGCCCGAGGACCGGGCGGTGGTCAGGGGTGCGCTCGAGCGGGCGGAGAAAACCGAGGCCGAGCTGCGCTTCCTCGCCGACCACGACTCGCTGACGGGGCTGCTGAACCGGCGCCGCTTCCGCTCCGAGCTCGACCAGTACGTTTCCTTCACCGCCCGCTACGGCGGTCGCGGGGCGGTGATGGTGATCGACATCGACGGGCTGAAGGCGGTCAATGACAGCCACGGCCACCAGGCTGGCGACACCCTGATCCGCCGGGTCGCCGAGATCCTCCGCGAACGGGTGCGAGCGACCGACCTTGTCGCCCGGCTCTCCGGCGACGAGTTCGCGGTTCTGATGCCGCAGACCGATACAACCGGCGCCCTGCAGCTCGGCGAGGACCTGCGCAACCAGGTGGCCGAGGGACTAGCGCCGGGATCGGAGATCGACGGGGCGACGATCAGCGTCGGGATTGCGATGTTCGGCGGCCAAGGGGAGATCGCCGCCGAGGCGGTTCTCGTCGCGGCTGACGAGGCCATGTACCAAGCCAAGCAAGAGGGCCGCGACCGGATCATGCTCTTCCACGCCGCCGGCGAGGAGGGGAGGGTCGTGGAGCGGGCGCAGACGACGAGCGCCCGGATCCGCGACGCGCTCACCCAAGACCGGCTGCGGCTGGCGACGCAGCCGATCCGCAGCATCGCTTCTGGGGGAATCGAGCGCTACGAGCTGCTGCTGCGGATGACCGGCGAGGAGGGGGAGTTGCTGCCGGCCGCTTCGTTTATCGACGCCGCCGAGCGCTCGGGAATGGTGCAAGAGCTCGATCGCTGGGTGGTAGCCAGGGCATTGGAGATGATCGCCGAGCGCCAGCGCGCCGGGTCGCCGGTTTCCCTGCACATGAACATCTCGGGTTCCTCGATGACCGATCTCTCGGTGCTCGAATACATCGAACGGCGCCTTGACGAAGGGGAGGCCGATCCGGCCCGCTGCACCTTCGAGATCACCCAGGCGGGGCGGGTCGAAGACTTCGACGCCGCCGCCGGCTTCGCCGACCGCCTGACCGAGTTCGGTTGCGAAGTCGCGATCGATGACTACGGCGCCGGCTCAGGGCCCTTTGCTTTCCTCAAGAAGGTCCCCTTTGACGTGATCAAGATCGACGGCACCTTCATCCGCGACTTGCCGCGCAACGACGCCGATCAGCTGACGGTGAAGGCGATCGTCCAGATCGCCCGCGGGCTCGGCAAGCGCACGATCGCCGAGTTCGTCGAGGACGAGGACACGATGACGCTGCTGCGCGAGTACGGCGTCGACATGGCCCAGGGCTACCACCTGGGAAGGCCGGTGGACGCCGCTGAGCTGTCGGTTGGCGCTTCCTAGGGTCGCGGCGTCTCGCCGCGTAGCTGTGCCCGCTTGATCTTGCCGCTGCTGGTCTTCGGCAGTTCGGCGGCGAACTCGATGATGCGGGGGAACTTGTAGGGAGCGGTCTCGCGTTTGCAGTGCTCCTGCAGGTCGTGGACGAGGTTTTCATCGCCACTGCCGCCGTCGCGGAGGACGACGATCGCGCGGACGACGGAGCCACGCTCGGGGTCGGGGGCGGCGACCGCGGCGGCGTCGGCGACGGCGGCGTGGGAGAGCAATGCCGACTCGACCTCGGTTGGGCCGATCCGGTAGCCGGAAGAGAGGATGATGTCGTCGCCGCGGCCTTCGAAGTAGAGGTAGCCGTCCTCATCTTCGCGAACGAGGTCGCCGGTCTGCCACCACTCGCCCTCGAAGCGCTCCCCGTCTAAGTAGTGAGAGAAAAAGGTGGGTGAGGAGGCGGCGCGGAGTTGCAGTTCGCCGGCCTCGATCCGGGTCTCGATCCCGGGGAGTGGTTTGCCCATCGACCCCTCGCGGACCGACTCGCCGACCAGATTGGCGGTGACGTGGCCGGTCTCGGTCTGGCCGTAGCCGTCGGCCGGCTCCAGCCCCATCGCCTCGCCGAAGGCGGCGATCGTCTCCGGGTCAAGCGGCTCCCCGGCCGAAACCATTCGCCGCAGCGCCGGGAGAGGCCGCAAGGCGGTGCGGCGGGCCAACATTCGATACTCGGTCGGCGCTTGGCAAAGGACGTTGACGCCGAGTGCCTCGGCGAAGTCGAGGCGCTCAGCCGGGTCGAAGCGGCCGTCGTGGATCACCGCGGCGGCGCCGGTTAGCCAGGGGGCGAGGAAGACGTTGCGGGCGGACTTCGACCACCCGGTCGCGGTGGTGCACCAGGCGAGGTCACCCTTGCGCGAGCCGAACCAGTGCTCGGCCTGGGCCTGCTGCCCGAGTAGGTAGCGGTAGGCGTGGACAACGCCGCGCGGCTCGCCGGTAGTGCCGGAGGTGAAGACGATCAGGGCCGGGTCCTCGGGATCCATCTCCTCGATCGCCGCAGGAGTCTCCTGCGGCAGGTCCTCGTCGAGGACGCGGGCGACGTCGGCCATCGTCATCGCCTGGATCCCATCCGGGAGCTCGGCCAGCAACGCCTCTTCGCCGACGCAGAGCTTTGGGTTGGCGGCGGCGAGGCGGTGCTCGAGGTCCGCTCGGCGCAGCATCGTGCTGCAAGGCAGCGCCACCGCCCCCATCCGCCAGCAGGCAAGCAGGCTAAGCACCCACTCGATCCGGTTGCCAACCAGGGTCATCACCACGTCGCCCCGCTGAACGCCACGAGCTGCGAAGGCGCCCGAGATCCCCGCCGAGCAAGCAATCAGTTCCCCGAAGTACCAGTCCCGCCGGTTCCCCTCAGGGTCGATCGCCACGATCCCCAGCCGCGAAGCCGGCGACCGCTCCATCAGATCCTCGATCAAGTTCAAGACCGCCAGTCTGCCGGACCGCGCGCTCCGACGGGCCGAAAAGCCGCAGCAAAAATGCCGACGGGCCGTAATGTCCCCCAGGGGGGGGC
>DATDLJ010000099.1:0-13829 GCA_036519395.1 Solirubrobacterales bacterium | reverse complement strand
CCCCCCCCCCCCCCGCCGGTGGCATAACGTTGCCGCCATGGCCGGCGGCTGGAAACTCTGGTGGACGAAGCGGCGCTGGTATGAGCGCAACCATCGCCTCCTGCGGCGCTGGCGGATCGACCGCCACGCCGCTCGGGGCGGCTTCTTCATTCGCCACCCGGTCGAGGGCGAGGTGCTGGAGGCGCTCGACGAGGGACGGCTGGTGATCGGTGAGGGGACCTTGTTGGAGCCGGGCTGTTGGTTGACGCTGGCGCCCGAGGCCCGGATCGAGATCGGCGCGGGCTGCTTCCTCAACCGCAACGTGATGATCGCCGCGCATCAGAGCGTCAAGATCGGCGACCACACGATGTTCGCCAACGGCTGCTTCGTCGGCGATGCCGAGCACCGCTTCGACGACCCGACCAAGCCGATCACTTGGCAGGGGTTCACGACCAAGGGGCCGGTGGAGATCGGCGCCAACTGTTGGTTCGGCGTCCACTGCGCTGTCACCAGCGGCGTCAGCGTCGGCGATCGCTGCGTGATCGGCGCCAACTCGGTCGTCAACCGCGACGTCGAGGGCGGGACGATCGCGGCCGGCGCGCCGGCGAAGCCGATCCGGAAGATCGACTTCGCCGCGCCCGGGGGATGAACCGGGTGGACCAGTACCCGGCTACTGGAGGAAGCCGGTTGCTTCGACAGCTTTGAGTACCTGCGCGGCCGTCAGCGGTTTGTCGAAGGCGCCGTTGGGGGCCTGGCTCGCGGGCGTCGGCTTCAGCAGGAGGCCGGCGACTGAGGCGTGCCGTGCCTCCACCGAGTGGATCGATAGCGCCGCCGCCACGTAGGCCGGGTTGGAGATGTTCAGCGCCTGGCCTGCGTAGGCGGCCACGCCGGTGTTCTCCAGCGCCACCGCCGTCTTCAGAAATGCCGACTCGCTCGAGGTGGTGGCCCCGAAGTCGACTTTCGGTGCTTTCACCGCTTTGCTCCCCAGCGCCTTCTTGAGAAAGGCGACGTGGGCGTTCTCGTCAACCGTCACCCGCTTCAGGAAGGCCTGCTCCTGAGCCCCTTTGAGGAAGGTTTTCCGCTGGTTGTTGGCGGTCGCCTCGTTGTAGAAGGCGGCCTCCAGGTACTCGAGGGTGAGGGCGTAGTTGAGGATGCCGATGTCGCCTTTGCCGAATTTCGCCGGCGGCCGACCTTTGCCCGCAGCCATCGCTGCCGCTGGGGTGAGGGCGCTGAGCAGGGCGCCGCCGCCAACCAAGCCGCCGCCAGCGAGGCCGGCCTTCTTAAGGAAGTCCGCTCGGGTGTCGCCCGCGAGCGCCTCGGTCGCTTCGTGCTCCGCTTCGCGCACCACTGCGTCTATCTCTGAGCTCATCGTTCTCCTCCGCCTGGGGTGGTCTTTGTCGTTTCTGCGAAGGGGACCCGGAGACGGATCACCAAATAGGGAATCTTTTTGATTCAGAATCGAGAAGAGACGCACGAAGTGCGCCTATACTTTCTTTCTAGTTGGCAGTTGGCCGTGACCCGACCGGGCATGGACCTATGAACTCAACGCTCCTCGTGGATAGCCCTCGCTCTACCGCGGCCGCGCCGGTTCTGCGCATGAAGGCCGAGCTTCGCACTGCCGTCGCGGCGGCGAAGCGCAGCGGCCAGACCGTCGGCCTGGTGCCGACGATGGGCTACCTGCACGAGGGGCATCTCTCGCTGATCCGCGCCGCCCGCGCCGAGTGCGACCTGGTAGTGATGAGCCTCTTCGTCAACCCAACCCAGTTCGGCCCCGGCGAGGACCTCGAGCGCTACCCGCGCGATGAGGAGCGCGACCTGCGCCTTGCCGCCGAGGCCGGTGCCGATCTCGTCTTCGCCCCCGGAGTGGACGAGGTCTACGCGGCCGACACCTCGACCGCGGTCGAGGTCACCGGCCCGCTCACTTCGGTTCTCGATGGCGACCTTGACCGCCGCGGCCCCGAGCACTTCCGCGGCGTCACCACCGTGGTCGCCAAGCTCTTCAACATCGTCGATCCCGACGTCGCCTACTTCGGCCAGAAGGATGCCCAGCAGGCGGTCGTGATCCGCCGCATGGTCCGCGACCTCGACTTCCCGGTGCGGATCGAGGTCCTGCCGACCGTGCGCGAGCCCAACGGGTTGGCGATGAGCAGCCGCAACGCCTACCTCGAGCCGGCGGATCGCGAGCGCGCCACCGCACTCTCGCGCGCTCTTGCCGCCGCCGAGCAGGGCGCCCGCGCCGAGTCGCTGGCCGCCGGTCTCGACGCCGCCCAGCGCGAGCTTGCCGCCGCCGCGATCGAGCCCGAGTACCTCGAGGCCCGCGACGCGGAGACGCTGGAGCCGGTCACGGAGCTCAGCGCCCGCCCGGTCCTGGTTGCCGTCGCCGCCCGCGTCGGCGCCGCCCGCCTGATCGACAACGTCTTGATCCAACCCGCAGCTTCCAACCACTCGAACGCGTAGCCCGCGAAAGGGGAGACCCGTGCAAAGACAGATGCTGAAGTCGAAGATCCACCGGGCAACGGTGACCGACTGCGACGTCGACTACATCGGCAGCATCACGATCGACACCGAGCTGATGGCCGGCGCCGACATGATCACCAATGAGCAGGTCTACGTCTGGGACGTCGACAACGGCGCCCGCTTCGTCACCTACGTGATCGATGGCGAGCCCGGCTCCGGCGCGATGCAGGTCAACGGCGCCGCCGCCCACCTGGTCGAGCCCGGCCACAAAATCATCGTCGCCACCTTCGGCTCCTACGACGAGGCCGACCTCGAGCGCTACGACCCGGTCGTCGTCCACGTCGACGACGACAACAAGCCGGTAGCAATCGACAGTCACCCCGAGGTGCTGCTCAAATGAGCTCCGGCGGCCGTTCACACACCGCCCAGCCCGAGGGCCGCAAGCCGGTCGGCCTGCCGCGTCTGGCCGAGATGCAGGCCAACGGCGAGCCGATCGTGATGGTCACCGCCTACGACTACCCCTCGGCGACCGTGGCCGAGGCGGCTGGCGTCGACATCGTTCTCGTCGGAGACTCCGCCGCCAACGTCGTCCTCGGCTATCCCGACACCAAGCTGGTCTCGATGGAGGAGATGGTGATCCTCGGCAAAGCTGTGCGCCGCGGCCTGAAAACGCCGCTGATGGTCGGCGACATGCCGATGGGCAGCTACGAGGCGAGCAACGAGGAAGCGATCCGCAGCGCCCAGCGGTTGGTCAAGGAGACCGGCTGCCAGGCGGTCAAGCTCGAGGCCGGCGGCGTCATCGTCGAGCGCGCCCGGGCGATCGTCCAGTCTGGGATCCCGGTGATGGGCCACGTCGGCCTCACCCCGCAGACCGCGACCGCGTTGGGCGGCTACAAAGCCCAGGGCAAGAGTGCCAAGAGCGCGATCAAGCTGCTCGAGGACTGCCTCGCCCTGCAGTCGGTTGGCTGCTTCACGATCGTGATCGAGGCGGTTCCGTCGGCGATCACCGACGAAATCGTCAAGAAGCTGGAGGTGCCGACGATCGGGATCGGCGCCGGCGCCGGAACGGCTGGCCAGGTGCTCGTCTTCCACGACCTACTGGGGATCACCACCGGCCACATGGCGAAATTCGTCAAGCGCTACGCCAGCGTCCACGAGACGATGGTCGCGGCGGTGACGCAGTACGGCAACGAGGTCCGCCGCCGCCAGTTCCCCGAGCCCGAGCACGTCTACAGCGTCGAGCCGGCCGAGCTCGACGAGTTCCGTCGCTACCTCAGCGAGGAGAGCCTGGCCAGCGCCAAGGGCTGGGAGTGGGAGCCGCTGCCGTAGCGGCTCCGCTGCCGCGGCCGATCCGGCCGCGGCAGGCATCTGGCGAGGAACGAGAGGTGCGGGCAAAGGCGCGCGGTGAAGCCTTCGCCGGCCAGGGGCATCTGTTCGAGCCCGGGCAAAGAGACGGCGAGCGTGCCGACCCAGGTCGCTGGTTCGTCGCCAGGATCGCGGAACCGGGCGCTGCCGCTGAACGGCAGAGGAGGAGAGGCGGCCCCGCGAGACCTCCCGGTCGCGGTGAAGTCGCCGACCCGTCCGGGGACCTCGACCGAGCGGGTGATCCGTATCCCTTCCACGCGTTCCTTGGTCGAGGCGCTGAAGAGAATGGGTCCGCGGTCGGTACGCAGCCGCGAGGCCCTGAAGTCGACCTTGCCGTGTGCGGTCTGGGCGCGCGCCGCGAGAACCGTTTCGGAGGGTAGGCCGGGTGGGAGGCCGGGACGGAAGCTCCCTAGCCCGCAGAAGCCGTCCGGCAGACGAAACACCACGCCTTCGGGGTTGACTGCTTCGCTGGCGAGATAGCCGCCCTCGCCGGGGAAGCGAAAGCTTCCCCGGAAGACGCCGCTTTCGAGGATCCAGCGGCAGTTCCGTTCCGGCCGCTCCACCATCTTCTTGCGCCGTTGGAAGCTGAGGTCGACTTGCCCCAGGGTTCCAAAGGTTGCGTGAATACCGGCGCTACTCGCAGTGCGCACCGTGTAGCTGGCGCTGGCGGTCTCCCGCCTCGCGGTCACAACCGCGGCCGACTTCCCATTGTCGAAGCGAACGGCAGAGAGCTCGACCTCGTAGCCGTTGCTTTCCCCGAGCATGATGGTGCTGACGCGGATGTCCTTTGCGGTGGGGGCGGCGGCCACGGTGCTTGCCGGTAGCGCTAAGGCAGCCCCGCCTAGGGCGAAGGCGAGGAGCAAGCGTTTCACGGTCGCATTTGAGCGCCTAGCCGGCGCAGTTGCAACGGCTGCGCTCTGCCGTTGGCGGCGATGATCAGGCCGCAGGTTTCGGCCGGGCAAAAGCAGGCGACACTGCGGCAAAGCTCGGCGCGGTAGGTGGGATCGACGAGCGATACGACGCCCCGACCGGGCAGCTCCGTCCGCAGGTCGCCCGACCAGCTGGTGGTGCCGTCGGCTCGCTTTTCGTAGGTCGCGGTGCCGCTGAACGGGGCGGGCGGCGAGATCGTGGCGGTGATCGGCGTCTCGCCGATCGGGGTTACGGCAAAGGTCTCGGGCGGGGAGACGGCAGTTGCCGAGCGCGTGATCACCATGCCCGGTCGCCTTTCGGTCACGGCCGCGGTGTGGATGGCTTCTTCGGTGACCCAGGAGTCCTGCGCCGGCCGGCGCGACTTTTCCTTGACCACCGAGTACCAGGGGGCGCGAGGGGTGCTCGACGTGGCGCCGAGGCTGGTTGCTTCGACGCGCGGCCGGCTCCGATCGGCCTTGCGACGGCGATCGCGTTTGCAAACCACTCTGTGCCCGATGAGCACGAAGCCCTTTGCCCTCGTGGCCCGGACCCGGGTGAAGCCGTTCTCGCCTTCGAACCGGAGCTGGCCGACGAAATGGCCCTCCTGGTCGATGGACGGCTTCCCCTTGCACTTCGAGGAGACCTTCTGGACCGTGGTTGGGCCGTCGGGCTCGAACCGCAGCCTAAGACGACCGCGGCTCCCGAACCGCGCCTCGATTTCCTCGTCGGTGACCCTGCCTCGCACGGAGTAGCTGGCGGAGGCCGAGTCGTCGCTGACCGAGATGCTGACTTGGCGCCGGTTGAAGCCGAACAGGTGGGCTCGGTAGCCGTTGCTGGCCTGGAGCTGCATGAACACGAGGCGCACCGGTTTTTCAACGAAGTAGCCGGGCTTCGCCGTTGCGCTCCCTGCCAGCGCCAGCGCCGCCACTGCGCAGGCGAGAAGCGCCAGTAATCCCCTTGCCTTCATCGGCGCAGGGTATTCGACGCGGGAAACCCTGAGGTCGAGGTTTACGATGCGGGCAGATGCCGATCTACGAGTTCGAGTGCGAGAACTGCGGGGCGGGTTTCGAGGAGCTTGTCGCGGCCGAAGCAAAGGCCGCCTGTCCGAGCTGCGGCTCGGAGCGGACGCGGCGGCTTTACTCGGCGGTCTCGCCGCCGGGTCGCCAGCCGCGCGGGGCAGCGGTGCGGTCGGGGGAATCGCGGCGCCGCGAGGGAGAAGCGGCGCGCCAGGAGCGCTTGTCCGAGACTCGCAAGCGGCGGGCGGCGGGGGAGAAGCCGTGAGCGCCCGCGCCGAGGATCGCCGGGAGCAGCTGGTCGCCCTCTTCAAAGAAGTGCAGGGCTGCACCAAATGCCCCCTCTACGAGACCCGCACCAAAGCGGTCTTCGGCGCCGGCAATGCCGATGCCGACCTGATGTTCGTCGGCGAGGCGCCGGGAGCGGAAGAGGATCGTCAGGGCCTGCCCTTCGTCGGCCGCGCCGGGCAGCTGCTGAACCAACTGCTGGAGGAGATCGGCCTCGCCCGCGACGACGTCTTCATCGCCAACGTCTTGAAGTCACGCCCGCCTGGCAACCGCGACCCGCAGCCGTCCGAGATCCAGGCCTGTGAGCCGTACCTGTTCGAGCAGGTAAGGCTGATCGAGCCCCGCGTCGTCTGCACGCTTGGCAACTTCGCGACGAAGCTGCTGAGCGGCAGCCAGACCGGGATTACCAAAGTGCGCGGCATCCCGCAGGTCCATCAGCTCGGCGCCCGCACGGTCTTCCTCCTGCCGCTCTTCCACCCGGCGGCGGCGCTCCGCACTCCTGCGGTCAAGGAGCAGCTGCGGGCCGACTTCGCGACGATCCCCGAGCTCCTGCAACGTTCGCTTCCGGGCCCGGTCCCCAGCGCCGAGGAACTGGAAGAGGCGGAGGAGGAGGGCGGATCGACCCCGCCGCCGCCCAGCGACCAGCTCGGTTTCTTCGGCTAACGCGCCGCTTCGACCCATGGAAGTCGTCGAGACCAACAGCGCCGCCGAGACCGAAGCCCTGGGAGAGCGGATCGCCGCGCGCCTTGAACCAGGCGACGTGGTGATCCTCTCCGGCGAGCTGGGGACCGGGAAGACGACCCTGGTCCGCGGCGCCTGCCGTGCCCTCGGCGTCCCCGGCCCGGTCACCTCGCCCACCTTCACGATCGGCCAGCAATACGCCGGCGGGCGGCTGCCGGTTTCCCACCTCGACCTCTATCGCTTGCAGACCCTGGAGGGGGAGGATCCGGCTCTGCTTGAGGACTATCTGCGGCCCGAGGGGGTTGCCTTCGTCGAGTGGCCCGCGGCCGGCTCGGGCAGGATCGACCGCCCGGCCCTAGCGGTGCGACTTGCCCACGGAGGGGAGGAGCGGCGGCGGATAGAAGTCGAGTGGGAAGGGTAAGTACGCAGGGAAAAGCGCACCGAACCCGTATCCACAGTGTTGAGGGGAGGGCGCGCCCAGCTTGTAGCATCGGCGCTCAGAATTCGACGAGAAAGGCAAGGACGGGATGAAGGGACTTAAGGCGCTTGCGGCAGTGATGATGGTGAGCGGACTGCTGGTGGCGGCTGTGCCCGCGACGGCCAGTGCGGCGGCTTACAAGAAGTACGTCGGCTGTGGGGTGTCCCAGAACGCGAAACCGGCCCACGCCTGCCCGAAAAAAGCCAAAAAGGGCGCCTTCTTCAAAAGCCTGAAAGCAGATGTCGTCTACACCGTCTGCGTCAAGTTCCCGAGCGGCAAAAACCTCTGCGCGCAAGCCCAGGAAGCCGAACAGAACACCCTCTACGTGAACAAGATCACCTCGACGATCCCCGGCGTCCACGTCGTTAGCTGGTTCGTCAAAGGCAAAAAAGTCGGTTCCTGGTCCTTCCGAGTTACCGGGTAGCGCTGCCCTGAAAGTCGTCGGCTTCGACACCGCGACGGTCGACACCGTCGCTTGCTCCTGGCGCGACGGCGAGGTCCTCCACGAGTCGCAGCTCGGGCTTTCCCCGCAGGGAAGGCCCCTGCACGCGACCCGGCTGCTGGAGGAGGTCGAGCGGGCCGCCGCGGCGGCCGGCGGCTGGGGCGAGGTCGACCTGATCGCCGTCGGGCTCGGGCCCGGCACCTTCACCGGCCTGCGGGTGGGGATCGCGACCGCCCGCGGCCTCGGCCTCAGCCTCGGGCTGCCGGTGCGGGGGGTCTGCACGCTCGATGCCCTGGCGGCGGGCATCGCCGAGGCCGGAGCGGGGGGAGAGTGCCTCGCCGTGCTCGACGGCTGGCGCGGTGAGGTCTTCGCGTCGCTCTACGGCCCGGGTGGCGAGCGGATCTGGGAGCCCGCGGTCTACCAACCGGAGGAGCTCTCCTCGCGGCTCGCCGAGCTGGACGACCCCCCTTCGGTTGCCGGCTCGGGGGCGGTACGATTTCGTCACGAGTTGGCCCGAGACGGCGTCCAAATAGCGGACGATTCCGATCCTGTCCACCACGTCGCCGCCCGGCACGTTTGCGCTCTGGCGGCGGCATCGATGGCCGCGACGGAGCCCGACGGGCTCGCGCCGATCTATCTCAGACCCCCGGATGCGGAGCGGTGGCGTGAACGAGACGCTTCACAAAGAGCCCAGTGATCTGACCCAAGAGGTCAAGGTACGCAGGCTCGCTTACAGCGACCTGCCGGCGGTGATCTCGATCGAGCGCCGCTCGTTCCCGACCCCCTGGTCGCTGGCGATGTTCGTGCTCGAGCTCTCGAAGCCGTCCGGCATCTGCCTCGCGGCCAGCGCCGATGACGAGCTCGCCGGCTACGTGATCTGCTCCCGCTACGACCAGGTCTGGCACCTGATGAACATCGCCGTCGCCCCCGAGCATCGGGGCAGCGGCCTCGCCGGCCAGCTGATGCGGCGCCTGATCGACGAGTCGCGGGGGACCCTGCCGTTCACGCTCGAGGTCAGGGTCTCGAACGCCCGCGCGATCGGGATGTACGAACGCTTCGGATTCCGCTCGGCCGGCGTCCGCCCTCGCTACTACCACGACAACGGCGAGGACGCCCTGATTATGTGGTTGGACTGAGGGTGGCTCGACTGATGTGGGTTGAGCAGAAGGGGCTTCTGTGCTGCTGGCGATAGAGACTTCCTGCGATGACACCTGCGCCGCCGTCCTCGATGGCGCCCGCATTCTCAGCAACGTCATCTCCTCCCAGGCGGCCGCCCACGCTGGCTTCGGCGGAGTGGTGCCCGAGGTCGCCGCGCGCCACCACCTGGAGCTGGTCGAGCCGGTGGTTGCGGCGGCGTTGGCAGAGGCGGGGGTGACGCTGGATGAGATCGAGGCGGTCGCCGCCACCGCGGGCCCGGGCCTGATCGGCGCCTTGCTGGTCGGGATCAGCAGCGCCAAGGCGATCGCTGCCGCCCGCCGTCTGCCGCTGATCCCGGTCAACCACCTGCAGGGCCACGTGGCCGCCAACTTCCTTGAGCCGGAGCCGCTGGAGCCACCCTTCCTTTGCTTGATCGCCAGCGGCGGCCACACCCTGCTCGCCGGGGTTCGTGACCACCAGGGCTACGAGCTGCTCGGCCAGACCCTCGATGACGCTGCCGGCGAGGCCTTCGACAAGTCGGCGCGACTGCTCGGCCTGGGATATCCGGGAGGACCGGCGGTTCAGCGTGAGGCTGAGGGGGGCGATCCCACTGCCTTCGAGATGCCGGTGGCGATGTCCCGGAATCCCGGTCTCGACTTCAGCTTCTCCGGTTTGAAGACCGCGGTTCTGTATCGCTGCCAGGAACTGGGACCGGAGGGGGTGGAGGAGCGGCGGGCGGACCTTGCCGCCTCCTTCCAGGCAGCGGTGATCGAGCAGCTGCGGGCGAAGTTGAAGCGGGCCTTGAAGAAGGGCGAGTGGGAGGCGGTCGCCCTCGGCGGTGGGGTCGCCGCCAACGGGCCGCTGCGCGAGGCGGTCGCCGAGCTCTGCGAGGAACAGGGCGTGCGGTTAAAGCTGGTGCCGATCGCCCTCTGCACCGACAACGCCGCGATGATCGGTTCCGCGGCGCGCTTCGCGCCGGCGGTGCCCTATCCGGACTACCTCGGCTACGACGCCTTCGCCAGCGGCGAAACGTCCCCCGCCGTCCCCCACTGATTCAAATGGCCAACGTCGTCGTCTACTCCCGACCGGGCTGCCATCTCTGCGAGGAAGCGATCGAGCAGATCGTCGGCCTGCACGAGGAGGGCTATCGGTTTGAGCTGCACGAGGTCGACATCGAGAGCCACGAGTTGCTGCTGCGACGCCACCTCGAGCGGATCCCGGTGGTCGAGGTCGACGGGATCGAGGTCTCGGAACTGATTTTGGACCGCGCCGGCCTCAAGGCCAGGCTCGATACTGTGGGGGCGTGGTCGAGGTGATCGAAGAGTTCGAAGCCGCCGGGGCGTTCCCGGTCGAAGGCGAGCGGCTGTCGCTTGGCGTCGCTGCCCGCCTCTCCCGCTACCTGCAGGTGCTGACCCAGGCGCGGAAGATGGGGCGGGAGACGATCTCCTCGCAGGAGCTCTCCGAGTACACCCACATCAACCCGACCCAGATTCGCCGCGACCTCTCGGGTTTCGGCAAGTTCGGCAAGCGCGGGGTCGGCTACAACGTCGACTCGCTGGTTTCGGAGATCCGCAAGATCCTCCGCACTTCCGGCCAGCACAACATCGCCCTCTTCGGCGCCGGCAACCTCGGCCAGGCGATCGCCACCTCCTCGATCTTCGCCGACCACGGCTTCCAGGTCGTCGCCGTTTTCGACAGCGACCCCAGTGTCGTCGGCAGCCCGATCGGCGAGCTGAGCGTGCGCGATATCGGCGACCTCTCCGCCGTGGTCGCTGAGGAGGAGATCGTCGTTGGCGTCCTCGCCGTGCCCGCCGAGGCGGCCCAAGACGTTGCCGATCGCCTCGTCAAGGCCGGGGTGAAGATCATCTTCAATTACTCCGAGCAGCTGCTGCAGGTTCCGCCTGAGGTCACGGTCCACACCTCCAGCCCCGCGGTCGACCTGCTCTACGCGCTCTACTTCTACCTCGCCTAGCGGCAACCGAAGCCTTGTCCCTGGATCTCGATCTCGCCCGCGAGAAGTTCGAGTCTTCGCAGGACTTTACGATCGGGCTCGAGGAGGAGTTCGCGATCCTCGACCCGCAGACGCTGGAGCTGGCGCACCGCTTCGAGGACGTCTACGCCGCCTGTCAGCGCGACGCGGTGCTGGCCGAGTCGGCGGCGGGGGAGCTGATCGCCTCTGAGGTCGAGATCCGCTCGGGGCGGGCGGAGACCTTCGCCGAGGCGGTCGAGCGCCAGCGCGATCGGCGGGCGCGCCTCTTCGACCTCGTCGCTGGGCTGGGGCTGACCCTGGGGGCGATGGGCACCCATCCCTGGGCCAACTATCTCGACCAGCGGATCATCGACACCCCGCACTACAACCGCCTCCGCCACGAACTCGGCTGGGTCGCGCAGCGCAACAACACTTGGAGCCTGCACTTGCACATGGGGGTCCGCGGCGCCGACCGGGCAATCGCCGTCTGCGACTGGCTGCGCGAGCTGCTGCCGATATTGCTCGCGGTCTCGGCCAACTCCCCTTTCCTGGACCGCCGTGACACCGGCTTGCATAGCGTCCGCACCGAGATCTTCACCCGCACCTTCCCCCGCTGCGGGGTGCCCTCGCCGTTCCGCGATTGGAGCAGCTACGCCGATTTTGTCCAGACCTTGGAGCGGGTCGGCTCGGTGGTTGAGTCGACGCAGCTCTGGTGGAGCGTGCGGCCGCACCACAGCTTCGGCACCGTCGAGGTGCGGATCTGCGACGCGCAGACGCGGGGCGAGGAGTCGTTCCAGGTGGCGGGCCTGATCGCCGCCTGTATCGCCCAGACCGCACTCGACTACGACGAGCACGGGTACGGTGGGCGGGGGGCGCCGCTGGCCGACCGCGAGATCGAGGAGAACCTCTGGCGGGCAATCCGCCACGGCGCCGGCGGCCGGATGGTCGATTTCCGCCGCGGCGAGGAGGTGTCGACCCGGTCGCTGGTCGAGCAGCTGCTGGTCTGGTCCGAGCCGGCGCGGGCGCAACTGGGTCTGGACCTGCGGCTGCCGGAGCAAAACGGCGCCGAGCGGGCGCGTGAGGCACTCGATGCGGGGGTCTCGATCGAGGACATTTACCGCGATGCGGTAGCTGAGACGCGGCGCACCTACGCGGGGGAAAAGGCTGCAGATCGCGCCTGAGGGCGCCTGTCGGCGGCGGTTTTCCCCCCTTGGAAGCGGTCTCGCCGCTTTCGTCTATAGACTCCCGCGCCGCTAAAACCACCGGAGGATTAGGAACTTGACCGACTTTCTCACCGATTACGGCGTAGTTGTCGCGCTGGTATGCGCAGGCGCCGCCGTCATCTATGGACTTCTTGTCACCCAACGCCTGCTCGCGAAGCCGGCTGGCAACGATCGCATGCGCGAAATTTCGGGCGCGGTTCAGGAAGGCGCACAGGCCTACTTGAACCGGCAGTACACGATCATCGCCGCCGTCGCTATCCCGATTGCGATCCTCCTGCTGCTCCTGCAGAACTGGGAGACCGCGGTTGGCTTCGTGATCGGCGCAGTGCTCTCCGGGGCCACCGGCTTCATCGGGATGAACGTCTCGGTGCGGGCCAACTCCCGGGTTGCTGAGGCCGCCCGCGGCGGCGTGCCGCCGGCGCTCGACGTCGCCTTCAAGGGCGGCTCGGTCACCGGTTTGCTAGTTGTCGGCCTCGCCCTAATCGGCGTCGCTGGCTACTACGGGTTCCTGGTCCTTACCGGTGCCAGCGATGAGCACGCTGTCGATGCGCTGGTCGGTCTCGGCTTCGGTGGCTCGCTGATCTCCGTCTTCGCCCGGCTCGGCGGCGGCATCTTCACCAAGGCCGCCGACGTCGGCGCCGACCTGGTCGGCAAGGTCGAGGCGGGGATCCCCGAGGACGATCCCCGCAACCCGGCCGTGATTGCCGACAACGTCGGCGACAACGTCGGCGACTGCGCCGGCATGGCCGCTGACCTGTTTGAGACCTACGCGGTCACCTCGGTCGCGGTGATGCTGCTCGGCGTCCTCACCTTCACCGAGGGCTTCGCCCGCGAGGTCGCGATCTACCCGCTGGTGATTGGCGGCGTCGCGATCATCGCCTCGATCATTGGCGCGCTCGTGGTGCGGACCAAATCCGACCGGGTCGAGGGTGCTCTGTACCAAGGCGTGATCCTCGCCGGACTCCTCTCGATCGCGGCCTTCTACCCGATCACCGACTGGCTGATGAGCGAGCCGCTGCGGATTGGCGTTAAAGAGGCTGGCAGCGCTCTATCCGGGTCTTCAGTGACCGACCTCTGGATCTGTGCCGTGATCGGCGTCGCAGTGACGGCGCTGCTCTTCGTGATTACCGAATTTTATACCTCCACCCGGTTCTACCCAGTGAAGTCGATTGCCAAGGCTTCCGAGACCGGACACGCTACGAACATCATTCAGGGCCTTGCCCAGGGCTTCCAGTCGACCGCCGCTCCGGCGCTCGTCATCGCCCTGGCGATCCTCGGCGCGAACGAGCTCGCCGGCGTCTACGGCATCGGTATCGCCGTGATGGCCCAGCTCTCGCTCTGCGGTCTGATTGTCGCCCTCGATGCCTTCGGGCCGATTACCGACAACGCCGGTGGTATCGCCGAGATGGCGGAGCTGCCGGAGGACGTCCGCAACGTCACCGACCCGCTTGACGCGGTCGGCAACACGACCAAGGCCGTGACCAAGGGTTACGCGATCGGTTCCGCCGCGCTCGCCGCGCTGGTGCTGTTCGCCGCCTTCAAATACGAGCTCGAAGCCGAGGCGTCCCCTGAGACGGTTGCCGGGCTCTTCAACCTGACCAGCCCTGACGTGCTGATCGGGCTGATCATCGGCGGCATGATGGTCTACCTGTTCTCGGCCTTCGCGATCGAGGCCGTGGGCCGCGCCGGCGGCCAGGTCGTCGAGGAGGTGCGGAAACAGTTCCGCGAGCACCCCGGGATCATGGAGGGGACCGAAAAACCGGAGTACGGTAAAACGGTCGCCATCGTTACCGCCGCGGCGCAGAAGGAGATGATCCTGCCGTCGCTGATCCCGATTGTGGTGCCGGTGATCGTCGGCCTGCTCAGCGTCAACGCGCTCGGCGGCCTG
>DATDLJ010000098.1:0-31941 GCA_036519395.1 Solirubrobacterales bacterium | reverse complement strand
CCACCCCCCGCCGCGCCGTCGCCCTGACCGGCGCCGGCGTCTCGGTCCCGTCGGGGATCCCCGACTTCCGCACCCCGGAGACGGGGTTGTGGGCGAACGTCGATCCGATGGAGGTCGCCCACATCGACGTCTTCCGTGGCGATCCCGAGCGCTTTTGGTCCTACTACCGGCCCCGCTTTCAATCGCTTGGCGACAAAGAGCCGAATCGCGCGCACGAGGTCTTGGCCGAGCTGGAGCGGCGCGGGTTGATCGAGGGCGTGATCACCCAGAACATCGACCGTCTGCACCGGGCAGCGGGCTCGGAGAACGTAATCGAGGTGCACGGTTCGATTGAGACTTCCTCCTGCACCGTCTGCGCCACTGCCTTCGGTTTGGACGAGGTGGACGCCCTCTTCGACGGGCGCGGGGTCGCGGTCTGCTCGGGCTGCGGCGGCGCGGTCAAACCGGACGTGGTTCTCTTTGGCGAGATGCTGCCGATCGAGGCAATCGAGCGGGCGACCGAGCTGGCCGAAGGCGCCGAGCTGATGATTTGCGTCGGTTCTTCTCTCGCCGTCCACCCGGTCGCGGGCCTGCCGCAGCTGACCCTCGAGTGCGGTGGGCAACTGGCGATCGTCACCAAGGGCGAGACGCCCTACGACGGTGACGCCGAGCTGAAGCTGGAGGGCGAGGTCGATGCGGAGCTCGACGCCCTGCTGGCGGTGCTCGGCTGATGTCGGTCGCGCTTCCCGAGGCCGTCGTCTTCGACAACGACGGCCTCCTCCTCGACACCGAGTCGGTCTGGACCCGGGCCGAGGAAGACCTCTTCGAGCGGCGCGAGCTGGAGTTCACGCCCGCCGACAAGCGCGAGTTGGTCGGCACCTCGGCCGAGATCGCCGGCGGCATCCTCGAGCAGCGATTGGGAGAGCCCGGCCGGGCAGGGGAGTTGATTGAGGAGCTGAACGAGCTGGTCGTCGCCGAGCTCGAGCGCGGGGTGGAGGCGATGATCGGGGCCCGTGAGCTGCTCGAGCGGCTGGGCGAGCGCGGCACCCCGCTGGCGCTCGTCTCCAACTCGCCGCTGCGGTTTGTGCGGCGCTCAATCGAGATCGTCGGTTTCGAGGCGCACTTCGATGTCGTCCTCAGCGCCCACGAAGTGGCGGCCCCAAAGCCGGCTCCCGATCCCTACCTGGAGGCCTGTCGGCGCTTGGGTGTGGAGCCGGGACCGTCGGTCGTCGCCCTCGAGGACTCGCCGACCGGGGTGGCCGCTGCCAGGGCCGCGGGGCTGACCGTGATCGGGATTCCCTCGATTGAGGGGATCGCGCTGGAGGAAGCGCACCACCTGGCCGATTCGCTCCAGGACGCGGTCGTGGCGCGACAGCTCGCGTTCTAGGGAAACGAAAAAGTTTTGGCCCGTGTCGATTTGCGCTGGCTTCGTTCGTTGTATGGGTAAAAGGCGGGAAGATCGGCCCCCGAACTCCCGCAGGACGCGAACGAAAGGACCCCAAAATGAGAGTGATGGCAATCGTCAAGGCATCCCAGGACTCCGAGGCCGGCAAGATGCCGAGCGAGGAGCTGCTCACCGCGATGGGCAAGTTCAACGAAGAATTGACCGAGGCTGGCTTGATGATCACCGGCGAGGGGCTGCGGGCGTCCTCGAAGGGCGCCCGGGTCAGCTTTGGCGGCAGCGGTGAGCGGACCGTAACCGACGGGCCCTTCACTGAGACGAAGGAGCTGATCGCCGGCTTCTGGCTGCTGCAGGTCGACTCCTTCGACGAAGCGGTGGAGTGGATGAAGCGGTGCCCCAATCCCCACGACGAACCGGGCGAGATCGAGATCCGGGAGGTCGCTGAGGCCGAGGACTTCGAGTAACCTCAACCTTAGGTTGAGGTTTAGCCTCGAAGTACGCGCCGCCGCCGCAGGACACGCTCGCTGAGCTGCAGGAGTTCCTCGACCTGGGTGCGCTGTTGGTCACTCAGGTCGTCCTGCAGCGCAGCGTTGGCGGCTGCGCCGGCCTCGCTTTTCCGCGCCGTCAGCGTTCCCATGTCCGCTTCGTGGTCCGGGTCACCCAGGGCGCCCTTCAACTCCACGAGGAGCGCCTCCAGGCCGACCCGAAGCTGCAGGGCCGCCTCGCGGTCCCGGCCCGCGTCGAGGTCGGCGCGCGCCCGCAGGAGCAAGACCTCGCAGACGTCGAGTTGCTCGCGGCCACCGAGTAGGGCCGCGACTCGTTCTTGTGGCCGCAGCTCCTCCTCACGCCGGCGCCGGCGTGAACTGCGCGGGGTGACGTCAACTATCCGCGCCTCGGCAAAGCGACCGGCGGCGACTTCATCGCCACTGCCGTAACCGATCAGGACCCGCTCGGCGTCCTCCGCCTCCAGCTCGCTCCGCGAGCTTGGGTTGGCGCTGGCCACGGCCTGCGCGTGCAGGGCGCGGTTGAGCAGCGCCAGACCGTCGTTGACGAGAACGTCGATCGTGTCCTCCGCCTCGCAGGCCTCATCGAGCCAGTGGGCCGCCTCGGCTTCTGCGCCAAACGGGGCAAAGGCGCGGATCGCCATCGCTCGCGTCAGAGTCACCTCGGCTGGGTCCGACTCCGACTCTGCCCGCCGCGGCCGTCGTCGCCGTCGACCTGGGCTGGCGGGGGCTCCGAGCGTCTGCAGAACGAGGACGCTCTCCTCTCCGCCGGTTCCTCCGCGCGCTAGGTAGCGCCCATCCGCCAACGGCAACGCTCCGGCGAAGTCGAACTGCACGAATCCGAATAGCTTTGACAGAGGGTGGATTCTCCCCGCTTGGCGAGGCGGTGCTGTTTAGTCGCCGCTGCCGGCGGCGAGGCCGCCGTTGGTGGTGTCGGGCAGCGCGTACTTCGAGGGCCGCACCGGCACGTCCGGATTTTCGATCTCACCGAGGCGGTTGATCAGCCGCTGCCACTGGTTCGGTTTCAGCAGCGCCGCGAACTGGGCTTCCGGGCCGCCTTCGAGCGGGTGGTAGCCGACGTGGACGTGGTCGTAGTGGTCGGCCATCGCGAAGCTGGTCGGCCCGGGCAGGTCCTCGAGCGAGATCACCTGGTGGGGGTGCATCGTCCCCTGTAGTTGCAGCACTGCGTGGATCAGATCGTCGGTGACGGTGCCCGGTCCCTGGTTGCCGGTTACCGGCGTCCCGTTGATCACCGGGATGTCGACGGCGGTGCCGGTCGTGTGCTCGGAAACGTTGCCGGAAGCGGTGAGGATGCCGTGGCCGCACTGCAGCGAGGTGATCGTCAGATCGAAGCCTTTAACGGTCAGGTACTCCAGCATTGCCAGGATGCGGCGGTCGATTCGGCCGCCGGCGATGTCTTCCCGGCCGCATTCGTAAATCTCGAGGCTCTTGTTAGCGAGGACCCGTTTCTGCAGCGCTTCCTTGGAGAGCAGCAGCACGCCGGCGCCGCTCAGCTTGGCGAACGGGCTCTTGCCCTTAGCGCGGTAGATCGCGGTCGCCTCGAGCAGCTTCCAGCCGTCGAGGATCGGCTTCGGGTCAATCCGCGGCGCGCCTTTGCCGGCCGGGCGAATCGAGAAGTTGATGTGGGGGTCGATGCCCTCGCCGCCTTCGCCAACGCGGGCGAGGACGGTGCCGGCGATCACCTTTGAGCCGACCTTGAGCGAGCCGTCGGAACTGGCGGCGACAGCGGCTTCGACCGCGTTGCTCGCGTTCTCGCGCGCGCTGCCGGTCCGCTCGGGCAGGGCCCGCAGGCGCGGCCGCAGATTCTCGCTTTCGACCGGCATCCGCTTCTCTTTGCCGGTCGGCATCACGACCAGGCGGTGATGGCGGACCAGCTTGCCGAGTTCAGCGTAGGTGTAGCGGTTGCCGTAGGTGTCTTCGAGGACGACGAAGTTGCCGAGCCGCTCGGAGCTGCCCAGTTTGCGGATCACTCCGTCATTGACGGCAACAACCGGCGCACCCTCCTTGCTGAAGATGTTGATCCCGCGCGGGGTGGGGGAGGAGGAGATGACTTCGGCGGCATTCCCGTATTCAGGGCTCTCGCCCCGCTTCAGTGCCTCGCGGGCGGCGATGTCGTCGGCGTAGCGGGCGTCGGCGGCAATCGGGAAGTGCGCCCCCTCGGTCAGTCCGGTCAGCGAGCCGACCAGGTCGGAGGGAAGGCGACCGTAGGCGCGAGCGTAGAGGAGGACCTCCTGCACGTACCAGTCGGCGTGGTTGTAGGCGAAGATCGCCTGGTAGAGGTCCTCATGGGCGCCGGCGAGCTTCAGGTAGTGCGCCGCAGCGCAGATCGCGTCGACCGGGTTGTAGGGGTCTTTGCGGCCGTCGCCGTTGGCGTCAAGACCGAAGGCCTCCCAGCTCGAGGGGAGAAACTGCATCCAGCCGAGGGCCCCGGCGCTGGAGATGTTGAGGTTGGTGCCGAAGCCGGTCTCGATTTTGTTGATCGAGGCGAGCACCTCCCAGGGGATCCCGTATTCGGTGCCGCAGGCCTGGTAGATCGGCAGCAGGAAGGGCGGGATTTCGAAGGAGTCGATGACGAAGTTGGGGACGCCGATCGGGGCCGGGCCGAAGGGGGCGATCGTCGTCGTTGGGTTGGCGGCGGTGGGGGTGCCGCCGGCCGAGTAGTGAGAGCCGCCGTCGGGGCCTTTCGGCAGGGCCTGGTCGCCGCCGCCGTTGACACCCGGCGCAGTGACCGCGCCACCACTCGCGCCGCCCCCGCTGGCGTCGCCGAGCACGTCATTGCGATTGACGCCGCCCTTGCCCGCGGCCTCGGTGCCGCCGTCAATCGCGCTGCCCTTCTTGACGCCGCCCTGCTCAGTGGTGGGGCTCGGCGTGGGCGCGGGGATTGGAATCCCTTCCGACTGACTCGGAGTCGAAGGCGCCGGAGTGGGCGCCTCGTTGGTGTCCTCGGGGTCTTCGCAGTCAGGGTCGTCGTCGTCAGCGAGTCCGTCGCCGTCGTCATCGACTCCGTTGGCGCAGGCGGGAGCTTGCAGTGAGGGGACTGCGGTGGTCGTGGTTGCTGCCGAGGGGTCGACGATCGTGCCGTCGGTCAGCGGCTCGGCACCGGCCAGGCCAGCGCCCACGGCGGTGACTGCCAGGAAGCTGGCAACGGCGAGTAGAAGTGCGAACTTGGTTCTCATCCCAAATGGTCCCTGCCCACGCTCGGATACCCCTCCCTGGGCAGTGGCTGGAAGCTACCCACTAGTACGTGCGTCCGCAACGCTAGAGGGCGCCCCCAACAAGGCCTTAATCAACGTCTGAAACATCGTTGTAACGGGAGATTTTCAGGTGAGGCGGATGCGCTCGTTAAGCTGCTGTGACTTGACCTACGAGGATTATGAGCAGGACGGGTTGCGGGCGCGGGCTGAGCAGGCGCTTGGGGAGCTGGCACAGGCGCTAGTTGATAACCCCACCCTGCATGATGCCTTTACCGCTGCCCTGGGAGCGCGGGAGAAGGCAATTGAGGCCCAGCAGGCGGCGATGAGCGCCCTCAATCTCCCTTCGGCGACCGACGTCGAACGTTTGGAGCGGCGGCTGCGCTCCTTTTCTCAGCGTCTGGAGGACGTGGAGGAGGCGATCGACGACCTCAGTCGTGAACTTGGCGCTTTGCGGCGCGAAAACGCGAAAAAAGATTCGAAGAAAAGCAAAGCCTAACCCTCAACTCGAGGGTTAGAGTAGACCTGCGGAAGCCACTCCGGCCGTTTTCGTCATCCGCTCGAGGTCATCGTCGCGGATCTGGCCGGAGTCGCTCTTCTCGGCGACGACCAAGAGCGCCGCGATGATGAGGCCGAGCTCGGCCGCGGTGCTGAACAACGCTGCCGTCTGCATGTCGGCCACGTCGGCCAGGACCGAGGGCATGTCGCGCTCGGGCCGGTAGAGGGTGTCGAGGCTGAGGACCGATCCCAGACGCCCGTCGCCGACGGCCTCTCCCAGCGCGGCCGTCAGCGCCGGATCCGGAAGCGCCGGCGGATCTCGTGGTTCCTTTCGGTCGCCATGCGTCTGAAAGGAACCACGACTCGAATGAGCCTCCTTGACGATGACCAGATCGCCCAGCTGCGGTGCCCCGAGAGAAGTACAGGTCCCGAGTCGGATTGCTCGTTGCACGCCGAGCTCCGCCAGGTCGGCGACCACCACCGAGGCGCTCGGTCCGCCCATCCCCGTCGACTGGATCGTCAGCTCCTTGCCGTCGTGGGTGACGCCGGTGTAGCCCCACAGCCCCCGCGCGTGGTTGCTCATCTTCGGTTTCTGCAGTAGCGCTTGGGCCAGCATCAGGGCGCGGCCGGGATCGCCGACGAGAATCGCTGCGGCGGCGATCGGGGCGGTGGGTCTCAGGCGAGACGGCATCTGCGGGACCGAATCTAGTCCTCCAGGCACGGCGCCGACATCGGGGCGAAACGGCCCTGGCCGAATTTGCTCCAGCCGTCCAAAGACCTACTGGAAGCGGCTTCATAGCTTGGACGCGAGCAATCCAAACGCGACCGGCGGGGGCGTGATCCCCGGTGGGCAAGGAGGAATTCGATGAAAAAGAGGCTCTTGATCGCCGGTCTTATGGCCGCGGTTGCCTCGCTTGCGATCCCAGGGGCGGCTTCAGCCGCGAGCCTGGGCGAAACCGTTGCTGAAAAGACGTCCGAGCTGGACATGGTCTGGGTGGCCGTCGCCTGCGTGCTGGTCTTCCTGATGCAGGCCGGCTTCATGTTCCTGGAGATCGGCTTCTCCAGACAGAAGAACGTCGGCACCGGTGTCGCCAAGATCCTCATCAACTTCGCGATCGTGACGATCGCCTGGTGGGCGATCGGCTACGGGGTGGCGGAAGGCGGAGGCAACGATTTCTTTGGTGACAGTGGGTTCTTCTTCCATTTCAACCAAACCATCGGAAGTGGCGAAGAAGCGTTCCAGGTCGCCGGTGCCGATTCGATGCTGATGCTTTACGGGCTCGCCTTCTGCGCGGTCTCCTTGGCGATTGTCTGGGGAACCACGCTGGAGCGGATCAAGTTCGGCGCCTATGTGATCTACGCGATCGTGTTCGGTGCCGTGGTCTACCCGCTGGTCGCCCACGCCGTTTGGGGTGGTGGCCTGCTCTCCGACATCGGTGGCAAGCCGGTGATGGATTTCGCCGGTTCCTCGGTAGTGCACCTCACCGGTGCGGTTGGTGCGTTAGCGGCGCTGTTGCTGCTCGGTCCGCGGATCGGTAAGTACGACGCCCAAGGTAAGCCCCGGGCGATCCCCGGTCACTCGATGCCGCTGGTCGGCCTCGGCGTGATCATTCTCTGGATCGGCTGGTTCGGGTTCAACGGCGGTTCGACCTTCGAAACGTCGGCCTCCTTCTTCGGCGAGGTCATGTTGAACACCCAGCTCGCGGCAGCCGCCGGTGTGATCGGTGCTTCCCTCGCGGTCTATCTGAAAAGCAAGTCGCTGGACGTCGGCATGGCCGGCAACGGTGCGATCGCCGGCCTGGTCGGCATCACCGCCCCGTCCGGCTTCGTCGAGTACTGGGCCGCCCCGATCATCGGCTTCATCGCCGGTCTGATCGTGGTTTACGCGGTGCTCGCGATCGACAAGCTCCTCGACGACCCGGTCGGCGCCCTCTCGGCTCACGGCCTGGCCGGAATCTGGGGCACCCTCGCGGTCGGCATTTTCGCCTCGCCGCGACTGATCGTGGAAGGCGCCGGTCCCGGTATCTGGTACGGCATCTTCGGCGATGCATCCCTCAGTACCGCCTTCGGCCAGCTCGGCGTGCAGGCCCTGGCGGTGGTGTTCACCTTCGTGGTCGTCTTCGCGATTTCGTTCGCCACCTTCAAGGTGATCAAGTCGACGATCGGCCTCCGGGTTCCGCCCGAGGAGGAGGACGCCGGGCTGGACATCAGCTCGCACGGGATGTACGGGTACCCGGAGCAGTTCATTCCGCAGCCGGAGTACTCGACCGGGCTGCCGGGAACGCTGTCCCCGAAAGGGGCCGTCGTACCGGCACCCGCACCTGCCCAGATGACCGCAACCGAGACCTCGTAGGAGGCTGAGCGCATGAAGAAGATAGAGGCGTTCATCCGCCACGAGGCTTTCGAGCCGATCCGGGCCGAGTTGCTCGACAAGGGATTCCCGTCCCTGTCGATCATCGAGGCCAAGGGCTCGGGCCGTCAGAAAGGCATCGTCGAGCACTACCGCGGCTCGACCCTCACCGTCAACGTCCGGCCAAAGATCAAGCTGGAGGTTGTGATCGAGGACAAAGACAAAGACGTCGTCGTCGAGACGATCCTCAAACACGCCCGTACGGGTGAGGTCGGCGACGGAAAGATCTTCGTGCTGCCGGTGGAGGAAGCGATTCGCATCCGCACCGGCGAGGACGGCCAGTCCGTCCTCCAGCTGCACGAGGAGTCGGAGATCCCCACCTAACCCCTGGCACTCCGACATAACCCCAGGACAAGAGCCACGGGGCGGCCTTCGGGCCGCCCCGTTTTTTTCGGTGGGTTTGCGGTAAGGAGGGACGGGTGTCCCCTAACCCACCTGGGATTTTCGCCTTTAAGTAGCTGTCTCTCGCCAACTAGTCAGTGCGAAAATCAGGACGCCGGTGGGTCAGGGGACACCCGTCCCTCCTGGCGACAGAACCAGCAATACGGCTGAGACCACGGCAGCTTTTAAAAGCTGTTGAGGTCAATTCCGGAGAGGGACACCCGCACCCTCCCTACCGGCCAGTTAGCCTCGGCGCCATGGCCGACGAGCGAATTTCACTCTCTGAGGCGGCGCGGCGCTCTGGGGTTCCCTCCAGCACGCTGAAACGGTGGGCCGAAGAGAAGATCGTCCCGGTGCGGAAAGGGCGCTGGACCGCGGCGGCGGCGGCGCAGGCGCGAGTGGTGGCGCGGATGCGGGAGCGCGGCTATTCGCTGGAGGACTTGAAAAGCGCCGGCCGCGAGGGCCGCTTGGCCTTCGGTCGCACCGAGGAGCTCTTCTCTGGCTCGGAGGAATCGATCACGATCGAGCAGGCCGCCGAGGAGACCGGGCTCGAGCCCGAATTGGTTGAGCGGATCTTGGTGATTCTCGGCACCCCGAAGGGGCAGCGCGAGCTGAGCCAGGAGGACCTGGCCGCGATGCGGCACTGCGCCCGCGTCCTCGCCGCTGGCTTCCCGCTTGTCGCCTTCCTGCAATTGGTCCGCGTCTACGCCCAATCAATGCGGCGGATCGCCGACGCCGAGGTTCGCCTCTTTCATCTCTACGTGCACGAGCCGCTGATCCGGGACGCGGTGCCGGAGCTGGAGATGGCGGAGGAGATGGGCGAGCTGGCCGCCGACATCCTGCCCCTGGCGGCGCCGCTGACTGACTACCTGCACCAGCGCTACCTGCGCTTCTTCGTCGAGCAGGACGTGGTTGGCCACATGGAGGCGGACTCGGCGATGGACACCGCCGAAATCGAGCTCGGCCACGTCCACGTAACGCTCTGCTTCATCGACCTCACCGGCTTCACCCGCTACACCGAGGAGGAGGGGGACATCGAGGCGCTCGACGTGGTCGAGAACTTCGTCGCCAACGTCGAAGCGACGCTGCCGCGGGAGGCGACGATCGTGAAGACGATCGGCGACGAGGTAATGGTGGTCTCGCCCGACCCGGCTTCGCTGACCGAGTGGGCGGTCAGCTTTCTCTCCCGCTTTCCACAGCGGCCGCAGCCGCGGGTTGGGATCCATTACGGCGACGCCGTCTACCGCGACGGCGATTACTTCGGCAGCCAGGTCAACCTCGTCCACCGGGTCGTCAACCGCGCTCTCGCCGGCGAGGTCCTGGTCACCGACGCGGTCTGCGAAGCAATTAGCGGCAGCGACCAGCTGCACTTCGAGGCAATCGGCGAGGTCAGCCTTAAGGGGTTCCCGACACCGACCGAGCTCTTTGTCGTTCGCCCGGCATGAGCGGCGACGATCTGCTCGAACGGGTTGAAGCCGGTGGTCTGATCGGCGGGCCGGGACCGGTGCTGGCGATGCTCTCCGGCGGCCGCGACTCGGTCTGCATGCTCGACCTCGCGGTCCGGTCGCGCGGCTCAGAGGCGGTCTCGGCGCTGCACGTTAATTACGGCTTGCGGGACGGGGCCGATGAGGATGAGCGCCACTGCGTAGCGCTCTGCCAGCGGCTCGGGGTGGCGCTTGCGGTGGACCGAGCTCCCCGTCCCCAAGGTGTCGGCAACCTTCAGGCCTGGGCCCGTGCCCATCGCTACGCCGCCGCGGCGCGGATCGCGGAGGAGAATGAGGCGACGATCGTCACCGGCCACACCGCCGATGACCAGGTGGAGACGATCCTCTACCGGCTCGCCTCTTCCCCCAGCCGCCGGGCACTACTGGGAATGCGCCCGCGCGACGGCCGTCTCGCTCGTCCCCTTCTTGCCACCACTCGCGAGGAGACCACCGCGTATTGCCAGGCGCGCGACCTGGCTTGGCGCGACGACCCGAGCAACGAGGAGGCCGACTTCAAGCGCAACCTGGTGCGCCGGGATCTGATCCCGGCGCTGGCCGAGATCCACCCGGCCGCGCGGGAGAACGTCCTCCGCACGGCGGAGTTGCTGCGCTCCGAGGCGGAGCTGCTCGACTCTCTGGTCGACGCCGAGCTGGAGGGTGGGGAGGGCGTGCCGCCAGGGAGGATTCGGCAGGAGCGCTACGCCGAGCTACACCCGGCGCTACGCCGCCTCGTTCTGCAGCGGCTCGCCGATCAGGCCGCAGGCCGTCCGGTCGCCGGCGCCGCTCGCTTCGCTGAGCAGGTCGCCGGCCTGCAGCGGGGCGGCTCCACGCTCGACCTCGGCGGCGGCGTCCGCGCGATCCTCGAAGCCGGCCTCCTTCGCGCCGAACGTTCATAGGCCTCTATATCTAGACTGCGGCGCGTGTCGGACCCCGCGATCGGCGAGACTCTCGTCGCCAGAGACGACCTGCAGCGCCGCATCGCCGAGCTGGGAGCGGAGATCAACCGCGACTACGAGGGACGGGAGCTGATTCTGGTCGGCGTCCTCAAGGGTGCCGTTCTCTTCCTCGCCGATCTGATGCGCCACCTCGACATCCCTTGCGAGATCGACTTCATGGCCGTCTCCAGCTACGGATCGCTGACCGACTCCTCCGGCGTAGTCCGCATCCTCAAGGACCTCGATGCGCCGATCAAGGATCGGGACGTCCTGATCGTCGAGGACATCGTCGATTCCGGCCTCACCCTGCACTACTTAATGCGCAATCTCAATGCCCGCGAACCAGCCTCCCTTCACGCCTGCGCGCTGCTGACCAAGCCCGACCGCCTGCGCTCTGGTTTGCAGCCTCCGCGCTACGTCGGCTTCAAGATTCCGAACGAGTTTGCGATCGGCTACGGCCTCGATCACGCGCAGAAGTACCGAAACCTCGATTTCGTCGCTGCGCTTTCCGAGTAGACCGGAAAAACCGCCCTGGTACGCTGATTCTCTTCTCTTGAGGCGGTTTTTCAAAAGCGCAGCGTTTCCGATCCTTTTGGTCGTCATTCTGGCGTTCGTCGCCCAGAAAGTGATCAGCAATGGGGACGATCCTCCGTCGCCTGCCTATAACGAATTGGTCAAGGCCAAATCGGGGCTGATCGCCGAAGGAAAAATCGACGAAGTCGACGTCAATCCGAAGGACAACACGATTGACGTCAAACGGACCAACGGCGAAAGCTTCTCCACCGGATATCCGCCTGACGGTGAAGAGACTCTGGTCGCGTTGCTGGGCCAGTACGACGTCAAGACCGACGTCCACGGCTCCGGCAGCAACGGGCTGCTCTCACTGCTCACCCTGATCCTGCCCTTCGTCCTCTTCTTTGGCTTCTGGATCTTCCTCATGAACCAGATGCAAGGCGGCGGTTCACGGGTGATGAACTTCGGCAAATCGAAAGCCAAACGCATGGCGGTGGACGCGCCGAAAATCACCTTCCGCGACGTCGCCGGTGTTGACGAGGCGGTGCAGGAGCTCGAGGAGATCAAAGAATTCCTCGAGAACCCGAAGAAGTTCCAGGCGCTCGGCGCCCGGATCCCCAAGGGCGTCCTTCTATATGGGCCGCCCGGCACCGGCAAGACCTTGCTCGCCCGCGCCGTCGCCGGCGAGGCGGGCGTCCCCTTCTTCTCGATCTCCGGCTCGGATTTCGTCGAGATGTTCGTCGGCGTTGGCGCCAGCCGCGTCCGCGACCTCTTCGAGCAGGCGAAACAGAACTCGCCCTGCATCATCTTCATGGACGAGATCGACGCCGTCGGCCGCCACCGCGGCGCCGGTATGGGCGGCGGTCACGACGAGCGCGAGCAGACCCTGAACCAGCTCCTCGTCGAGATGGACGGCTTCGAAATGAAGGACAACATCATCTTGATCGCCGCCACCAACCGGCCGGACATCCTCGACCCAGCGCTGCTGCGGCCCGGCCGCTTCGACCGGCAGGTCGTCGTTGATCGCCCCGACCGCAAGGGCCGCAAAAAGATTCTCGAGGTTCACACCCGCGGCAAGCCGCTCGGTCGCGAAATCGACCTTGACACGCTGGCCGGCCAGACCCCCGGCTTCACCGGTGCTGACCTCGCCAACTTGATCAACGAGGCGGCGCTGCTGACCGCCCGCTCCGGCAGCCGCGAGATCACGATGAAGGAGCTCGAGGAGGGGATCATGCGGGTAATCGCTGGCCCCGAGAAGAAGACCCGGGTGATGAGCGAGAAGGAGCGCCTCGTCACCGCTTACCACGAGGTCGGCCACGCGATTGTCGGGCAACTGCTTGAGCACACTGACCCCGTCCACAAGATCTCGATCATCAGTCGCGGTCAAGCGCTTGGTTACACGATCAGCCTCCCGACCGAGGACAAGTTCCTCACCACCCGCGCCGAGCTGACCGACACGATGGCGATGACCCTCGGTGGCCGCGCCGCCGAGGAGATCGTCTTCGGCGAGATCACCACCGGCGCCTCCAATGACCTTGAAAAGGTGACCGAGACCGCTAAGCAGATGGTGATGCGCTTCGGCATGTCCGAGCGCCTCGGCCCGCGCGTCTTCGGCCACGATCGCGGCCAGCCCTTCCTCGGTCGCGAGTTCAGCTCCGAGCCCGATTACTCCGACGAGATCGCCCGCGAGATCGACGACGAGATCCGGCGCATCGTCGAGAGCGCCCACCAGGCTGCGAGGACTCTGCTCAACGAACGGCGCGATGACCTCGAGCGCGTCTCAAAACTGTTGCTCGAACGGGAGACGATCGACGCCGACGAGTTCGTCGCCCTGCTCGAAGGCAAATCCGCCGACGAGGTCTTCGTTGATGAGGAGGAGCCGCCGTCGAAACCGGCGGAGCCGGCTCCTGAGCCGGAAAAGGCCGCCCGCGAGGGCGCTCGCCCGAATCCCAGGCCAAGGCCAGGATTCGCCGGCGGCGACGCTTCCTGACGGAACTCACATGACGAAGCTGATGGGCGTCGTCAATGTGACGCCGGACTCGTTCTCCGACGGGGGCCTTTACCTCGACCCGGAGGCGGCGATCGACCACGGGCGGGAGTTGGCAGCTGCTGGGGCGGAGATTCTCGACGTCGGCGGGGAATCGACTCGGCCCGGCGCCGAGGTCGTGCCCGAGGCGGAGGAGCTGCGGCGAGTTATCCCTGTCATTCAGGGATTAGTCGCCACGGAAGCGGAAATCTCGGTGGACACCTCCAAGGCGGCGGTGGCCGCCGCAGCGCTGGACGCCGGCGCGACGATCGTCAACGACGTCACCGCCCTGCGGGGCGACCCGGCGATGGCAGCGCTCTGCGCCGACCGCGACGCCACCGTCGTTCTCATGCACATGCGTGGCGACCCGCGGACGATGCAGGATGACCCCCGCTACGACGATGTCGTCGTAGCGGTCAAGGACTTCCTCGCCGAGCGGCTCGAGGCGGCGCTAGCTGCCGGTATCGCGGAGGAGCGGGTCTGGCTTGACCCCGGCATCGGCTTTGGCAAGACCACCGACCACAACTTGGAGCTGCTGCGCCGGCTCGGGGAGCTGCGCGACCTCGGCCGGCCGTTGGTGGTTGGAGCGTCGCGCAAGAGCTTCATCGGCAAGCTCGACGGCTCCGGCGCCGACGAGCGTCTCGGCGGCACGATCGCTGCTTCGGTCCTCGCCGCCGCCGAGGGGGCAGAGGTGCTGCGGGTCCACGACGTCGCCGAGATGCGCCAGGCGCTGGCCGTGGCGACGGCGGTACTCGGGTAGCTTCCGCTCATGGAGTCGCACCACCAGAACGGAATCGAGTCAAGCGCCGAAATCGAGCTGCGTGGGCTCTCGATCTACACCCACCACGGCGTCTCCGATGCCGAGCAGGAGGTCGGGCAGCGACTTGAGTTCGACATCTCCTTCGATGTTCCCGACTGCGATGCGGTTCTTACCGACCGGCTCGAGGACACGGTCGACTACGCCCAAGTCTGCGACATCGTCACCCTCGCCGCCACCGAGCGCAGCTACAAAACCCTGGAGCGTTTGGCGCAGGTGGTGGGGGAGCGGTTGATGGAGCGCTACGGCTGCGAGTCGGTCCGCGTCCGCGCCGCCAAGCCGGAGCCGCCGCTGCCGCTGGCGATCCAGGAGGTTGCCGTCGAGGTCACCCAGGAGCGGGCGCTGGAGGTAGACGAGGAAAACGAGGGTTAGGCGTGGCGGAAGCGCGGATTGGCTACCTCGGTCTCGGCTCCAATGTCGGCGACCCCGCAGCTCATCTCCGCGCCGCAGTCGCCCTACTCAAGGCCGAGGGGATCGAGGTCGAGGCCGTCTCCTCGACCTACGTGACCGAGCCAGTGGGCGAGGTTCTCGACCAGCCCGACTTTCTCAACGCCGCCGTTCGCATCCGCACCGATCTCGGTCCCGAAGAGCTGCTCAACGCCTGCAAGCGAGTCGAGGCCGCGCGCGGCCGCAGCTTCGACGCTCCCCGACACAGCCCCCGCCCGCTGGACGTCGACCTGCTCCTGCTCGGCGACATCGAGCTCAGCAACGAACGCCTCACCCTGCCCCACCGCGAGGTGACCACCCGCCGCTTCGTCCTCGCTCCCCTGCTGGAGTTGGACCCGGAGCTGATGCTCCCCGACGGGAGCCGATTGGGAGACGCCCTGGCGGCGCTGCCCGATAGGCAGCGGGTGGAGCGGGCCGGTTCGCTCTAGGCGGCGGTCGCGCCGCGCAGCGGCGCCAGCCAGTCCGCCGGCAGGACCGCCGGCATCTTCCCGGGGTAGTCCGGGACGAGCCGCTTCGCCAGTGCGGCGCAAGGCCGGCTCTCGATTGCCGGGCGCAGGTCGTCGAGCGTCATCGCCAGGCCAATGCTGGGGGCGATCTGGAAGTCGGCGGCGTTGAGCTGCTCGCCGTTCAGAACTCCGCTCTCAACCCAGGCGTCGACTTTGTCCAGCATCGCTGGCAGCGCTGCCAGGCCGGCGCGGGTGTTCTCGTCGCTGGCTTCGTTAAAGCGGGCCGAGAGGGCGACGATCGGCGCGGCCGTTTTCATCGCCAGCCCGAGCGGCATCCCGATCTTTGCTCCCTCCGAATAGCTGCGCAGCGGCTCCTTGTCCTGTTTGATCCCCCACCAGAGGATCTGGCGGATCGGGGGCTGCAACGCCTCGTCGCCGAAGCGCTCGGCCTCTTCGACCGCGGCACGCCGTTCGGGGTCGGAGGGGAACAGCGCCGGCTCCGGCCGCAGCCGCTCCAGCTCGCGGGCGATCTGCCGCGAGCCCTGGACCTTGGTGCCGTCGAGCTTCAGTGCCGGCACGGTGACGCCGGGAAAGCCGGCCGCCCGCAGCACGCCCTTTGAGATCACAGGCAGCAGGTCGGTGCGCTTGTAGTCAACGCCCTTGTGTTTGAGCATCAGCTCGGCGGCGATGCTGGGGTGCGAGGCGGGGATGACGAAGAGGCGGTTGCTCATCGGCGGGATCCTAAGCGCATTTGATCCGGTTTGGCTACCTGGCCAGTTTTCGCCAGCGATAATCCCCCAATGCTTCTCGCCGTTGACGTCGGTAATACCCAAACCCACCTTGGTGCTTTTGAGGGCGAGCGCTTGATCGAGCACTGGCGCTTTCAGACCCGCTCGGGGGCGACCGGCGACGAGTTGGCGGAGCGGATCGCGGGCCTTTGCTCGCTCAGCGGTGTGCCCTTCGAGGAGATCGACGCCGTCTGCGTCTCCTCGGTGGTGCCGCCCCTCGGTGGCCAGTTCGAGGAGCTGGCGGGCCGCTACCTCAACGCCGAGTGTCTGACCATCGGCCCGGGCACCAAGACCGGGATGCCGATCCGGATCGAAAATCCGCTCGAGGTCGGTGCCGATCGCCTCGTCAACGCGATCGCCGCCTACGAGCGCTTCGGCGAGGCCTGCGTCGTCGTCGACTTCGGTACCGGGATCAACGTCGATGCCGTCTCCGCCGAGGGCGAGTACCTCGGCGGCGCGATTGGCCCGGGGTTGGCGATCTCGCTCAGCGCCCTGATCGAGCGCGCCGCTCGGATCACCCGCATCGATCTCCACGAGCCGACCGAGGCGATCGGCCGCTCGACCCGGGCGGCGATCCAGTCCGGCTTCGTCTTCGGCTTCGCCGGCTTGATCGACGGCATCGTCCGTCGGATCGAAGAGGAACTGCCGAACCCGCGCCTGCTCGCTACCGGCGGCTACGCGGCAACCGTCGTTCCCTTCACCGAAACGATCGACGAAGTTGACGAGATGCTGACGCTGAAAGGGCTGCGACTGATCCATGAGCGCAACCGGTGACAGCGCCCGTCCCGCGCTGACGGACCCGTTTGAGATCGGCGGCGTGCCGATCGCCAACCGGGTGCTGCTGGCGCCGCTGGCCGGGATCGGTAACTGGTTTGTCCGCCTCCAGGCCAAACGCTACGGTGCTGGCCTTGCCGTCTCGGAGATGGTCTCCAGCTTCGCCCTTCACTACCGCAACGAGCGCACCCTGCGCGACCTGATGCGGATCCACCCGGACGAGCACCCGGTCTCGATCCAGCTCTTCGGCCACGACGCCGAGGTGATGCGCTCTGGCGCCGAGATCGCCGCCAAGGCGGGCGCTGACCTGATCGACATCAACATGGGCTGCCCAGTGCCAAAGGTGCGCAAAACCGGGGCCGGGGCGCAACTGCTGCGCGATCCCGAGCTGGCATTGGCGCTGGCGCGAGGGGCAGCGGAGGGCAGTGGCCTGCCGGTGACGGTGAAGCTGCGCTCGGGGATCGAGGCCGGCGACCGCTCCGGCTTCGAGTTGGCGATCCGCTTGGTCGAGGAGGCCGGGGTGGCAGCGATCGCCTTCCACCCCCGTGCAGCCACCAAAGGTCACAAGGGCAAGCCCGACTACGCCCTCACCCGCGAGCTGGTGGAGCGGGTGGCGGTGCCGGTGATCGTCTCCGGCGGCCTCGCCAGCGCCGCGGCAGCCCGCCGCGCCTACGAGGAGTCCGGCGCTGACGCGGTGATGATCGCCCGCGGCTCCTTCGGCAACCCCTGGGTATTCGAAGAACTGACCGGCCGTCGCAGCAAGCCGCCGGGAGGTGAGGAGATCGTCGCCGAGTGGCTATGGGTGATCGACCGCGCCGAGGAGCACCTTGGGACCGAGCGGGCGACCCGCTACCTGCGCAAATTTCACCCCTGGTACGCGGAGCAACTGGAGGCACCGAAGGCGGTTGCCGACGAGCTCCAGCGAAGCGCCGATCTGGCTCGCGCGCGCGAGCTCGTCAGCTCTCTCGCGATCCCGGCGCCAGTCGCCTAAAAACACTTCCGGCGGCCTGCAAGACGCCCCCTTTGGCCGGCCGGCCACCCCCGCTATAATCGCGCGCTTCCTGCCCGGGTGTGCCGCCGTGATTGGGCGCATCAGGGCATTTTTTTAGGTCTGGGAGACCGGCCAGGCTCCCTTTTCCAATCAAAAGCGAGGTCGTTCAAGTGCGTCAGGCCGTCATCACCCCCGAGGGGCTGGAGAAACTTAAAGAGGAGATCGAGTTCCTCTCGACGACCAAACGCCGAGAGGTCGCGGCTCGGATCAAGGAGGCGCGCGAATTCGGCGACATCTCCGAGAACGCCGAATACGACGACGCCAAGAACGAACAGGCCTTGCTTGAGGGGCGGATCGCCCAGCTGGAAGAGAAACTGCGCCGCGCCCAGGTGATCGATGAGAAGGCGATCAACACCGACGAGGTCGGATTCGGCTCGGTCGTCCATGTCAAAGACCAGAAAACCGGCGACTCGCAGAAATTCCAGATCGTCGGCTCGACCGAGGCGAACCCGCTCGAGCACAAACTCTCCAACGAGTCGCCGATTGGCAAAGCCCTGATCGGGAAAAAGCGCAACGACATCGTCACGGTCGAGGTCCCGCGCGGGCCGAAGAAAAAACTCAAAATCACCAAGATCGAGAAGGCCTAGGGGACGGTAGGCTCGCCCCTCGATGAGCGAGCCATCTGAACAGGAGGACCTCTCCCAGGTCCTCGAGGACCGCCGCGAGAAGCTGGAGCGGATCCGCGCTGCTGGGGTTGAGCCGTTCCCGCATGAGTTCTCCGGTCGCGAGGACATCGCCGAGGTGCGGGCCGCCCATGAGGGACTGCAGGCCGGCGCTGAGACCGATTCCCGTCACCGAGTCGCGGGGCGGATCGTCGCCCGCCGCGGCCACGGCAAGGCCTGCTTCCTCGATCTCCGCGACGGCAGCGACCAGATCCAGCTCCATGCCCGCAAGGACGTGCTCGGTGACGAGGCCTACGAGATGCTGGTCGACCTCGACCTCGGCGACATCATCGGCGCCGAGGGGACGGCGATGGCAACTCGGCGCGGGGGGGAGCTCTCGCTGGCGATCGACCACTGGCGCCTGCTGGCCAAGAGCCTGCGGCCGCCGCCCGACAAATTCCACGGCCTCGAGGACACCGAGACGCGCTTCCGCCGTCGCGAGCTCGACCTGATCGCCAACGAGGAGAGCCGTCGCACCTTCCGCACCCGCGCCCGCACGATCTCCGAGATTCGCCGTTGGTTCGACGAGCACGACTTCGTCGAGGTCGAGACGCCGGTCCTGCAGCCGCTCTACGGCGGCGCCCTGGCCCGGCCCTTCACCACCCACCACAATGCCCTCGACCGCGATTTCTACCTGCGGATCGCGACCGAGCTCTACCTCAAGCGCCTCGTTGTCGGGGGTATCGACCGCGTCTACGAGCTCGGCAAGGACTTCCGCAACGAGGGGGTCTCGCACAAGCACAACCCCGAGTTCACGATGCTCGAGTGGTACGAGGCCTACGCCGACTACGAGCAGACGGCGCACGACATGGAGATGCTGGTCGCCGAAGTCGCCGAGCGGGTGCTCGGCACGACCAAGGTCAAGCGCGGCGAGACCGAGATCGATTTCGCGCCGCCCTGGCGCCGGATCACTCTGCGGGAGGCGATCCTCGAGCGGGCCGGGATCGACATCACCGAGCACCCGACCCGCGAGGCGCTGGCAAAGGCAATGGGGACCGAGCCCGATCCGAAGGAGGGCTGGGGCAAGCTGGTCGACGGGTTGCTCTCGCGCGAGGTCGAGCCGGGTTTGATCCAACCGACCTTCATCCTCGACTACCCGGTCGAGCTCTCGCCCTTCGCCAAGGCGCACCGCTCAGCGGAGGGGATGGTCGAGCGCTGGGAGGCCTTCGTCGGCGGGGTCGAGATCGCCAACTCCTTTACCGAGCTCAACGACCCCGATGAGCAGCGGCGCCGCTTCGAACAGCAGGCCGCGGAGGTGGCGCGGGGGGACGAAGAGGCGCAGCCGTTTGACGAGGCGTTTATCGAAGCGCTCGAACAGGGGATGCCGCCGACCGGCGGTGTCGGGGTCGGGATCGACCGCCTGGTGATGATGTTCACCGGCGCTCAGACCCTGCGCGAAGTGCTGCTTTTCCCGGCGATGCGCACGTAAGACGCACGGAAACGTGCCAGATCTCTCCTGAAATATCGCTCTTAGCGTGCTCAGGCGCTCACAAGCCGGACCTTCGACCCCGTTAGAGTTAAGGGGCAGATGGATGCTCCCCGATAAAGGGACAAGGCGTCCAGCGGTACAAGCCGGGGTGTCCCGGGTTGTGAACCAGGAAGAGGTCTTCATTGTTCGAGCGATTCACTGAGAGGGCTCGCCAGGTCGTCGTCCTAGCGCAGGAGGAGGCCCGGACGCTCAAGCACAACTACATCGGCACCGAGCACATCCTGCTCGGGCTTCTGCGTGAGGAGGAGGGCCTTGCCGCCCGCGTCCTCGAGTCGCTCGACATCACGGTGGAACGGGTCCGCTCGCAGGTCGTTCGCATCGTCGGCTCCGGCGAGGAGGTCACCTCCGGCCAGATCCCCTTCACCCCGCGCGCCAAGAAGGTCCTCGAGCTGGCGCTGCGCGAGGCGCTCTCGCTCGGCCACAACTACATCGGCACCGAGCACATCCTGCTTGGCCTCGTGCGTGAGAACGAGGGCGTCGCCGCTCGCATCCTGCTCGACTTCGACGCCGACTCGGACAAGATCCGCAACGAGGTAATCCGCATGCTCTCCGGCCCCGGTGGCCGTCGTCAGGGCGGCGGTGCCGCAGGGGGTTCCGGCGAGGGCAAAAAGTCTTCGAAACTGCTCGACCAGTTCGGCCGCAACCTCACCCGCCTCGCCGAGGAGGGCAAGCTCGATCCGGTGATCGGTCGCGAGACCGAGATCGAGCGGATCATGCAGATCCTCTCCCGCCGGACCAAGAACAACCCGGTGCTGCTGGGCGAGCCGGGCGTCGGCAAGACCGCCGTCGTCGAGGGTCTCGCCGCGCGGATCAACAAAGGCGAGGTGCCGGAGCTGCTGAAGAACAAGCAGATCTACACCCTTGACTTGGCCGCTCTGGTCGCCGGCTCCAAGTACCGCGGCGAGTTCGAGGAGCGCCTCAAGAAGGTGATGAAAGAGATCACCCAGCGCGGCGACATCATTCTCTTCATCGACGAGCTTCACAACTTGGTCGGCGCCGGCGCCGCCGAGGGGGCGATCGATGCCGCCTCGATTCTGAAGCCGGCACTGGCCCGCGGTGAGCTGCAGACGATTGGCGCCACCACCCTCGACGAGTACCGCAAGTACCTCGAGCGCGACTCGGCCCTGGAGCGCCGCTTCGCCCAGATCCGGGTCGACCAACCCTCGCCCGAGGACACGGTGAAGATCCTCGAGGGGCTGCGCGAGCGCTACGAACAGCACCACCGGGTGACGATCCGCGACGACGCCCTCGAAGCGGCCGCCGAGCTTGCCGATCGCTACATCTCCGACCGCTTCCTGCCCGACAAGGCGATCGACCTGATCGACGAGGCCGGTTCGCGGATGCGGATTAAGTCGATGAGCACGCCTCCCGTCTACCGCGACCTCGAGGATGAAATCGAGAAGACGCGGCGCGAAAAGGAGTCCGCGATCGAGGCCCAGGAGTTCGAAAAGGCCGCCAACCTGCGCGACACCGAGCGCCAGCTGACCACCCGCAAGCGCCAGCTCGAAGACGAGTGGGCCGAGGGCGAGAACGGCGAACGGCCCGAGGTCGGCGAGGAGGAGATTGCCGACATCGTCTCGATGTGGACCGGCATCCCCGTCTTCAAACTGACCGAGGCCGAGACCAAGAAGCTGATTCGGATGGAGGAGGAACTCCACAAGCGGGTGATCGGCCAGGAGGTCGCGATCACCGCCGTCTCGAAGGCAATCCGCCGCTCCCGCGCCGGGATCAAGGATCCGAAACGGCCGGCTGGTTCATTCATCTTCCTTGGCCCCTCCGGGGTCGGCAAGACCGAGCTCGCCCGCACTCTCGCCGACTTCCTCTTCGGCGACGAGGAGGCGATGATCCGGATCGACATGTCCGAGTACATGGAGAAGCACGCGGTCAGCCGCCTGGTCGGCTCGCCTCCGGGCTACATCGGTTACGACGAGGGCGGTCAGCTGACCGAGGCCGTGCGCCGCAAGCCTTACTCCGTGTTGCTGCTCGACGAGATCGAGAAGGCGCACCCGGACGTCTTCAACATCCTCCTGCAGATTCTCGAGGACGGGCGCCTCACCGACGCCCAGGGTCGCACCGTGGACTTCCGCAACGCGATCGTGATCATGACCTCGAATATCGGCGCCTCGGAGATCTCGAAGAACACTTCAATCGGGTTCACCGTCGCCGACGAGACCGGGATGTCCTACGGCGACATGAAGAACCGGATCATGAGTGACTTGAAGAAAGTCTTCCGGCCGGAGTTCCTCAACCGGATCGACGAGGTGATCGTCTTCCACAAGCTCGCCAAGGACGAGGTGAAGGAGATCATCGACCTGATGATCAATCGGGTCCGCGTCCAGGTCGCCGAGCACGAACTGCAGCTGGAGCTGACCGACGAGGCGAAGGAAATGCTCGTCGACAAAGGCTGGGATCCCTCGATGGGCGCCCGTCCGCTGCGCCGGGCGATCCAGCGCTACGTCGAGGATCCGCTCGCCGACGAAGTCCTGCGTCAGGGGCAGATGACCCCCGGCTCGACCGTGATGGTCTCCCGCGACCCCGCCGGCGACGAGGACGACAAACCGCTGAGCCTGGAAATCATTCCGCCGAAGAAGCCGAAAGCAAAAGCGGTGGAGAAGCCCAAGCGCGAGAAGGTTGGCGTCGGGGCGAAGCAGGACGATGGCGAGGCAGGGCCCGCGGACGAGGGCGCCGACGGCGCCAGCGACGTCGAGTCCTGAGCGTCCCCCTCGTTTACATAGAACTCCTTGACTAATAGCTGGCGGCCCTGCACAGTGGCTGCAAAGGCTATGAGGGCGATCTGCGCCCTGATCGAGGAGGCACAAAATGAAGTACCTGAGAATCCCTGCCCTGCTCGCGGTTGTCGTGGCGGCGATGGCATTACCCGCCACCGCTTCGGCGGACTCTGCTACAGCCCCTTCGGGGACGCTCTACACAGGCTCGGTGTCAGCAGCCAACGAGGGAGCAATCACCATCCATGGCGTGGTGGACATCACCTGCTCAAACTCAAGCATGAGTGGATCTGTGGCCACGCACGGGTCGGGTGTACTGGTCTGGGTTCCTTTCAACAGCTTGACCTTCACCAACTGCAACCAGCACGTCAAAGTCCTTGCCGGTGGCGGCCTCACCTTCAACCAATTCGGGTCTGGTGGCAACGCGATCGTCGAGTCTGAAGAAGCCGAAATCACAGTCCAGATCACATCGATTTTCGGCAACGTCCACTGCTACTTCGGCACTCGGATACTTGGGACCCCGATCGGCACCCTTACAGGCGCGGCCAGCAATTCCGATCACGCAACACTGGACCTCAGCGGGTTTTTGGAAGTCCTCGGGGGGTCAAGTTTCCTGTGCGGTTCGTCGGCAGAATGGACAGGGAACTACAAATTCAACAGCCCAACAGGACTGCGAGTAGACAGCTGATCCTCTTGCGATGCCGAGACATCGCTTCGCCGGCCGGCCGCGGTTGCCGGCCGGCGCCTTTTGATGCGTCCCCGTTGGCTACGGTTCAAGCATGCGTGAACCTGGACGGGCCGCGATCGGCACCTGGAGCGGAGGCCGCTTCCTCCACTTCGGCGAGAAGATCGAGGAGGGGCGGCTGGTCTCGCTGCTGCGGCCGGGCGGTGGGATCGACACTGTCGTTGGTGCTGATGCCTACGGACAGGGCGAGGCCGACCGGGTGCTCGGACAGGCGCTCGCCGGCGTCCCGCGCGACGGGTACAGCTTGGTCGGCGCCGTCGGCCACGACTTTTACAAGGGCGAGCGGGAAGGGCCGAAAGGGTTCCCCCGCTTTACCGACCCGCGGCTGCGCAAGCCCGACCAGTACGGCAGCTATCTGCGAATGGCGACCGAGGCGAGCTTGGAGCGGATCGGCGCTGACGCCTTCGACCTGCTCCTGCTCCACAACCCCGACCGGATTGGATACTCGAGCGAGGTCGTCTGGGACGGGATGGTGGCGCTGCGCGAGGCGGGGCTGACGGCGCGGATCGGCGTCGCGCCCGGGCCGGCGAACGGTTTCACCCTCGACCTGATCTCCTGCCTCGAGCGTTTCGGTGACCAGATCGACTGGGCGATGATCATCCTCAACCCGCTCGAGCCCTGGCCGGGCGAGCTCTGCCTCGATGCGGCCGAGCGCCATGAAGTCAAAGTCCTGACCCGGGTGGTCGACTACGGCGGTCTCTTCTGGGGTGATCTGCGCCCGGGAGCCGAGCTGGCCGAGTACGACCACCGCAAGTTCCGCCCTGCTGGCTGGATCGAGGCCGGCCTGGAGAAGCTCGACAAGCTGATGCCGATCGCCGAACGGGCGAAGTTGACCCCAATGCACCTCGCCTGCCAGTGGAACCTCGCCCACCCAGCGGTTGAGTCCGTCGCCCCGACCCTGATCCAGGAGATCGGTGAGGAGGCCTGCCCGATCGAGGCCAAGCGAGTCGAACTTGCCAACCTCCCCGAGCAGCGCCTCAGCGAGGATGACGTCAAGGAGATCCGCGCGATCGGTGACAACACCGGTTCCATGAATCTCAAGGGCGCCAGCCCAGAACACGAAGGCGAAGAGCGCCCCGACCGCTGGCAGCTCACCGACGACCTCACCTCCGTCGGCAACCGCTGGGGCATCGACCCTGAGCAGGATCTGATCGCGACCCACTAGCTAGCTGGTGGTAGAGGGTGCCGGTGTCCCTCTCCGGAATTGATCTCCCCTCCGCTTTGCTCCGGGGAGAACCTGGCGCGCGCTTCGCGCGCAAACACCAGATTGCATATCGCCGAACATTCCTCCGAGGGACACCGGCACCCTCTTTCAACAGAGCTCAGATAGACGCTGATCTCGCGAGACCGCAAAAACGGTCCTTGAAGGACCCTTTCTGCGGTCTCGGTGAAAGAGCTGTCCTGTAGATGCTGTCGCTGGGAGGGACGGGTGTCCCCTGGCCGACCGGCGTCCTGATTTTCGCACTGGCTGCTTAGCGAGAGATATCTACTTAGAGGCGAAAATCCCAGGTGGGTCAGGGGACACCCGTCCCTCCCTACCGCACCACCCCTGAGCCTCCGCCTGACCAGATACCGTCGCCGCCGTGGATCGCAAGTGGTGGACGCTGGCTGGAGCCTGCGCTGGGCTCTTCATTTTGATGCTGGACTCGACGGTGGTTGCTCTGGCGTTGCCGGCGATTCGGCACGATGTCGATGCCAGCGCCGAGGGGCTGCAGTGGGTGATGAACGGGTACCTGCTGACGATCGCGGTTCTGGTTGTGACCGCCGGTCGGCTCGGGGACATGTTTGGCCGCAAGCGCGTTTTCCTCGCCGGGATGGTGCTGTTCGCAGTCGGCTCCGTTGTCTCCGGTGCTGCTGGCGACCAGGACGCACTGATCCTCGGCCGGGTCCTGCAGGGGGTGGGGGCGGCGCCGATGCTGCCGCTTTCGCTGGCCCTCGTCTGCAACGCCTTTCCTGCCGCGGAGCAGCCGCGGGCGTTGGGGATCTGGGCGGCGGTCTCGGCGGTGGCGCTGGCGATCGGCCCGCTCGCCGGCGGCATCCTGATCGAACTCGACTGGCGGGTGATCTTCTGGATGAACCTGCCGATCTTGGCGCTCGGGATCGCGATCACGCTTGCCGCCGCGCCGGAGTCGACCGACCCCGGCGCCGGCACTCGGATCGATTGGCTCGGGCTTGCTGCGCTCAGCGTGGGACTCACCGCCGTGGTCCTCGCTCTGATTCAGTCCCAGGCCTGGTCCGCGGCCACCGTGGCGCTCTTGGCGGTGGCCGGGCTACTCGCCCTAGTTGCCTTCTGGGTGATCGAGCACCGGGTCCGCGAGCCGATCGTCGAATTCGCCCTCTTCCGCAACGGCCCCTACTTCGGCGCCAGCGCCGCGGCCTTTTGCCTGGTCGGCGCCTACTGGGCGGTGATGTTCTTCCAGCCCCAGTACCTGCAGGACGTGCGCGACCACTCGCCCGTCGTCAGTGGCCTGATGATCCTGCCGGTGACGGTGCCGATGGTCTTCGTCTCGCCTTTCTCGGGGCGCCTGATCGCCCGCTTCGGCGCCCGCCGGCTGATGACCGCCGGCATGGTCTGCGGCACGGCTGGGCTCCTCGTCCTCACCCAGATTGACGCCGACAGTTCCTACGGTCTCCTCCTCGTCGGCTACCTCCTATTCGGGATCGCGCTCGGTCTCGTCTACGCGCCGATGTCGACCGCCGCGATGGCGGCGATGCCGAGGGAGAAGGTTGGGATCGCCTCCGGGGTCCTGGCGATGGACCGCGTTCTCGCCGGCGCCGTCGCTCTGGCTGCGACTGGCGCCGTCTTCCACGCCCTGCTCGGCGACGGGCATTCCTTCGCGGCTGCGGTCGCCGGATCGACCTGGGTCGTGGTCGCGCTTTGCGCCCTCGGCGCTGCCCTCACCTGGGCATTCGTGCGCGATTCAGGCGAGCCCCAAAAAGGTGAGCCTCACCACCACATGCACCACAAGCGGTTCCATCTTTAGGTCCGCTTGACAAAGCCAATTCCGACCTGTCCACTAGGACATTGGCAGACCGCATTCCAGAGCCATTTCTGCCATCCTCTAACGGATGCCTTCATTGTCTGGGGATGAGCTTCAAGAGTTATCGGAACGCCAAGATCCCCGACTCCTAAGAGCACTTGACGTAGTTGCCCCTGGCAGCGCGTTGCGCGAGGGAATCGACAACATCGTCCACTCGCGGACCGGTGGTCTCTTGGTCGTCGGCGACCTCGACGATATCTCCCACTTGCTCTCGGGCGGGATCAAGCTCGACGTCGATTACTCGCCGGCGATGCTCTACCAAGTGGCAAAGATGGACGGGGCAATCGTCCTCAACGGCGAGGCGACGAAAATTGCCTGGGCGAACGTCCAGCTGATGCCGGATCCGACGATCCTCAGCTCGGAGACGGGTACCCGCCACCGCACCGCCGAGCGCGTCTCCAAACAGACGACCGCGCTGGTGATCGCGATCTCCCAGCGCCGCGACGTCGTCTCCCTCTACGTCGAGGGGACCAAGTACATCCTTCAAGACATCCCCGCTGTGCTGGCAAAGGCGAACCAGGGCCTGGCGACGCTGGAGAAGTACCGCCAGCGCTTGGACCAGGTTTCGGCCCGATTGACGCGGCTCGAGTTCGAGGGCGGCGGCGTGCTCCACGACGCGCTCTCTGTTCTGCAGCGCGCCGAGCTGGTGACGCGAATGGCGGTCGAGGTCGAGCGCTACATCGTCGAGCTCGGGACCGAGGGTCGGCTGATCGAGATGCAGCTTGAGGAGACGATGGTCGGCGTCGCCGCCGACAAGACCGCGCTGATCCGCGACTACTCGGTCGAGGACTCTGAGCAGAACCTAACTGCGGTTCTGCAGGCGCTGGGCCGGATGCCCCACCAAGACGTGCTCGATTTCGGTCGCCTCGCCGAGCTGCTCGGCTACGACCGCAAGGTCAACACCCTGGACTTCCCAGTCGCGCCGCGCGGATACCGGGTGTTGGGCCGGGTCCCGCGCATTCCCAAGCTTGTCGTTCAGAAGATCACCCAGGAGCTGGGCGGGTTGGACGAGGTCCTGCGGGCCTCGGACGAAGAGCTCGCCGCCGTCGACGGAGTTGGCCCTGCCAGGGCCAAGGACATCCGCGAGGCGTTGCGCCGGCTTCAGGAGGTCGATCTGGTCGACCGGTACTTGCAGAGCTGACGGCACCCCCGCCGTCGAACAACGAAAGGAGTCACCGATTTCCGAGCTAGACGAGGCCACCGTGGAGGCAGTCTTCGAGGAGGACGTGGAATACATCTGCGACTTCGAGGAGGGCGACAAGGTCGTCTACCCGCACCACGGCGCGGGACTGGTGATGGCTAAAGAGACGCGCGAGCTGATGGGGGAGGAGCGTGAATACCTCACGATCAAAATCCTCCACAACGAGCTGACGGTGATGGTCCCGTGCGAAAACGCCGGCAAGGCGGGTTTGCGACGGGTCATCGACGAGGAAGAAATTAAGAAGGTCACAAACGTCCTCACCGACGACGTTTCGGAGATGCCGAAGAACTGGAACCGGCGTTTCAAGTACAACCGCGAGAAGATCAAGACCGGCGACGTTTTCGAGCTGGCAGAGGTAGTTCGCAACCTCGCCATCCGGGAGATGGAAAAGGGTCTCTCGACCGGCGAGAAGCAGATGTACACCCGGGCGAAGAAGATCCTCGCCTCGGAGTTCATGTACGCGCTCGACAAGGACGAGGAAGGCGCGGAAGAGTATCTCGACGGACTGTTGGAGGAGCGCTTCGCCGCCACGGCGTCCGCGTAGTCCGGCAGTAACCGCTGTCATCGCGGCCGCCGGCTCCGGGGAACGACTCGGAGCCGGCGGCCCGAAGGCCTTTGTCCCGGTTGCGGGGAGGCGAATGATCGAGTGGTCGATCGATGCCTTTCAGGCGTCCGACTCGGTGCGCTCGATAGTCGTCGCCGCGCCGCCGGGGCACGTCGGCGAGTTCGGCGGCGATGGTCTCACCGTTGTCGCCGGCGGTGCCACGAGGGCGCAGTCGGTCGCCAACGCGCTCGAGGCGGTGGAGAATGGTTACGTCGCGATCCACGACGCGGCCCGGCCGCTGCTGACGCCGGAGCTGGTCGAAGCCATCGTCGCCGACCTCGACGCGAGCCCGGAGGCGGCCGGCGTGATCGCCGCCGCGCCCGTTACCGACACGATCAAGCGGGCGCCATCGCGTGGTTCCTTTCGGACGGATAGCGACCGAAAGGAACCGCAGGTATTGGAAACGCTCGACCGACGGGAACTCTGGGGGGCGCAGACGCCGCAGTTGTTCCGCACCGAGGCACTGCGCGAGGCCCTTGCCGCCGCCGAGCGGCCCGAGGAGGCGACGGACGAGGCGATGCTGGTCGAGTTGAACGGCGGCACCGTCCTCATCCACCCGGTCGAGGGCGAGAACCTGAAGGTGACGACGCCGCTAGACCTGCGAGCCGCCGAGTTGGTGCTTCAGTCCCGCAACAACACGTAGACCAGCACCGCCGCGAAGCAGAGCTGGCCGATCCCCAGCGCGGTGCCGAAGTTGCTCGCACGGGCGATCAGGGCGATCGCGGTGCCAGCCGCAAACGCGAGCAGGAGGAGCAGGAGCTGACGACCCATTCGGCGCGAAGTCTATGCTCGCCTTCGCATGCTGACCGACTACCACCTGCACCTGCGCCCGGATGAGGAAGGGACCACTTTCGAGCGCTACTTCACCGCCGAGAACGTCGACCGCTACCTCGCCGCTGCCGCGGCGGCGGGGATCGAGGAGCTGGGCGTCTCCGAGCACGTCTACCGCTTCCGTCAGGCGCTCGATCTCTGGCGTCACCCGCTCTGGGTCGAAAACGCGGTCGATGACATTGACGCCTACTGCGAGTTCGTCCGGGCCACGCCGCTGCGACTTGGGATCGAGTGCGACTACGTGCCTGGGGCGGAGGAGCGGATCGCCGCCCTGCTGGAGCCGCGCGACTTCGACTACGTCGTCGGCTCGGTTCACTTCATCGGCGAGGGCGACGCCGCCGTTGACCACGACGGCTTCGACGTCTGGGAGGGCGACGGCGATGCCGACGAGATCTGGCGCCGCTACTTCGAGGCCCTGGCCGCCTGCGCTCGCTCCGGCCTCTTCGACATCCTCGCCCACCCGGATTTGGTCAAGGTCTGGGGTCGCGCCCGGCCGCTGCCGGACCGCGATCTGCGTGGCTTCTACGAGCCCGCGGTCGAGGCGATTGCCGAGAGCGGGATCGCGGTTGAGATCTCAACCGCCGGCCTGCGCAAGCCCGTCGGCGAGCTCTACCCGTCCCGCGAGTTCGCCGAGATGTGCGTCGAAGCAGGCGCCTCCTTCGCGCTCTCCTCCGACGCCCACTTGCCGGAGCAGGTCGGGTTTGAATACGACCGCGCGGTCGAGTTTCTCGATCAATTGGGTATCTCCGAGATATGCGTCTTCGAGCAGCGCCAGCGGACTCTCGCCCCGCTCGGCAGTCGCGTCTCCTGAGCATGGTCGGGCTTGGCTACGACAGCCACCGGTTCGCACCCGGCCGGCGCCTCGTTCTCGGCGGGGTCGAGATCGAGCACGACCAGGGCCTTGACGGCCACTCTGATGCCGACGTTCTCACTCACGCGGTGATCGACGCCCTGCTCGGCGCCGCCGGTGGCGGTGACATCGGCTCGATGTTCCCGGACGACGATCCGGCCTGGAAGGACGCCGACTCGATCGACCTCCTGCGCACTGTGGTGGGCACGATTGCGGGTCCGATCATCAACATCGACGCCACCCTGATCTGCGAGCAGCCGCGGCTCGGGCCCTACAAGGCGGAGATGGAGCGGATCATCGGCGAGGCGACCTCGGCCCGGGTCAGCGTCAAGGCGACCAGCAACGAGGGCATGGGCTTCATCGGCCGGGGCGAGGGGATCGCCTGCATCGCCGTCGCGAGCGTCGATTCCGAATAGTCTTCCCGGCTGGATGGCCAACTCGAAGCTGAACGCGGCGGGCTTGCGCGGCTCGATCTCCGACTCGATCTTCGAGGTGAAGGTGCTGCGCGAGGCGGGCATCGTGGCGCCGATGCGCCCCGACAAGGCGGTGAAGATCGGCAGCACCTTCCTCCGCTGGGGGGCCTCGCCGGCGACCGGCGTTACCACCGCGGCGATCCACCACCCGCACGAGCTGGCGATCGTCGACGAACGCGGCGCCCTCAGCTGGGAACGGCTGCACCGACGCACCAACGCCCTCGCCCACGCCTTCGAGGAGATGGGGATCGGCCCCGGCGACGGGGTCGGGATCATGTGCCGCAACCACCGAGGCTTCGTCGAGGCGACCCTCGCCGCGGCCAAGATCGGGGCCAGCGCTCTCTACTTGAACACGATGTTCGCCGGGCCGCAGCTAGCCGAGGTGACCCGCCGCGAGGGCCCCAAGGCGCTTGTCTACGACGAGGAGTTCAGCGACCTCCTGTCGGGCGTGGATGACTCGGTCGCTCGGATCGTCGCCTGGTGCGACGGCGAGGTCGCGGCGCCGACCCTGGACGACCTGATCCAGGGTGGCGACGAGTCGAACCTGAAGCCACCACCGGACAAGCCCAAATTTGTGATCCTCACCTCGGGCACTACCGGTACCCCCAAGGGTGCCCAGCGCTCCAGTCCCGACGGGCTGATGGCGATCGCCTCGCTGATCGACAAGATTCCCTTCCGCCGCGGGATGACGATGATGATCGCGGCGCCGCTCTTTCACTCCTGGGGCTTCTTCCACTTCGTGATGAGCCTGCCGACCGTCTCGACCATGGTTCTGCGCCGGCGATTCGACCCCGAGTCAACCCTGCAGGCGGTTGAACAGAGCCGCGCCGACGTCCTCGCGGCAGTGCCGGTGATGGTCCAGCGCATCCTTACCCTGCCGGAGGAGGTCCTGAGCCAGTACAGCCTGCCGTCGCTGAAGATCACCTCGCTCTCCGGCTCCGCTTTGCCAGGCGAGCTGGCGATCGCCTGGATGGACCACTTCGGCGACAACGTCTACAACCTCTATGGCTCGACCGAGGTTGCTTACGCGACCGTCGCCACCCCGGAGGACCTGCGGGCCGCCCCCGGCACCGCCGGCAAGCCGCCGCGAGGAACCAAGATCTGCCTCTACGACGAGACCGGCAAAGAGGTTCCTCAGGGCGAGGTCGGCCGCATCTTCGTCGGCAACGAGATGGCCTTCGAGGGCTATACCGGCGGTGGGGGCAAGGAGATCATCGACGGGCTCTACTCCAGCGGCGATGTCGGTCACTTCGACGCCGACGGACGGCTCTTCATCGACGGTCGCGACGACGAGATGATCGTCTCCGGTGGTGAGAATGTCTTCCCGCGCGAGGTCGAGGATTTGCTGGCCGACCACGACGCGGTCGAGGAGGTGGCCGTGATCGGGGTCGAGGACGACGAGTTCGGGCAGCGGTTGAAGGCCTTCGTCGTCACCCGGACCGGGGTCGAGGTCTCCGCCCAGGACCTGACTGCGCACGTTAAGGCCAACCTCGCCTCCTACAAGAGCCCGCGTGAGATCGAGTTCCTCGATGAGCTGCCGCGCAATGCCACTGGGAAGGTTCTCAAGAAGGATCTGCGGGCTCGCGAGTCTGAGTCATCTGCCTAGTTGTGGGGGCGCCGGGAGAGGGGTCCGGCGGCCAAACAGCGGGGAGG
>DATDLJ010000097.1:0-2690 GCA_036519395.1 Solirubrobacterales bacterium | reverse complement strand
GTCGACTTTCGCAAGTTGACAGAGACGCTGCCGGATGCCACTTCGAAGTGGACGGCTCGGGACGGCGGTCGAGAGCTGCTCGATGCTTTCCGGTCCGCCCAGCTCACTTCCGCCGGATTCGACCTCTACGCACGGCTCTCGCCTCAAGGCCCTGATCGCGGATGGATCGCTCGACGACGACCTGCGGTGATACTACACGCACGAGCACGCATAGTTCCTCGGTTAGGCCGACGGCCGGTGCGCGTTCAGCGCGCGACGGTGCCGAAGACCGAGCAGGCAACCTCGGACGAACGCGTCCGCCGCTCGGTCGATCCCGTACATCGGAAGCGTCTCCCTAGTGCGCGCCGCCGCCTCCCGCCGGTGCGAAGGCGACCACTCGGCGACTGAGTGCATTGCCGACGCGAGCGCCTTGTCAGATCCGGCGGGGACAACGTAGCCGTTTACGCCAGAGTCGATGAGATCGTCGGCGGCTGCGACTTGATCGGTCGCGATCACGGGCAACCCGTATGCGAGCTCCTCGTGCACTACGAGGCCCCATGGCTCGAAGAGAGACGGCACCACTAGCCCGAAGTTACCCGCCGGCGGGGTAGCGGCTTCCGTTTTGGGGGCGGCGTTCGGTGTTGTGCCGGCTGTCTCGTTCGTGGCTACGCGATCTCGGCCGCGCGCACGAGTTCGAGGGCTCGGGCCTGGAGCGGGGTGGGCTCGGAGAGCTGGGTGAAGGCGGCTTCGCTGCCCGGGATGCGGACGGTGTTCTGGGTGCGGCGGGCGAGCTCCGCGATCAGGTCTCGGAAGGAGTGGCAGGCCTCGCCGGTGGTGGTGCGCTTGGTGCGCGCCTTGCGCTCTGCCTGCGGCGAGCGGCGCGCCTTGGCCACCGGGTCGGGAGCGAGAGGCGGGGATTCGTCCTTGAAGGTGAGCTCCGCCCAGGCCTCGCGGAGGTGCCACTCGAGGTAGTAGGCGAGCGCGCAGAGGAAGACGTGAGCGCGCACCCGCTCCTCGAGCCGGTGGTGGACGGGGCGCAGCTCGAGCGGTCCCTTGATCGTGCGGAAGGAGCGCTCGACCTCTTTGAGCTGCTTGTAGGAGCGGACGACCTCGGGTGGGTCGAGCTGGGTGTCGGGGACGCTGGTGCGCAGCACGTAGATGCCATCGAGCGCGGCCTCGGCCTCGATCTGGTCGGTCTTGCGCGAGAAGGAGAAGCTGGTGTCCGAGATCTCGAGCTCGAAGTGCTTCTTGACCCGGTAGCGGTTCCAGACCGCGCCGGCGGCGAGCCCGATCTCCGCCTCGCCGTGCAGCGTCCGCTGCTCGACGCGCCGGGCGATCTCGGCGAGCTCGCGCTCGGTGGCCTGTAGCAGCGCCTCGCGCTTGCGGGCGCGCTCGGCGGCCACGAGCGGGTTGCGGCAGACCACCAGCCGCTCGCCGGGGAAATGCTCTTCGTCGACGATCTCGGCCAGGTTCTGCTGGTCGAGCAGCGATAGCTGCAGCTGCCCGTCGCGGACGAGCTTCTTCACCTGGGGCGCCTTGAGCGCGGTGATCCAGGCGACATCCTGGAGCTCTGCCATCGCCTCGAGGTTGGCCTTGGTGACCATGCCGCGGTCGGAGACGACCACGATCCGGCGCAGTTTGAAGCGGCGGCGAAGCTTCTCAAGCTGGGCGGGCAGCGTCTTGTCGTCGTGCAGCGAGCCGGCGAAGACCTCGACCGCGATCGGCCGGCCGCGGCGATCGCAGAGCAGGCCGAAGACGATCTGCGGCGTGCCCCGCTTTCGATCGCGCGAGTAGCCGAGCTGGGCGAGCGGGCAGCTGCGGCCCTCGAAGTAGGTCGAGGAGACGTCGTAGAGCACGAGCTCGCCGTCCTTCAGGTGGCGGCGGGCGAGCCGCTCCTCGATCCGCCCCTGGCGCTCCAACAGCCAGTCCATCGCTCGGTAGAGATCGTCCTGATCCACCCCTTCCACGCCCAGCTCCGCCGCGAGGGTCGAGCGCTGCAAGGCCCTGGCCATCTGAAGCTTCGAGCCTGGCTCCAGAATCCGCTGCACCACCATCGCCAGCACGAGGTCCCGTTCCTGGGAGGGCTGGCGATCGATCAGGCGCGCGAGCTCGAGCCGCCTGGCCATCGAGAGCGCCGCCTCGACGTGGCCGGCGGGCAGCGGGTTCTCGATCGCAAGCCGCTCCCCCGGGGCGAGGACCGCCTCGCCGCGCAGCGCGCGGCGCAGCGCCTCGATCGCCTCCACCGGCAGCTTGGAGACGTTGGTGATCGTCTCGTGGCGCACCCGCTTGCCCTCACGGATCGAGCGCCGAACCAGGTGGGAGGTGTAGACGCGGTCCCCGTGGCGGCGCTCGATCTTGGCCACATGCATCGCTCCCTTCTCCCCACTCATCGCCCAATCCTCTCACACCCACAGGACGAAAAAGGGTTCGCCTCTTGGCTACACAATCCAGCCGAAACAAGCCCCGATCCCGCACCAGCAACGAAATCGGGGCCCAATCAGGCGGTTCAACTTCGGGTTAGCTGGAACCGTCGGTGTCATAGCGGCGCGGCAAGCGGTGCCCGAGGCAGGTCCACGAGCAGCTGGCCCTGCTCGTCGCGGAAGCGCCGCAGCGAGCGGCGGTCGAGGGCAGACGAGACCGCCCGCCCCGGCAGCCCCGCCCAGGCCTCGACGTCCACCGGTCGGGCCGGGCCGAAGCCTCCGAGGTAGCGG
>DATDLJ010000096.1:0-4539 GCA_036519395.1 Solirubrobacterales bacterium | reverse complement strand
CCGACCCCGGCGACCGTATCGTCGGCACGATCTCCGGCAGCGCCCGCGCCGTCGGCGCCCGCGGCTGCCCGGCCGGCTCGCGGGTGATCACCAGCGGCCCACTACCGCGGCTCGGCAGGGGATACTAAGAAGGCGTCGGGCTACTCACGCCACCCCCCGAAGAGGGCGTCAGGGACGCGGTCGAACGCGCGTGCCGAGTCGTACTCGGGCGCCGCAACGCGGATCACGGCCCATCCCGTGGTCGCGGGCGCGAGCAGGTCGCGCACGGTGTCGAGGTACGCGCTGCGCGCGGCGGCCGCCCGGAAACGGGAAGTCGCTGGCTGGCTGCTCGGCGCGATTCCGGTCGGCTGTCGCCGCCCAGCGTCGGCAGAGCGTCAGGTACTCGTCGAGGTCGAACCCGAGCACCATATCCTCGGCGTCGTGCTCCGAGCCGAGGATGCAGTAGCAGTGCACCTGCAGCTCGCGCCGGTGGGGTTCGGTGAGCTCGCGAAACGCCTCCTCGTCACCCGCGCGCGCCCGCGCGAGCGTGGCCTCGACTAGCGCGCCGCGCGGCACGAGCGCATCGCATCGGCTTGTCCTGTCGCGGGTAAGGACACCGGCTTGTCCCGGACTGGACCGGCCGTTCCGTTCTCGCCGACGCCGGTGTCTGAACGGACATGCACCCGAAGACGCGCTTGGAACGCGACTACCTGCTCGCGTCGCGCCTCAGCAACACCGCTTTCCAGGTCGGCGCGGCGCTCGACGTCGCCATCGTCACGACGGTTGCCGTTTCCTGCTCCGAGGACTACCTGGCGGCGCACGAAGGTGCCGATCCGCTCGTAGTGCTGACCGAGGGCTTCCAGTCCGCCTTCGTGGCCTGCGTCGTGCTGGCCGGGATCGGCGTGGCGCTGGCGCTCCTGCTCCTGGGCCGGCCGCGGAAGGCACCGCGCGAGCGGCTGGAGCCGCTTCCGGGGCCGGCGCCGCGACCTGAGGAGAGAGAGGGACGCTCGTGGATCGGTCCGAGGAGATCGTCGACCACCCCGACGGCTGGGTCGCGGAGCACATCCGCGACTACGTCGCGACCGATGGCCGACGGAGGCCACCCGTTCATCGGCCGGAACACCCTCCTGCTCGTGACCCGGGTGGTCGGCCGCCGCCTTAGGCACAGGGCAGGAAAGCACCGTCGACGGCCGCCTCGCCTGACTATGCGTGGTGACCGGTCCTGAACAACCAGCAACGATAAACACGCTAATGGAGGACGAAAATGCTGCTTGAAAACAAAACCGCCGTGATCTATGCAGCTGGCGGCGCGATTGGCGGCGCCGTCGCCCGGGCTTTCGCACGCGAGGGGGCAAGGCTTTTCCTGACGGGACGTAACGTGGCGAAGGTGGATGCTGTCGCCAAGGAAATTGTTGCCGCTGGCGGCATCGCTGAGACAGCACAAGTTGACGCTCTTGACGAGAAATGCGTGGAGGAGCACCTCAACACCGTGGTCGAGAAAGCGGGAGGTGTTGACATCTCGTTCAACGCCATCGGTCCGGGCCCCGCGCCCGACCGCATACCCCTGACGGAGCTGGCCGGCGACTCCTTCGCCCGCCCCATCGCCTTCTACACAAGCTCCAACTTCAACACTGCGACCGCCGCCGCCCGGCACATGAGCGGCCAGGGCTCGGGTGTGATCGTGACACTGACAGCCGTTCCCGGCCGGATGCCGGCCAACCTGATCGGCGGGGCGGCACCTGCCTGGGCCGCCGTCGAGGCGTTCTCGCGTTCTCTGGCCCTCGAGGTGGGACCAGCCGGTATCCGGGTGGTCTGCCTGCGTCCCCACGCGATCCCGGAGACCCCGCTCATCGAGGAGAACTTCGCCACGGCGGGCTCGGCCGCCGGTGTCACCCCCGCCCAGTTCCAGGCAATCCTCGAACAGGGCACGCTGCTCAAGCGGCTCCCCACCCTCGCCGAAGTCGCCGACACCGCCGCCTTCATCGCCTCCGACCGCGCCGGTGCCATGACCGCAACCGTCGCCAACCTCAGCGCCGGCAGCATCACCGACTGATCAGGTATGAGGACACACGGGCGCTACGTCATCGTCGCGTCGAACGGTGGCGCTGGCGGCATCCCGACTGGTACTTGAACGTCGTCGAGGAGCCCGCGGTTCGGGTGCAGCGAGATCCCGGTCGTGATCCTGGAGCGGATCTACGACGCAGGGCGAGGCGAGACAGCGACCGCATTCCTGGCCGTTCCATTCTCGCCGCCGAAGGTGTCTGAATGGACATCACTCGAAAGGAGGCAAGACGCTATGACGGATCACAAGATCGGCAGCCGCGAGGAATGGAAGGCAGCCCGCGAGGAGCTGCTCGCCCGGGAGAAGGAGCACACGAGGATGAGCGACGAGCTGGCGCGCCAGCGCCGCCAGCTGCCGTGGGCCCCCGGTTGAGAAGGAGTACCGCTTCGAGACCGACGAGGGCACACGGACCCTGGCCGAGCTCTTCGATCGTCGCTCCCAGCTTCTGGTCTACCACTTCATGTTCGGACCGAGCTACGAGGCGGGGTGCCCCACCTGCTCGTCGATGGCCGATGGCATCGACGGTCTCCTGCCGCACCTGCATGCCCGCGATCTCACGCTGCTGTTCGTTTCGCGGGCGCCACTGGCGAGGCTTCAGGCGTACAAGCAGAGATGGGTTGGAGCATTCCCTGGGTCTCGTCGGCGAACAACGACTTCAGCTTCGACTTAGGTGCCTCCTACACCGAGGAGCAGGTACGGGAGCAGATGGCGCAAGTCGACGAGCGCGAGCTGCCGCCGATCGCGCGTCACAACGCGACCGCGACCGGGACCGACCTCCTCGGATACGTCTCGGAAATACCGGCAATGAGCGCCTTCACGCTCCAGGACGGCGCCGTCTACCAGACCTATGCGACCACCTGGCGCGGGGTCGAGTTTCTGATGGGCTACTACCCGATCCTCGACCGGGCGCCGAAGGGACGCGACGAGGGCGATGCGTTCCAGACCTGGATTCGCCGCCATGACGAGTACGTCTAAGGCGTCCAGCCTCGCGCCGTGGAGTCAGGCACTCTTGTCGGTGAGTGCCTGGACGGTCGCCCAACGACGAGGCACCCAGACCGGTCAGCAAACGGCGGGCGGCTGGTGAAGCAGGTCCCGGTGGGCGGCAGGAACCCCCCGCCGCCCCGTCCAGCGGCCGGTGCTCACGGCGCTGGCTCGACCCGATCGGACATGATGGATAGCCTCAGCCTCAAGTGCCCTTGAGGGCAAACCAGCCGGCACGACGAGGTGCGATTGCCGTACGGCTCAGCGCAGCTCCTGGATGCGGATCAGGTTGCCGGCGGGATCGCGGAAGGCGCAGTCGCGAACGCCGTACGGCTGCTCGGTAGGCTCCTGGACGACCTCGGCGTCGCTGGCCTGCACCTGCTCGAAGGTGCCGTCCAGGTCGGGGGTGGCCAGCAGGATCCAGCCGTAGGTGCCCTTGGCCATCATCTCGGCGATGGTGCGACGCTCGTCCTCGGTGACCCCAGGGTCGGCGGCCGGCGGCGCCAGGAGGATGGACGTGTCGGGCTGGTCGGCGGGGCCGACCGTGATCCAGCGCATCCTGCCGTTTCCGACGTCGGTGCGGACCTCGAAGCCGAGGGTGTCGCGGTAGAAGGCCAGGGAGGCCTCCGGGTCGTCGTGCGGGAGGAAGCTCGTGTGAATCGTGATGTCCATGGCGGCCACGCTACTGCGGCTCGGTGACCGGCGCTTCTCGATTCCTGATCGGTCTGGTCACCTACTCGACCCTGTTGAACACGCCCCGGGTACCGTCGAGTGGGGCGAGTCGAAACAGATGAGGGAACTCGTCTCACGGTGTCCGCGAGGGCCTCGGTCAGGTGCCGACGTAGGCCGCGAGGTGCTCGCCGGTGAGGGTGGAGCGGGCGGCGACGAGGTCGGCGGGTGTGCCCTCGAAGACGATCCGGCCGCCGTCGTGGCCGGCGCCGGGACCGAGGTCAATGATCCAGTCGGCGTGCGCCATGACCGCCTGGTGGTGCGCGATGACGATGACCGACTTGCCGGAGTCGACGAGCCGGTCGAGCAGGCCGAGCAGCTGCTCCACGTCGGCGAGGTGGAGGCCGGTGGTCGGCTCGTCGAGGACGTAGACGTCGCCCTTCTCGGCCATTTGGGTGGCCAGCTTGAGCCGCTGCCGCTCGCCGCCGGACAGCGTGGTGAGCGGCTGGCCGAGGCTGAGGTAGCCGAGTCCGACGTCGGCGAGCCGGTCGAGGATCTTGTGCGCGGCCGACGTGCGCGCCTCGCCGGCGCCGAAGAACTCCTCGGCCTCGGTCACCGACATCGCGAGCACCTCGCTGATGTCCTTGCCGCCGAACTTGTACTCCAGCACCGCGGCCTGGAACCGCTTCCCCTCGCACTCCTCGCATGTGGTGGCGACGCCGGCCATCATCGCCAGGTCGGTGTAGACGACGCCGGCGCCCTTGCAGTTGGGACAGGCGCCCTCGGAGTTGGCGCTGAACAGGGACGGCTTCACGCCGTTGGCCTTCGCGAACGCCTTGCGGATCGGG
>DATDLJ010000095.1:0-54298 GCA_036519395.1 Solirubrobacterales bacterium | reverse complement strand
GAGACCGCGCTCAAACACGGCCGGGAGGCAACCGCGTGAAATTGCTCGCCAAAGCCCTGCAGAAGGCGGCCGCGGCCGCCGACACCCTGACCGGGAAGAAATTCTCGCTGCTGGTCGCCTCCTCCCTGGTCGCCACCACGGGCATCGTCGCCGTCGGAGCGAGCAGCTCCAGCGGCCTCAGCCCGATGACGGCGGCAGCCGTGCAGGCGCTGGTGGAAGAAGAAGGCGCCGTGATCGCCTCCGCGCCGGCCCCAGCCCCCGAATACACCCCCTCTTCCTCGCCAGAAGGGGCGGCGGGTCCCGTCGCCGGGGGAGATACCTGCGCTGGATGCTCGGCATCTCCCCCGGCGCCACCCGCTGAAGAAGAAAAGCCCGAACCCAAAGCTCCGGTCGTCCCTCCCGAAGAAGAAACCGGCCCGGCGAGCCCGGTCCAGCACGTCTTCCTGATCTCGCTGGCGAGCCCCGGTTACGAGGCCGCCTTCGGCACTAGCTCGCAAATGCCCTACCTCTCCGGCGAGCTGCGCCCGCAGGGAGCCCTGCTGAGCAACTACTCGCTGCTGGAGACCACCCCGCTGCCGAACGGAATTGCCACGATCAGCGGTCAGCCGCCCAACCCGGCGACGAAGGAAAACTGCGGCTCCTACAAAGATTTCGCCTCGCCCTCCGCCAACTCCAGCGGCATCGTCGCCGGCGAGGGCTGCATCTATCCGGTCGAAACCCTCACCGTCGCCGACCAACTGGTCGGCTCCCGCCTGCGTTGGCATGGCTACTTCGAGGGGATGGCCGACCCGGAAGGAAAACCAGACAGTTGCGTCCAGCCCGAACCGGAAGCCGCCGACGTCCCCAACGCAAACGGCTACACCTCCCGCCTCAATCCCTTCGTCTTCTTCCACTCGCTGCTCGACCTCGGCGACTGCAATGAAAACGACGTGCCGCTGGACGAGCTCGCCGGCGACCTCAAAAAAGCCGACACCACCGCCAACCTCTCCTACATCTCGCCGAACCTCTGCAACGCCGGCTTCCACGGCACCTGCCAGGAAGGGGCGACGGAGGGAGCGGCGGCTGCCGATGCCTTCCTGGCCAAAGTCGTGCCAGAAATCCTTTCCTCCGCCGCCTACAAGCAGGACGGTCTCTTGATCGTCAGCTTCGGCGCATCCGACCCAGCCCCCGCCGACCCCGCGGTCACCCCCCCGGCTGACCCACGCAAGGTCGGCGGGCTGCTGGTCTCACCCCTCCTCTCCCCCGGCGCCACCGACGCCGCCGCTTACAACCCCTATTCCCTGCTGCGCTCGATCGAGGATCTCTTCGGCCTCGACCCGCTCGGCAAGGCCGGTGGAGCCAAAGTCAAGTCGTTCGCGACCGCCTTCACCGCTGGCAACGGCGGCGACTGAGATCTGCGACGCTCTTGGGCATGAGCCCCCAGGAGCAGACGGGTGAGCCGATCACCCAGGCCGGAATCGAAGAGCTGAAAGCCGAACTCGCCGAGCTGGAAGGCCCGGCGCGGCAGAAAATGGCGGCCCGGATCAAGGTCGCTCGCGAGGAGGGCGACCTCAAGGAGAACGCCGAGTATCACGTCGCCAAAGAGGATCAGGCGCACATGGAGACCCGGATCAAGCGCCTCCAGGAACGGCTGCGGAACGCGGTCGTGGTCGAGGTCTCCAACATCGACAGCGACTCCTTCACTTTTGGCCGCACCGCCGAAGTGCTCGACGAATCGAAAGGCGAGACTGTCGTCTGGACCCTGGTCGGCTCGACCGAGGCGAACCTGATCGAGGGCCGCCTCTCGGCCGAGTCGCCGATCGGGCGGGCGCTGATGGATGCCAGGGTCGGCTCGACCGTCGTCGTCGAGACCCCCAAAGGCGACCGCGCCTTCAAGGTCTTGAAGCTCGTCTCCTGATGCACCGATGCTGAGGCTGCGCTCGTCCGTCGCGCCCCACCGCGCCGAGGAGTTCGGTGCGCTACTGCGCGACCACGACGGCGTCCGCCGGGTTGTCCAGCAACCCGACGAGGCGACCAGTGACGAGGCCTCCGTCTTCGTCGCCGACGTCGAACCGAGCAGCGCCGACATTCTGGTCGAGAAAATCGCCGAGCTGGGGATTCCGGTTGATGACTACGTGCTGACGAAAATGGAAGTGGTCGCGCCCCAGCATCGCCACCACCACGGCGAGGGCGGGATCGATGGCTTTGCTTGGGTCGAAGTGCTGGGGGCGGCGAAAGCGAACTCGCGACCGCTCGCCCGCTATCTCGCCCTGATCAACGTCGCCGCAGTCATCGCCGCCTGCGGGGTCATCTCCAGCAGCTCGATCCTGATCGTCGGCGCGATGGCGGTCAGCCCCGACCTGCTGCCGATCTGCGCTACCTGCGTAGGACTCGCCCGCCGTGAGCGCAAGCTCGCCCGCCGTTCCTTCGTCACCCTGCTGCTGGGCCTCGGCCTTGTCGTCCTCACCGCCGCTGCGCTCAGCGCCCTGCTCAACCTCTTCGGCTTCCTCCCGGACGGCTTCGAAGTCGAGCAGAGCAGCCTCAGCACCCTGGCCAAAACCGACTACTCGACCGTGCTCGTCGCCCTCGCCGCCGGGGTCGCCGGGATCCTTTCCTTCGAGACTCGCGCCAGCGCTGCAGTCGGGGTGGCGATCTCGGTCACCACGATGCCCGCCTCCGCCTATCTAGGCGTCGCCCTCGGCGCCGGCGGCGTCGAGCACGCGCTCGGCACCCTCCTCGTCCTTGCCATCAACGTCGCCCTGCTGATCGCCAGCGGCACCGCCACCCTGCTGGTACAGGGGCGCCTCCCCAACCGCTCCGGGGCGCCGATCTAGGCTCGACCAGGGAGCCGGATCCGGCCGCCGCTCGTCGTAGATGACTTCGGTGGCCGAGAGGCGGTCTTCCCAGGCGCGGCGCTTCTCGCCAAAGACGACGCCGAGGAAACCGAGGCCGAAGGTGATCACCGAGAGGCCGAGGCCGATCAACCGTTTCACGCTGCGCCGCAGGGAGAGCCGGTCGGCGAGGCGGATCCCGACGAACCGCATCCCCGGGGTCTGGCCCGCCAATGACCAGAAACCGATCGAGTAGACCGCTCCGAAGGAGAGCCAAGCGGTCGAACCCACCGCGATCACCAGGCTGCCGCCACCTTCGCCGTTGCCGCCAAAGGCGTTGGTGACCAGGGTGACCAGGGCGACGAAGGCGGTAAAGGCGAGGTTGACGAAGACGCCATCGATGACCATCGCCAAACCGCGGCTGACCACCCCGGCGCGGTCGGTCGGGAGCACCCGCGGCTGGCGGAAGAAGATGCGGCGGACGATCCGCTCGAAGCGATCGTCGAGGCGCCGGGCGAGGCTGCCGATCGTGCGGCCGATGTCCTCCAGCAGACCCATCCCCTGGGCGCTGATCGCGGCCCGCACCTCGGGCGCCTCGGCGATCCGCTCGACCAGCTGCTGGGCCTGGTCGCTGGCCAGCAGCCGCTTCCAAACCTCGTCGACGAGCTCGGAGTCCATCGCCTCCAGCAGCGCTTTCTTGACTGCATCGCTCTCGAGCGCCCCCTCGACGGCCTCTTGAACCACCGGGCCTTCGAGCACCCTGGCCATCGCCCGCTCGACCGCCTGGCTCTCGACCGCAGCGACGATCGCCTCCTCGGCAGCGACTTCAACCGCGCGGTCGATCCCGGTCGCTTTGGTGACGGTACGTGCCCCGCGAACCCCAACCCCGAGCAGGCGAGCGGAAATCGGCACGCTTCCGTTCTGAGTTGGATCCCCAGCGTCCTCAGCCCGCGGAGTAGAGCCGTTTTCCATTTCGCGGCGAGTATATGCCCGGTCTAGAGCCGTTCCAACAGGCGATCGAGGAACTCTGCTTGGGCCGGCAGGATCTTCTCCCGCGCAGTCTCCAAGTCAAACCACTCGGCCCGGTCAACCTCGGGGAACTCCGCCTCTTTGCCGCTGCGCGGCGGCCATTCCATTGTGAAGGTGTTGCTTTCTAGTGCCGCCGGGTCGAACTCCCCTTCCGCCGCCCAGGCTTCGACGACTTTGCCCGCCCGCTGGCGGATCGATCCCAGCTCGATCAGCTGCTCGCGATCGAACTCGGGGGCCGGCCCCAACTCCTCTTCCAGCTCCCGAATCGCGCAGGCCTGCGGCTCCTCTTCGGCCTCGATCTGGCCCTTCGGGATCGACCAGGCACCTTCGTCTTTCCTCACCCAGAAGGGGCCGCCGGGATGTATGAGCAGGAACTGCGTCGCCTCGCCGTCGCGGCGGAAGAGAAGAACTCCGGCGCTGCGCTTGCTCGCCATCGACCCGAGTCATATCGACTCGGGTCGATGGGTCAAGCTCAACCGCGCCTATTTGAGTCTGTAGGCGACCAATTCTGGTTTCTGGCCTTCAGCGGTGGCGATACCCGCCGGCACCACCAGGGTGTCGCCGCTGGCGGTAACCGCGCTGTTCGAACCTGCCGGCAAGCTCGCCGTCCAGAGTTCGCCGCCGCTGTCAACGTCGAGCCCGTGCACGGTGCCGTCGAAGGTGGCGAAGAAGACGACGTCGTTGACGACCACCGGCGAACCGAAGGCCGCGGTCGGGTACGACTGTTCCCACTTCACCTTGCCGGTTTTGGTGTCGAGGGCGACGATGCCCCCTTCCATCCCGGCACCTTCACCCAGCGTCTGGGACGGGGTGACTTCAATCCCGTGGTTGACAAACGGGACGAAGATCGTGCTGTCGTTGGCAGCCGGCGGCGTGATCACACCGCCGAGGTTGCCGGGGAGAACTTCCCCGCCTTTGATCTTCGAGGTTTCCCCGCGCATCGCCAGGAGGCCATCGTCGGTGTGGCCGTTGTGTTTGCCGACGGGGGTGCTCCAAACCGGCTTGCCGGTCTTGACATCGACCGCGGTGACGAGCCCGTTCTTGCCTGACCCGATCGCCACGTCGCGGCTACCGGCTTTGGTCAGGATCGGCGAGTTCTGGAAGTCCCAGTCGTAGAGATCGTGCGGCGTCGACTGGTGGTACCACTCGAGCTTCCCGGATTTCGCGTTCAGTTTCACCAGCGAGTTGGTGTAGAGATTCGGGCCGGGTCGGCTGGAACCCCACGGCTTCTTCGCGGTTCCCGGGTACGGCGCCGGATTGCCGGTCCCGAAGTACATGAAGCCTTTTTCGTCGAAGGAGGGCGGGTACCAAAGGCCGCCACCGGAGTTGGTTTTTTTGTCGCCCCAGAGATCTTTCGGCACCGTCTCCCAGCTCCAGGCTTCATCGCCGGTTTTGGCGTCAAGCGCATAAAGCGTGCCGACGCCGCCACCCTGGTATTCGGAGTTGACGTTGACCGGGACGGTGGAGATGTAGACAAGACCTTCGGAGTAGCCCGGCGCCATATCGATCGCGGTGGGGCTAACAGCGACTGGAGCCGACCACAGTTCCTTGCCGGTTTCCTGGTCGAGGGCGAAGGCTTCGGTCGCGGTGGCGCCGAAGACTTTGCCGTCGGCGACAACGACCCCGTTCGGTCCCTGGGTCGCCGATTCGGATTTCCAGGTCCACTGCACCTCACCGCTGTCGAGGCTGACCGCCTGCACGCTGGATTCGAGGTCCTGCATGTAGACGACGCCGTTGGCGATCACCGGGCTCGCCGCGTAAGCACCGTAGGTGCTCTGCGCTTCCGAGGGGAGGGTCCAGGCGACTTCGAGGTCACTGGCGTTGCCGCGGTTGATTTCGCCTTTCGCCTCGCGGGTGCTCGCCTGGTCAACGTTCGGCCAAGCATCTCCGGTCAATTTCACGTCTCCTGAGGAGGAGTCATCCGAAGACCCGCATCCGGCGACCAGCGCTGCCAATGCCGCTAACAGCAGCAGCGCAGCCCAAGCCTTACTTCCCTTCATCCCTGACATCCCTCTGATCCTCCCTAGTCGAGTAATAGAGACTTGTCCTGCATCTTCCCGGAATTCGGCGTGACGGGCACGTCGAGTTCCTCGAAGAGTGGTTGCAGTACGCGATTTGCAAGTAGGCCGAGACTGCCGAGATTTGCGAAGCCGGGGCCCTGCCTGAGGCCACCGAGGCCGGGGATGTGCAGCCGCGGCCGCACCCCTTCCAGTTCGAGACCGCGACCGATCGGAACCTCGGTCTGCGGCGGGCGATCCCAGAGGGGACCGCACTGTTCTTCGACCTGATCGCGGACCGCGTCCGGGAAGAGGCCGCGGAGCTGGCGCAGAAGATCGAAGCCGGTGCAGTTGATGACGAAGTCGTAGCGCTGGGAGCACATGCCTTCGGAGGGGCTTTCGAATTCGAGCGTGGCCCCCTCCCCGTCATCGGCGAGCGAGACGTGGATCGCGCGCCCGGTGATGAAGGAGAGGTGATCATCGTCGGCGATCCGCTCGAGCACGGTCTGGTCGAAGACGCCGCGGTCGCAGTGCTTGACGAAGTCGCGCCGGGTCTCGATGTCGAGGTGTTCCCAGTCGACGTTGTCCGGGTCGGCGAAGACCCGGTTCTCGAGGAAGCTCTCGCCGCGGCTCAGCGGCAGGGTCGGGGTGTAGATCGTCAACCGCGCCTGCGGGCGCAGGTCACGCAGGAAGACAAGGGCACTGAGGGCGCTCTCCCCTCCCCCGACGATCGCGATCTCCGCCGGCTGATCGAGCGGCACCCGGGCGAACTCCTCGCGGCGGCTGTCGCAGTGGAAGACCCGTGACTCGACCTCGGGATCGTGGGGAAAGTGGCGGTGGACGCCGGGGCCGGTGAGGATCAGGTTGCGGCCGGAGTGCCGCTCGGGGTCCTCGGGGCGCCCGCGCTCGGCCACCTCGACCTGCCAGCGGTCGTGATCGTCAGAGAGGGTCACCTCGGTAACCCGGCCGTCGTAGAGCGTCACCCCCTCCGTCGCCCGTTCCAGTACCCAACTCAGGTACTCGCCGTAGTCCTGGTGCAGCACCGAAGGCGAGCCGGAGTTGACCCAGGCCGCGTATTCGTGCCGCTCCATCGCGAAGCGCTGCCAGGTGAACGGCAGCAGGGCGGCGTCGATCTCGTCGCCGAGGTCGCCGAACTGGCGCGAGCTCTGGTACGGAAAGCCGACGTCCTTGATCGGCGGGATCGCCAGCGGCTCCTCGCCCGAGGTCATCCCGTTGCGCCCCTTCCAGGACGCCGCCGGCTCGGTTTTCTCGATCACCGTCATCGAGATCTGGCCGAGGCCGAGGGTGTTGATCGTGTGCACCTTGGCGGCCAGCGCGGCGGCCTTGGCGCCGGCGCCGACGATGAGGATGTCGCTGTCGCTCATTGGGTCCCCCTAGACCGGTGCCAGGTGTCGCGGTCCGGCTGGTTCGGTCTCCCTCGGTTCGGAGATCACCAGCCCCTTTTGGTCGGGGGCGAAGGAGATCGCGCTTTTGCGGGCCCGCTCGCCGCTGTTCTCGACCGTCCGCAACTCGGTCGTCTCGAGCACGATCCGCAGCACCCGTTTCATCTCCATTTCCGCGTAGCTGGCGGCGAGGCAGCGGCGGACGCCGCCACCGAAGGGGATCCAGGTGTAGGTGCCCGGCTGTTTGCCGACGAAGCGCTCGGGGAGGAAACGGCGCGCTTCGGGGTAGTTGCGCTCGTCGCGGTGGATCAGGTGGATGCAGGGGGCAACGGTGGTCCCGGCCGGCAGGTCGTAGCCACCCAGCCGCATCGGCTCCAGCAGGTTGCGGACGACGACCGGAACCGGCGGCCGCAGCCGCAGCGTCTCCTTCACCACCGCGTCGAGGTAGGAGCCGTCGCCGGCGACAATGTCCTCGCGCAGCCGCTCGAGTTTGTCCGGGTTGCGCAGCAGCCGCTCGAAGGTCCAGGCGAGGGTGCTCGAGGTCGGTCCGTCGGAGAGCAGGGTCACCAGTTCGTCGCGCAGGTCTTGGTCGGAGAGCGGCGCGCCGTCCTCGTATTGGGCGCTGACCAGCATCGAGACGACGCCGAGCTCACCGCCGTCGGGTTCGGCCTTGCGGCGCCGCACCTCCTCCATCACCGCCGCCTCGACCGCGCCCATCGCCTTGCGGTAGCCGCGGCTGCGGGTCACCCAGCCAGGGCCGAAGGCGGCGAGCATCGCCAGGTTGCCGGGTTCGTTCATCCAGGTGGTCAGCTCCTGCAACCGTTCCCGCAGCGGCCGCAGGCGCGGCGTCTCCGAGGCGGGGCCGAAGACCGCGCGCATGACGACGTCGAGGGTGATGTCCTGCATTCGCGGCCAGAGCGCGAACGGCTCGCCGACCGGCCAGCGGGCGATCTCCTGGCGCGCCACCAGCGCCATCATCTCGGCGTCGGCCTGGACCGCCTGGCCGTGGAAGGACGGCAGCATCAGCTTGCGACGGGTCATGTGCTCGGGTTCTTCGAGCAACATCACCGAGCGCGGGCCGAGCAGCGGCCCCAGCAGCGGGTTGGCGGTATCGACGCCGACCGCGCTGCCGGCGGTGAAGATCTTTTTCACATCGTCGGGGTCGCTGAGGATCACCCAGTCGCCGTAATGGCGAATCCGCAGGGTGAAGATGTCGCCGTAGCGGCGGTGGCACTTCTCCAGCCAGGGCAGCGGCCGCTGGGTCCACCCCCACGCCTGCAGCGCGCGGGGCATCCGCGGCCCGGGAGGCAAGCTCATGCCGCGTCCCTTCCCCCGTTGCGCGCCGCCAGCTCGTCCATCAGCTCGTCCTCGAGCCGACAGGTGGTGGCGATCAGCAGGTCAAAGAGGTCGGAGCTGAACTCCTGCGGCAGGCCGACCTCAGCGCCGCGGTCGAGGTAGCGCTGGCGGACGATCTTCACCCGGTCGGGCTGCATCATCGGGATCTCGTGCTCGCTCTTGTAAACCGCGACTTCGCGGCAGATGTCGAGCCGCTCGCCAAGCAGCTTCGCGATCTGGTCGTCAATCTCATCGAGGCGACGGCGAAAGGGGTCGAGACCGGCGGCGCTCATCACTCATCGCTCCCGAGTAGGCCGGTGGCAAAGGCGTGGCTGCAGTCGGCGAGCTCCTCGAGCGCGTAGCCGCCCTCCTGGATCACGCAGATCGGCAGCCCCGAGCGGGCGAGGAGGCGGCCGATCTCGGCAAAGATCTCGGGCTGGAAGCCCCAACCGCCATGCGGGTCTCCCGCCACCGTGTCGTAGCCGAGCGAGACGACCAGCGCCCGGGCGATCTCGGAGAGGTCGTGGATCGAGTGCGCCACCTCGGCCAGGTAGGCCCCTTCGCCGGGGCTGTCGGCGAAGGCGACCGCGCGTTCGCCGGCGACCCGCGGCAGCGGCGTCCCCGGCGGCAGGTTCGTCACCGGCGCCGCGTGCAGCGAGTGCAGGGCGGCGATCGGGCCCATCCGCTCAACCAGGGCCGAGGTCCCGTTCGGGTAATGGAGGTCGAGATCGATGATCCCGACCGGCTTCATGCCGCCGTCGCAGAGCCGCCGCACCGCCGCGGCGGCGTTGTTGAGGTAGCAGTAGCCGGCGTGGAAGGCGGGGCCGGCGTGGTGACCGGGTGGACGGCAGACCGCGTAGGTGAAGCGGGCGCCTTCGAGCAGCCGCTCGGCGGCGGTGATCGAGGTCCGGATCCCCTCTCGCGCGGCGGCGATCAGGTTGGCGTTGACCGGGATGTCGGGCTCCAGGCCCGGCGGCGCGAAGTCCGGCATCACCACCGGCTCGGCGCCGGAGAGCTCGGCCAGCGCCCGCAGGTACTCGACCTCGTGCAGGGCCGCCAGAGTGCGCTCGACCTCGGCGTCGGGGGCATCGGCGACAACCGACCGCACCCGCGAGTGGCGGACCAACCCCGCCCGCAGCTCGACCAGGCGCAGATTGCTGTCCTGACCCTCGATCCGGCGCTCGCCTTCGCGCACCCAGAAAGCGGCGTCGTCGCTGCCTTGCCGCTGCTCGACCATGAGGAGCTCAAGCGCCGTCATCGAGCAACCTCCGCATCCGCGGCCCGAGGTGCTCGAACCCGTTGCGTCGATAGAAGGACTCGGTCGAAGCGATCGCCGCGAAGGTCTCGCGCGGGAGGCCGACCTCAAGTCGGCCCACGCCGCGCGTTCGCGCCTGGGATGCGATCGCCTCGACCAGCTCCGCCCCGACTCCGCGACTGCGCCAAGCCTCATCGACCCAGAGGTCTTGGATCGTCGCGTAGATGCCGGGAACGTGGATTGCCCGCTGCCAGCTGGCGCTGAGGAGCCCGACGACCTCGCCGTCGGCCTCCGCAATCAGCACCGAGGCCCCATCTGGATTCTCCAGATGGGCGCGGACCTCAGCTTCAAGATCGGAACGCTCGGGGCGGCGGCCGCCGAGCTCAAGCAGAAGCGCTTCGACCGCCGTGGCCACCGCCCCGACGTCGTCGCCTCCCGCCTCGCGAACCGTGCACTCGGTCGCCACCGGGTCGGTCACGCGGCCTCCGCCTGCCTGGCGACGGGCTCGAGCTCGACGCTCCAGGCGTCGGGACCCTCGCTGCCGGTCAGGGTGCGCGCGATCGCCGCCATCGGCGCCCGCGCCTTGAGCAAGATCTCGTCGAACTCCTCCTCGGGATCCGACTGCATGACGATCGCGCCGCCGGCGCCGATCGTCGTCCGCCCCGGACGCATCACGATCGTGCGGATGACGATGTTGAGGTCGGTGTGACCGTCGGCGCCGAAGTAGCCAATCGAGCCCGAGTAGACGCCGCGCGCCTCCTCCTCGAGGTCGTCGATGATCTCCATCGTCCGCTCCTTTGGGGCGCCGGTCATCGAGCCGCCGGGAAAGGTGGCGCGGACGCAGTCGACCGCGCTACGACCGTCCTCGAGCCGGCCGACGATGGTCGAGACCATCTGGTGCACGGTGGCGTAGGGCTCGACCACCATTAGGTCCGGCACCTTGACGCTCTCGACGTCGCAGACGACCCCGAGGTCGTTGCGCAGCAGGTCGACGATCATCAGGTGCTCGGCGTAGGTCTTTTCGTCGGCTTCCAGCTCTTCGCGGATCGCCCTGTCCTCGGCCGGATCCTCGACCCGCTGAACGGTGCCCTTGATCGGCCGCGCCATCACCTGGCGCTGGCGGTCGACCGAGATGAAGCGCTCCGGCGAGGAGCTGACGATCGAGTTCTCGCCGAGCCGGAGGAAGGCGGAGAAGGGCGAGGGGTTGCTGCGGCGCAGCTGCCGGTAGAGGTCGAAGGGCTCGGGGCTGGCGTCGGTCGAGAACTGGTCGGTGAGGCAGACCTCATAGGACTCGCCGGCCAGCAGTTCGGCCTGGGACTTAGCGATATCGGCGAGGTAGCGCTCGCGGCCGCGGCCGGAGTGGAAGGTGACGTGGGCGCCGGGATCGCTCGGCGGCGCCAGCGGGCGCTCGGCCGGCGGCGCGGCGATCGCGGCAGCGATGAGGTCCTCGGCAGCGTCGAGCCAGCGCTCGGCCTCGGGGTCCTCGCCGCGGCAGAGGGCGAAGATGTAGGTCTCGTTCTTGGTGTGGTCGACGGCGACGACCCGGTTGGCCAGCATCATCGCCGCGTCGGGCATGTCGGAGCTGTGGACGTTTGGTGAGCCGCAGTCGGCCTTCAGCTCGTACCCGAGGTAGCCGACGTAGCCGCCGACGAGGCCGCGCTCGACCCCCTCCGGCGGCTCGACCTTGATCCGCTCCAGCTCCTTCTGCAGGTAATCGAAGATCGACTTGTGCTCGACCGTCTCGACGCCGCCGCGGCTGACCGCGAGGTCGCCGCTGTCGACGTCGTAGGTGACGAAGCAGCGCTCGGCGCCGGCGGTGGTCCCCATGTAGGAGCACTGGGCGAGCCAGGTCGGCGCGTCGGCGCTGTCGAACCAGAAGGAGGGATCGGAGTCGGCGAAGAGCTGTTCGTAGACGTACTCGGTTGGCGCTTCGCCCGGCACGGTCCGCATCCGCAGCTCGAAATCGGTTGGGGCGGAATCAGCGGCGGCCGGGCGCGCAGGTTTGCCGAACCGCGGCGCGATCGTCGCCCGGCCGGCGGGCCGCTGCGGTCGCTGGTAGCTGGCTGCCATGTCGAAGAAGTTCTGGGCGATTTTCAACCCGTACTCGGTCGAGATCGACTCGGGATGGAACTGAACGCCCCAGATCGGCCGCTCGTTGTGCTCGACGCCCATCACCACGCCGTCGTCGGCCCAGGCGACGATGTGGCCGTCCGGCCCGGGAGGCCCGGTGATCGCCAGCGAGTGGTAGCGGACCACCGAGAAGCCCTGGGGGACGTCCTTGAACAGGCCCTTGCCTTCGTGGTTGACGCGACTGAGGCGGCCGTGCATCGCCATCGGCGCCCGGTTGACGGTGCCGTCGAGCAGGTTGCCGATCCCCTGGTGGCCGAGGCAGATCCCGAAGACCGGGACTTCGCTGTGGCGGAGGATGTCGCGGCAGACGCCGAAGTCGTGCCAGCGGGACGGGTGCCCCGGTCCCGGCGAGAGCACGATCGCGTCGAAGTCCATCCTTGTCAGCACCCGCCAGGAGACGGCGTCGTTGTTGACCACCATCGGCTCCTCGCCCGAGGCCGCGGCCAGCAGGTGGAAGACGTTGTAGGTGTAGGAATCGTGGTTGTCGACCAGCAGCGTTTTCACATCAGGCTCCCTCTAGTCCAAGGCCGCGCAGGCCTTGCTCCAGCACCGGCTGGACGACCGCCTCGACCTCCGGTGCTCGCTCGTCTTCCCGATACCAGCGCGCGAAGTGGGAGAGGTACTTGGAGAGCGGCGCGACGTCGAACTCATCGACGGCGCTGCGCAGGTGCACCCGGTAGTGCTCGGACTGGATCACCGCGAAGCGGTAGTCAGGGTCCTCCGCCGGGCGTTCGCCCTTGATCTCGGTGGAGGCGTGGTGGGCCTGAGCGCGCGCCAGGTCCCAACCAAGGCTCCCCTTCCCTTCCCGCAGCAGCTTCTCCTTGCCGAAGTTGACCTGCTTGGTCGTCGGCTGCAAGAGGAAGTAGCCGAGCGCGACCTGAGCCGGAACCGTCTCGGGGTGCGGGTGGCGCCGCATCTCCTCGGCCAGCTCCGGGTCCTTGACCAACTGCTCCTCGATCCACTCGACCAGCTCGTCGATCAGCAGCGCCCCTTTCTTGCTCGAGCTGATCGATTCGCTCTCGCGGGCGACCATGCCGTGGAAGATGTCGTGGGTCGGCGGGCCGCCGCCGCGGGAGCTGCCATAGCCGTTGCCGTTGGTCAGACCCATCGCGTCGATCAGCTGGCGGCGGCAGGTGACGTGGGCGACCCACTCGTTGCCGCAGACCTGCATCGAGACCACGTCGTCGAGTTCGTCGGCCGCGGCCCAGTAGGCGAGCGCTCGCATGTGCTGGGTCGGAAGGCCGTCGGCGCGAACCAGCGGCATCTCTTCCAGCTCCTCGCGTTCGGTCTCGTACATGACCATGTCGTCGCCCCAGCGTTTGGTCAGGGTGCCGGCGGCGAGGCCCTCGTTCATGTACTCGGTGACCTCGGGGAGGTAGTCGGACTCGTAGATCACCTTGTCGAAGGTGATGCCGAGACTGGCGAGCGTCTTGCGCTGTCCGGAGACGACCCAGGAGCGGGTCCGCGACCACAGTTCCAGCGCCTTCTGGTCGCCGTCGAGAACGCGCATCATCATCTCGTCGGCTTTGTCGTTGTAGTTGGTGGACTCGCGGGCGACCGAGTCCTCGGCGCCGTCGTCTCCCTGGCCGCCGTTGCGGCTGGCGGTGACGTAATCGGCGTAACAGAAGCCGACGAAGTGGTCGCTCTTCTCGTCGGCGTCGGGCCCGGCGTCCTCACCGGCGCGAGTCGCGACCCCGGCCATCGCCTCCCCCATGCTGCGGCCGACGTCGCAGATCAAGCTGCGGTTGTCGACCCTGGCGCCGGCCTGTTTGAGGGCGCCGGCGATCGCGTTGCCGACCGCGAGGTTGCGGAGGTGGCCGATGTGAAGGGCCTTGGTCGTGTTGGCGCCCCAGAAGTAGACGGCGTAGCGACCGTCGGCGTCCATGTCGGTGAAACCGCCGCGGTCCTCGGCGGCGGCGCGAACCGCCTCACCCTGGGCCTCGATCCACTCGTCGGCGAGTCGCAACGTCGGCTGCTTGCCATCGCGCGAGACCGAACCAACCCAGGGCTCGGCTTCGATCCGCTCCAGCGCCGCCAGGGCGCCAGCGTCCTCGCGCCAGTCGCTGCCCTTCGGCAACCGCGGGATCAACATCAAGTCGACCTCGGAATCGGGTCGGTATGGAGCCCGCGCCGCCCAGAGAGCGTTGCCGCCGTCCCCCGCTGCTACCTGATCGAACCTGCTGAAGATGTTCTCGTCCATAGCCGTGATTTCGAACTTGTCGCTTGCCTCGAATTGGTTGTTCGAAATGCACCCGCCGGGGCTCGAACCCGGATCTTCGGCTTACAACGCCGACCCTTTAACCGATTAAGGCACAGGTGCTAGCTATGTTTCCCCAGACCTGAGCGATTCCCTGATTGCTCAAGCCGGCGGCAGCATAACCGCAACATCTGCGCGCGTCAAATAATTTGATCGAAAGTCGCGAGATCCCCGTGGATCAGGCGCGGCCGGCTTCGAGCAGGCGGCTGAGGAAGCGGCGGGTCTCCTCCCGCGCCGGAGCCTCAAGTACCTGCGCCGGCGAGCCCTGCTCGATGATCCGGCCCTCGTGGAGGAAGGCGACTTCGTCGGCGACCTCGCGGGCGAAGCTCATCTCGTGGGTGGCGATCAGCATCGTCATCCCCTCCCCCTTCAGGTCCCTGACCGCTTCCAGCACGTCGCCGACCAGCTCCGGATCGAGCGCGCTGGTGACCTCGTCGAGCAGCAGCGCCCGCGGCCGGCCGGCGAAGGCGCGAGCGATCGCGACCCGCTGCTGTTGGCCGCCGGAGAGGTTGTCGGGACGGTCGTCCTCGCGGCCGGCAAGGCCGAACCGCGCCAGCAGCGCCCGCCCGCGCTCCTCGGCCTCGGCCCGGCTCGAACCGTGGGCGCGCATCTCCCCCAGGACCACGTTCTCCAGCGCGGTCAGGTGCGGGAAGAGGTTGTAGGCCTGGAAGACGAGCCCGAGTCGGCGCCGAACGGCAATCGGATCGACCGCTGGGTCGGTGACCGTCTCGCCATCGAGAAAGACGTCGCCGTCGTCGATCTCCTCGAGCAGGTCGACGCAGCGCAGCAGGGTTGACTTGCCGGAGCCGGAGGCGCCGATCAGGGCGACCGCTTCGTGCTCGCGCACCGTCAGGTCCACACCCCGCAGCACCTGGCGCTCGCCAAAGGCCTTGCCGACCCCCCGCAGCTCGAGGACCGGCGCTCCGGGCGAGCTCATCGCACCGCCCCCTCGGGGCCGCCGAGGCGGTCGACCAGCCGGGCGGTGGGGATGGTGACGGCCAGGTAGAGCAAGGCCGCCGCGACCAGCGGCGTGAAGTTAAAGGTTTCCGCCTCGATAATCTGCGCTTCCCGGAACGCCTCCAGCGGGCCGAGGATCGAGATCAGGGCGACGTCCTTCTGCAGGGCGACGAAGTCATTCAGCAGCGGCGGCGCCACCCGCCGCACCGCTTGGGGCAGGATCACGTGGCGCATCGTCTGCGCCTCGGTCAAACCGACTGCCAGCGCCGCGTCGCGCTGGCTGCGGTGGACCGAGTTGATCCCGGCGCGGTAGACCTCCCCCACGTAGGCGCTGTAGGAGAGGACGAGGGCGATCGCACCGAGCACGACCGGGTCGGTCGGGACCCCGTCGAGCCGCAGGGCGGGGACGCCGAAGCCGATCAGGAAGACGAGCAGGATCGTCGGGATCCCGCGGAAGAGGTCGACGTAGACGACGGACAGCAAGCGCACCGGGAACATCGCCGGCGAGCGGGCGATCCGCACCAGCGCGATGACCAGGCCGACAACCAAGATCGCCAGCTCGGCGGCGATGAAGATCTTGACGTCGAGCCAGAAGGCGCTGAGCACGTTCGGGAACGAGTCGGTGAAGACTTCCCAGTTGAAGAAGGTCTGTCGGACTTCCGGCCAGCCGGGACTGGTCAGGACCAGAGCGGCGAGACCACCGAGGACGACGACGCTGGAGAGCGCCGCGATCGCCTGCCCGCGGCGGTGCCGGCGGCGCTTCGCCGCCTCCCGTTCGAGGCGACGGTCACTCGGCATCAGCGCAATTCAGGGGCGCCAGCGGCCTGGCTCATCCAGCGCTGGGTGATCTTTTCGAGTTCTCCAGAGCTCTCCAGCTCTTCGACCGCTTCCGAGACGCAGCCGGTGAGAGATGAGTCTTTCGCCAGCAGCGCTCCCCACTGGTCGCCGCCGGGGGCGCTGAACTGGCCCACGACCGTGGCCTCGGGGACCTGCACCGCGGTCAGGTAGAGCGCGGTCGGGAGGTCGACTACGACGGCGTCGATCTGTTCGTTTTTCAGCGCTTGGACGACGTCGTTGGAGGTGTTGAAGACTTCCGGCCGGCTGCTCGGTTCGATCCGCTCTTCGGCGGCTTCGAGGCTGGTGGTGCCGACCTGGACGCCGAGGTTGGCGTCCTGCAGTTCGGCCAGCGAGGTCGCGTCCGCCACGTCGGAGTCCTTCAGCACCACCACCGCCTGGTTGGCCGTGTAGTAGGGGGCGCTGAAATCGACCGCTTTTTCCCGCACCGGGGTGATCGAGATCTGATTGACGTCGAAGTCGAAGTCTTTGGGCCCGGGAGCAAAGGACGAGTTGAACGACTCCACCGTCCACTGCACTTTCGCCGGCGGGTAGCCGAGCTGCTTGGCGATCGCGTAGGCGACGGCACTCTCGAACCCTTCGCCATTGGTCGGGTCGTTGTCTTCAAAGTAGGGCGGGTAGGCCGGATCGTCGGTGGCGATCGTCAGCACCCCTTTGGTCTCCGTCGGCAGCTGACCTGGCTTGCAGGACGCAGCGGTCGCGCCGGTCGTGTCGTCGGAACTGCTGCCGCAGCCCGCGACGAAAAGCAGGGCGGGCAAGAGGAGCGCGAGCGAGAGCTTCTTCACCGGATGCAAGACAGCGCGAGCCTATCCGAGCCCTCGGCGGAGCGGGTGGTCGATGGCTGTTACCTAATCGAGTACTGCCGGGTATAGAGTTAGCCACAGCCACACCCAAGGCTGTTTCTCTACCGCCCCCCGCCGTTCTCGGATTGGGGGGCGGTTCCATTTTCGGCCTCGAGGTCCTCGGCCAAGGCCGCCAGCACGTGTAGGGGGACCTCCAATCCGTAAGCGAGGCGGCGCACGTTTCCCCAGGTCGGGTTAACGCGGCCGGACTCGATGTGCGAGATCCAAGTCGGGTGGATGTCAGCCCGCAGCCCAAGCGCTTCCTGACTCAGTTGCGCCTCCCTGCGGATCTGTCGAATTGCCTTGCTGAGGCCGATCTGGGGTTCTTCTTGCCGTGGCATTTACGGAAGGGAATGCACCTCCCGCCCCCGCGTCCATAGAGGTGAGCACAAGGTCGGCCAGAAACGGCCCGCGACCGGAGTTTTTCCGGTACGCCGGAATCCCGGCAAGCGTCGCGGCTGAGGACCCGTTTCAAGGGGGCGGTCTCTCTCGCTCGCGAACACGAACATATGTTCGCATACGTCACCTGGCCTGTATAGGGCAGATGGACCTCAGCTTGAAGCGGGATGATCGGGGTCGTCCGCCAGCAGATCCTCGAGCGAGATCATCTCGAGCTGCTCGATCCGATCGTCCTCAAAAAGGGCGTCATGGCGTCGGTTTAGCAGGACCCGGGTCGATAGAACTTTCGCTGCCCCAGGCAGTGGCGACGATCGAGCGTGGGCCGCCGTGGTCGCGGTGCTCGCAGAGGTAGATGCCCTGCCAGGTGCCAAGTGCGAGGCGGCCCTCGCTGACCGGCAAGGTCAGAAACGGACCCAGGAGGGCGGCCTTGATGTGCGCCGGCATGTCATCTGCTCCCTCCAGCGTGTGGGTCCAGTACGGCGCGTCTTCCGGCACCGCCTGGTCGAACCAGGTCTCGAAGTCACGCCGCACGTCCGGCGAGGCGTCCTCGTTCAGGGCCAGCGAGGCGGAGGTGTGCTGGATCAGCAGGTGCAGCAGGCCGACCTCGATCTGGCCCAGCTCCGGCAGCGCCTCGGTCACCTCGGCGGTGACGAGGTGGAAGCCGCGCGGTCGCGCCGAGAGACGAATCGTCCGCTGTAACCACATGGCGGCAGGATCGCACGACCGCCAAGCTGATCTCCCTCGGCCTCAGAGCGGCGGACCGCTGCCGACCAGCCGCCAGGCGAGCCGGCGCGCGGCGGCTCCTCGGAGCGAGGTCGCGCGGCGGCCGTGGTGAGAGATCGCCACCTCCTCCCCTCGCTGCTCGAACTGGAATCCCTGCGGTCGCGGCATGCCGACCTGACGCTACCGCCCCCACCGCGCCCGATCGTCGTCGGCCACCGCTGGGATGCCAACCGCGCCGAGCTGTCCGAGGCCGCGTCAACGACCACCAAACCGGCCTAGCCGGACCGCACCGCTCGCCAGGCCGCCTCGGCCAGCTCGTCCTCGACCCGTCGCAGCGACTCGATCCGGCCCGCGAGCCAGGAGCGGCAGAGCTCCTGGGCCGGCCCAAAGACGGTGGCGTAGAAGATCTCGCGGCGCAGCGGGCGGATCGCCGCTTGGGCCTCGACCCACTCTCCGACCGCAGCGAACATGCTTTGGTTCAGCGCCTTCAGCTCCGCGTCAGCTTGTTCGCGCACGACCCCGCTTTGGAGCACGAAGCGGGCGCGCTCGGGGTTGCGCTGGACCCAGCGCAGGTGATGGCGGACCAGCCGCTTGACGCCGTCCTCGGCGTCGGTTGCGGCTCGCAGGGTGCGCAGGACGCCGGCCTGGTACTCGCCGAGGACCTTCGCGTAGAGGGCGACCAGGATCCCGTCCTTGTCGCCGAAGTGGTGGTAGATCGAGCCGACGCTGGCGCCGGAGCGGCCGCGCACTTCTTCGATCGTCGCTTCGCCGCCGTCGCCGAGAGAATCGAGCGCGGCCTCCAGGATCTCCTCACGGCGAGTCATGACTAGAATACTATTCTAGAAGATGATTCTACTCGACCAGGCACTCCCCTCCTACGATCGCCGCGAGCTGCACAGCCGCGAGACCGCCGCCTCCCCGTCCGCCCTCTGGGAAGCGATTCACGACCTGCGAGCCGACGAGATGACGGCGATGCGCGTTCTGATGGGATTGCGCACCCTCGGCCGCAGGGCGGGACCGGGCGACTTGACGGTCCTCGAGGGATTTCGGCGGATGGGGTTCCGTCCGGTCGCCGAGCGGCCCCAGCAGGAACTGGTCGTGGCCGGCATCGGCCGGTTCTGGACGCCGTCCGGCGGCTTGCGCAAGGTGATCGACGACGAGCAGTTCCTGCACTTCCAGGAGCCCGGCTACGCCAAGGTTGCCTTCAACTTCCGAATCGAGGACGGCAAGCTCTCGACCGAGACCCGGATCGCGGCGACCGACGCCAAGGCCCGTCGCCGCTTCGGCCTCTACTGGCTGGCGATCCGTCCCGGCAGCGGCCTGATCAGGCGGGAGTGGCTGCGCGCCCTTGATCGCCGCGCCCAGGCTTCGGCCGCCGCCACAGACTGAGCGTCACCGCGGCGCGGTCGCGGCTTTCATCGCCCTCGCCGTAGCCGACGGCGATGGCGGCGCCCACTCCTTGCGGTCACCGGGGGACCAGGCGTAGGCGGGCGTGCCGTCGATCACCAGCTCCGCGATCTCCGGCCGTTCGAGCTCGCGCGCCGACCAGTCGAAGAGAAGGCGCAGGCGCGGCTGGATCACCGCGTAGTCGAGCAGGCGGCCGAAGCCGTTCTCGGCCTGCAGATAGACATCGAGATCGTCCTCGGCCGGGTACCGGGCTGGGAGGACCCTGCCCAGGGAAAGGAAGACGCCGGCCATCCCCAGACGCGGATCGCCGAGGAGACGACCGAGCGGCGCCATGCGGCCGAGCGCGAGGCGCGGGGCGGCGACGAGGGCGTGCGCGTAGAGCACGCGGAGGAGGACGACGTTGAGGAAGAACCGCTCCGTCCGGCTCTCCTCTGCGGCGAGGTCGCGGTGGTCGAGGTAGGCGGCGACAATGCTCGCGTTGTGGGCTCGGTACCAGGTCCTCGCGGTCGGCTGCGCGACGAAGGCGTCCCAGAGATCGATGCTTGACGCCGAGGCGGGTCCGCCGTGACCGCCGACGCGGGCGACCGCCTCGCATCCGTCCCGCAACAGCCGCTCGTTCAGCGCCCGCCACCAGCGGCTCCCCGGCGGCTCGGTCTCGAGCGGGTTGAGCACTCCCCGCTTGGCCTCCCAGCGCATGAACGACAGCGCCGCCCGGCGGAACGGCAGGTGGCGAGGCGCGTCTCCCGTCGGGCCGCCGTAGGTCGCGCTGGCGAGCGCCACTCGCCCCCAGGGGTCGTCGCGGACCGCGGCCACCTTGGCGGCCGCAACCGCAGCGGCATCTCCGGCCGTCGTGCCTGCCTCGCCGATGGCTAAACCGGGTCGCGTTGCTGGCTCTGCTCGGCCGCGAAGAGCTCGTGGACGAGCCTGATCGCGATCGAGCCCTCGCCGACCGCGGAGGCGACCCGGTTCATCGACCCGTGGCGAACGTCCCCGGCGGCAAAGACGCCGGGAATGCTGGTCTCAAGCGAGAGCGGGCTGCGCTCCAACGGCCAGCCGTGGGCCTCCACATCCGCCCCGGTGCGGACGAAGCCGCCCTCCCCCTGCGCCAGCTCAGCCGGCAGCCAGTCGGTGTTGGGGCGGGCGCCGATCATCAGGAAGAGCCCGTCCGAGGCGACGGTCTCCGGCTCCCCATCGGGGCCGGCACGCAGGACCAGACTCTTCAGCCACCCGTCGTCGCCAGCGCTGCCGCCGACCACCTCAGTCCCGAGGCGCACCTCGACGTTGGGCGTGGCTTCGATCTGGCGCACCAGGTAGTGGGACATGCCCTTGGCGAGCGAGTCGGTGCGCACGACGAGCGTCACTTTGCTGGCGTATTCGGCCAAGTGCAGCGCCGCCTGGCCGGCCGAGTTGGCGCCGCCGACGACGTGCACGTCCTCGTCGACGGTCGTCGGCGCCTCGGAAGCGGGGCCGCCGTAGAAGACGCCCGCCCCGGCCAGCTCCTCTATCTCTTCGATTCCGAGCCGGCGATAGGTGGCGCCGGTGGCGAGGATCACCGCGCGGGCGCTGACCTCGCCGCCGTCGGAGAGGGCGACGTGGATGCGATCGCCCTCGCGGCGGATCGCGGTCGCGTCGTGCATGAAGGCGAACTTGGCGCCGAAGACCCAGGCCTGCTCGTAGGCGCTCTCGGCCAGCCGGCGGCCGCTGACGCCGCGCGGGAAACCGAGGTAGTTGCGGATCATCGAGCTCGAGGTCGCCTGCCCGCCGATGCCGCCGTCGTCGACGACCAGCGTCCGGAAGCCCTCGGAGGCGCCGTAGACCGCCGCCGAGAGTCCGGCCGGGCCGCCGCCGACGATGATCACGTCGAACTCCCGCCGGTCGGGGTCGATCGTGGCACCGGCGGCGCTCGCCAACTCCAGGTTGGTCGGGTTGGTCAGCACCGTCCCGTTCGGGAAGACGACCAGGGGCAGCGGCTCCTCGCCCCCTGTCTCCGCCACCAGGGCGCGGCCGTCCGGAGAGTCGGCAAGGAGGAACGAGTGCGGCACCGCGCAGCGGCCGAGGACTTCTTTCAGCTCCTGAGCCCGGCCAATCCACGACTCGCTGACGATGTGGACGGTGTGTGGGGAGACCCGCCGCGCGTGCGCCCACTCGAGCAGGAAGGTCGAGACCGACTGGTGGAACAGCTCGTCCGGCGTCTGCGAGGGCCTGATCACGTAGTACTCGATCTGCCGCCGCGCCATCGCTTCGAAGATCTCCTCGGCGGTGCTGCCGTCGCCCCAGGCGCCCCACTCGATCAGCAGCCCCCGCTGGGCGTGCGCGTGGAGATCCCGCACCTTGCCCAACAGCTCGCTCCCGGTCATCCCCGCGAACGCCTGCGCAGCGAGGACCAGCGCCACGTCATCTCCCGCCGTCGCCAGGGACTGGAGTTCCGCCATCGCCTCCTCCACCGAGGCCACGCAAACGACCCGGTAGCTGCGCGAGTAACGGTCGATCAGCTCACGCTCTACCTCGCGCAGCGCGCGTTCGTCTTCGTCGATCGCAAGGAGAACTGGGTCGGGCACGGCACGAAAATATCCGACCTGGAAGCCAATCTCACGTTTCGGCGCCACAGCACGTTGACTCAGCATGGACCGCGAAGACCTTTGCTTTCTGTCTGGCTCAGCATCTTGCGCCGCTTGGCTCTACCGGCCGGCCCGGGAAAGCGCCGATCCGCTCCCGATCGTCGTTATGGCGCATGGGCTCTCGGGGACTCGCAGGGACAGCCTGGGGCCGTTTGCAGCTCGATTCGCGGCGGCGGGCCTTTTCGCCCTCGTCTTCGACCATCGCGGCTTTGGCGACAGCGGTGGTGAGCCCGACCTGTTCGACCCCACCAGACAGCTGCAGGACTGGCAGGCCGCGATCGACTTTGCGCGGACGCTGCAGGGCGTGGACGGCCAGCGGGTCGCCACGTTCGGATCCTCAATGGGCGGCGGCAACGCCCTGGCAGCGGCGGCCAACGACAAGCAAGTCGCGGCCGCGATCAGCCAGGTTCCCTTTCTGGACATCGTCCGCCAGGCCCATCGCTCAAGCCCTCGAGTAGCGGCGCGAATGCTGCTCGCTGCGGCCCGCGGCGAGTACCTGCCAGCGGTGGGCTCTCCACATGAGGCGGCCTTCATCAACGCCCCGGACAGCGCCGCCGGCTGGCATCACGTCGTCGCAATCGGCGAGGACTCGCGCTGGCGCAACCGCGCCTCTGCCCGCTGGCTACTCGGTCGGCCCTACCGCCCAGCCCGCTTCGCCCCGGGCTTGCACTGCCCCTGGCTGGTCTGCGTCGGCGAGGCCGACCAAGTCGCGAAGCCGGGCCCGGCGATCGCCGCCGCGCGACGGGCACCCTTAGGAGAGCTGCGGACCTACCCGGGCGTCGACCACTTCGACATCTACGACGGCCCCGAGCACGACGCCGTCGTCGCCGACCAACTCAACTTCCTCCGCCGTCATCTGCTCGCGGGTGCTGCGTCGGCCTAACTACGGCGCAGCATCGATTGTCTGCATTGCCCCACCGGACGCATTTGCCAGCGCTAGCATCAGCCCATGGAGCGGCCCGACAAAGCCATCCAGTCGGCCTCGGCGGACGCCGAGGCCCTACGGGTCCAGCGCCTGCGTGAAGATGCCCAGCGTTCGCTCAGCGAGAACCTTTCCGAGGGCATTGCGCTCAGCCATAAGCTGCTCCGGTTTACCGGCGCCGCTCTTAAGAATTGAGCGAGCCGGCCTTCGACGAGCTCCTGCGGCGCCTAACCAAGGCGGAGGTCGAGTTCGTGGTCGTCGGCGGACTGGCCCTCAACGCTTGGGGGATCGTGCGGGGCACCAAGGATGTGGATGTGGTCATTGCCACGGACCCCGACAACATCAAGCGGGTCGCCGAGGTCGCGGTGGACGCCGGCGGCCGCGTCCAACAAGGCGAAGCTTTGCTCGGCACCCCGTTCTCGATTGCGGCGGCACTGGCGGGTGGTGAGCAGGTCGCCATCGAGACTGACCTCGGAAGGCTCGATGTGGTCCAAGGCCTCGACGGCGTACCAAGCTTCGAGGATCTCCGGTCTCGGGCCATCGAAGCCGAGATCCTCGGATCGAAGGTATGGATCTGCTCGCGCGAGGACCTGAGAGCGATGAAGCAAGCAGCGGGGAGAACTCGAGACCTCGCGGACATCGAGGACCTGGACGCCTCCGACGGCTGATCCATGAGATCGCGATCTGCCGCCTCAAGGGCTGCTTTTGGGACGGAAATATTTCCTACATCGGGGAGACAGGACCACAATCGCTTAGGAAGCACCTCACCGATCCTCCGTATCACCCAAATATCGCGCTTCGATTTTGAGTCGGCGGCAGGCGATCTCCTAGTCGCTCAGCAGCACCGCAAGTACATGGTCGGAGAAGAGGGAACCACGGCCTGCCGCCCTTGCTCAGCCGACAAGCTGAGCGCAGATGCGGGAGACGTGGCGCTGGTCGGTGCCGCAGCAGCCGCCGACCACCCGTAAATCCGGCAGGCGCGGCTCGAAGGCGGCGTATTCGGCGCCGAGCTCTTCCGGGTCGCCGGCATCGAGCTCCTCGGCTTCGTCGAGCTCAGCGTGGCTGCGGCGCGAGGCATTGGCGCGGACACCGCCGATCCGACCCAGCCAGGCGTCCCCGCCGGCCAGCTCGGCGGCGAAGTGGGTTGGGTGAGCACAGTTGATCATCAGGTAGAGCGCCGAGCTACCAGTCTCGGCGTCGAGGCGTTCGACCGCCTCGCCCAGCGGCTCACCGCTGGGCAGCCGGCCGTCGGTCTCGACGGTGAAGGAGACCGAGACCGGCAGACCGGCCGCGGCGGCAGCGCGGACGATCCCGACCCCCTCCTCGACGTAGGTCATGGTCATGCCGCTGATCATGTCGACCCCCTCAGCAGCGAAGACAGCGACCTGTCTCTCGTGGTAATCCTCGGCTTCGGCGGCCGAGAGGAACGAATCGGGGCTATATCCGTCGCCCTCGGGACCGATCGTGCCGGTAATCGAAACCGGCACCTGGCCGGCCGTCGCCTCGCAGACTTCACGGGCGAAGGCAACCGCCTCGCGGTTGAGGTCGGCAACTTCGGTCGGCGAATACCCGAGCACCTCTCCCCACCTCTCACTCGCCCGCCAAGTCGGTGGGTCGAAGGTGAAGCCGGTGCCGTGCTCAGCGGCGATCGCCAGGAAGCCTTCGTAGTAGCGACGGAGAGCGGCCCGCCCAACCTCGTCGCGCAGCAGCGTGAACGAAGCGAATTCCGGCAACTCGAGGCCCTCCTCGAAAATCATCACGGTCTCCAAGCCCCCATCGCCGATAAACAGTTGCGAGCCGTCAGGAAGCGCCATCGATGAGACCATCGTCTCCGCAGCCGCACCCGCTGTCAATTGAACCGCCCAATCAGGCTGGCCCACTTTCGTGCATCCACCAGCATCTCTGCCACTGCATAGCGCCCTCGGAGCCTGCGGGGCTATGCGAATCAAAAGTCGGGGAGACAGGATTTGAACCTGCGACCGCTCGGCCCCCAGCCGAGTGCGCTACCAGACTGCGCCACTCCCCGTGGGGCCTTCATTTTGACGGATTGACGGATGCGGTGCTTATGGGAACGTCTGTTCGCCTTCGTATGCTCGCTCTGTGCGACGGTGCGGGCGCTGCAAGACGGAGAAATCACTGGACGAATTCGCCTGGCGACGACGTGCCCGGGGGCAGCGCGACAACTACTGCCGCCCCTGCAGGGCCGAATACAAGCAGGAGCACTACGCCGCGAACAAGGCCAAGTACATCGCCGCTGCCCGCCAACGCAAGAAAGCGCTGGTCGAAGAACGGACCCTTTACCTGGTCGCCTTCCTGCGAGAGCACCCGTGCGTCGACTGCGGCGAGGGAGATCCGGTCGTCCTCGAGTTCGACCACCTGCGGGACAAGAAGTTCTCGATCTCGGAGGGCATCCAAGGCCGGCGCTGGCAGGACGTTCTCGACGAGATTGCAAAGTGCGACGTCGTTTGTGCAAACTGTCACCGGCGTCGCACCGCAAGGCGGGGCGGCTTCCTTCGCGCGGCGGTAGCTCAACGGTAGAGCCCCAGCCTTCCAAGCTGGTGACGCGGGTTCAAGTCCCGTCCGCCGCTCTCCTCCTTCAAGAGCGGGTAGGTGGCTGCCGATGAGACCTTCGATGCGCGCTGCCGCTTCACTCGCCCTAGCTCTCGCCCTTCTGCTTGCCGGCTGCGGCGACTCGGAGGACGCGACGGTCGCCTCGCAGAAGGACCCCGCCTCCGGTTCCTCCTACATCGATTGGCCGCTGTTCGGGCGGATCCCGGAGCGGACGCACTATCTCCCCGCCAAGGAGCAGGCGCTCGACCCGCCGCTGAAGCAGGCCTGGTCGATCAACACGCACGCGCTGATCGAGTTCCCGCCCGCCATCAACAACGGCGTCGCCTACGTGATCAACAAGTACGGCAACGGCAAAGCGGTGCGGCTGCGCGACCGCAAGGTGCTGTGGGAAATCAACATCCGCCCCAGCGACAAGGGCAACCCAAATTTCGTCACCGCCCCCGTCTATTACGACGGCCGCATCTACGGCGCCTTCCTCACCGGCCACCTCGCCGCCGGCGACGCTAAGACCGGGAAGAAAGTCTGGGTGCGCAAACTCGACGCCCACCTCGAATCCTCGCCGCTGGCGATCAACGGCACGCTTTACCTCGGCACCGACACCACCGACCTGGTCGCCCTCGACGCCGACAGCGGCAAGACCCGCTGGAGCTTCAACGCCCCCGGCGCGATCAAAGCCAGCCCCACCTACGACGACGGCAAGGTCTTCTTCGCCGACTACCAGAGCTCGATGTTCGCTCTGGACGCCGACAGCGGCAAGCTGGCCTGGCGCAGTAACACGAGCAAGGTGCCGCCCTTCGGGCGCGGCGGCTTCTTCTCCTCCCCTGCGGTCGCCTTCGGCCGCGTCTACGCCGCCCGCGACGACGGCACCGTCTACGCCTTCGACGAGGAGACCGGCAAGGTCGCGTGGCACTTCGAGACCGGCGGTTACGTGTACGGCTCGCCCGCCGTCGCCCAGGTGCCCGGCACCCCACCAACCGTCTACATCGGCGCCGAAAACGGCCGCTTCTTTGCCCTCGACGCCCGCACCGGCAAGGTCCGCTGGCAGAAGGACATCGGCGGCCCGATCCCCGGGACGGCAACCGTGATCGGGCACACCGTCTACACCTCCAGCTTCAAAACCCAGGTGACGAGCGGTTTCGACGTCCACACCCACAAGCGCACCTTCCACCTAAAGGAGGCCGGCTACACGCCGATGGTCTCCGACGGCAAACGCCTCTACCTGATCGGCTACTACGACCTGATCGGGCTCGAACCGCGCTAAGGAATCGGGCTGTGGGCCCGGCTGGCGTCGAGCTCGAAGATGCGGAAGTCGGTACCGAGCACCGGCTGAGAGACGTTGTGGACCGGGGTCTCCCCGATCATCCCGTCGGGCGAGCCGGCGTGGGCGTGGCCGTGGAGGACCAGGTCCGGGCCGTGCTCGAGGATCGGCGCCGCAAACCGATCTGAGCCGAGGAAGACGAAGATCTCCCGCGGCTCCCCGTCGAGGGTCGCCTCGATCGGCGCATAGTGGAGGAGGACGATCCGCAGCGGACAGGTAGCGACCTCCCGTAGTCCCTCCTCGAGCGCCTGCACTTCGGCCGTCGCCTCGGCGTAGACCGCGCGCAGCGAGGGCTCGCCGAAGTCCGGCAGGTGGCGCGGGGCGAAGCCGCCGACGAACCCCTTGACGCCGACGATCCCAACCTCGATCCCGTCGACCTGGCAGACGGTGGCGCGGCGGTCGAGCATCTGCACGCCCCCCTCCCCCAGCCGACGCATGATCGCCGCGGCTTCGTCGTTGTGCCAGTCGTGGTTGCCGAGCACGGCGAAGACCGGCACCGCCGTCGCGGCGGCCGCCTCGCAGAGGATTTCCGCCTCGTCGAGTCGGCCGTGGCTGGTCAGGTCGCCGGCGATGAGGACGAGGTCAACGTCGTCGCCGAGCTCGGCGAAGGAGGAGACGATCGCCTCGCGGTTCGAGTCGCGGCAGTGGATGTCGCCGGTGGCGGCGATCCGCAGCCGCTTGCCCTCACGCAGCCCATTGCTGCCGGTGTCCACGGTCATCCTCGCTCCCTTACCCGCCTCGCGGCTGCGTTTATCCGAGCCGCCGATGGGGCAGCGATTAGGCGTGGCGGAGAACCTGGGCAAGAGCGAGGTCGCAGAGGAGCTGACCGACAGCCTCAAACGGTCGGTCGCGACGCTCGAGGAGCGAGAGATCCCCTACCTGCTCGGCGGCGGGCTTGGGTGCTGGGCGCGGGGCGGTCCGCCGTCGAGCAACGACATCGACCTGATGCTGAAGCGGGAGGACGCCGAGCGGGCGCAGGCGGCGCTGGCCGGGGCGGGGATGCGGCCGGAGACCCCGCCCGAGCAGTGGCTGCTGAAGGCCTGGGACGGCGACATCCTCATCGACTTGATCTTCGAACCCTCGGGGATGCGGATCGACGACGAAGTGCTGGCACGGGGCGAGGAGCTGAGCGTGGTCGCCATGCGGATCCAGGTGATGGATCTGGACGACATCCTGATCACGAAGCTGATGGCGCTCGACGAGCACAGCGCCGACTACGGCGACCTAATCCTCATCACTCGTTCGCTGCGCGAGCAGATCGACTGGGGACGACTGCGCGAGCAGACCGCATCCAGCCCCTTCGCCATCGCCTTCTTCGCCCTCGCCGACGGGCTCGAGATCTGCCCGTCACCACAACGAGCCCCGGCCTCGATCGAAGGCTAGCCGGCGTCCGAAGAGGTCGAGCCCATTGGGAAGGAACCCCTCACCCACTGGGCGACTTCCGACGCTATGGAGTCCGGCATATCGGCGTTCAGCGCGTTTTCCTCGCTGAAGATGCCCAGTGGCAGCCCCTGGAAGTTCGCGTGCTTGAAGATGCCGATCTCGCAATCCTTCTGGACGAGCGGGAGCAGGGGCTTGCCCAGACCCTGCATGAACCCCGACTCGTGCGCGAGGTTCACCGAGAAGTCGCGTTCGTCATCGGTGGGGATCACCAGCTGGACCCCCGCCTCGCTGGCCCACATCATCGCCTTGATCGCATCGGGGGCGAGCGGCCCGAAGCCACCCGGTTGAGGCAGGGCTTCCAGCGGGAAGCAGCCGCTCTCTTCGAGCGCCCGTCGCAGCTCGGCGACGATTTCCTGGCCGCGGGTCTCGCTCGGGGCGACGAAGCGGCGGGAGATGAAGACGGGGCGCATCCCCCGGGGAACGGTTCGCTTCACGGCACGGATCGCGCTCTCCAGCGACTCCGAGGGCCTAACCGCGACCTCGTGGGGTCGTCGGGGGTAGAGCACGTCTTCGGGGTCGAGGGGCCCAGAGACGTCGACCTTGAGACGCAGCCGCGGAGCGAGGGCCTTGAGCGCCTCGCGAATCCGTTCCTCCACCTCGTCCTGGCTGGTGGCGTCGTACTTGGGCTCCGCAACGAACACGACCTCCGCTTTCGACGCGGACGTCGAGCCCCGCCGTAGAAGCGAGCTGAGGATGTTCAGGTTCTCCCCCGCCAGCGCCTCCGCGATCTCGCCCATCACCCCGGGCCGGTCGCGGTGCTTGACACTCACCGACACCGCGTGCCTGCGGGGAAAGACGTAGCGCAGGATGCGGCGCTCGGTATCCGCCGAGATCACCGCCGTTCCCTGGTCATAGCCCTTCGCCTCCTCGGATTCGGCCGCCTGCTCGGCAATCGCCTCCTCCAGCCCATCCACCCTCACCCAGCCTTCTTCGATCCTTCCTTCGTCCTCCCAGGTGAGCTCGTGGTCGTCGAGGTGGATGTTCCTGGAGACCACCCGCTCGAACTCCTGCTCTTCCAGCAGCGATTTCTTGATGCTCCTGATGTCGCTGTTGACCCGCCCCTTCAGGTCCTGCACCGTTTCGTCGGGTTTCCGGTAGTAGGGCTCGAGCAGCAGGCGGGCATCGTGGCGAGACCCGGAATCGACGGTCACCGCCTCGGCGAAAACGATGTTCAGCGGCGGCGCTTTCTCATAGACGTCTGCCAGCACCCCGGGCTCGTCGTCTTTGGAGGCGTTGACCTCCCGCACGTGAAGCCAGTTTTCGGGATCGACGACGGAGACGATGAGATCGCCGAAGGGCCGCCTGTGCCGCGCCTGCAGGACGACGTGGATATTCGTCCCCGACAACAGCCCCAGCGGCGCCCGGTGGTACCAGGGAAGCGGCAGCGACCCTTTCCGCAGTTTCACGAGTCGATTGGTCAAGATGTACATATAGGTTGAAACCTATAAGACATCTGGGAGCGGAGGACTCCTGGCGTTCCTCTCGCGGCGACTAGAAGACGGGGCACCTAGGACTCGAACCTAGAATCGCCGGTTTTGGAGACCGGTGCCTTAGCCAGTTTGGCCAGTGCCCCAGGGGTCTGATCGTAGACGAGCGCGGGGCGCTCTGGAGTGCGGGCGGAGGGACTTGAACCCCCACGGGCCGAAGCCCACCAGGACCTAAACCTGGCGCGTCTGCCAAATTCCGCCACGCCCGCGTGGCTGACCCAATTGGGCCTTAACGCGCCGCCAACGGCGCCGCGTCGCTGACAGATTCTATGATCGAGCGGTGGCGGTAGGAGAGGTCAGGCCCGGATATGAACTCTGGCGGCCCAATCGGGAAAAAGCCAGCTCGGTGTCGACGAAGTTCGTCGTCGTGCTTTTGCTGGCCGCGACGGCCGTGATCGCGGCTCTCGTAACCATCGGCGGCTGGTCCCTACTCAAGGGTGGCAGCGGGATGGGAATCGTCTGCGCGATCTACGCCCTCCTCTACGCCTTCTTCGCCTTCTTGGTCGCCCGTTGGAACCGCGGCATCCTGCCGGTGGCGGCGGCGCTCTCGATGATCCTCGCGATCTTCTGCGCGGTTGGCGCCGAAAGCTGGTTCAACCGCGACCGGGCCGGGTTCAACGAGGCCCTCCTCCCCTCCGAACTGATCGGGATGCTGGTGATCATCCTCGGCCTGCTGCAGATCGTCACCGTCGCGGCGGTGCTTTACGCCTTTAACCAGGAGTGGCACGTCGAGGAGGAGCGACCGATCGGCTCCGGCGAGGATTACGGCGCCGGCGCCTCCCCGCAGCCGGCGTAGTCGGTCATCCCCGCTGCCTCTATCTTTCCGGCTGAGCCGGAGTGGCGGAACTGGCATACGCGATCGACTCAAAATCGATTGCCCTTGCGGGCTTGTGGGTTCGAATCCCACCTCCGGCATCAATAGGGTGGCGCCGTGAACGCGACGGCGGGAGAGCTGCTCTGGGAGCCATCGATCGAGCTGGTTGAGCGCTCGCGGATGGTCGAGTTCATGCGCTGGCTGGAGCGCGAGCGCGGCCTCTCCTTCGCAGGCTATCCCGAGCTCTGGCAGTGGTCGGTCGACGATCTCGACGGGTTCTGGTCGGCGATTTGGGAGTTTTTCGAGGTGCAGGCCGACGGCGACCCCTCGCCGGTGCTGCCCTCGCGCGAGATGCCGGGAGCGCGCTGGTTCCCCGGCACCTCGCTCAACTACGCCGAGCACGTCTTCGCGGGCAAGGACGACACCGAGGTGGCGATCCTCCACGCCTCCGAGCTGCGCGAGCTGGGAGAGATGAGCTGGGGCGAGCTGCGGGCGCAGGTCGCGGCAACCGCGGCCGGGCTGCGCGGCCTCGGGGTCGAACGCGGCGACCGCGTCGTCGCCTACGTACCGAACATCCCGGAGGCGATCGTCGCCTTCCTCGCCGCCGCTTCGATCGGCGCAGTCTGGTCGAGCTGCTCGCCCGACTTCGGACCAGCCAGCGTGATCGACCGCTTCGCCCAGATCGAGCCCAAGGTGCTCTTCGCGGTTGACGGCTACCGCTACGGCGGCAAGGACTTCGACCGCCGCGACGTGATCGCCCAGCTGCAAGAGGCGATGCCGAGCCTCGAGCGCACGGTCGTCCTCCCTTACCTCGATCCCGAGCCAGACCTCTCGGCGCTGCGGAGCGCGATCCCATGGGAGGAGCTGAAGCGGGACGGTGCCGGTGCCGGTGCCGAGCTGACTTTCGACCGCGTCCCCTTCGACCACCCGCTCTGGGTTCTCTATTCCTCTGGCACCACCGGCCTGCCGAAGGCGATCGTCCAGGGCCAGGGCGGGATCCTGCTCGAGCACCTGAAGAAGCTCCACCTCCACGTCGACTCCCACCCCGGCGACCGCCTCTTCTGGTTCACGACGACCGGCTGGATGATGTGGAACTTCCTCGTCTCCGGGCTGCTGACCAAGGCGGCGATCGTCCTCTACGACGGCAACCCCGGGCATCCCGACATGAGCACGCTGTGGGAGCTCGCCGCGCGGGCCGGGGTGACGATGTTCGGGACCAGCGCCGCCTACATCGGCGCCTGCATGAAGGCCGGGGTCGAGCCGGGCAATGACCGGGACCTCAGTGCCCTGAAGGCGGTCGGCTCTACGGGCTCCCCCCTCTCGCCCGAGGGCTTCGATTGGATCTACGAGCACCTCGGCTCCGACACCTGGCTGTTCTCGACCAGCGGCGGCACCGACCTCTGCACCGCCTTCGTCGGCGGGGTGGCGACGCTGCCGGTCTACCGCGGCGAGCTGCAGGCGCGGGCGCTGGGGGCGGCCGTCGAGGCCTGGGACGAAGCGGGCGAGCCGGTGGTCGCCGAGGTCGGCGAGCTGGTCGTGACCGAGCCGATGCCCTCGATGCCGATCTACTTTTGGGGCGACGAGGACGGCAGCCGCTACCGCGACAGCTACTTCGAGATGTTCCCCGGCACCTGGCGCCACGGCGACTGGATCGAACTGACCGAGCGGGGGACGGCGATCATCTACGGCCGCTCCGACTCGACGATTAACCGCGGCGGCATCCGCATGGGGACGAGCGAGATCTACCGCGCGGTGCTGGGGATCGAGGAGATCGTCGACGCCCTGGTGGTCGACGTGCCGCGGCCGGGCACCGACGGCTGGATGCCGCTCTTCGTGGTCATGCGCGAGGGAGCCGAACTCGACGAGGAACTGCCTAAGGAGATCGCGCGTCGGGTGCGCCAGCAGTGCTCCCCGCGCCACGTCCCCGACGAGGTGTTTGAGATCAAGGAGGTCCCTCGCACCCTCAGCGGCAAGGTGCTTGAGGTGCCGGTGAAGCGGATCCTGATGGGGACGCCGGCAGAGAAGGCGGCCAGCCGCGACTCGCTGGCGAACCCCGCGGCGCTCGACTACTTCGTCGAGATGGCCAAGCGGCTCGCGGTCTGAGCGAGGATCTTCCCCACGTAGTCCGGTTTGTAGCGGACCTGCTCGTGGGTGAAGCGGAGCTGGGTGAGACCAGCGGCAGTGTGGGCCTGGTCGCGGAGCCGGTCCCGCGCCTGCTCGGCCGGCGTGCGGTGGTAGCGGAGGCCATCGGTCTCGACCACCAGGCCGAGGTCCGGCCAGAAAAAGTCGACCTCGAACCCGTTGACCCACTGGCCGGTGAGCGGAACCGGCAGGCCGGATTTGCTGGCGAGCGGCAGGAAGCGACGTTCGAGCTCCGCCTGGGTCAGGCGGAAGGTGCGACGGTCGAGGATCTGGCGGAGCCGGGCCACGCCGGGCTCGCCGCTACGCTCGTCGAGAGCGCGGCGTAGCCCAGGCGGATGGGCGAGGTTGTATTTGTCCGCCTCGTTGATCATCCGCTCGATGCCCGCGCGGTCGAGGCGAGGCGCCATATCGATCAGAGTCTGGACCGGAGTCGTAACAGGGATACCGAACTCGGCCGTTATGTCGCGATCTCGCAATAAGGGTCTGCGGTGAATCCGAAGCCCTGGGCGACGCCGACGGGAAAGGCTGGGTAGGGAAAGCTCGACTAGGCCGCGTTTCTCTGGCCCAATCCGCCACAGCGCCGTAGCGCTGGAATGACTGAGGACCGCCCCGGCGCTGCAAGCGATGACCGCTGCCATCCAACGCCCGTGATCGGTGGCGTGAGGCCGGCCCACCACGTACACCCCCCGATGCAGCGGGTGGAGCCGTCCCGTCCTAATTCGGTGATGGATCGCCTGGGGCGTGTACCCAAGCTCGCGCAACTGATCACTAGATACGACCCCGTGCTGATTGCGCGCTAGATCCCACGCCTCCCGCGCCATCCGAGTCCGTTTCATTCGCCGGTCATCCGACGACTGGTGAGTTGACTTCGCCATAGCGATGCTAAGTCACCACTCGCGGGATCTCTCCCCCTTACCCAGCCAGTTTTTGAGGACCTTGCGGCGCTCTAGACCATGCCGAGGCCGCCGCTTACGCCGAGCGTCTCGCCCGTTACGTAGCTGGCGTCGTCGGAGGCGAGGAAGGCGACTGCGGCGGCTACCTCCTCGGGCTGGCCGAGGCGGCCGAGCTGGGTGGAGGTGCGCATCGTCTCGATCACCTTCTCGCCGATCTCGCCGAACTCTTTGGCGCCCATCAGCAGTGGGGTCTCGATCGGGCCCGGGGCGATCGCGTTGGCGGTGACGCCGTAGCGGGCCGCCTCGCGGGCGATCGCCTTGGTGAAGCCGATCACGCCCGCCTTGGCCGCCGAGTAAGCGGCCGAGCCCTTGGAGCCGACGCGGCCAGCCTCGGAGGAAATGTTGACGATGCGGCCGTAGCCGCGCTCCTGCATCCCGGGCAGCGCCGCGTGGGTGCAGTTCATGACTCCGCCGAGATTGATGTCCAGGACCTGTTGCCACTGCTCCTCGGTGACGTAAACGAAGAAGCCGAAATTGTCGGTGCCGGCGTTGTTGATGAGGATGTCTGGTTCGCCGACCGCCGCGACAGCGGCGCGGGCGGCCTCGAGGTCGGTGACGTCGAGCTCGACCGCGTGGCCGGCGATCTCCGCCGCGACCTTCTCGGCGCCGGGCACGTCGAGGTCGCCGACCCAGACCTCGGCGCCCTCAGCGGCAAGCCGGGCCGCGGTTGCGGCGCCGATCCCGCTCGCCCCGCCGGTGACGAGTGCCTTGCGTCCCTCCAGCCTCATTGCGGCGGAGCATAGACTGCGCGGCCTTGACCACGGGCAACGAACCGATCCCGATCATTGGCGGCACCGGCGCCCTCGGCGCCGGGCTCGCGCGCCGTTGGGCGAAAGCCGGCGTCCCCGTCGTGCTCGGCTCCCGCTCCGCCGAGCGGGCCGAGGAAGCGGCGGCGAAGGTGCGCGAGGCGGTCCCTGGCGCCGACGTCAGCGGCCTCGAGAACGCCGCGGCAGCGACCAAGGGCGAGATCGTCTTCCTCACCGTCCCCTTCCGCGCCCAGTCGGAGAACCTCAACAACCTGCGCGACGCTCTGCAGCCGGGCCAGATCCTGGTCGACTGCACCGTCCCCCTCGCCGCCGCAGTCAGCGGCAAAGCCACCCGCTCGCTCGGCGTCTGGCAGGGATCGGCCGCCCAGCAGGCGCAGGAGATGGTCCCCGAGGGGGTCACCGTGGTCTCCGCCCTGCACACGGTCGGCGCGCCCACCCTCGCCAACTTCGAGGCCGAGCTCGGCGAGGACATCCTCGTCTGCGGCGACAAGAAGGCCGACAAGGCACGGGTCGCCCGCCTGATCGAGCTGATCCCCGGCCTGCGCGCGGTCAACGCCGGCGCCCTCGAGATGGCCCGGATCGTCGAGCAGCTGACGCCGATGCTGATCTCGGTCAACACCCGCTACAAGGTGCACGCCGGGATCCAGCTCACCGGCCTCCCCGACGACGACCACTGGGCATAGCGACGGTGCGCGTCGCCCTGCTCGCCGGCGGCACCGGCGGCGCCAAACTCGCGGCGGGGATGCAGGAGGAGATCGGCGGCGACCTGGCGGTGATCGCCAACACCGGCGACGACATCGAGGCGCTTGGCGTCCACGTCTCCCCCGACCCGGACCTCGTTACCTACTGGCTCAGCGGCGAAATCGACGCCGAGCGCGGCTGGGGGATCCGCGACGACGGCTTCGTCACCTTCGAGCGCCTCAAGCAGCTCGGCGCCCCCAGCTGGTTCGGCCTCTCCGACCGCGACCTCGCCGCCTGTCTCTACCGGCGCCAGTTCCTCGACGACGGCGGCCGACCGACCGACGCCCAGGCCCAGATCGCCCGCGGCCTCGGGGTCGAGGCGCGGGTGCTGCCGATGGCCGACAGGCCGGTGCGGACCCAGGTGATCACCCCGGCCGGCCCACGAGCGCTGCAGGAGTACCTGATCCTCGACGGCGGTCAGCCCCCGGTCGAAGGGGTCCAGCTCGAGGGGATCGAGACGGCCGAGCCGACCCCGGAGGTGCTGGCGGCGCTCGCCGAGGCCGAGGCGATCGTCTTCGGCCCCTCCAACCCGGTGATCAGCATCGGCCCGATCCTCGCGATCCCCGGCATGCGCGAGGCAATCGCCGCCTCCCCAGCCCCGGTCCTCGCCGTCAGCCCTTATGTCGCCGGCGAGGTCGTCAAGGGCCCGACCGACCGCTTCATGGAAGGGATCGGCCGCCCGACCACCGCCGCTGGCGTCGCCTCCCTCTACGCCGGGCTGATCGACGCGATGGTCGTCGATGAGGGCGACCCGGACCCACCCCCGAGCGAGATCCCGACCCTCGCCACCCCAACCCTCATGGACGGCGCCGCAGGCCGGGTCCGCCTGGCGCGCACGGTGCTCGACTACGCCGCTACGCTCGGCCCGAGTTGAACGCCACCGTCGTCCTCCCCATCAAGCGCTTCGACGCCGCCAAGCAGCGGCTAGCCGCCGGGATCGACGGGGAGCGCCGCCGCGAGCTGGCGGAGGCGATGGTCGCCGACGTGCTCGAGGCGATCGGCAACGCCCGCGCGATCGAGCGCCTGATCGTCGTCACCGGCGACCCGATCGCTCAGGAGCTGGCGGCGGGAGTCAAGGCCGAGGTCGTGCCCGACCCCGAGGACGCCGGGCACGTCGAGGCGGCACTGGCCGGCATCGCCCGGGCCGAAGTCGAGGGGGCCGAGCGGGTCCTCCTCCTCGCCGGCGACTGCCCGCTGCTCGACTCGCGCGAGCTCGACCGGCTGCTGACCGGCGTCCCCGGCAGCTACGTCGGGGTCGTCCCCGACCGCCACCGCACGGGCACGAACGCCCTCCTGCTCTGCCCGCCAAACGCGATCGTCCCCGCTTTCGGCGAGGGCAGCCGCAACCGCCACGTCGAGGCAGCGCGCCAGGCCGGCATTCCCTTCGGGGTCGAGGAGCTGCCCTCGATCGAACTCGACCTCGATACCCCCGCCGACGTGATCGCCTTGACCCGCGAGCTGGCGCGACAGCCGAAGCGCGCGCCGCGGACGGCGAAGGCCCTGGGGATCTAGCGATGCGCGAGCTACGGGCGATCCCGGTCGAGGGAATGCCCGAGGTGCGCGAGGGGGACGCGGTCGGGGCGCTGATCGCGGAGCGGTTCGGGCTCCAAGCAGGCGACATCGTCGTCATCTCACAGAAGGTGGTCTCCAAGGCCGAGGGGATGGTGCGGCGGCTGGCGGAGGTGGAGCCGTCCGAGAAGGCACAGGGACTGGCAAAAGAGCTGGGTAAGGAGGTAGAGCTCGTGGAGTTGATTCTCTCCGAGAGCCGGGAGGTGCTCCGCGCGGAGCGCGGGGTCCTGATTACCGAAACCCACCACGGCTTCGTCTGCGCGAACGCCGGAATCGATAGCTCGAACCTGCCGGAAGACGGGACGGTGTGCCTTCTGCCCAAGGACCCCGATGCGTCCGCCCGGCGGATCAGGGCTGAAATCGGTGAGACGGCCGCGGTTGTAGTCGCCGACAGCTTCGGGCGTGCTTGGCGCCTTGGCCAGGCCGAGGTCGCGATCGGCTGCGCTGGGCTCGCGCCGCTGGACGACTGGCGCGGCCGCACCGACGCTAGCGGTCGCGAGCTGACCGCGACCGTGATCGCGATCGCTGACGAGGTCGCTGCGGCAGCAGACTTGGTCCGGGTCAAGGACGAGGGCGTGCCTGCCGCCATCGTCCGCGGTCTCGACCGCTACGTCACCGCTGAGGACGGCCCCGGCGCCGCCTCCCTCCGCCGCCCCCCCACGGAAGACCTCTTCCGCTAGGCCTTGAGCACCGCCGCGCCTCGAAAGCGACCAGCGCGCAGGTCGTCAAGGGCCTGATTGGCCTCCGCCAGCGGGTAGACCGTCACCTCGGTCTCGACCGGGACCTGGGGCGCCAGGGAGAGGAACTCCTCGCCGTCGCGCCGGGTCAGGTTGGCGACCGAACCCAGCGATCGCTCCCCCCACAGATCCGCGTAGGGGAAGGACGGGATATCGCTCATGTGGATGCCGGCGCTGATGATCCGCGCTCCCTTGGCGCTCGCCCGCAGCGCTGCCGTCATCAGCGCCCCAACCGGGGCGAAGATGATCGCGCCGTCGAGTTGCTCCGGCGGCGCCTCGTCGGATGATCCTGCCCACTCCGCGCCGAGCTCGCGCGCAAACGCCTGCGTCTCGGCGTCGTCGCCGCGGGTAAAGGCAAATACCCGCCGCCCTTCGTGGACCGCGACCTGGCAGAGGATGTGGGCGGCGGCGCCGAACCCGTAGAAGCCGATCCGCTCCGCCTCGCCGACCAACCGCAGCGCCCGGTAGCCGATCAGCCCCGCGCAGAGCAGCGGCGCCGCTTGCAGGTCCGGGTAGCCATCCGGAATTGGAAAGCAGAAGCCCGCGTCGGCGACCGCGACCTCGGCGTAGCCGCCGTCGAGGTCATAGCCGGTGAACCTGGCCCGGTCGCAGAGGTTCTCGCGGCCGCTGCGGCAGTAGCGGCACTCACCGCAGGTCCAGCCGAGCCAGGGGACGCCGACCCGGTCGCCGGGCGCAAACCGCTCGACCCCGTCTCCCACACTGCGGACGACGCCGACGATCTGGTGACCGGGGACAAGCGGCAGCTTCGGCTCGGCGAGGTCGCCGTCAAGGATGTGGAGGTCGGTGCGACAGACCCCGCAGGCGCGGACTTCGAGCTGAACCTGACCGGGACCGGCGCTGGGCTCGGGCAGCTCAGCCAGCCGGAGCGGCTGCCGCTGCCTCTCGAGGACCATCGCTCGCATAGGTCTCGATGATCTCGTACAGCGTCGTCCGCTGCGCGGGCTCGCGCCCGGCGGCGTGGGCGGCGGCGATCAGCTGCTCGGGCTCCAAGCGGACCCCGTGCTGGGAGCCGGCCATGCGGGAGATGTTCTCCTCCATCAGCGTCCCGCCGAGGTCGTTGACCCCCCAGCGCAGCGCCTCGGTCGCCCCCTCCAGGCCCATCTTCACCCAGCTCGCCTGCAGGTTAGGAATCGTCCGCCCCAGCGCCAGCCGGAAGGCGGCGGTGTGCTTGAGGTTCTCCCCCATCGAGATCTCCTCGATCCCGTGGGTGCGGCCGAGCATCGTGTTGAAGGGGATGAAGCTGAGCGGGACGAACTCGGTGATGCCGCCGGTCCGTTCCTGCAGGGCGCGGATAACCCGCATGTGCCGCGCCAGCTCGCGCGGCTCCTCGATGTGGCCGAACATCACCGTCGAGGTCGAGCGCAGCCCCGCGCGGTGGGAGGCTTCGATGATCTCCACCCAGCGATCGGCCGGCAGCTTGTTCGGCGAAATCCGCTGGCGGACGCCGTCGTCGAGCACCTCGGCCGCGGTGCCGGGGGTCGAATCGAGCCCGCACTCGAGCAGGTACTCGAAGACCTCCAGCGGCTGCTTGCCGGAACGCTCGCAGGCCCAGTTGATCTCCATCGGCGAGTAGGCGTGCAGGTGCAGCTGCGGCGCCACCTCCTTCGCCAGCCGCAGCCAGCGGCCGTACTCCTCCAGGGTCAGGTCGGGATGGATGCCGCCCTGCATGCAGAGCTCGGTCGCACCGAAGACGACCGCTTCTTCGACCCGCGCCGCGAAGTCCTCCTCCGAGACTTCGTAGGCGTCGGGCGAACGCTTGCCCTGGCCGAAGCCGCAGAAGGCGCAGCCGACGACGCAGACATTGGTGAAGTTGATGTTGCGATTGACGACAAAGGTGACGGTGTCGCCGGCCAGCTCAGCCCGCAGCTCATCTGCAGCAACCCGCATCTCCTCGATCACCTCGGGCCGGGTCTCGGCAAAGAGAGCCGTCAGCTCATCCTCGGAAAGCACGACGCCCTCCCGTCCCTTGGCAATTGCCTGGGGAGCCAGATCCGGGTCGATGACCTCTTCCGACCGGCGCCCGGACCCTTTGCGCGGGATGAACGACCAGTACTTCAGCTTGATCACGTCAAGAACCCCCTGCTCCATCCACTCGGGATCCATGTACTGCGGGTAGACGCAGAGCCGCTCGGTTAGCGCATAACCGCGAGGCGCCAGCTCCTTCCGCACCTGATGCGGACTCGGGAACGGCTCCTCGGGCGAGATGTGGTCGCCGTTCGCACTGAGGCCCCCCAGGTCGGTCGCCCCCGCCTCGACCAGCTCGGACCACCAGTCCGACAGATTAGGCGGCACCTGCACCCCCACATCTGGCATCAACCGCTTGCACTCCTGAATCAGCTCCTTGATCTCCTCGATAGAGACGGGGCTCGCCCAGCCCGGCAACGGCGCCGAGGGTGCCCCCGGAGGAGCCTCCCCATCTTTTGCGACGGAGGGGGCACCCTCGGCGCCCATCCACCGCTGACGCGAAGCCTGATCCGCGATCTCAGCCACCTCGGCGCCGTAGTAGCGCGGGTGCGGGACGAAGTTCTGGAGGATGACCTCTTGGAGGTGGCCGTGGCGCGCATGACTGGCAGCCAAAGCTTCGAGGGACTCGACTCGGTCCTCAGGGGTCTCGCCGATCCCAACCAGGATTCCCGAGGTGAACGGGATCTTCAGCTCTCCCGCTGCTTCGATCGTGGCGAGGCGAGCTGCTGGGTGCTTCGTGGGAGAGCCGGCGTGGACGGTGTCCATCAGCCGCTCTGAGGTCGACTCCAGCATCAGGCCCTGAGAAGCGGTGACCTCTCGCAGGCGGGCCAGGTCGCGCTTGTCGAGCACGCCGATGTTGGTGTGGGGCAGCATGCCGCGCTCCATGGCGCGTTCGCAGGCCCAGACCACGTAGCTGGTGAAGTCCTCGTGCCCCCAGGCCTTCAGGCGCTCCGCGACGACCGGGTTGACCTCGGGGCGCTCGCCGGTGAGGACCAGCAACTCCTTGGCGTTCCGTTTCAACGCTTCGTCGAGGATCCGTTCGACGTCATCGGGCGCGTGGATGTGGGCCTGATGCGTGGCAAAGGCGCAGTACTTGCAGTAGCACTGGCAGGTCCGCGAGAGCGAAAGCGTGAAGTTGCGGGAGAAGGTGACCCGGCGCACGGGCTCAAGCTACTGCACCCGCCGGGCTGGCAAGGCCGACGAAAAAAAGGCGCCACCCCGATCGGGATGGCGCCTTGAAGAACTAACTCCGCTGGCTGGTTGTCAGCTGGCGGGCTTGTCGCTGGTCGGGGTCGCCCGTTTCGGAACCGGCGGCCGCACGTGCTCCGGCGGTTCGGTCGGCGGCAGTCCGCCCGGCTCCAGCACGAAGCGGTAGACACCCGCGGCCAGCAGCGAGCCGACGATCGGGCCGGCCAGGTAAGGCCAGACGCCGCCCCACTCGTTGCCGACCAGCGCCGGGCCAAACCAGCGGGCGGGGTTGAAGCCGGCGCCGGTGAGCGGGCCGAAGACCATCACCGCGAAGCCGAGGGTCGTACCAATCGCCAGCGGCGCCCACTCCTTGAAGCTCTTCTCGGAGTAGACCGCGGTGAGGATCACCAAAACGAGGACGAAGGTGCCGATCATCTCGACGATCGAGCCGGCGAAGTTGCCGGCGAGCAGACCGCTGACTTCGGTGGCGCCGTAGTTGGTGGCGCGACCCTCGTCGAGCAGCAGGCCCTTGGTCAGCAGCGCGCCGAGGACGCCGCCGGAAAGCTGGGCGAGCATGTAGATGACGCCATCAAGCGGCTTGATGCGGCGAATCGCCATCGCCGCGAGCGTCACCACTGGGTTGAAGTGGCCACCACTGACGACGCCAAACATCACGATCAGGCCAAAGAGTAGGAAGGCGTGGACGAGGCCGACGACGGCGAAGTCAGAACCAAACTGCGCCTGACCACCGGTCGAAACAAACAGAACAACGACGCTGGTGATGAAGAAGACCAGCAGCAACGTGCCGATCAGCTCAGCTAGATATGCGGCTAGACCTCTCTCCTGCACTCTTTCCTCCTCGATTTCCCGTAATTCAGATGAGCGGCGGCAGTGTACTCACAATCTCTAAATGGACTAGCTTCCCCAGCCGCATGAGAACGACTGTCGCGCTGCTGGCGACCGTCCTCGCCCTTGCTAGCGCGGCTGGCTGCGGCGGGAACGGTGCAGAACCGGGCGCGCCGATTGGCGCGACGCTGGTGCTTGATTTTGTTCCGAACGCCGTCCACAGCGGGATCTACGCGGCGAGCGCCCGCGGCTTCTACCGCGACGAAGACGTCAACCTGAAGATCCAGCCGCCGGGCGAAGCGACCGACGCCCCCAAGCTGCTCGGGGCCGGCCGGGTCGAGTTCGCGATCCTCGACATTCATGACCTCGGCCTCGCCCGCGAGCGCGGGATCGACCTGGTTGGGGTCGCCCCGATCGTGCAACGACCGCTGGCCGCGATTCTCGCCCGCAGCGACGGCCCGGTGCAACGCCCGCGCGACCTCGCCGGCCACACCGTCGGCGTCACCGGTCTCCCCTCCGACGAAGCGGTGGTCGACTCCGAGGTCGCAGCCGATGGCGGCGATCCGGCAAGGGTGAAGAGGGTGACGATCGGCTTCACCGCGGTCCCCTCCCTCGCCGCCGGCAAGGTCGATGCGGCCACTGGGTTTTGGAACGCCGAGGGCGTCACCCTGCAGCGCCAGGGGGTGCCGATCCGCATCTTCAAGGTGGACCGGTACGGAGCGCCGCCCTATCCCGAGCTGGTGCTGACCACTTCGCGCCGGACCCTGGAACAGGACCCCGTGCTGGTCAACGCCGTCGTCCGCGCCACCCACCGCGGCTACACCTTCACCGAGCGCGACCCCGAGAGCGCGCTCGACGACCTCCTCGCGGCCGACCCCTCTCTGGAACGCGCCGATCAGCAGGCTCAACTGGACGCCCTCCTCCCGATCCTGAAACCGAAACCGTTCGATCCGATCGTGTTGCACGAGTGGGCTGGCTGGGACCTCGAACACGGCCTGCTCGCGAAGCCGCTCAATATCGAGGAAGCCTTCCGACTAGACCTCCGCTCACCCCTCCAGCAGCCGAGCGGCTAAATCGGGCAGTTCCCGCGCCATCCGCGAGCGCGGCACAACAAGGTCCACCCCCGCCGCCTCGGCAACCTTCCGCGTATCGACGTCGACGTGGGAGTAGTAGCCGAGCACCGGCATCCCGAGCCCGACCAGCGCCTCGGGATTCTCGAGCTCGAGGTCAGCGACGATCAGGTCGACCCCCTCCCAGCTCGTCTCCTCGAGCGCCGGCGCCGCGACGACCTCGTGCCCGGCTGCCTTCAGCGTCTCCTCAACCCGGCTGCCGAGCATCAGGTCGTTGCTGATGCTGAGGACCCGCGCCACCTAAATCGAGCGCCGCTGGCGGAACTCTTCGCGGACGCTCTCCGGTCGGCCCCACATCTGCACAACCTCGGAGCGGCCCTCGCGCACCTCGGCGATCCGCAGCTCCCCGGCCACGCCTTCGGCGTCGAGCTTGGCGAGGACCCCCGCCACGGACTCGGGTGCAGCCGCATGACCAAAGCTCTGGGCGACGATCAGGCGCCAGTGCCAACCCTCCTGCTGGGGGTGCTGGTAGACCTGCGCGTTGACCTGGCTGACCGCGACCGCGGTGTCGACGTACTGCGACTCGTCCTCGATCCGCATGTCGACCTCGAGGTCGGTCCAGTCGGGCGGCAGGGTGTCCAGAATCGCCTGGAAGTCAGCGGCGAGCGGCATCGTGGGCGAAGCGTAGCCGCTTGTGGCGGTGGCGGAAGATCGCGTGGACCAGCGGGCGGAAGAGGACGCCCGGCAGCGGCAGGCGCGGCTCCCAGGCGAGCCGGTCTTCGATCCGGCAGCGCCCTTCGTCAATTGGGGTCAGCGTCCGCTCGTGTTCCCAAAGCCGCATCGAGAGCATCGAGGAGCGCTCGAGGAAGCCGCGCTCGGGCTCGATCCGGACGATCGCGATGTCGTCGTAGTCGAACGGGATAAAACCGAAGAGGAAGATCCAGCTGCGCCCGATCTTGCCCGGCTCGGGGTTGTCGAGGCCGAAGTCCTCGGCCCCGCGCGGGACGGTCATCCGCAGCAGCGGCCGCAGCTCGTCATTGATCCCAGCCGGATCGATCGCCCGCGCCCAAACGGTGGCGGTATCGGCGCCGAGCTCGGAGGCGACTGCTATCTCCGCCCGCCGCCGCATCAGCCGGTGAACACCTGGAAGAGGAGGAAGACGTTGAGGGCGATGATCAGCGAGGCCAGGACCCCAGCGAGACCGCTGAGCCAGCGCGGGTTGACCAGGTCGCCCATCACCTCGCGGTCGGCGGCGATCATCAGCAGCGGCACCAGGGCGAAGGGAATCCCGAATGAGAGGACGACCTGGCTGCCGACCAGGGCCTCGGTCGGGTCGAGCCCCACGGCGAGGACCAGCAGCGCCGGCGCCAGGGTGATCGCGCGGCGCAGGAAGAGCGGGATCTTGCGGCGGATGAACCCCTGCATCACCACCTGCCCAGCCATCGTCCCGACCGAGGAAGAGGCGAAGCCGGAGGCGAGCAGGGCGATGGCGAAGATCGTCGCCGCCTGCTGGGAGACCAGCGCCCCGAGCGCTTCGTAAGCGCCGTCGATCGTGTCGACTCCGGTCAGGCCGCTGCTGTGGAAGAGGGCCGCGGCGACGATCATCATCGAGAGGTTGACCAGCCCGGCCAGCGAGAGGGCGATGACGACGTCGACTTTCTCGAAGCGGAGGATGCGCCGCCGCTCCTCGGTGTTGCGGCCAACAATTCGCCGCTGGGTCAGCGCCGAGTGCAGGTAGACGACGTGCGGCATCACCGTCGCCCCGATGATCCCGGTTGCCAGGAGGATGCTCTCGGTGTTGGCGAAACCGGGGACGAAGAGGTGCTTGGCGACTTCGCCGCCGTCGGGGTGGGCATCGATCAGCTCGAAGACGAAAGAAGCGACGACGACTCCAACCAGGACCGTGATCCCCGCCTCCAGCCGCCGATAGCCCATTCGCTGCAGAGCGAGGATCGCGAAGGCGCCAGCGCCGGCGATCAGGCCGGCCGGGAAGAGCGGGACCCCGAAGAGGAGGTTGAGCGCCAGCGCCGCCCCCACCACCTCGGCGATGTCGGTCGCCATCGCCACAACCTCGGCCTGCAGCCAGAGGCCGATTGAAGTGCGGCGCGAGAAGCGCTCGCGGCAGAGCTCGGCGAGGTTGCGGCCGGTCGCGATCCCCAGCTTCGCCGACTGGGTCTGGACCAGCATCGCGATCAGGTTGGCGGCGAGGACGACCCAGAGCAGCAGGTAGCCAAACTCGGCGCCACCGGCGATGTTGGTGGCGAAGTTGCCGGGGTCGATGTAGGCGACGGCGGCGACGAAGGCCGGGCCGAGGAAGGGCCAGAGGCCGCGGGGGCCGCGCCGCCGTCCCTCGAGCGAGTGCCGCGCCGCCTCGGCGACCGCAGCCTCCCCCGGGAGGACGTCCTCGACCCTCAACGGGCGTCCCAGGTGGGCGGCCGCAGGTCGGGACCTGGGATCGGGGTCCCGTGCGGATCGTGCCGCGGTTCTCCCAGCTTCGCGGCGATCAATTCCTCGAGCTCCTCGGAGATGTAGTGCTCGAGCACCTCGGCCTCCTCGTGGACGCGGTCGTCATCCATCCCCAGCGCCTCGGAGAGGTAGGCCTCAATCAGCCGGTGGTGGCGAATCACCTCCAGCGCCACCTTCTCCCCCGCCGGGGTGAGGCTGACTCCCTTGTAGGGGAAGTACTCGACCAGGCCGAGGTCGCCGAGCCGTTTCAGCATCGAGGTCGCCGTCGCCGGAGTGACGCCGAGACGCTGCGCCACCTCGCCGTTCAAAACCAAGCCCTCGCGCTCGGCGCCGATCGCGTAGATCGCCTTCGCGTAGTCCTCGATCGCCTCGGTGTTGGGGTCGCGGCGGCCGCGCCCGCCCTCGCTCGCCATCAGGCCGCCACCAGCAGTCCGGTGAGGTACATGACGGCGATCCCGGCGAGGATCCCGGCGACGCTGACGGGGTAGAGCAGGCGACCCTCTTCGTCGCGCATCACCGGTGCAATCTGCACGATCACCCGCGCTATTGCGCCGACGCCGACGCCGAACAGCAGCGCGGCCAGGCTGGGATCGAAGGCGGCCGCGCCGATCCAGGCGCCGAGGATCGCCGGCGCTCCCGCGATCAGGCCGAGGCCGAGCAGCCGTCCGAGGCTGGGACGGCCGTCCCGCAGCGGCGCCACGATCGCCAGCCCCTCGGTGGTGTTGTGGATCGCGAAGCCGACGACGAGGAAGGCCCCCAGCGCCAGCGCGCCGCTGGCGTAGGCGGAGCCGATCGCCAGCCCCTCGCCGAGGTTGTGGAGGCCGATTCCAATCGCCACCAGCAGCGCCAGGTAGGCGGCGCCGGTCGCGCCGGAGCCTGCCCCCTGCGCCGCCCGCGAGCGCTGCCCCAGGTAGGCATCGACGCCGGCGAGGACGAGGTAGGCGACGAGGCCGCCGACGAAAACGAGACCGGTGCCGCCAAACGCGGTCGGCGCCGCCGCCGCAATCTCCAGCCCCTCGAGGCCGGCGTCGATCGCCAGGAATGCAAGTAACCCGACGGTGAAGGCGATCAGGGCGCCCATCCAGCCCTGGCCGAGCCGCCGCAGGAACGGCAGCCAGAGCATCCCCAGGCTGACCGGGATCACCCCGACGTAGATTCCCAGCAGCGCCATCAGGGCGAAGAAGGAGACGTCGTTCTCCGGCGTTTCCGCCGCGACCGGGATCGAGGCTTCGACCGTGCCGCCGGCGGAGGTGAGGACGAAGATCTCGTAGGCCTCGCCTTCGATCCACGGGTACTCGACCCGCAGCGTGGTCGAGCCAAGGCGGCCGATCTCGCGGCCGCCTTCGGCGACGAAGGGGGCGTAGGCGTCGTTGACCGCGACCTGAGCGACTTCGACCGGGTCGGGACCGTCGTTGCGCAGGGTCAGCTCGATCTCGCCCGGGCGCAGCACGGTCCGTTCAACCGCGACGTCTTCGACCGGCGGACCGCTGCGGTCACCGAGACCGGGGCCGCCGAGCAAGGCGAAGCCGCCGATCGCGACCACGATCAGCGCCAGCGGGATCAGCCCGAGCGCCCAGGCCGGCAGGCCGCCGCCAAGACCCCGCTCCGCTCGTGCTCCGGCCTCCATCAGGCCGGACTCCCCTTGCCCCAGGGCAGGTCGCAGTACAGCGAGGCCGCCGCGGCGGCGTTCATCTGGCTCGGATCGCCGACCCGGAAGAAGCCCGACCAGCCGAGCTCGGCGAACTCGCTGACGTGGGCGTGGAACATGTAGTCGCCGTCGTAGGGGAATTTCAGCTCGAGGATCCCCCGCTGCGCCTGTCCCTGGATCACCGTGTCGGTGAACTCGGTCGGCTGCAGCGAGGTCCCAGTCGGGAAGTAGTTGAAGAAGTTGCCGTGGATGTGGAACGAGTTGATCGGGTCGTACTCGAGCACGTTGACCAGGTAGATCCGCACCGGGGAGTCGCGCTGCACCTGGATCGGCTCGTCGACGTAGTGGAAGCCGACCGTGTTCACCGCGTAGACCTCGTTGGCGAGGTCGAAGTTGGTGTCGAAGCCGTTCATCACCATCACCATCTCGTCCGCTTCGGGACGCCCCGCCTTGGGGTCGATGATGAAAGCGCCGTAGAGACCGCGGGCGATGTGGGCGGCCAGGGGCGCCACGTGGCAGTGGTAGAGGTGGAGGCCGAAGGGCGAGGCATCGAATTCGTAGGTGAAGCTCTCCCCTGGTTCGATCTGGCCGCCGCCGCGGTTCTCGCCGATCCCCGGCATCCCGTCCATCAGCGCTGAGTGGAGGCCGTGGAAGTGCATCGTGTGCGGGTGCTCGGAGGCGTTGACAAAGCGGATCCGCAGCAGCTCTCCCTCGCTGGCGCGCAGGGTCGGGCCCGGGACGCGGCCGTTGTAGGTCCAGGCTTCGTATTTGACCCCGGGGGCGACTTCGATCTCGCGGTCGTGGGCGACGATCTCCCACTCGCGCAGGACCCGGCCGCTGGCGAGACGCCGGCTGCGGCCGTAGTCGAAGTCGCGCAGCAGCTCGGTCGGGTGGAAGCCGTTGGCCTTGTGGTCGACCGTGCGGCCGGCAGCGAAAGTCGCATGCGGGAACTCGGAGTGACCGGCGTGCTTGCCCGGGTGGCCGGTCTCGGCGACAGCGCTATCGCCGCCACGGGTGAGGGCCAGGCCCGCCACCGCCGGGGCGGCAAGGGCAGCGCCGCCGAGCAAGCTGCGGCGGCTGATCCCCTTCTTTGCGTCGACGTCCACGGCGTCTGATTTTGACACATCTAAAAACGGATTTCGACTCATCTAAAAGTCGCCGGTTCCTAGAATCGGAGAGATGAGCGCTCCAGCGGTTGAGATCGACGCCCAGTACCGGCAGCTGCGCGAGGAATGTGGGCTGGTCGAGAAGGAGGGGCGCGGGCTGCTGATCGTCAGCGGTCCGGAGGCGGCGGAGTACCTGCAGGGGCAGTTGACCAACGACACCGAGGCGATCGAGCCGGGCGAGTGGATCTACGCGGCGCTGCTCGATCGCAAGGGCCACATGCAGGCCGATATGCGGGTGCTGCGGCCGGGGGACGATCCCGAGCTCTGGCTCGACCTCGAGCCGGAGGGACTGGAGGCCGCCCGGCGACACCTGCAGATGTACAAGATCGGCCGCGAGGTCGAGGTCGTTGACGCCAGCGAGGGGCGCACGCTGTTCTCCCTGATTGGCCCGCGCGCGGTCGAGATCGCGGGAACGTCGGCGTTGCCGGCGGGAAGCTGCGAAATGGCGACGGTGGCCGGGGTCGAGTGCGTGGCGCTGAGCAGCAGCGAGGGGATCGATTTGATCCTCGCCGTCAGCGAGCGCGAGCGAGTTCGCGAAGCGTTGCTGAGTGCCGGCGCCGTCCAGGCCTCCCCGGAGGCGGCGGAGATTCTGCGGATCGAGGCCGGCCGCCCCCGCTTTGGGGCCGAGATGGGGACCGAGACGATGCCCGCCGAGGCCGGCATCGTCGAGCAGGCGGTCAGCTTCACCAAGGGCTGTTACATCGGCCAAGAGACGGTCGCCCGCCTCCACTACAAGGGCAAGCCCAACCGCCACCTGCGGGGCTTGCGATTCAGCGCCCCGGCGCCGGCGGGCGCGGCACTGCGGCTGGGTGAGAAGGAGCTCGGACGGGTCGGCAGCGCCACCGTCTCCCCCGCCTTTGGTCCGATCGGGATGGCGATCCTGCGCCGCGAGGCGGAGCCCGGGGAGACGGTCACCGTAGGTGAAGATGGCGTTACGGCCGAAGTCGTCAGCCTCCCCTTCGGTTAGATTCACCCACGCATGGGCCGAGGGAGAGCGACAGCGGTGGCGATTGCCGGGCTGGTTGGAGCGACCGCCCTGTTCGCCGGCTGCGGCGAATCACGCCACGGCAACGACCAGCGGCCGCAGGTCTCGACTCGGGTCAGCGTCACGATCAACCCCAAAGAGGTCCTCGTGCAGCCGCTGCAGATCGGGATGGGTCCGGAAAAATTCCAGCAGATCCCGCAGAACCAGAACTACCCTGAGCCGCCGCTGAAGAACAGCAAGGGGCGCCCGCTCGACGTCACCTTCGTCACCGCCAACCAGACCGGCACCGACGCCAAGCTGAAGATCACCGGTGCCAAAGACGCGACCTCGGAGACGGTGTTTGCCCGCAGCCCGGGCAGCTTCCAGCTCGACCTGCCCAGCGGCTCCTACACGATCTCCGCCGTCGGGATTCCCGGCGCCCAGCCCGCCCGCCTGAAGATCGGCAGCTTCCGCGCTTCCTCGCAGGACGACGTTCTGCTGCCTTAGCGGCGTTGCGGTAGGGGGTCCGGTCGCCCTCCGCGGGAATTTGTCGCGCCCCTAACGGGGCTGCTCCCTGAAGTAGAGCCCGCCTATGGCGGGCAATAACCAGATTGCATGTCGCCGCTTCGCGAACATTCCCGCGGAGGACGACCGGACCCTCTTACGACAGAGCCCTGAGAGACACCCAGGGGTCAAGCAGCTTTATAAAAAAGCTGTCGTGTTCTCAGCCGTATTGCTGGTTCTGTCGCCAGGAGGGACGGGTGTCCCCTGACCCACCGGGGTCCTGATTTTCGCACTGGCTAGTTGGCGAGAGACAGGTAGTTCACGGCGAAAATCCCAGGTGGGTCAGGGGACACCCGTCCCTCCCTACCGCACCACCCAAAACGAAGCCGCTGCAAGCGACATTTCACCCCCAGGTTTCCGTCTGCCCCCTGCGTCAGCCTGACTGGCGATGACGATTGCACTTGCCATAGCCGTCCTTGTCCTCGCCGTCGGCTTGATCTACCTGCTGGTCACCCAGCAGGAGCAGCCCGTAGAGCAGCAGGACCTCACGCCCGCGATCCAGGAAGCGACCTCGCAGGTCGCCTCCCAGGTGGTCGCCGACCTGCTGCGGGTGAATGAGGAGTCGCGCAAGCTCGACACCAAGACCGCTGAGGCGGCGCTCGACAAAAGGCAGGCGGAGATCAAAGGCCTGGCCGAGCGGATCGCCAAGGGCCAGGAGAAGATCGAAGCCGAGGTCCGGCGCCGCGGCGAGACCGACTTGCAGACCCGGACCCTGCTCGAGCAGATGGGGCAAACGATCGGCAATCTCAACAGCGAGACCGCCGGCCTGAAGAAGGCCCTGCGCCAGCCGCAGACCCGCGGCCAGTGGGGCGAGCTGCAGCTGCGCCGCTGCGTCGAGATCGCCGGGATGACCGAGCACGTCGACTTCGAGCTGCAGCAGACGCTGCGCACCGAAGAGGGTCGGCTGCGGCCCGATGCCAGGTTCCTACTGCCGGAGGGTCGCAGCTTCGTTGCCGACTCGAAGGTGCCGCTGGACGCCTTCCTTGACGCTCAGGAGAGCGAGGTCGAATCGGAGCGGCGGGTCCACCTGGAGCGCCACGCGCGCCAGGCCCGCGAGCACGTCCGCGCCCTCAGCTCAAAGGATTACCAAGGGCAGTTCAGCCCCGGGCAAACCCCCGATCTGGTGATCTGCTTCATCCCCAACGAGCCCGCCCTGCACGCTGCCTTCGGCGCCGACCCGGAACTGTTCGACTACGCACTGGAGCGCAACGTCCTCCTCGTCAGCCCGACCTCGCTGATTGGGTTGCTGCGGACGATGGAGCTGGGCTGGCGGCAGGAGCGGATGGTCGCCGAGGCGGCCGAGGTCGCCGAGGCGGCGAAAACGCTGCACGCTCGTTTCGGCAAATTCCTCGGCGACTTCGAGAAGGTCGGCAAAGGACTACGCACCGCCACCGGCGCCTACGACACCGCCGTCGGCTCGATGGAAAGGCGGCTGCTGCCGCAACTGCGCAAAGTCGAGGGACTCGGGGTGGCGCCGGGCAAAGAGATCGAGGCACCGCAGCCGGTGGAGGCCACGGTCCGCGAGATCACCGCACCCGAGCTGCGCGACAACGATCCCGAGTTGCCCGAAGCCGAAGCCGCCTGATCACCCCGAGCTAGAGGCGAGGCCCACGGGGTCTCATCTAGGATTCGACGCCCTTACTTAGACGACCCGCGGAGGAGCCGGTTTTGGCCGTTGACACGAGTTCAGTTGCGAAGTTGGACGTAGAGCCCGGGACGCTGCCGGAGACGATGGCAGCGTGGGTGATCCGCCAAGAGCGCGAGGGCGAACCGAAAGACGCCTTCCAGCTCGAGCAGATCGAGGTTCCCGAGCCCGGGGCCTTCGAGGTGATCGTGCGGGTGATGGCGGCCGGCGTCAACTTCAACAACGTCTGGGCCTCGCTGGGCGAGCCGGTCTCGGTCTTCGGCTACGGCGACCACCCCGAGTTCGGCCACCACATCGGCGGCTCCGACGCCTCCGGCGTCGTCTGGAAAGTCGGCGAGGGCGTGACCCGCTGGAAAGTCGGCGACGAGGTCGTGATCCACTGCAACCAGGCCTCCTACGAGGACGTCGAGGTCCACGGACTCGACCCGATGGCGGCGCCAAGCCAGCGGATCTGGGGCTACGAGACCACCTGGGGCTCCTTCGCCCAGTTCACCAAGGTGCAGGCGCAGCAGCTGCTGCCGAAGCCGCGAAACCTCTCCTGGGTCGACTCCTCCTCCTACGGCCTCACCTACTTCACCGCCTACCGGATGCTGATGGACCAGTGCAAGCTGCAGGCCGGCCACAACGTCCTCATCTGGGGGGCGGCCGGCGGCCTCGGCGTCTTCGCCGTCCAGCTCTGCAAGGCCGCCGGCGCTAACGCGGTCGGCGTCGTCTCCTCCGACGACAAGGGCGAGCTGATCAAGAAGCTCGGCGCCGTCGACTACATCAACCGCAACGAATTCGGCGAGATGATGCGGACCGACGAGAACCTCACCGACCCCGCCGCCGACAAGGAGCGCTTCAAGGCTTCGCGCGGCTTTGCCAAGCGGGTCAAAGAGATCCTTGGCGACGCACCCGACATCGTCTTCGAGCACGTCGGCCGGGCCACCTTCCCGACCTCGGTCTTCACCGTGAAACCGTTCGGCAAAGTCGTCATCTGCGGCGCCACCTCGGGTTACCAGCTCGACTTCGACGTCCGCTACCTGTGGATGAAGCAGAAGCAGATCATCGGCTCCCACTTCGCCAACGCCTACGAGTGCATGAAGGCGAACCAGCTGATGGCGGAGGGCAAGGTGCGGCCGGTGCTCTCGGAGACGATGGGCTTCGACGGCGTCCCCGGCGCCCACCAGCTGATGCACGAAAACAAGCACCTCGGCAAGATCTCGATCCTGGTCGGCGCCGAGTCCGAGACCGAGGGCCAGCACGAGGAGGGCCCCGGCGCGATCCGCGCCGAGGTCGGCGCATGAGCCCCCGACGCATCCGAACCGAAAGGCGAAGCTGATGGCAGAGGTCTGCACGCTCGACTGGCACATCACCCCGTTCCGGGGAGATCGGTTTCTCGACAACTGGGAACCGATCGCCGCCAAGGCCCCCGCTTACGGCGCCAAGAGCTGGTCGCTGATTCGCTCCAAGGACGACCCGCTCGCCTTCCGGCAGACGATGATCTGGGAGAGCCGCGCCGACTTCGAACGCTACTGGTACTCCGACGAGGTCGAGGAGGCCAGAGCGGCGATCATCGGCTTCTACGACATCCCGCTGCTGCCGGCCTGGCACACCCTCGTCGCCGCCGAATAGCGCCTAGTTCCCCGCGGTTCCACCCAGTTCCGCCTCAAGGCTGCGGGCCCAGCCCAGCAACGCTTCCACCTGCACCTGCTGCATACCCAGCGCCGACTCGGTCTCGACCAGCAGGGTCGGCTCCGCCCGCTCCCGCGCCCACTCGTAACAGGCATCATCGAGGCTGTCGTCGATCCAGGCCAGCGGCCGCCCTTGCGCATAACGCTCCAGCGGCGCGAGCTTCCAATCGGCTGAGCCAAATCGCGCCGCGCCCTTGAAGCTGAGCGCCGGCCAGCGCGGCAGGTCGAGCAACTGAGAGATCCGTTCGCCGCCGCTCTCCCACCCGGTCGCCCAAACCAGATCGAAGTGCTCGGCAAGTTCCCGCAGCCACTCCCCGGTAGGTCGCGAGACGCAGTGCAGGGCGCCGTCGATCAGCTCGAACTCGGCGCCTTCGACCTGCGGATCGCCCTCGAATCCAAACAGGGAGATGACGCCGTCGATATCGACGGCCAGGACCGGCCTCGAGCTGTCCTCGGACTGCGAGTTACGCCGCTTCGAGCGCCCTAGGCCGAAGGGCGTCATGCGCGCTCGAGGGGCGCCATCGTCAGACCCGCGGCGTCCAGTTGCTCCCAGTAATGCTCGGCCGGCTCGCGGGGACCAGTCCAGACGATCGCCTGGCCACCGTTGTGGATCGTGTCGGCGATCCGGTAGCCCTGGTCGAGCGAGACGCCAGGCAGTACCTGCGCCAGGGTCTGGGCGACGTGGTCGAAGGTGTTGTGGTTGTCGTTGCGGACGATCACCCGCCAGTTTCCCCCCAGCCCGGAGTCGGGCCCGGCGCTTTTCGGCCGCTCGATCGTGCCCGTCGACATGGCTGGATTATGCCCCGGTGGGATCGCTCTGGCGAGCGGATCTAAAAGGGGCTCGGAACGCGGATGACAACGTCGTCGACGCTGGCGACGATGCCGTTGCCGTTCTTGATCGTGCCGACGATGACCGTCGAGTTGCGGCCGGTGAGCTCACCCGCCCCCGCGTCGACCGCTTCGCCAACCAAGGTGCTGCCGACATACGCGAAGAGGCGCGCCTGGCCTTTTTCAGGCCCGCTGGTGACGTTGACGGCGCGGAGCCGTAGGACGTTGGCTTCGTTGATCCCTTTGATCGCCATCTCGTTTTTGGCGATCGCCAGGTACTTCGACCCTTCGGCGGTGACCTTGACCAACTGTGCCTTGCGCTGGCGCGGGAAGACCAGCAGCTGGTACTTGGCGCCGCTGCCAGCCCTCAGCTCAAGGCCGAGGAAGGCCTTGCGTTGCAGGTTCTCCGGGGTGCCGCTGAGCAGGCGCTCGGTGGCGGCGATCTCAAGATCGCGCCCCAGCACCGGCGTGCGGAACGAGCAGGCGGCGGTTTTTTTGCCGAGGGTGACCCGCATCGCGCCGTTGGCACCGGCCCGGGCGCAGTTGGCGCCGGAGAGCTTGACCAGCTGGCTGCGCTGGGCGAGCGTCTCCATGCTGTTGCGGTAAATCCCGATCATCGCCGCCCCAGCAACGGCGCAGGCAAGCACGCCGACGGCAAGCGCGGCGAGGAAGGTGGCTGCGAATCGACGCCCCATCGAGATGCCAGCCTAAACACCGCCCAGGTCGAAAGATGCGCCTCAGACCCCCTGAAAGCCGGCGTTCGTCCTTTCCCG
>DATDLJ010000094.1:0-9515 GCA_036519395.1 Solirubrobacterales bacterium | reverse complement strand
CCGCAAAAAAGCACCCTCAAGGGGCTTTATCGCGGTCTCGCGAGATCAGCGTCTAGCTGAGCTCTGTTGCAAGAGGGTCCGGTCGTCCTCCGCGGGAATGTTCGCGAAGCGGCGATATGCAATCTGGTTATTGCCCGCCATCGGCGGGCTCTACTTCAGGGAGCAGCCCCGTAGGGGCGCGACAAATTCCCGCGGGGACGACCGGACCCCCTCTACCGAAACGCTCCCCTAGCGCTACTTGACGCCGACGATCAGCTTCGCAGTAGCGAGATCGCCCGACGCTTCGGATCCCAGCGCCAGGTAGTCGATCTTCTGCAGGTACTGCTGCGCTTCTTCGAAGCCCTCTTCGCCCGCCGGCACCAGCGCGGTTGCGAGCCTCAGCGCCATCGGCCCATCGACAAAGGCGGCGATCGGGGTGTCCCCGAGAGCGCTCAGCGCTTCCTTGTAGGCCGGCTGGTCAGCCAAGGTCTTGCCCGATTCCTCGAAGGCCGCGAGCGCCGCACGGAGGCCGTAGCCGATGACGATGCGGTCGCCTTTCGTGGCGACGACGACCGGCTGGCTGCCGAGTTCGGAGCTGCGAATCGAGAACCCGCTGACTTCGCCGTTGAGCGCGGTGACACCGGGGATGCCCGCTTTGCGCAGGAAGAGCCCGATGTTGGAGACCGTGTTCTTCGCCTGGGTCGCGTCGTCGGCTTCAAGGACCAGCGCCCCGCTGAGGGTACTTTCGCTGTTGCCGGTGACGTAGGCGCCGACATTGCCGATCGACCCGGTGATCGCATCGAGGTCGATGCCCGCCTGCTTCAGGGTCTTCTTCAGCTGGTTCGGCGGCACCTCGCCGGGGATGCCCTCTTCGTCGATCTGGTCAATGCCTTCGCTGAAGCGCTTGCCGAATTCAGCCGAGGCGAAGGCGCCGACCGCAGTGCCCGGCAGAGCGCCGAGCAGCTCGGAGCCATCGCCCGAGGGCGGGTTCTCGCCGCTGAGGTTGGTGGTGAGGTCGATCTCGACGTGGTCGGACCCCGGGATCAGGCTGGCGACCGCGGTCGCTTCGTCCGGCTCGATCCCGAAGGTGTCGAGGAAGAGCTGAGTGTCGGGGTCGATCTCGCTGCCCGATTCCTGGACCAGGGCGCCGATGTCGACGTAGACGTCAGCGGCGCTGCCAGCAGGGATGTCGGCCACGGCCTCGCTGTAGGCGTCGTCGCCGGCGAGGTTCTCGCCCCCGGAAGCGTCGACCATCGCTTTGAAGATCTCTTCGTTCTGGGCGAGGGCGACCAGCCCGTCGAAGACGCCGATCGTGGTCCCGTCTTCCTGGACCTTGAAATCGACCCCCTCGTAGGAACCGTCCTCGGAGCTTTCGTCGCCCTCTTCAATTTTCCGATCGGCGAAATCGCGGGCAGCGTCTTCGTCGCTGGCCTGGAAGGCGACGCCGAACCCTTCGAAATCGTCCCCTTCGTATTCCTGGAGGAAGAGTCCGCCCTCGTCGCCGAGCCAGGGATCGACTTCTTTTTCGAAGTCGAGCTCTTCGCCATCCTCTGAGGCAGAGACTTCGAGTTCGTTGACGATCAGGTCGCCGAGGTCATCGATGCCGGCGATTTGCTGCGCCAGGGCCTCGATGTTTTCCTTGGTCTCCCCTTCCGGCCGCAGGAGGAAGTCGATGAACACCGGCGCGCCCGCCGGCGCAACGCTGGCCGGATCGGTACCGCCACCGTTGCCATCGTCACTTCCGCCGCAGGCAGCAAGGACCACGCTGGCGAGAACTGCGAAAAGCGCTAGAGAGACGAGACGAAGCTTCACGGAGCGCGGCACTCTAGCGCCCCCTTTGGACAACTTCACTCAACCGTGACGGTCTTGGCCAGATTACGGGGCTGGTCGACGTTGAGGCCGCGGTTGCGGGCGATGTCGTAAGCGAGCAGCTGCAGCGGCAGGATCGCGACGATCGGCTGCAGGATCCAGTCGGTGGCGGCAACCTCGATCGTCTCGTCGGCAACTTCGGCCACCCGCTCGTCACCGGCCGTGGCGATCGCGATCGTCTGCGCCCCGCGGGCCCGCACCTCCTCAACGTTGGAGAGGACCTTCTCCAGCACTGGGCTCTCGGTGGCGACGCTGATCACCGGGGTCGACTCGTCGAGCAGGGCGATCGGGCCGTGCTTCATCTCCCCCGCCGCGTAGGCGTCGGTCGGGATGTAGCTGATCTCCTTCAGCTTCAGCGCTCCCTCGAGGCAGACCGGGAGACCGATGTGACGACCGAGGTAAAGGAAGAACTCCTGGTCGGAGTGACGGGTCGCGACCTCCTTGGCCGGTCCCACCGTCGCCGCCAGCGTCTCCTCCATCTTCGACGGCAGGGCCTTCATCTCGGCCACGAGCTCGGTCAGCCGCTCAGGCGACAGCGTCCCCCGCAGCTCGGCGAGCCGCAGCCCCAGCAGGTACATCGCCGCCACCTGGGCGACGAAGGTCTTGGTCGCGGCGACGCTGATCTCCATCCCGGCGCGGATGTAGAGGACGGCGTCGGCGTCACGGGTCGCCTGGCTGCCCATGATGTTGGTGATCGCCAGCACCGTGGCGCCGGCCTCGCGGGCGAGCCGCATCGCCGCCAGGGTGTCGGCGGTCTCGCCCGACTGGGTCATCCCGATCACCAGGTCGTCGGGCCCGACGACAGGATTGCGGTAGCGGTACTCCGAGGCGACGTCCATCTCGACCGGCACCCGCGCCCACTCCTCGATCGCGTACCGCCCGACCAAACCCGCGTGGTAGGACGTGCCGCAGGCGACAATCACGATTCGCCTGACGCCGCGCAGAAACTCATCCGGGATATCGACGTCGGAGAGATCGACCCCGTCGGTACCCGGGAGACGATCGGTGATCGTCTCTGCGACCGCGTCGGCCTGTTCGTGGATCTCCTTCAGCATGAAAGTCTCGTAGCCGCCCTTCTCGGCAGCGTCGGCGTCCCAGGTGACCTCTTCGGTCGCGCGCTCGATCGGGTTCCCATCGGTGTCGGTGACGCGCACCTCGCCGGCTTCGATTTCGACGATCTCGCCATTTTCGATCGGCATCGCGATGCGGGTGTCGGCGAGGAATGCCGGAATCGCCGAGGCGAGGAAAGTCTCTCCCTCACCGACGCCGGCGACCAGCGGGCACTCCTTGCGGGCGCCGAGCAAGCGCTGGGGCTCGTCGGCGTGCATGGCGACGAAGGCGTAGTGACCCCGCAGCTCGGCGTAGGCAGCTCGAACCGCAGCCGCGAGGTCGCCGTCGTAGTGACTGGCGATCAGGTGGGCAACGACCTCAGCGTCGGTCTCCGAGGTGAAGGTCTGGCCCTCCTCCTGCAACCGGCGGCGCAGCTCAGAGTGGTTCTCAACGATCCCGTTGAGGACGATGTGGACCTGACCGGAGCTGTCGTCGTGGGGGTGGGCGTTCTCCTCGGTGACCCGGCCGTGGGTGGCCCAACGGGTGTGGGCGATCCCGGTCTCGGACGGCGGCAACGCCCCGGCGCCATTGGCGGCGCGGGCGTCTACGGCGGCCCGCAGGTTGGCCAGGTTGCCAACCGCGTGCACGCTCTCGACCTCGCCGTCGGCGAGCACGGAGAGACCGGCCGAGTCATAGCCCCGGTATTCGAGCTTTTCCAAACCCGAGAGGAGCAGCTCCTCGCAGGGCCTGGCGCCCACGTATCCGACGATGCCGCACATGAAGGCGAGTAAGGGTAGAGGGCGGGAGCGCCGGGGCCGCTCAGGCGAGCTCTTGGCGCACGACGTCCACCAGCCGCTGGCAGACCGCTTCGGCCTCCTCGGCGGTCGGTGCCTCGGCCATCACCCGAACCAGGGGCTCGGTCCCCGAGGGTCGCAACAGGACCCGGCCGCGGCCATCGAGGGCCTCGTCCTCGCGTTTGACCGCGTCCCAGACAGCGGTGGCGCCCTCGACCGCCTCGCGCTTGGCCACTTCGACGTTGACCAGGATCTGGGGCAGCTTTTGCATCGGCACCGCTTGCTCGAGACGGGCATCGCCGAGCTCCCGCATCGTCATCAGCGCCGCCGCGATCCCATCGCCGGTGGAAACAAAATCGGAGGCGATGATGTGACCCGACTGCTCGCCGCCCAGCGACCAACCGCGACGCTGCATCTCGTCGATCACGTAGCGATCGCCGACCTGGGTGACCGCGACCTCGATCCCGGCCTCCTCCATTGCCTGGTGGAAGCCAAAGTTGCTCATCACCGTGACGACCACCCCGCCTTGCAGCTCTCCCCGCTGCGACATCCCCCGCGCTGCGAGGGCGATCAGCTCGTCGCCGTCGTGGGTCCGCCCGGAGCCGTCGACCGCGAGGACGCGGTCGCCATCGCCGTCGAAGGCGAAGCCGATCTCGGCCTCCGAAGCGGCAACCCGCTCGGCCAGTGACTCGATGTGGGTGGAGCCGCAGCCGGCGTTGATGTTGCGCCCGTCCGGCTCAATGCCGATCAGCTCGACCTCGGCGCCGAGGCGCTCGAAGATCACCGGGGCGGCGCGATAGGTGGCGCCGTTGGCGCAATCGAGCACGACCTTGCGGCCGGAAAGATCGAGCGGGAAGGCCTTCTCGAGCTCGCGCAGGTAGTCCTCGAGACCACCGTTCAGCTCGCGCACATGGCCGGCGTGGGCTGCCGCGGGCGCCTCCTCGATCTTGGCCTCAATTTCGGCCTCAACCGCATCGGGGAGCTTGGTACCGCGGCCGTTGAAGAACTTGATCCCGTTGTCGTGGAACGGGTTGTGGGAGGCGGAGACGACAGCGGCGAGGTCGAGCCCCAAGCGTTGGACCAGGATCGCCGCGGCCGGAGTCGGCAAGACCCCGCCGAGCAGCGCATCGCCGCCCGCAGCGGCGATCCCCGCCGCCAGAGCGGCCTCCAACATCGGGCCGGACTCGCGGGTGTCGCGGACGATCAGGACCTGCGGACGCTCGGCCTCGAGCGTCGCCGTCGTCGCCCGACCCAGAGCCGTTGCCAGCTCGGCACTGAGGAAGGTGCCAGCCTCTCCTCGGACCCCATCGGTTCCGAAGAGCTTGCGCGCGGTCGTCACCCCGCTCCCGTCAGCGCTTGCTGAACTGAGGCCGCTTACGGGCCTTCTTCAAACCGGCCTTACGGCGCTCCTTGACCCGCGCATCACGGGTGAGGAAGCCGCGCCGCTTGAGGTCGCCACGAAGCTCCGCGTCGATCTCAGTCAAAGCACGGGCGACGCCGTGGCGGATCGCGCCGGCCTGGCCACTGATGCCGCCGCCGTGGACGCGGACGCGGACATCAACGTTGCCCTCGTAGCCGGAGATGGTCAGCGGCTGCTTGACCATCGTCTGGTGCAGGGGACGGGGGAAGAACTCCTCAAGACTGCGCTTGTTGATCTCGATCTTGCCATCGCCGGGAAGCAGGGTGACGCGGGCGATCGAGCTCTTGCGTTTGCCGGTGGCGAGGAAGCGGGCGCCTTTGTCGATCTTCGCCGGCGCCCGGCTAGCCGCCGCTGCGTCGGTGTCCTCGGTCGCCGCAAGCTCTGCTTCGCGGCGCGCTTTCTCTTCTTCCTCGGCTTCCAGCCGGGCGCGCTCCTCAGCGCTCAGCTCGGGCTGGTCAGGCTCAACCAGGATCGGCTCCAGGTCGGCACCGGGAATGACGTCTTTTTTCTTCTCCTCAGCCTTGGGCTTCTCCTCAGCCTCGGGCTCAGAAGCGGCCTCCTCGGCGACAGGCTCCTCAGCCGGGGCCTCCTCGGACGGCTCCTCAGCTACCGGCTCCTCGGACGGCTGCTCATCTGCAACCTCCTCGGACGGCGCACCCTCAGCGGCATCTGCCGCGGGTGGCGACGATGAGGGACCCTCGCCTTCAGGCGAGGGGGTCTCGTCGGAGACAGGACCCGCGGCCTCAGCGGCCTGACCCTCGGTCGTCTCGTCCTGGGGCTCGTCCTGCTCCGGCGTCTTCTCGTCGTCGATCAATTCAGTTCGTCTCCATCGGTTTCGGCTGCTGCGCCGCGTGCGGGTGGTCCGGCCCGGCGTACACCTTCAGCTTGGTCAGCTGCTGGCGGGCGAGGCGGTTGCGCGGCAGCATCCCCTTGACGGCCTTGCGGATCACTTCCTCCGGCTTGCGCTCGAGCATCTCGCCGAGCGTGCGGGACTTGATCCCACCGGGATAGCCACTGTGACGGTAGTAAGTCTTCTGCGCCAACTTGTCGCCGGTGACGTGGATCTTCTCCGCGTTGATGACAACAACGAAGTCACCGGTGTCGATATGCGGCGTGTACTCCGGCTTGCGCTTACCGCGCAGCGTGTCGGCGATCTGGGTCGCCAGACGGCCCAGGGTCTTGCCCTCGGCATCGACGACGTACCAGTCGCGCTGGCGGTTGGCTGGAGTGGCTACAAAGGTCTTCATCGCGCAAAAACCGCGCGGTCGTACCTGCGCGGCCGGGGGATGATAGCCATCTCGCGGCCTATACTGCCGCCCGAGCAATGCCGAATCCCGAACGGGCGACCGTCCGGGAGCGGAGGAACCGAAGGGACCTTTGCAGTCCCAGGGGCGAATCGGACGAATCCGTCCGTAGCGCGACTCTTTCAGCGCGAGCCCGTCAGCTAACTCCGCAGGCGATCGAAAGAGAGGGCTAGCGGTTTGAGCAGCAAGGGGTTCGTCCGTCCCGGACTGACCAGCCAAATAGGCATTGCAGCGACGATCATCCTGCTGATCTGCTGCGCGAGCGTCGCCGCCGCAACCAGCACCGGTGGCGCCGGCGCCCCGGGAGCAGCCCCGACCGCCAAGGGCAGCCCCTCCGGCGCCCCCGCCAGTTCTCCCAGCGCCGGCGTGCTCACCTTGGTTGCGGCCCAGACCACCCCGCCCAAGTCTTTTTACTTCGGCTACCGCTACCCGCGCCTTAGCTACACGATCGGCAGCACCCAACCCGAAAACGACCTGCGGATCGACGTCGTCAACTCCGCCGGAGAAGTCGTCAAGACCTTCTACCGCGAAAACATCGCCCCCGACGTCGAAAACAAAGTCCGCTGGGACGGCACCACCAACGAAGGCCGACCCGCCCGCAACGGCCGCTACAGCTTCCGAATCGGTCCCCAGACGGAAAGCGCCCCGGCCGCCCGCAGGGCATCCAACTCGACCAGCCTCAGCCTCGCCTTCAGCTTCTACGGCTACGCCTTCCCGATCCTCGGCGCCCATGAATACGGGATGAGCGCCGGTCGCTTTGGCGCCGGTCGCAGCGGTCACACCCACCAGGGGCAGGATGTGATGGCCGCCTGCGGCACGCCGTTGGTCGCCGCCCGCGGCGGCATCGTCCAGTACTCGGGCTACCAGAGCGCCGCCGGCAACTACATCGTCATCGATGGCCGCGGCAGCGGCTACGACTTCATGTACGCGCACCTACTGGAACCCTCCCCCTTGCTCACGGGGGGCACCGTCCGCACCGGGCAACCGATCGGCGTCGTCGGCGAAACCGGCGACGCCCAGGGCTGCCACCTCCACTTCGAGATCTGGGGTCCTCCCGGTTGGTACGAGGGTGGATCCCCCTTTGACCCGCTTCCTTACCTGCAGAAGTGGGACGCGTATTCCTGAGTCCAGCCCCCTGCTCTTTGCCTAAACGAGAATGAGTCTCGTTTTCATGTAGGGTGTTCGGCCGTGACCTGGGCCGAACGAGCAAAGACACGCCTCAACGAGGCTGGATTCAGGAGCGGCGCGGCGCGGCGCCGGGTGATCGAGCTGCTCGACGGAGAGCAGTGCGCGGTTACCGCCCTGGAAATCGATCGCCGTCTCCCCTCCGTCGGCCGGGCAAGCGTCTACCGGACCCTGGAGCAACTGGAGCAGCTCGAACTGGTCCACCGGGTCGACGTCGGCGGCGAGGTGGTTGCCTTCGAGCGCAACGATCCCAGTCAGCACCACCACCACATCGTCTGCGCCCGCTGTGGCCGCCTGCTGCCCTTTGAGGACAGCGGCCTCGAGCGGGCGATCCATGCCGTCGGCGAGAAGGTGGAGTTCGAGATCGTCTCCCACGACGTCCTCCTGCGCGGAATCTGCCCCGACTGCAAAGGACGGGTCTGAGATGTCTATCGCGATCCCCCTGGCGGGACTGACGGTGCTGGCAACCCTCGCCGGTGGGCGCATCGGGTTGCGCTTCTCCAACCACCTGGAGACGCTGCTGGCACTGACCGGCGGCGTCGTCGTCGCTATCGCCCTGCTTGACGTCCTCCCCGAGGGGATTGAGGGGGTCGGTGACCTCGACCTCGCCACCGCCTTGGTCGCGGCCGGGTTCCTCGCCTTCTTCTTCGCCGAGCGGTTGCTGGTCCTGCACGACCGCGAGGAGGCGGTCGAGACCCTCTCCAGCGAACGGGTCGGCATCCTCGGCGCCGCCGGGCTCTCCGCCCACAGCTTTCTCGACGGCCTCGCGATCGGCTTTGCCTTCGGCGTCGACTCCGCCACCGGCTTCCTCGTCTTCATCGCCGTGATCGGCCACGACTTCGCCGATGGCCTCAACACCGTCAGCTACGTCCTGCGCCGCTCGGGCACCCGCCGCACGGCGGTCAAATGGCTGACGATCGATGCCCTCGCACCGCTGGTAGGAGCGATCGTGGGCTCCCAGATCGCGATCTCCGACCAGTCCCTCGGTTACGTGCTCTGCGTCTACTGCGGGATCTTCCTCTACATCGGGGCCAGCGATCTGCTGCCCGAGGCGCACTCCCAAGGTTCCTGGGCACGGGTTGCGCTCACCGCCCTGGGCTTTGCCGTGATTTTTGCGATCACCCGCCTCGCTGGTATCTGAACGCACAAACTTCGCCACTTTTGCCGAAACCGCGTGTTCTGGATTGAGCCAGCTGAATGCTTTATACGTATTGAGGGAAGCGACGAACGTTCGCGTACCCCCTCACATCAAGGAGCCACAATGAAGGACCCAACCCCCGACGCGATCGACCAGCGCCTGGTCCGATCGGTTTCCCATCCCTTGCGCATCCGGATCCTCGAGATGCTGACCGACCACGTCGCGAGCCCGAATGGAATTGCCAACCAGCTCGAAGCCGGCCTCAGCGACGTCGCGTACCACACCCGCGCACTCGATCGCTACGGCGCGCTCGAACTGATTGACACCGCACAGCGGCGGGGGGCAACCGAGCATTTCTACAAGGCAACCCCAGGAGCGTTTATGGGTAATCCGGGCTGGCGCAAAGTGCCCCTGCCAGTGCGCGGCGGGGTCTCAGCGGCGACCCTGCAGACTTTTCTCGACAAGGCAATCGCCGCCCTGGAAGCGGGCACGCTCGACGGGCGCGACGACACCGTCTTCCGCTGGATGCCGCTGCACCTTGACGAGGAGGGCTGGCGCGAGGTGGTCGCGGTCCTCGAAGAGGCGACGAAGCTGATGCTCTCTGCCCACCTGCGCAGCCAGGATCGGCTCAGCGAGACGGGCGGCAAAGGTGCCGTCTCGACCGTTGTCGGGATGGCTGCATTCGAGACGGCTGGGTCACTCGAGGCTACGTAGACGCTCTTTGAAAGGGGGTCCGGTCGTCCCCCGCGGGAATTTGTCGCGCCCCTGACGGGGCT